>CACFPX010000064.1:0-2059 GCA_902568205.1 K189A clade bacterium | reverse complement strand
TTCAGCTGGATTAGCATGACTCATATTCAGCCGCACTCGAACCAACTCGACGGTGCCTGATGTGGAGACATTGATGGTATTCGATACGATAGACCCTTCTGAGATCATCGCGTTTAAGGTGCTCGAAGCCGTCCAGGTCTTGTAAGTCTGAGAGCCCAGACTTCCAGCCGTATAACTCGCCGCCGCGTTGACGGCAGCGTTAGCATCTATTCCACCAAACCCATAATAGTTATGGAATTTAAGGTCTGCCGCATTAGTTATCCAGCTATGATAGGTAATGCTGTCCACCGCGACTGGAGAAAAAGAAGAATCTACCTGTTTACTGGTAGTCGCCAAAATATGTTTAACATCTCGCCAGGTCAAATTCGAGTTGGCTTCAAGCATCAAAGCGATCACACCCGACACGTTGGGCGCGGCAGAGGACGTTCCATTAAAAGTGCTCGCGTAATTACAACTACTATTTTCTGCATGAGGTGATGTGAAGTCATTAAACGCATTATATTTAACGTCACCAGTAGGACTCACATAACCTCTCGAACAACTAGACAGATCCGTTGTCATGATGGCTGGCTCCAGATAATCTCCGGAAGTACCTATATAACTAGTGTGAACGCCAAATTCTCCACCTGGAGCTGAAACCCATAAAGGCGATCCGATCGAAGAGTAACTCGCCTTTTTACCATCTGCTCCCAAAGCGCTAACCACTATAACGGTCGGGTAGATATGTTGCTGATCTAAGTTCCCATCATGACAACTCAAGCCTAACCCTGCAGCGTTACCACAAGTATTGGAACCTGAATAAAAGTCTGCGTCTGCATCAAAATTATTACCGGCAGACTTAACCATTATGGCGCCTTTTCCAGATCGGAGGCTCGGTAATGTGGTATCAAAAGTGGTCTGATGAGCAGACGCTGCAACACTAAAGTATCGTCTATAGTATTGTACGCTATAGTTAAAGATATCTACGTCAGATGAGTAGCTTTCGCCTCCAAAAGTGCTGGTCCAGTTTGAAATTGTTTGTGACCCTAGAAAGTTATAACCTTTAAGCGAAGCACTCGGGGCAACCCCTCTCGTCCCAATATTGTTCCATCCTACCGCGCCAATAATACCAGCGACACTGGTGCCATGATCACCACCATTGGAGGTGGGCGTGGGGTCATCATCTGAATTAACAAGATCTCGCGAACCACTCACGATATTTGCGGCCAGGTCCTCATGGGCAAGCTCAAGGCCAGAATCGACCACCGCAACCGTCACACCAGCTCCGGTTCTTCCAGCAACGATCTGCGCGTCGATATTCATATCCTCTCCCGATATACCCGCCGTCGACGCAAAATTTGTTTGACCAGTATTGTCTAAATGCCATTGGTATTTATATAAGGGGTCAGTTTTGAGAGATAAGGAGATAGTCGAGACCGATGAGTCCTCGAAACCGTCATTAACCTTATAAGTAAACGTGTCAGTTGCCACACTAACCGCACTGGTCGAATAACTAAATGCTCCTGTACTTGAATCAGTCAAGGTCGCCGTTCCAGTTGAACCATTATTCACTATGCTATACGTGACCGCTCTACTGTCCTGGGAGGAAGAAGTGAGCGTACCCGTAAGCGTGTTGGTGGTTTGTGGTAGCAGATTCAAAGAAAGAGACTGATCGGCTGTGGTAGGAAGTGTATGCGTATTTGAATCAAGCGGCAAAGCATCAGACGCATCGACCACGCCATCGTTATCATCGTCTGTATCGGCATTATTACCAATGCCATCTGAATCGGTATCCAACGTTTCTGTGGGGTCTAATGGGAATGCGTCGGACTCGTCGGCAACACCATCGCCATCATCATCGGTATCAGCGGCCATTCCAGCTGCCTGGCAATCCGCATCACAATCATTGGGCCGCCCATCTGCATCCGTATCAGTTCTATCCCCTATGGCAACCAAGGGATAACCATCTTCAGAATCACCGACACCATCTCCGTCGTCATCGGTATCTGCAGCCATTCCGATAGCCTGGCAATCCGCATCACAATCATTGGGACGCCCATCAGCATCTGTATCAGTTCGA
>CACFPX010000063.1:0-2165 GCA_902568205.1 K189A clade bacterium | reverse complement strand
CTCGTAATGACCAAGGTCCAGGTCCGTTTCTGCTCCATCTGCTGTAACAAACACCTCTCCATGCTGAAAAGGGCTCATCGTTCCAGGGTCGACGTTTATATAAGGATCCATCTTTAGAATGTTTACACTTAGTTTTCTAGCTTCGAGTTGTGAAGCTAACGAAGCAGTTAGGAGTCCTTTCCCTATGGAGGAGACGACACCGCCTGTTACAAAGACAAACCGCGTCATGAGGAACCATCAAGTATCGAGAACATAAAACCCTTATGCCGTGCCAGCTGAGCAAAAATTCTTACGAGATGGATTTAAACACTAACAAATGGGATTGATGACCTCAAACGATATTAACGCTCATTTTACTTAAAAAGTTTGCCCTATAAATTTTGACTCTTTCTTTCGGTTCTTTTCGAAAGCTTGAATCTATAGCCACACCAGGGACACATACCAAATAATCGTCTGCGTAAATCATCGGGTAATTCAGTCTCCTCCATGGTGGCACAGCCTTTTCACTAAGTAATTTTTTTATTGAAACTGATCTTCGGTCTTTGCCACCATCGGTGCTTACTTTCTTTGCTAGTGAACCAAACCTTACGCTCAAATTCCCGGAAGCATAAAAACAATGTTCAGCAATGCAATCTACCTCTTCCACAATCAGTTCAGACCAACCTAGATCTATATTGAAAGGGATCCTGCTAACTTCGACTTCTGTCTCGATTTTCTCAATCGCTGGCTCACAAAATAGCTGACGTTTATATGCCCCAAGTACAGCAGAATCGAGGCCCATCGTTATTGTATTTGATTTGTTGAGATTTTTGACAAACTCTTCAATTTGCCTATCACTGCTACCATAATGACCTCTGCTTTCGATATAGCCTCGAACCCAAGCAATTTTGGCGCTAATTCCACTGGGTAAAACCTTAAGGTCAACTGGATCAATAAGACTATTGAAGTAGTTCCTCAAAATGGCGTCTTTGTCTCTATCGTAGGTGATTACTCTGTCGAGAGCTTTTAGGTAATTGGGCCATCTCTTAGCTACCGCTGGCAAAATTGTTGATCTAATGTAGTTTCGATCAAAGGATTGATCCGAATTGCTCTGATCTTCTACCCAAGTACACTCTCGTTGGGACAGATACTCCATCAAACTTGCCCGAGTGAGTTTAAGCAAAGGCCTTCCTATCGTTCCTTTACCTAAAATCCGTTGCTGGGGCATCTGTATTAAGCCTCGCCCCTGGAAAACTCGCATAAGACTAGTTTCTACTTGGTCTTGATGGTGATGACCCAACAATAAAAAATCTCCGGTGTCTAAAAACCGGGAAAAAAAAGCATACCTTTTTGCCCGGGCGCTCGCCTCAGTGTTACCCTTTGCAGGGACCTCCAATCTTTCTACCTCGATCTCAACACCCAATTTATTACATTGTTCAATACAGTGCTTTTCCCAAAGCTCTGAGTTAACTTGTAATCGGTGGTTTGCGTGCAGTGCCAATATACGTTTCACATCTACGACATTGCTCAACGCGACAAGCAAAGCTGTTGAGTCAGCGCCCCCGCTATAGGCTACGCAAATCCTTTCAGGGCTTTTCGAATGAACAAATTCATAAAGCGCTCGCTCCACAATGTGCACGTGATTCTTGCCCCAAGGTACTAGATATAATCTATCTTAACCCGTTTTTCCCCGAACTCTCTTTTCAAGGAGCCAAGTAATTCATCACTAGGGTTTACCTTCCAATTCTCGCCCAAGGAGAGCGTGGCCTCGGCTTCGGTCAAGCCATATCTAATATTTACTCTCGAACCTTGATTGGTTTGCCGATGTGGCGACAGAAGGACTTTAAGTTTCGAATTAAAATCCTCTGGAATAATACCTGCAGAGAGGTCCAGAAACAGGCCCCGACCATATAGTGATCGTGCTTCGTCTATGTCTAATATCTTATCCGCTTTCACTGACAAACCTTCGCCATAATCATTATTGGTCAATTCACCCTCAACGATAACTAACTGGTCTTTCGACAAATGCCTCGAGTATTTTTCGTATCGATCGGCGTAGACCGCTACCTCAATCCGAGAACTTTTGTCGTCTAGGATCATAAAACACATTGTGTTTCCGCCCCTGCCCTTTGTAGTTCTCAAATTCACAATTGTCCCCGCGACCACCTGCTTTTTTCTTCCTGGTT
>CACFPX010000062.1:0-2305 GCA_902568205.1 K189A clade bacterium | reverse complement strand
GCACCGTCGGAATAGTAACGATAAGAATCTTCCTCCCCACTTTTTGCGGGGTCTTCCAAGAAATGCAATATGCTAGCTAGGTGAACTTGAAGCATCTTGGTATCACAGTAACTCAGTGCTCTATCGTTATTGTTACGTCATCGGGAATATGGAACTCATCGCAATTAAGACCTTGTCCCTCACGCTCAATCACAATAAACCGCGTAGGCGCATCTAAGCAGAGATTAAAATGGTGCCAGGTACCTTTCCCAAAACTGATACTTTGCTTGGGCCCCACTAAAAAGGCTTTTAGATCATCAATCTCAAATTCGCCTGCTTTACACACAATAGCTATTGAAGGGTTAGGATCAATTTTAATAAATGTTTGGCTACTTAAGGGGTGACGCTCCATTTCCCTGAGTCGAAAAGGTAAGCCAATGGGTTGTGTTTCATAAATACTGATGGTTGGTTTGCCGCCCTCCTCATCAGTATCGATTACCGTGTCGGTGGCAAATTTTTTGGTATAGCCGCGATTGATCGAGACAAATTCATCAACCCGCGTTTCATGGATTATTTGCCCAAAATCAGAAAAAAGCCCAGATGATATGGGCTCGAGTTTTAAACTAACATTCTTCATTAGCTTCCTCGATAAGTTGTGTACCCAAAAGGAGAAAGTAATAAGGGTACGTGGTAGTGCTGTCCATCAGCGGTTATTCGAAAAACCACGCTCACCCTTGGATAAAATGGATCTTGTGACAACTCTTGGTAAAAAGCTTCGATCTCAAAGGTTAACTGGTATTCACCGGCATCAAGTATTTGGTCACTGTTAAGAAAATCGCCAATACGGCCAGAAGCATCTGTGATCCCCTCCCCGATAAAGGTAACTCCTTCCGCATCGATTCGTGACAGTTCTACCTTTATCCCAGAAGCAGCAGAACCTCTGGAGACATCAAGTATATGCGTGGTGATCTGGCTCAAAGCAAATTCCTCAATCTCAACTGAAAAATGAGACGCTGCTCCTCTGCAGCAGTAGCAATCTCTTCTGATCGACTATTTGCAATACGGTCCTCTAAGATGTTCAGCATTTCTTCAGCACTTTTTCCAGAAGCAAAAACAATAAAAATAAAACCGAATTTTTTTTCATATTCAGCATTCCCTATGGACAAGCTCTCTAGCGTTTCAATATTCGCTTCAGCGACACTAGATTGCTCATTTTTCGCTATATCCTTGGACCCGTTAAATTTATTCTTTAAGGATTCGACGTCTCCGATCTTGGGATGTCCATCAAATGCTTCTAGGTAATCACATTCCGATAATAACCCCCAACAATAGTCAGCGTAATCTCTCAAACGACTTCTATCTTTGTATGGTCTACCCGTCACCATCTGCTCTACCCACATCGATGAAGTACAACACTGCCTAAAGAACAACCCAGCGCTCTTAGAATCTACCTTGTTCAATTCCGTTAAGGTCAAGGAACCGTGTTCCAATCTGGCATACCTAAAATCCTGAGCCGGCTGATACCTCCATCAGGGTATATATTTAGTCTTACATGCGTATATTGGCAGCTGTCATCTGTAAGAACCTGTTCCACATAAATATGTTCCCGGTCCGGATATAGTGGGCACTCGTCAATCACGGTCTCCCATTGATTGGAGTTATGGAGATCTGTCTCCACTTTTAAATTGATAGCTTCCAAGCTCATCCTGTCCGGATAGTTACCCTTGAAATGCGCTGTATCCACAAGAACCTTTCGAATCGTACCTGTAATCCCAAGTCTAACGATCGCCCAATCGTTATTTGAGTCACGACGCCGCTTAGTCTCCCAGCCGTCACCCATATCCTTTCCTCTACCAGGCATTATTAGGTTAGTAGGTGAACTAAAAAACCGGTCACTCGCATCAATTCCTTGACCACCGTTAATAACAGATGCTAGGTCCACCAACTCACCCTCAACAAAATCTTGTTTTGCGATCATGGCGTTACCATATGCTCGAAAACGCGCAACCCCACCATCTGGATAAATCCTTAATCGAAGGTGAGTCCAGCATCGATCGTCATCGCAGCCAAAAATGTTCTGACTGTGAGGTTGCACTGCTACTTTTGGCAGTATTTCGATCCATCCAGATTTTCCATTAGGCTCGCCTTTGGTGTTAATGGCATCTATAGCAACATAGTCCGGAGCGTTACCACGAAAGTGATTTGTATCTATATCAAACCCTTGAATGGTCCCCCGAGCCCCCATACGCAAAATAGTCCAATCGAAATATTCCTCTCCATTTAATCGTGAGTTTCTTCCATAGCTTCGCCGAGACTCCCAGCCATC
>CACFPX010000061.1:0-2329 GCA_902568205.1 K189A clade bacterium | reverse complement strand
TAGAGAATTCCATAGTATACGTTGCTCTACCTTGTGTTTTGGATCGCAGGTCCGTCGAGTACCCAAACATCTCAGACAGTGGAACGGCAGCCTTCACAATCTTCCCCGAAGGGTTTTCATCCATTCCAGAAATCATACCCCTTCTTTTGTTTATATCTCCAACCACATCACCCATATGTTCATCTGGAGTCACAACTTCAACCATCATAATAGGTTCCAAGACTATTGGATTTGCTTTCAAGACTGCTTCTCTTAGGGCCATCGAAGCCGCAATTTTAAAAGCCATTTCAGAAGAGTCAACGTCATGGAAGGAGCCATCTACAAGCGTCGCGCGTATCCCTAACAATGGATATCCCGCAACCACACCGTTTTGCATTTGTTCGATGACACCCCTTTCAACGGAAGGTATATATTCTTTGGGAATCACCCCGCCCACAACCTCATTAACACATTCAAAGTCATAATCGCCGCTATCATTCTTATAAGGTTCAATTCGCAAACCAACATGCCCATACTGTCCCTTGCCGCCCGTTTGCCTGATAAATTTCCCTTCAGCCTCAGAAGGAGATTTTATGGTTTCCCTATAAGCTACTTGCGGTTTACCAATGTTGGCTTCTACTCCGAACTCCCGTTTCATCCTCTCAATCAAAACCTCCAAGTGTAATTCTCCCATCCCCGAAATAATCGTCTGAGCAGTCTCTTCGTCGCTGTTCACTTTAAATGAAGGGTCTTCTTGAGCAAGTTTACTTAAAGCATCTGAAAGTTTTTCTTGATCCGCAACCGTTCTAGGCTCTACTGCCACGGAAATCACTGGTTCGGGAAAATCCATAGTCTCCAATAATATAGGACGATTCGCATCACAAAGAGTTTCTCCAGTAGCAATGTTCTTTAAACCGATCGCTGCAGCTATATCGCCCGCCCTAACTTCTTTAATTTCTTCCCTATTGTTCGAGTGCATCTGCACCATTCTACCGACCCTTTCCTTCCGCTTCTTGAAAGAATTGAAAATTTGGTCACCTGCCGATAAGACGCCAGAGTACACTCTAAAAAAGGAGAGTGTTCCCACATATGGATCTGTTGCTATTTTGAACACTAAAGCAGAAAATGGTTCATCATCCTCGGGTGATCTTAATTCAGAAATATCTCCTTTTCCTTGACCCTCTATCGCGTTTTTGTCATTAGGCGCTGGCAAAAAATCGGTAACCGCATCAAGAAGTGGCTGTATTCCCTTGTTTCTAAAAGCTGATCCACAAAGCGCTGGAACAATTTCATTGTCAATAGTTCTCAGTCTCAGACCCTCTTTTATTTCAACAGGCGATAACTCTCCAATCTCCAGGTATTTGTCCATAAGACTTTCACTTGCTTCCGCCGCGACCTCAATCAACTCATTTCGCCAATACTGAAACTCTTCCGAATTACTTATCTCTGGATTTTCTCTTATTTCAAAACTAAGGCCCTGTTGATCATCATTCTGCCAGACTATTTCTCTTGAATTAACTAAGTCTATAACGCCTGAGAAATTCTCCTCGCTGCCAATCGGGATTTGAATAGGTACAGCACGCGCGCCCAGCCTATCTTTAATCTGCTGAACGACAGCAAAAAAATCAGCGCCTTGCCGATCCAACTTGTTAACAAAAACGACACGAGGTACCGAATACCGGGAAGCTTGTCGCCAGACCGTCTCCGATTGAGGCTCGACACCGGATGTGCCACAAAATACAACTACAGCTCCATCGAGTACGCGTAGGCTTCTCTCCACTTCAATCGTAAAGTCAACGTGACCAGGCGTATCAATGATATTGATTCTATGCTCTTGACCGCCTGCATCAATTCCTTTCCAAAAACATGTAGTGGCTGCTGAAGTTATAGTGATACCACGCTCTTGTTCTTGCTCCATCCAATCCATGATGGCCGCGCCATCATGCACCTCACCCATACGATGAGAAATTCCTGTGTAATATAATATTCTTTCCGTAGTCGTCGTTTTACCTGCATCGACATGAGCAACAATGCCGATATTCCGGTAACGATCTATTGGAGTTTTCCGAGACAAAGGCGGTACCTTAAAAAGTCAGAATCTTAGTACCTATAATGCGCAAAAGCTTTATTAGCCTCTGCCATCTTATGAGTATCTTCCCTCTTTTTAACCGCTGAACCTCGGCCTTCAGAGGCATCGAGAAGCTCGCCAGCCAATCTAGCCGCCATTGTCTTTTCAGAGCGCCCTCTAGCGCTATCCACAAGCCATCTCATTGCAAGCGCATTCCTTCGTGACGGCCTGACTTCCACAGGGACCTGATAGGTCGCTCCGCCCACTCTTCTTGACTTTACC
>CACFPX010000060.1:0-2557 GCA_902568205.1 K189A clade bacterium | reverse complement strand
CCGACTGAAGATTCAACCTGAAGCTCAATCCCAGCGATCGGTTTGATGCCTGCATTAATTGACATTTCGTAAAACTTTATAAACGCAAACAAGTTTGATTTATCAGTTAAAGCCAGGGCTGAAAGCCTTCGCTCATTAGATAACTGGCTTATCGATTTCATAGTCAACAAGCCATCGGAAATAGAGTATTCACTATGCACATGCAAATGCACGAAATCAGTCACCGAATATCATCTCCACTCAAAATCCCCTTTGAAACTCTGAAAAACAAGACCAACTAGTGGCTTCTTTTGTCCCAATTCATAACTGGTGCAAAACTGTTTCTATGTTGTGCGCAAGGTCCAATAGCCCCGAGCGTTTGCATATGCGACTTCGTAGGATATCCTTTATTCTTTTCAAAATCGTACGCCGGATATTTCTTTCCCAACTCCTCCATCAAGCCGTCTCGAAAGACCTTAGCCATGATTGAGGCCGCTCCAATTGCGAGCACCGTCTCATCTCCCTTTATGACAGCTTTTGACTCTACAGGGAAGTAGGGAGACTTATTGCCATCAACCAAAACCAAAGTCGCGTCAGACTTTAAACCGCCGTAGGCTCGCTGCATTGCAAGATGACTGGCTCGCAAAATATTGTGCTGATCTATCTCGGATACGCTTGCTTGACCTATCGCCCAGTCAACAGCGTTAACCCTAATCTGATCTGCAAGAAACTTTCTCTTTCGTTCAGAAATTTTTTTTGAATCTGTTATTCCGGTTATAGGATTCGCAGGATCAAGTATCACTGCGGCAGCTACTACAGGACCTGCAAGACAACCAATACCGACCTCGTCAATGCCGACCAAAGTGCGATCATCATCTATTTGTGGAGCGTCCATAGATTATCAATTTTCCAGATCAATCTTCATTTGACTCTGGCTTCCAAAAACTCATGAAAAATCTTTGCTGCCTGAGCGTTTGCGTTCTTGCGCAACGAATCGCAGACAGACTCCAATCCATCTAAATAACCAGAGTCATCTTCAAACCTTTTAAGCTCCCTCAAGAGGGCTGCACATAGGTTATCCGGCGTAGCGTCTTTTTGAATAAATTCAGGAACCAATTCTCTATCTAAAATTAGGTTGGGCAGCGCAAAGTATCGACTCCTCACTAAAAACCGCAATAAAAAATGAGTGAGCCGGCCCAACTTATACGCGACTACCATTGGGCGCTTGAAGAGAGCAGCCTCAAGAGTCACCGTGCCTGACTTCGATAAAACAACATCACAAGCTAATAGCGCTATTTTGGCCTCACCTACATAGGTAGAAACACCCCCAAGATTGGCCGAAGCGATTTGGTCGTCAATTTGCTTTTGAATTTCCTCACTCACACAGGGCACGACAAAAGAGACGGTCTTATGAGATTCCTTAAGCCGTCTGCTTGTCTCTAAAAACGTGTCCAGCATATAGCCAATTTCACTCTTTCTGCTCCCCGGCAACAAAGCCACAACCATAATGTTTTTTGACAACCCAAGATGACTTCTTGCGACTTCTTTATCGCCATTAAAATTGAGGCCCGATGAGATGTTGTCTGCTAGCGGGTGTCCTACAAAATGAGCTTCTATATCAAGCCCTCGATAAAACTGAGGCTCGAATGGAAACAAACAAAAAAGAAGGTCTGTGGATCGAGCTATCTTTTTTGCTCGCCCTGCCCTCCAAGCGTAAACGGATGGGCTTACATAGTGAGCTGTTGGAACGTCTCTTTTATGTAAAATTTTTTCAATGAGAAAATTGAACACGTTAAAATCCACGCCCACGAAAGCATCTATTTTTCTAGCCCGAAATTGTTCGACCAAGAATCTAAGCAACCTGATCAAGTAGGGTAATCGAAGAATAGGCTCTCGAAATCCGTTTATGGACAAGTTATCCATTTTTTCTAAGGACTCGAGCCCGAGGCCCAACATCTTGGGGCCCCCGATACCCAAAAAGGTAAATTCTGAATTCGGATACTGAGTTCTTAGATTGGCCATAAGCCCGCTACCCAAGGAATCCCCTGACAACTCGCCTGCAACAATTCCTATGGTGAATTTTTTTGGCAAAGGCCTTGCCCCAATTCGCTATCCAGCTGGATCAGTCAATCTATGCGTCCGAAGAAGAATATCCTCTCCCCCTAATAATACCGACACTAGAAGCTTCTAAAGATTCTGCAAAAACACCTACTTCGGGGAAGTCTTCTCTTAACTGCGCGATGTTTTCTATAGCCTCTCCCAGACGTAGGCCCTTTCTATAAACAACTTTATGTGCTTCTTTTATCGCCGCTCGCGTCTTTGAATCATAGTTTCGACGCTTCATCCCTTCTATATTTAAACCAACCGCATAGGCAGGGTTTCCGGCAACAGTCATATATGCGGGTACGTCTTTCAACACAAGACTAAACGCCGCGATATGACTATAAGAGCCTATCTTTCGAAACGGAGGAACACCCGAGTAACCTCCAAAGTTAGCATGATCTCCCACTTCTACGTGACCTGACAAAGACGCGTTGTTTGCCATGATCACATTATCACCTACAACGCAGTCGTGACC
>CACFPX010000059.1:0-2577 GCA_902568205.1 K189A clade bacterium | reverse complement strand
AAACGATACAAATCTTTTAACTTTTTTGTCTCTTGCCTCAAGTACAAAGGCGATTGATAAAACAGATAATTGTTAATGCTATAGTCTAAAACCTTCTCCCAGTCTGGAGCACTTGAGATCTCAAATACCTGTTGTTCATCTATCCTTTCTCCATCGAAAACAAGCTCCGAGAACGAAGTGAATGCCAAACCGACATCATCGGATAGACTCTCGAAAGATAATCTACTGGTTTCAACGAAGAGCAGATTGCGAGCACCATCTTCAGAGTGAATAACTAACACCCAGTCGCTTTTACCACCCATATGCGCCACCACCACGCGACCGGTTAAAAAGATTCCGCTGGGGCTAGTTTTTAATTTCAAGTCGCCCTGATTTTGCCAACTACCCGAAAAGGCTAACCCCCAAGCTACTTCGTTATTACGAATACCCGGTAACACTGCCTTAATTAGTTTATGGCTACCTAGGGCTAAGACAATCGGCGCTACTATACCTACCCCCGGAAGTTTCAAAGGTGAAGGTAAGTTACGTGAACCGCACTCGCTAACCCAAACGTACCATTGCATAGACCCTAAGTTCCCGCCAAAAAGGTCTTCATTAAGGCCCGCTGAACACCAATCCTCATCGAAAATCTTGTTATACCAGTCGTCTAGCTTCTTCTGCAGAAACCGTTTGCGAGCCGGGGAAACCGGTCTCGAAAGATCGACTAATTCTGACTCGTTCCAATGTTGCTCGATAAAAGCTACTACGGTTTTGCGGAAAGCCGAGGCACCTGGAGGTAGAGTCAGATTCATCGTTTCATTATATATTGTAGAAGCCACTTTCAATGAAATTGGCGAACATATCCGTCAATCTATGCGAGATTCTTATATAATCGCAATTCAGCATGTCGCAGTAGCAATAGATACACGTAAAGGTTATCGAAAAATGACTCATCTTAAGCCAATTCTCTCATTTTCTTTTATTTTCCTTCTGATGTTATTGGCGAGTTCCTGCTCACAAAGTCCAACTAAAGCGAAGGTAGAAGTGAACAAAAGCCCCAACGACGATCGCGAATATCAATATTTATTACTCGACAACAAACTGAAGATGGTCCTGATCTCCGACCCGGAAGCAGAAAAATCCGCCGCATCTTTTGCTGTCTTTAGAGGAAGTTTACATGATCCTAATAATAGGCAGGGCCTGGCTCACTTTTTTGAGCATATGCTCTTTATCGGAACAGAGAAATACCCCGAGCCGGACAGCTTTCAGAACTTTATCAATGCCAATGGAGGAGGTACCAACGCTTATACAGCAAGTGATCATACGAACTACTTTTTTGATATCAAGAATTCAGCTTTCAAAGAAGGTCTAGATCGATTTGCTCATTTCTTCATCAACCCCTTACTGTCAGATGAATACGTAGATCGCGAGAAAAACGCGGTGCATTCGGAGTACCAGATGCAGAAAAAGGAAGATAGCTGGCGCCAATTCATGACTAGTAAACTTGCAATGAATCCTGGATATGCAGGCAGCAAATTCTCTATAGGGTCTCTCGATACGCTATCCGGCGACGTAAAAGAAGAGTTAAAGAACTTTCAGATGGAGCAGTACTCAGCTGATCAAATGGGCGTGGTAGTTTTATCTAACGAATCCATCGCTGAGATGCGGAACTGGATCGAACCACTAGTCCGCTTAATCCCCAATAGAGAGCTTGGAGATGCCCCGATCGATCAGGAGATGCTACTTTCTAGTGAATTGCCAATAACCATTTATTCAAAACCTATCAAGAACAAATACAAAGTAGATTACAGTTTCCCCATACCTAGTATTTTGAACACAACAAGTGTCAAACCTGAACAATACATCACAAATTTACTAGGTCATGAAGGGAACGGCAGCCTGCATAAGCTTCTTAACTCTTATGGCTGGATTGAATCTTTGAGCGCAGGCGCTGGAGCAATAGACCGCACAAATAGCTCAATTAACGTCTCTATCTCACTTACCAAAGAAGGTTCTTTGCACGTTCCCGAAATAACTTCCCTGCTTTTTCAATACATCGAGATATTAGAAAAGCAGGAACCGCTCGAATGGCTTTACAATGAGCAAGCAGTCGTGGCTAATCTAGCTTTTGAATTCCAGGAAAAAACCGGAGCACTGCAGTACGTATCTAGACTTGCCCCGAATCTTCAATACTACCCACCAGAAAAGATCATTACCTCCTCTTATTTGATGAATCAATTTGATGCCGAGCTTATTTCCGATTTAGTCTCTTACCTAAGGAGAGACAACGTATTGATTGAGGTGATTAGCCCAGAAGCTCCAACCGAAAATATAGAAAAGTGGTTTGAAGTCCCTTATACCCTTAAGAAAAATCATATCGATCTGTCCTTACTTCAAACCGATGAATTATTCTTACCCAAGGCCAATCCTTTTCTTCCAGAGAATTTGGTTTTGTTCGACAGCGATGACAAGCCGATACAGCAATTTGACCAGAACAAAAACATTAGAATTTGGATGGACCTAGACCTTGAATTCGCGACACCCAAGGCAAGCATTTTTCTGAGAATCAACCTAGAAAACGGTCTGATGACTGCCAAA
>CACFPX010000058.1:0-2811 GCA_902568205.1 K189A clade bacterium | reverse complement strand
TCATCTCCTTCGTATCTAAGGTTGCCGATGCGGTATACAACTCGGAAGACGATTTAACGACGTTAATGGAATCAGGGTTGGATGAGGAAAGAGAGACTTTGGTGCAGGAGATTGGTGAGAATATTTCGGTGCGAAGAGCGGAGAGGCTTTCAGCTCCTGAGGGTGGTTGTGTAGCAGCTTATCTTCACAGCGATAATTTAAAGGGTTGTCTTGTTGCACTGGATAGTATCAAGTCAGATCTGGGCCGGGATATAGCTATGCATATAACCGCGATAAACCCGATGGTTATAAGAAGCGAGGATATCTCTGAAGAAACCGTTAATAAAGAACGAGAAATTTACCTGTCTCAGGCGCAGGAGTCGGGCAAGCCCGAGGAGATCGTTGAGAAAATGGTTGATGGCCGTATCAAAAAGTTTCTCAGTGAAGTCAGTTTGTTAGACCAACCCTTTGTCAAAGAGCCGGATAAGAAAATAAGCGATCTTCTCAAAGAAGCTAGCTGCGAGATCTTGTCGTTTTGCAGACTTGAGGTAGGGGAAGGGATAGAGGCTAAGGAAGAGGACTTCGCGGCGGAAGTTGCAGCACAACTCAAGGACTCCAGCTAGCTTTGTCCCGTGTTCTGCTTAAGTTAAGCGGAGAGGCTTTGGGAGGATCTCAGGGTTTCGGGTTTGATTCAAAAATTCTTCATTTTTTGTCCTTAGAGATCAGTAGGTTGATTGCTGTCGGCCATTCTGTAGGTTTGGTCTTAGGCGGAGGGAACTTAGTGAGAGGGTCCGGTTTTGCTGAACTAAGTGATGATCGAGTTGTGGGTGACCATATGGGCATGCTTGCAACCATAATGAACGCATTGGCGCTCTCTTCTTTTCTCAACCGTAACCAAGTTGTTAATAAAGTATTTTCTGCTCTAGGGATTGCTGGTGTCGCTAAAGACTACGATAAAAATGATGCGTTAGAGGTGCTGTCGAGTGGCAGCGTGGGAATCTTCGCGGGTGGAACAGGTAATCCTTTTTTTACCACTGATACGGCGGCTTGTTTGAGAGCGATAGAGCTCCAATGTGATGTGGTGGTCAAGGCAACTAATGTCGACGGAGTTTATTCTTCGGATCCGAAGACAGACAGATCTGCCAAAAAATATGATGCGATAACTTTTGATGAAGTCATCGAAAATAATTTGAGTGTAATGGATATGACAGCAGTCTTGCTTTGTCGAGACCATAAAATGCCGATTATCGTTTGTAATATTGGTAGTGAAGACAACCTGTTAAAGGCGGCGAACGGTGATCCCGTTGGTACAAGAGTTAGCTGAATTTTGAATTGTCTTTACCGATCAAGGCGAGTCAGGAGGAGAGAGAATGTTAGATGAAGTCATAACCGATGCGGATGAGCGGATGGGCAAAACACTCGATTCGCTTCAACAAGCATTTTCGAGGATTAGAACAGGAAGAGCCAATCCCAATCTGTTAGACGGGGTCTCCGTAAATTACTATGACGTGGACACGCCACTTTCTCAGGTAGCAAGTATATCTGTCGAAGATGCGAGAACGCTTGTGGTTTCGCCCTGGGAGAAGACCATCATCCCTGACATTGAAAAAGAAATCCTTAAAAGTGACTTGGGGATCACTCCCGTAACCACAGGAGATATTATCAGAATCCCGTTGCCGCCTTTGACCGAGGAAAACAGGAGAGACCTTGCAAAAGTCGCAAAAACAGAGGCGGAGAACGCGCGTATAGCGATAAGAAATATCCGACGGGATGCAATCGCGGACTGTAAAGAGCTCGTGAAAGAAAAAATGATTGCTGAAGATGATGGGAGAAAAGGAGAAGAGCGAGTCCAAGGAATTACCGATTCTAGAATATCCGAAGTAGACCAATTGTTGGCGACGAAAGAAACAGATTTGATGCAAATTTAATAACCCATCAAAGGCTATTAGTTTCGAATTGAGTACTCTTTAAATTGATAACCAGAATTCTTACCGCCTTACTCCTGGCGTTGGCGATCGGGAGCGCGACGCTGTTTTTGGCTGAATTTTGGTTTGGGTTAACGATTGTCTTGGTCACTGGGATGGCCTTTTTCGAACTGTGCGGCCTGGTTGGCATATCTCAAAAGTTGGCTCGTATTTTTTGCGTGAGTTGCTATTTGCTTGGATGCCTGGCCTATTTTATGAGTGGCTTAGCTAGAGAGCCTCTAATCTACTTCTCCTTTTTCCTCTGGGTTTGGGCGATACTTTCGGTGGTTTTCTATCCGCGAGGTTCGTGGATTTTTCGCAAAAGATACACTTCGTCTGTCCTGGGAGCTCTGGTGCTGTCGGGTGCCGCCTTTAGCGTTCTTGCAATCCGAGAAAGTGCGGACGGCTACTTTTGGTTCTTTTGGCTGCTCGCTTTAACCACTTCTGTTGACGCGGGGGGATATTTCGTGGGTCGTAAATATGGAAAAACGCCGCTTGCCCCCAAGGTCAGTCCAGGCAAGACCATAGAGGGGTTAGCAGGGGGTGTTTTCGCGTGTTTAGTTATTTGTGGTATTTTGAATTTTGTCTTTGTCAGCGACAATCATCTGGGTTACTTGATTATAATTCCGTTGGCCTTTTTTGCTGTACTGGGAGATCTGGTTGAAAGTGTGGTCAAGCGTGTACATGGTAAAAAAGATTCAGGATCCATTCTGCCCGGTCACGGGGGGTTGCTAGATCGTATTGATTCGATTATTCCCGTTATGACTGCGGGAGCCGTTTTTCTAGCTATTGGCAGTTAACGATATTTGATTGTTTTGTTAGAACTGCTTTAGCTAGTGCCTAACGACTTCGTAAAGGTTAGAATTTA
>CACFPX010000057.1:0-3012 GCA_902568205.1 K189A clade bacterium | reverse complement strand
CCAACGCAGTTCATCGAGTGTTCCATCCCCATGGACTACCTTATTAAGCCGTTTAACCTCCCCCTCTTTGAGCCTCGATCCCATTAATTGCTCTCGTATGGCTATATCTAGTGAGTTGCTCGCAACTCGAGCTAAAAAATTAGTTCTTCCCTGGGTTTCTCGCATGACCTCTTCACGAAGAAAATCCCTAACGCTGACCAACAATTCTTCCATCCTTGGCATCTCATTCGAACCATGTTCAGTCTCAGTTGCAACGAGTTCAACATTGCCTGGTATCAACAAATTGACACAGTCCACCTGACACTCAGAACTTCTCCTACCAATCGCTGGTCGCTCAACCGTTTTATCTGGACCCGTACGATAGTGTTCAGCCATGCCCAGACAACCGATGGCCCACCAAAAAGAACCAAAAACTTCCCACCACCGAACTCTGTCTCTATCTACCTCTCTACCAGATACACTTTCATAGCCAGCAAACAAATCTTCGTAGTCACCAAAACCACCTACAGGTAAATCAGAACGCCCAAACCTCCACGAATTAGTGCAAATCCAGCCAAGATCCCTCATCGGATCACCGATGTGTGCGACTTCCCAATCAAGTACTGCAACAATGCCTTGTTGATCAAACATAATATTGCCATTGCGAAAATCGTTGTGAACAAGCCTCGGCGAATACTCACCTGGTAAATTGTCAACCAACCAACGACCCGCATAATCAATCATAGGCTGCGCAGTTTCAAATTCCCGATAACGAGCCCATGTTTGTTCTACGTATTCGGCGGGCGTTATTGCGTCGAGATATGAAGTCAAACCAGTTTCTTCCAAATCGATCGCGTGTATTTTGGCCAGGACCTCCCCGCTTTTACGAGCTAAGGTAGGGCGAATTTCGTCTAACTCTGGATCGCGGACGACCTTGGCCCCAAGAGTGATTCCATCTAACCATTCCATGACAAACCCATCCCCTAGGTCGTCCTCACGCTCTAGCACATAGTAGATTTCCGGTTCTGGAACCCCTGTCTGCAATGCGCTTCGCATTAACTGCGCCTCAGCAGCAAGACCAGGATGCCCAGGCGAGGGGTCTACAAATTCACCACCCGCCGATCGCCTCATCGCTAGAACTTTTTCATTGCCATTAATCTCAACATTGAGGCGGTAGGTTTCCTGACTAGCTCCACCGGAAAGTCGTTCTGCCTTTAAGAGTTTATCGAATCCAGAAAACACCTTTGACAGAGTAGATTCTAATTTTTCGTCAAAACCGCTCATATTGCGGACTACTCTTCTCTCACGCCTTTAGGCGCACGCTGGTTCATGAAGCCAAACATGTACCCTGCTACCCTTCTTTTTTGAATCTCCTCCGACCCTTCGGTAATACGATACCTACGATGATGTCGGTAGATATGCTCAAATGGTTTGTGTCGCGAGTAGCCCAGTCCACCGTGCACTTGCATGGCTTGATCAGCAGAATCACAGCACAATCGATTTGCCCAGTAATTACACATTGAAACCTTATCCGATACAGAGAAAGCGCCATACTCGTCCATCTGCCAGGCTGTCTTGTGAATGAGTGCCCGTACCATCTCGCACTGAGTTTGCAGCTCAACCAGCGGAAATTGAATGCCTTGATTTGTGGATAAAGGTTTTCCAAATGGCGCCCTTGATTTCGCATAATCCACCGATTCATTAATACAAAATTGAGCTGCTCCCAAACTAGATGCAGCTTGTCGGATTCGATTTTCATTAAAGAAGTGCTGTACTACCTGTAGGCCTCGCCCTTCTCCACCAAAAATAGCATCATTTGGAACTCGAACGTCCTGCATCGAAATGCGCCCGTGATCCGTTGGCATATTGAAGGTCCACAACATCTCTTCGACCTTGAACCCTTCAGAATCTGTCGGTGTAAGGAACGCGGTAATCCCTTCACCGTCACCCTGTTTTCCGCTAGTCCGCGCGAATATAAGGTCGTATTTCGCTTTGTGAATACCCGTATTCCAGGTCTTTGCTCCATTAATCACCCACTCATCACCATCACGCTCCGCGTGGGTTTCCATGTGCGTCGCATCGGACCCATGTTCAGGTTCTGTGATACCAAAGGCAAAACCTCTCCGACCCTCAGCCAAATCATCAATCCACTCAGCTTTCTGAGATTCGGACCCATAATTAATCATAAGCAAAAGACCAACGTTGTTACCCACTATGGAATGCTCGTTCTGAAGGTCGTTATGTAAACCCAGTCCCTTTACCGCAAGATGCTCACGGATAATAGCCATCCCTAGGTTCGTTCCTTCCTTACCACCATATTCTTTGGGAAAAGGATATCGATAGTGACCTGCAGCATCGGCTAGGCGTTTTGCTTTCTGCAATAGCTGCTCCCACTCTTCGTTAGGTAGCCCACCTCTTTCCCAATCCGTCCGCGCGTCTTCTCTTCGATGATCAAAGAAACGAATATTGTCATCCGAATTTTCGAGCGGTTTAATCTCTTTCTCAATGAACTGGTCTAGTTCTTCAAGATAGGCCTGCATTTCCTCTGGAATATCAAAGTTCATCCGTTCTCCCCTAGTCGGTGCTTAATTTTCTTTGTACCTCTTCTGACAAAGGTAACTCTATTTCTTCATCTAAATTACCCTTTCCAGGAACATAATTCACTTCCAATCGTGTCCCGCATGGATCCTCAAAGAGAACAGAATAGTATCCCGGCGCCCACTCGTCTTTCTGGGGTCCATGAACAATGACACCACCTAGGCTCTCAACAAGTTGAGTCACTTCTTCAATTGACTCTTCATTCCTGGCTCTGAAACACAAGTGGTGAAGTCCGGCGTTGTACTGATCGTAGGGCACGTCTCTGCGCCCCTGACGCGCTCCCAATCCTGTTCTAGAACCGACTGCATAAAACATCCTATCCGTATCAACTAAGCACTCCATCGAGAAAGCTTTAGTCAGTCCGCGATAAAACTCTCTTACTTTATCCAGCTCCTGTACGGTCACGATTACATGCGCAATCCCGTTTATTTCGAT
>CACFPX010000056.1:0-3058 GCA_902568205.1 K189A clade bacterium | reverse complement strand
CGAATGCCTCCTAGTTACCTCTTCCCTCTTCGACGAACAATCAACCTATCCGTTCTCTTATTCTTTCTGGTCTTGTATCCTTTCGTGGGAACACCCCAAGGTGAGACCGGATGGCGTCCGCCGGATGTTTTGCCCTCGCCACCCCCATGCGGATGATCAACGGGGTTCATCGCAACACCTCTAACCGTTGGCCTAACACCTCTCCATCTTTTCGCTCCCGCCTTACCTAAAGACCGCAGATTATGTTCTCCGTTGCCAACCTCTCCAAGCGTTGCCCGGCAACCCACGAGAACTCTGCGCATTTCTCCGGACCGCAGCCTTAATGTTGCGTAATTACCTTCTCTTGCGACTAGTTGACAGGAAGTTCCTGCGCTCCTAACAAATTGTGCTCCTTTCCCGGGTTTCAACTCCACACAGTGAATTACACTTCCCACTGGTATATTCCGAATAGGCATGCAATTCCCAGGAGATATAGGCGAGGCCGCACCACTTACCACCGGCGCACCAACCCCCAGACCTTTTGGAGCTAAAATGTAACGTCTTTCTCCATCTCTATACTTCACCAACGCTATGTTCGCGCTTCTATTTGGGTCATATTCGATTCTTTCGATTAATCCTGGAATTCCATCTTTATCTCTTTTCCAATCAATCAATCGATAAAGTTTTCTGTGCCCTCCTCCGCGATGTCGAACCGTTATCCGGCCGGAATTATTGCGTCCGCCAGTCCCTTTTTTCTTTTCAACCAACGCCTTGTTCGGCCTGCCTTTATAAAGAGTTTTATCGACAACCTTGACGACAAAACGGCGGCCTGCAGACGTTGGTTTCGCTTTTATAACAGCCATGCTATTCAACCACCATAAAATCTATCTCTTGCCCCTGCTCTAAAGAGACGTAGGCTTTTTTCCAATCTTTCTTTCGGCTATATCCTCTGGCAGTACGTTTTGTTTTACCTTTAACGTTCAATATACTGACTTCCTTAACGTTAACCTGAAACAACTCTTCTACCGCTTCTTTCACTTCTTTTTTCGTTGCATCTGTGGACACCTTAAGCACATACTTGTTTTCGTCGTCTCCTAACAAAGACGCTTTCTCGGAAATATGTGGCCCCAAAATAATTTGATAACGGCGCTCTTTATAGAGTGTATTCGATACACTTCCTTCATTCATTGTCATGACAAGGCCTCTTCTAGCATCTTCAGCGCCCCGAAAGTAGCCAGCACCTTGTCATTACCGATTAGCGAAACAGGATCAACAGTGTTCACGGTCTTAACTTCCACCCCCGCAAGGTTCCTGGAGGAGAGATAAATATTTTTGTCTAGATCGTCCACTAGAATAAGGACATTTTTTAAATCCAGCTCTTCCAACTTCAACTTGAGAAGTTTCGTCTTAGGCTCTTCAAGACTAAAAGACTCCACTGCAATCAGCCTTTCCTGTCTAATTAATTCTGACAAGATGCAAACAATTGCACCCCGATACATTTTCTTGTTCACCTTAACCGAGTGATCTTGCGCCCTTGCAGCAAAAGTGACCCCACCACCTCGCCATATAGGCGATCTAATAGTCCCAGCACGAGCGCGCCCTGTACCCTTCTGCCTCCATGGCTTTCTGCCGCCACCCCTAACCTGCGATCGGTTCTTCTGGGCTTTGCTACCTTGTCGCCCTCCCGCTAAATAAGCTACCACTACCTGATGCACAAGGTCTTCATTAAAATCCCTGGCAAAAGCGGTTTCAGACAATTCCAATTTCTGCCCCCCAGTAGCACAAACTAAATTCATTCGGCTTCCTCAACTTTCGAGGCTTTGACGGCAGGCTTAATCAAAACATCACCCCCTGCGGAACCAGGAACCGATCCTCTAACAAGCATCAAATTCTTTTCCTGATCCAATTGAACGATTTCCAAATTTTGGACAGTTACATTAACTGCGCCCATGTGACCAGACATCTTTTTGCCTTTGAAAACTCTACCCGGAGTCTGGCATTGCCCGATAGAACCAGGTGCTCGGTGGGAAATCGAGTTGCCATGAGTGTTATCCTGGCCTCTAAAATTCCATCTTTTTATAGTTCCCGCAAACCCCTTACCCTTAGAAATACCGCGCACATCGATCTTTTGGCCTTTCTCAAAAGTGTCTATCGAGTATTCTCCGCCGACTTCATACTGTTCGACTTCTTTATTTGTAACCCTAAACTCCCATAACCCCCGGCCTACGCCTACTTTTGCTTTCGCAAAATGCCCTAACTCAGGCTTGGCTATTTTTTTCTGATTCCCTTCTCCGGTTGTAACTTGAATCGAGGAATAGCCATTATCAACTTCGTTTTTGACCAGCGTAATACGGTTAGGTTCTACCTCTATTACTGTGACAGCAACCGAATCCCCTTCTTCAAGGAACACTCTAGTCATTCCAATCTTTTTACCAACTAAACCAACTGTCACGTAAATCTCCTTCGGGCCAAACAACCGAAAAGCAATTTTTAAGCGCAAAAAAGGACCTCTCCATAGGAGTTCCTTTTTGCACATCCCACCAACTCCCACTCGGAGTTTTTTAGTTCCTAGTCAGCCTTAAAAGCTAGTTCAGACTAATCTGAACGTCTACCCCAGCCGACAAATCCAATTTCATCAGAGCATCAACTGTTTTCTCTGTTGGCTCTAATATATCAAGCAACCGCTTATGAGTTCTTATTTCGTACTGGTCACGCGCATCCTTATTTACATGCGGAGAGATCAAAACCGTGTGTCTTTCTTTTTTTGTTGGCAAAGGAATGGGGCCTAAAACTTGTGCGCCCGTCCTCTTGGCGGTATCCACTATCTCTTTGGTAGACACGTCGATCAGTTTGTGATCGAAAGCCTTTAAACAAATCCTTATGCGCTGATTATCCACGCGTACTCCTACAAAAAACCAGGACCTACCATTCCGCCTTGTTAATAAAAGGCAAAAAAATCTAATCGCACTCCTTCTATCTGTGCCTCAACTTTTTTGCTTCGCCTGACTAAACTATTCCCTCAACCACGCCACCCAACTGGTGGGAGCGAAATTGTACAGAGGATGCCTCTTCAAGGCAA
>CACFPX010000055.1:0-3073 GCA_902568205.1 K189A clade bacterium | reverse complement strand
ATCTGTTTTTGGGCCATTGGTCAGACAAAACAAATTCTCGCCTCGGAAGACGACACCCGTTCATGTACGTCGGGATGATTTTATTACCGTTGTCTTTTTATGCGCTTTTTAATCCTGTCATCGATCTCAATGAAGACAATAGGTGGTACTACCTGCTAGCTGCCGCGATTTTAATTAGAACTGCCGTTACTTTGGTCGAGGTTCCGTCTGTCGCTCTTCTTCCAGATCTAGTCAAAGACTATGATGAGCGGAATAAGTGGCTCGCACTTCGACACGCCTTTGGCTGGTACGGAGGTAATGGAATCCACGTCGTAAATATGGGGATCTGGGTCGGCGCCTTTGGCGTCGCCACCCAGGCTGGCTATGCGATCTATGGCCTGGCCGGCGCATTGATTATTGGGGGGAGCACGCTAATTTCCTCTCTGGGCACACAAAAGGTTGCCTCTGCTCTACCTCCTCCAATAGAAAGATTTAAGTTTTCCGAAATCTGGCACGAGATCAAGCAAATCGCGCAATCGCTCAAAAACCCTAACTTTATGTGGTTGTTCATATACTCCCTGGTTGTCGGCGGCGCAGCAGGCATGTCTACCGCGCTTTATTTATATAATGTCACCTACTTTTTTGCATTTGACGGGCCTCAAATCGCATTTACGGGCTTGTGTGTGTTCGCCTCTCCCGCCATTGCTTATTGGTTGGGGCCGAAGTTAGGTACTAAGATTGGGAAGAAATGGACAGCCATATCTGCACTATTTGCGGCTATTTTTCTTTACCCAATTCCCTATATTTTGAAACTGAGTGGCTACTGGCCAGACGCCGAAGTAGCATTATTGCCTTTTATTCGAGGTGAATTGAGCCTAACAATAGATCTAGTCATCTATTCCCTATTCGTAACCGCGGAAGTAGTGGGTTTCATTATCGGCGGAGTCATGCTCGACTCAATGATGGCTGACATTGTAGAAGACAGCGAGGTGAAAACCAGTCGACGCTCAGAAGGTCTATTTTATGCAGCAAGAAGTTTTGCAGGAAAATTCGTTAGTGCCTTTGGCATAGTGCTCGCCGGATCTATTGTTTCTTTGGTCGGTATGGATGGCATAAAAACCGTTACCGACATGACTGACGATATGCGGCTCGATTTGGCTAGTTTCTTCCTTCCCCTTTACTGTGGTCTTTATTTTCTGGCCATGTATTTCATCTCGAAATATCGAATTGACCGTGAAGCTCACAACGCAAACCTTGAAAGCCTGAGCGCGCGATCGCAAAAAAGCTAGATAGGCGGATCGAGTCTCAATCGGTGATCTAAGCGCGATGGACTTTAACAGTAGAGACAGGAAAAAAGAGGAAAAGGTCGTAGCGGAAATAAATTTAATCTAATACAGAGACCGTAAGGAACAGAGTCTTACTTAGAAGACTCGCTTCCGGTAATCCTTGGTTAACCAGGACTCCGGCTTCATTGAGAGCATAAACGAATCTTCTTCATAGCCAAATTTATCCATCCATTCATTCCCTCGCTGCTCGCCAAGGTATCGAACGGCAACCGCTAAATGTCTGGCCTTATCAGCCTCACTTAATTGGAAAGGCCCCTCCACGGAAACATAAACGTACGGAGGTGCCTCGTCTTGCACGCACAAAGAAATCCTCTCCGCCTGCTTTAAGCAATCAGCTTTGACCGAGTGTTTATCGATAAACATCACCACGTCACCACCCAATGAGTAGTCGTACCAAATAGGAGCTGATAATGGTCCTCTTCCTTGTCGTGGAACACTTAGAACTCCAACATGCACTTCTGACAAGTAAGACTCTCTCTCATCATTTGACATCTTCATACGATCGATTAACTCCGGTTAACCTAAATTTAATAATGCTTCTTTAGCGTCCCAAGGTTAAACTTTTGCGACACACAAGGCTCACCGGGGTGAAGAAAAATGACCTACGCTGAAAACCGCATCATTATAGATGCTGATAGCCACGTTATCGAACTCGATGACTTCCTGCATAAGGTAGCGTTAGAAAATGATCTACCCCTCCTTCCTTCAATGGAATCACAAAAAGAGCTTCCGGTTATTCAAGCGGGTCTCGACCGAGGTAGAGAACTATTCATAAAACGGCAGCAAGACCCGCAGGTCATGGCTAAGTTCGAAGGTAGCCTTCTGGATAACACTAAGAGTGGTTGGAACAGACTTGGGGCCTTTGATCCCGCCGAAAGAACACACACACTCGATTTATTTGGTTTTAAAATGCAGTGGGTCCTACCCACTTTTTCTTTTCACCAAATTGCTCACGTCAAAGATCCAGCTGTTCTGGAGGCTGGAGCTAGAACGCTGAATAAGGCGATGGGCGATTTCTGCGCCAAAGATCCCAGGCTTTTTGCAATTGGTTACATTCCCCTCACCTTGGGACCAGAAATCGGGTTAGATTTAATGCGAACCGGGTTCAGAGACGGCTGCTATACCTTCATGGTAGACACTAACGAACCCTCAGACGCAAAGAGATCCTTCACTCACCCAGACTTTGATCCGATATGGGCCGAGTTTGCCAGCCACAAAGTGCCTTTCGTTGTGCATGTTGCTGTGAACGGACACTACAAAAGGATGCCAGACAGTTTCAAAAGAAACGGCAGAAATGCCCTCGAACTCGGCGGGGATCCGCCTGCCGGAGAACTAGGACTGGTCACCATAAAGAACAGCGCCGAAATTTTCCTGTCAGCGATGATTTTTGACGAAGTCTTCGAACGTCACCCTGAACTCAAAGGAATCTCAATGGAACATGGGGCGTTTTGGGTGCCATCCTGGCTCCACGCCCTGGACTTTACCGCAAGAAATTTCCGACACAAACGGTCGTTCAGTCGAGCGCCTTCTGAAGTGGCAAAACACCACCTCAAATTTTCGCCCTTCGCCGGCGAACCAGTTGGCTGGATCATTGATAACGTCGGTCCGGAGCTTCTGGTTTTCGCTTCAGATTATCCGCATCCTGAAGGAACTGCCGATCCGATTAGAAAGTTTGAAGCTTCAATGAGCAATTGCGATGAAACCACCATGAGCGCTTTCTATCATGGCAATATGGAAACGCTCATGGG
>CACFPX010000054.1:0-3187 GCA_902568205.1 K189A clade bacterium | reverse complement strand
GCTGCATCTCTCAAAGGCCTCGTCATAGCTGCCTCTGTCAAACAGGTCGGCCTCAAACAGGATTACCTTCCCGGGACCTTGCTCGTTTAGAGCGGACAGATGATTGACCTTATCTGGTTTAGATGTGTCTCTCACGCAGGCGTGCGCGGTATAGCCCTGCTCGACGCAGTCTCGGACTATCCAAGAACCGATATAACCACTAGCGCCGGTTATGGCTATTGGACCATCCTTAGGTGTTACTGATGCGTTAGCCACTGCTTCCCCTCTGTGTTTTTATTCTCCCTAAATGAATGTATCAGGCGCTGGGGAGTTTGAATAGATCAAGTACCCTCAGATGATGGATTTGGATATAGTCATACATAGGCAATAGTTTGAAATGATGGGGTGGAGGAATTGAGTAATAGCGGCAAACAAGCTTCGACCTTGCTCGCGGTAATGCCCGAAGGAATCGGCGATCTAACCTTTGGTTCGGAAGAATGGGTCTCGGTGGCTGGTGACGAGATGGCCTTGGCAGTAAATAAACACAAAAATGGGCTTTCTGATTTGGGGGAGTTTGTGTTTTGTGAGGTGGCGCACAATCCTCCAGCATACCTCCGCTCTGGAGAGAAACTGGCGTGGCACGCCCGGTTCGATAATGACTCAGTCGAAGTTGCTGTCGGTGAGCTTGATGATCGGGACTGTGATTACAAGATGGAAGGCGACCACTCTGTCATTAGCAATTTTTCTAGAATTTTGAATTATGGGAAAGACCCCCATTTGGTAAGTCTGGCTCAAGATAGATTGGCTCGGCTCTCTCGCTGGAAGTTGCACGGTGAGATGAGTGACCATCCTGTATTGGCTGTTGTTTTACGCTCTATGCACGATGCGATGGCTTATCGGACCATGCCCCGTTTTACATTCATGACCCCGGAGTGGGTTAGCTCTGCAAGATTTATTCTTTCATCTAGAGCGACAAGCGAAAAATATGCGGAGTCGATAAAAGGCGTCCAGTACACTTTTTCTGAAGAGTTTATCAATACGCCGGCTTATGCGTTCCCAGACGGTTCTCACGGAGGTTTCTGGGCCAGGTTTGATCATGGAGAAGTTGCCGTTGGTGCTGGGCCTTTACCCGATGGCCTCGGGCCGGCTGATCAACTCACAAAAGGGGAATACGTGCCGGTTGTGCCAGTGGGGAGAACCATCAATGCTTCAATGACCGAAGAAGAACAACTTGAACAAAAAGATTACAGCAAAGAAGCGTTTAGTGTTGACGAAGAGTCCGGTAAACCGCCAGTTGAACAATCATCGCCATCTGGTAAAGGCGCTATGCCCACAGAGCTCGCGAGAATTTTTGCGCCATTACACGATGAATTATCAAAGAGAACCTCTGGTGAGCTCCCGTCAGATTTTGACAAGAACGTCAGAGACAGCTGGAGCGTCCCTCAGTCCTTTGACAGAGCTCCAGGATACGACGTTAGCTGGCTGAGGTACGACCAAGTCGACATTTATGGGGAACCACGCTAGAAATCTACTTCGATAGGGTGAAACCAGAATAGCCTGCTGCTACGATTTCATCGCAGCGGTTCCGGTACTCCCCAACTCCTCCTACATAAGGCATAAATATCCTCGGCTTTCCGGGAATGTTGGCGCCCAGGTACCACGAGTTACAACTTGGCGCGGTAAACATAGACCCCTTTGCTACTTCGTTTACATGTAATATCCAATCATCCACGGCTTTTTCTTTTGGCTCGATTGCCCTTACCTGATTGTCTTCCAAATGCCCGATGCAATCGGTTATCCAATCGACATGTTGTTCGATGGAGACCATCATGTTGCTCAGCACGGAAGGGCTGCCGGGGCCTGTAATAGTAAACATATTGGGGAAGCCGTGTATTTGTAGGCCTAGATAGGTTCTTGGGCCCGCGTGCCATTCTTCTTTTATGGACTTTCCGTCTTTTCCGCGGATGTCTATGCGCTCTAATGCGCCCGTCATCGCATCAAAACCGGTCGCGTAGATCAAAGCGTCAACTTCATAATGGCCTTGGTCAGTTGCCACCCCCGACGAGGTGATCTGCTGTATTCCGCCCTGACGAAGGTCGACAAGCGTCACATTTTCTTGGTTAAACGTCTTGTAGTAGTCGGTGTCTATCACCGGGCGTTTACAACCAATCGGGTAGTTTCTTGGCATCAGTCCTTCGGCTGTTTTGGGGTCATCTATTATCGTAGCCAAATGTTGACGATACATTTCGCAGGCCATCTCGTTAGCATCAGGATCCATCCCAACGTCAAGGAAAGTTCTAAATGCGCCAAAACCGTGTTCCTCGACCAGCTTTTTCCGCTCTTCTGGAGTTGTATTCTTGAGGGTTTCTGTGGGTTCAACCAGATCGGCCCCGCCGAAACCAAAACCATAGCCGACTATTCCTGCTAACGACGCCCTTTGTTCGGCTCTAATTTGATCGTAATTTGCCCGCGCTTTTTCCCTGAATTCCGAGGTTAAAGGTTTGTTATAAGCAGGCATTGTATAGTTAGGCGTTCTCTGAAAAATCGTTAAATGCTTTGCTTGCTCTGCTATTACGGGTATAGCTTGGATTCCTGAAGAACCCGTTCCGATGATCCCTACAGAAACGTCACTAAAATCGACGCCCTCGTGAGGCCATTGGCCTGTGTGGTAGATTGGCCCGGAAAAATTGTCTGCACCCTCGATTTCAGGTGTGTTAGTTACGGATAGACAACCGGTAGCCATGATGCAGTATCTGCTTTCATAGGCTACCCCATCTTCTGTCTCGATTAGCCAGTTGTGCTGAGGCTCGTCGTAGTGAGCTGATTTGACCCGGGTATCGAACTTTATGTCCTTTCTTAGGTCAAAACGGTCGGCAACGTGCTCGGCGTACTTCAGTATTTCCGGTTGTCCAGCCATGACTTCAGACCAGTCCCAGTCTTGTTGCAGTTCAGATGAGAAACTGTACGAGTATTCCATGGATGGAACATCGCATCGTGCGCCAGGGTATCTGTTCCAGTACCAGGTGCCCCCG
Source organism: K189A clade bacterium (assembly GCA_902568205.1). Taxonomy (GTDB): domain Bacteria; phylum Pseudomonadota; class Gammaproteobacteria; order Pseudomonadales; family Azotimanducaceae; genus UBA4421. The sequence goes on along the minus strand of CACFPX010000054.1, from coordinate 176 downwards.
ACATCAGAACCAGCCTCCAGCACGACTGTTTTCAAGCCAGTTGCTCGAAGCCGATGGAGCATGTACATACCGGCAAATCCGGCTCCTACGACTACTACATCGAGTTGATTGTCATTTTGTGAATTGCTCATTTTAATACCTGCAGACCTCTCAGTTATTAGTTTGCCAAGAAAAGT
>CACFPX010000053.1:0-3363 GCA_902568205.1 K189A clade bacterium | reverse complement strand
AGAAAATGCTGATTTGATGATGGCGCTGAGCCAGTCAAAAAAGATAAGGTTTATATTAACCAGACATGAGCAGGGAGCTGCATTCATGGCAGAGGTTTATGGGCGGCTTACAGGGAATCCAGCGGGCTGCCTAGCTACGCTAGGGCCTGGCGCGACAAATCTAATCACGGGTGTTGCTGACTCCAATATGGATAGGGCTCCAATGTTGGTTTTAACGGGTCAGGGCTCGACGGATCGTCTTCACAAAGAGTCACATCAGATAATGGACGCGGTTAGCATGTTTAAGCCGGTAACCAAGTGGGCCGCTACCGTGCTAAATCCAGATACCATTCCAGAAATTGTAAGAAAGGCTGTTCGAGTGTGTAGAACAGAAAAGCCAGGAGCTGTCTTGATAGAGCTCCCTGAAGATATTGCGAAACAAAAAACTTCTCAGACTCCAATGATGCCGAAACGATTTACAAGGTCGGTGCCGGATGAGAGCGTCCTGGATGAGGCTGTGGAGTTAATACGGAAAGCCAAGCGACCTATTATGATCGCTGGCAACGGATGCATCAGAAAGAGAGCGAGTAAGCAGCTTCGACGTTTTGCCGAACTAACTGGGATCGGTGTAGTGAATACTTTCATGGCCAAGGGCTGTGTTGATTATGACAAGAGCTATTGCTTGTTCACTATTGGGCTTGGGGCAAAGGACAGGGTTATGAACGTCTTAGATGAGTCGGACCTGATTATTACTTTGGGCTTCGATATGGTCGAGTATCCTCCCGGTTTATGGAACTCTGAACGCAATCATAAAATAATACACGCTGATTTTTTGCCAGCGGAAATCGATTCTCATTATCATCCGGATATCGAACTGGTTGGCGATTTGGCCTATTCACTCTCAGAATTAACCGATAGGCTTAGCTTTCTGCCGCCATTAACTTTTTGTCGAAACTTACAAGAAACTTGTCGCAAAGAGATGTTAGAGGACTTTGAAGAGCACAAAGATGATGACTCAGAGGGGAAAATTCGCCCCCAGAAAGTCCTCTGGGAGGTTCGGCAAAGTATGGGTCCCTCGGATATCCTGTTATCGGATGTTGGCGCGCATAAAATGTGGATTGCCAGGCATTATCAGTGTCACGAGCCAAATACTTGTTTAATATCGAATGGATTTTGTTCCATGGGTTTTTCTTTACCAGGTGCTATTTCGGCTAGTCTAGTAGTAAAGGACAAAAAGATTCTCGGAATCGCCGGAGACGCTGGTTTTATGATGAATGTCCAAGAGATGGAAACGGCAAGGCGTTTAAATTGCAATATTGTGATGATGGTTTGGGAAGATAAAAGTTATGGTTTGATTGAATGGAAACAAAATGAATCTTTCGGGTACCACACCGATTTATCTTTTGGCAATCCAGATTGGATTCAGCTGGCCGAGTCATTTGGTTGGCAGGGTATCGCTGTCCATCGAGCTAGTGACTTGCGTTTTAATCTGGAACTTGCGTTTAATACTGAGGGCCCTAGTTTGCTTGTTTTACCGATCGATTATTCTGAGAACCAGATTCTCTCTAGGAAATTGGAGAAAATTGCTTCGGCGTAGCGCAGATAGTCAGCTCTCATAGCACTCTTTCATATATCGCGATGGCATCTTTTTCGGTCAACGGAATGGGGTTATTAACTAAAAGTCTCTCCTGTTTCATGGCGTCTCTGGCGAGTAATGGAAGATCGTTAGCTGACACGCCACAGTCTTTTAGTTTTGTAGGTAATTCTACCGCGCTTATTATTTTTTCGATTTCACTTATAAATAACGTGCATGGATCGAAATCCTCTGGGCGCTCGTCTTGCTTTTCTAAATGGTTTAGCAGTTCCGCATAGTATGGACTTGCTGAGCTTGCGTTAAAACGCAAGACCTCCGGTAATACTAGAGAATTACTTAGTCCATGTGGTACATGGAAGTGCCCCCCCAATGGATAAGCCAGTGCGTGTACCGCAGCAACAGGAGCGTTTGCAAAAGCTTGACCTGCCAGCATAGCGCCCAACAGCATGCCCTCTCTGGCTGATACATTATGACCATCCAAAACTGCCGGAACTATGTTTTTGGAGAGAAGCTCCAGTGCACGAGCAGCAAGCATATCTGAGTATGGGTTTTTCCTTAATCTTGAGGTGTATGCCTCTATCGCGTGTACCATGGCATCTACTCCTGTTGCGGCTGTTACTGAGGATGGAAGTCCGACGGTTAGTTTTGCGTCCAAAACAGCTACATCGGGTAATAGCGTGTCAGAAACTATCCCGGCCTTCGTCGTCTCTCCAGTAGTTATTATCGAAATAGGTGTAACTTCAGATCCTGTGCCTGCGGTAGTGGGTATCTGGATCAAGGGTAGTCTAGGATCGGTTATCTGGTTGACTCCATATATTTCTGCAATCGGAGTATCGTTTCCTGAGAGTGCCGCTACTAATTTCGCGACGTCCATAGAACTACCCCCTCCGACTCCGATAACCCCATCTATGTTTTGTTGTTTTGCGTAATCTACTGCATCTAAGACCACATATTCAGGTGGATCGGCCTGTATATCGCAAAAAGTCGATACTTTAATATTGGAATTTTGCTCGATGCCCTCGATGATTGGTTTGATTAGGCCAAAGTCTATCAATCCCTGGTCTGTAACGATAAGCACCTTACTCATATCTAGCGCTATACACTTTTCAGATAGATTCCAAGAAGCTCCTGGTTCACAAAAAATAGAGTTGCAGGTGGTAAACGTAAAAGGGTTCATGCTTTAACCTTGTGTTTTTTTAAGTTTGATTTTTGGGCGTCAGAATTTTCAACTGTTAAATCGGAAGAATTCGTTTTTGCGAGATTATGTAGAATCGAATCAAGTTTAGCGCCGAGTTTTGTACAGTTTCTTATGCGTTCAATACTCGGCTTTGCTTGTCGTTCCCCTTCCACCACAAGCTCCATCGCTTTTTCGGGAGAGATTTTCTCTAGGATGGAGGTTGGCTCCACTAATTTTTGTTTAGGAAGAATGTTTACGTCAGCGGTGTAGTCTTGCGTGAACATGCTGTACCACATGCGAGTCATGACATTTAGAGGGTAGAGGTTTTGGACATAATGTTGGGTGTGGGGGTAAACGGTTTTTACCCACTCTTTGCAGGTTGTCTGCCAAAAATCGTAGAAATCTTCGGCAGCTGAATTGGAACGAGGGCTGTTGATACTCCACAATACCAAGGGGTTCGTTTGACTGGTTATAAAAAAGTTACATCCGAAAATTCTCCTTAAACGATTTGCAGGCAGGTCATCCGTTACAGAACCGTCTATCCAGGATCTGGACTTTACGTAGGGGACCTTGTTACCTTCTGGATTTTTAGCCGCCAACGTCACGGGCTTCA
>CACFPX010000052.1:0-4227 GCA_902568205.1 K189A clade bacterium | reverse complement strand
ACTTTCATAGTTTGTCCAAATTTTATTTAGTAATGGGAAGAAACAATAAGACATAAAATAGACATAAACAATATAAATGTAGATAATGTGGACATAAATCGTAATTAATCGAATTTTAACGAAATCTTAACCAAGAAAAGGAGACAAAATTTGGACTTTTTTTTAAGTTTAAATCGGCGAGTAGTAACGCTGCTATTAGGTGTAATTGCGTTTTTCTCGGGCCTGGTGAATGCTGGGCATCACGAAATGCATGACAGCAAACCAAAGCAAGCGCCCTCCATCGTGGAGTTGGCAGTGGCCTCTGAAGGACTGACTACTTTGGTTGCTGCGTTAAAAGCAGCTGACCTGGTAGGAGCGCTCTCGGGCGAGGGACCATTTACTGTGCTTGCCCCAACCGATGAAGCCTTTAACGACCTGCCAGAAGGAACCCTGGAGGGTTTGCTTGCTGACACAGAAAAACTCAAAACCGTGCTTCTATCTCACGTCATAGAAGGCTCTGTGTTAGCGGAGACAGTGGTTACGTTGGACTCAGCGACTACTCTCAGTGGGCAGACCCTCCCGATATCCACCTCAGAAGGTGTGCAGATCGCTGGGGCAGCGGTAATTAAGACCGATATTCTAGCGAGCAACGGTGTGATACATTTGATTGACAAGGTGATCACTCCGTGAGAACTTTCACCTGTAGAGAGTGGACGACAGTGTGGTAAACCGGGACTTAGCACACGTCTATAAGAGTATTAGTTTTTAGACGTTTAAATAGGTTTTAGGAGACCACTATGGAAACAATTTTAGCAACAGATGATTTCGTCGGCATATCGTTCTGGTTGGCCACCGCGATTATGCTTGCTTCGACCGTTTTCTTCTTTGTAGAGAGAGCGGACGTAGCGAGGAAGTGGAAGACTTCTCTGACGGTAGCGGGATTGGTCACGGGTATCGCTTTCTGGCACTACCTTTATATGAGAGGGGTCTGGATTGCGACGGATAGCTCACCCACGGTCTATAGATATATAGATTGGTTGATCACAGTACCGTTGCAGCTCATCGAGTTTTATCTGATTTTGGCAGCAGTTACGATGGTCCGAGGTGCTCTCTTCTGGCAAATCCTGATTGCCTCTTTGGTGATGTTGCTAGGCGGCTATTTCGGAGAAACAGGTGTTTTGAGCGCCGGAGTCGGTTTCTTCATCGGCATGATCGGGTGGGCAGCTATCATCTATCTGATTTTCTTTGGCGAAGCCGCTAAGGTGAACGAAGGAAGCGGTAACGTAAACAGCCAGATGGCCTTTAAGACGATTCGGTTGATTGTCACCGTGGGCTGGGCAATTTACCCCATCGGTTACGCGCTAGGCTATTTCGGTGCGGGAGTAGATAGCGGAACACTTAACATTATCTACAACATTGCTGATTTAGTGAACAAGACTGCCTTCGGCCTTGCTATTTGGTACGCAGCAGTTCAAGACTCAAAAGACCTTGCTTAGTCTTTGATACGTTGAAAAAAGCCCACTACGGTGGGCTTTTTTGTTCTCGCCATACCTCAGATATACGATTGGATTGGCCTACTTAGCCCTTTATAAAGTCGACCAGCAGCTTTGACAGTTCTTTGGGACGATTCCACTGGAAAAAATGTCCCCCGCCTATATGCGCAGCGCTCTGGGCGTTTGGAGCCATGGTCAGAATGTCTTTTTCGATGCCATTGGTGACCGGGTCATCGCCAGCAAACACTGAAAGAAACGGCTTGTCGGAGGTCTTATAGAATTCCCGCGCCAGTCGTTGTGCTTCAAGAGAAGCGTCAGGGAGCGTAGGCACATGGCTCGGCATAGCACGAGGTCCCATCATGTAAGTCGAATCTGGGAAAGGAGCGTCATAAGCCTTCATTAAGTCGTTACGAAAAGGAGACAAGCTTTTAAGCCCAAGCCTATGAAAAAGATAGTGCCCTGCGATCATTAGCTGAGGTCTGTTCTCCATGCTCGATGAACACATTAAACCAATGGGCAGATCGACTGTGTCCCAACAAAACTTTTGCCAGTACATAAACTTCAAAGCGGGATTGAAGTTATCCTGGTCTTCGTCGCTCAGGCTTTCTCCGTCCATTTGATTGAGCTCCTTGGCCATGGAAAACAAAGTTAGGGCAGGACCGTTCTCTCTGAATTCCCTGACTTTTTTTATCACATTTTTCGGAACGTCCGGATTGTAGGGAAGACCTGTATTCCCCATAGAGACCTTCGCGAAGTGACCTGGCTGTTCCGCGACCATTCTCAGGCCAATCAGTCCACCCCAGTCTTGTCCGAAAAAATTGAGATCTTTGAAGTCATTTGCTACCAGCCATTGGGTCATCCAGTCGACCTGCCTTTGATAGCTATAATCTTCCCTGGAAGCTGGTTTATCAGACTTTCCGTAGCCCGGAAGATCTGGAGCGATAACTCTAATACCATCCTCTACGAGATAGGGAATCATTCGAGCGTAGAGATAGCTCCAAACTGGCTGGCCGTGCATTGCCAGTAAAGTTGGACCGTCCCTTGGACCTTCGTCCACATGATGAATTCTAAGATCGCTCCCGTCTTCAGTCTTGATGGTCGTGTAATTTGGCTTGAAAGGATAGTCTTTTAGGTTTTCGAAACATTTATCTGGTGTTCGTAATATTTCCATCTCTGTTGATCCTCTAAGGTCCTAGTTGTGGGTCATGGTAGCAATTATGGCGGTCCTCGGGCAGTTCCTGGAGCTATTTGTCGAAGGGCCAAAATATCGTCCTCTTTTGCGCGAGTATTGCGCGGGAGCTTGGTATACGGCTCACCAGTGGTTGGGTCTACTCGATTGAATTTTCTGGAGTCTTGGCAGATTCACCCTTCTGATCGCGACTAGCCTTTAATGTGATTTGTCGCTGTTTAGATGATGCAGAACATTAGGGTGTTACCGGTTATTTCGTCAGTAATTTTTTCTTATCGTAAAATGGCAGGTTGGTAACCTTAGCACGGTGTGATCCGTTTTCAGTTTCTACCAATAATTCGGTCTCCGCTTCTAAGGGACTAGTTAATCTGATCAGTCCGATACCGGCATCGAGGGTTGGTGACCAGGCTCCCGCACTCACGAAACCGACTTCCTCTCCGTTTTTCGATATCAGCTTATCTCCTCGTACAGGCGACCCTTGATCGCAGATCATTCCGGTGACTCGAGCCATCCCTTTGCTTACTAGCGACAGCGCCTCTCTGCCGATAAAGTCGCCTTTGTCCAGATGTACAAGTCGCCCTAATCCCACTTCGAAGGGGTTCAGACTTTGGTCTATATCTGTACCGTAATCTAGTATTCCTGCTTCTAGTCTTCTTATATGCATGGACGAGACATCTGAGGCCAAGAGTTCAGCAGATTTACCTTTTTCTAGTAAGTATTCCCAGAGAGCTGGGCCGTCAAAATCGGAGTTTTTCGAATAGATCTCAAAGCCTCGCTCCCCAGTCCAGCCTGATCTGGAGACGTAAAAATTAGTTCCGCATATTTGAGTTTCTACTGTGGAGTAGTAAGGGAAGCTCTCGATTTGAATATCAGAAACGCGCTCGAGCACTTCGAGCGCCGTCGGGCCCTGAATTTGCAGTACCCAAGAATCAAAATCGTGTATTGAGACCTTGTAACTGCCAATGTGTGCGTTAGCCCAATTTAAGAAATCTCCATCAGCGTGCACATAGATAAATTCTTCATCATTTGGTCGCAACAGCACACCGTCCATTACGACCCCACCTTCTTGATTGCAAGCGATTGCATAGCCTGCACGACCAATTTTAATTTTTTGAATTTCCCGTGTGAATAAATTTTCTAGAAAAGGAAGACTATCTTTGCCCACAATTTTTAGCGGGGTTTCGGGGACATCATATAAACAGCATTTTGTTCGAAGATGCTCATAATGCGACTTTGCATCATAGTCAGAGCTGATGGGATAGAGTCGGCCGTTGTAGATCCCGTAGCGAGTATTCATATGATCATAGCAGCTGAAAAAAGGTGACTTTTTAAACCTATGATCTGACACTGGGAGAAAGGATATCGCCATTTTTTGAGTGCTCCTTAAAAAAAATCTAACGAGAATGGTCGAGTGAATTTGGGACGCAGTAAGTTACACGAACGCTTGGGCGTTTATCAATCCATCTTAAGAATCATTAGTTATAAAGTTAGCAACCTAACTTGGTGCATGGAGAGTCGTAACCCCTGTCCATACTACTCTTAAATTTGAGTAGACTAACCTCAAGG
>CACFPX010000051.1:0-4269 GCA_902568205.1 K189A clade bacterium | reverse complement strand
AGGGCGAGATTTTTAGACAAGCTACTCTCGAAAGAGTCAGTCTGGAATTGGAACGACAGTATGTTGCTCAGGGCCGATACGGGGCCAGTATAGAAACAATTATTGAAGAATTACCGCGTAATCGGGTGAGTATCAAGATAGAGATTGAAGAGGGCAAGAGCTCAGGGATTCGGCACATCAATTTGGTTGGTGCAAAGGCCTTTGATCGAGATATGCTTCTTGGGCAGATCGAGCTGCAACACCCCAGCCTGTTGTCTTTTTACAAAAACGATGACAAGTATTCCAGAGAAAAGCTTTCAGGCGATCTAGAAACTTTGGAGTCATACTATAAAGATCGTGGCTACGCAGAGTTTAGAATTCAATCGACCCAGGTTAGCGTTACGCCAGACAAAAGGCAGGTCTATATCACTATAGGTATCGATGAAGGGTCAGTATATGAAGTTAATGATGTCACTTTAGTTGGAGATTTGGGTGATGTTGGCGCAGAGCCGATAGAAGCTTTAATTATCGTGAAACCGGGGCAGATTTTTTCTCAAGCGTTAATTACCGCTAGTGAAGAGCGTATAACAGGTACGCTCGGTAATAGTGGATTTACGTTCGCTACGGCCAGCGGGGTTCCAAAACTAAATGAGGATGGGACAGTTGATATTGAATTCTTCGTTACTTCGGGAAAGAGAGCATACGTTAGAAGAATAAGTTTTTCTGGTAACAGCATGACTCAGGATGAAGTAATGCGCAGAGAAATGAGGCAACTTGAGGGTGGTTGGGCGTCTACAGCGCAAATAGATCTTTCGAAGATAAGGTTAGAGCGTCTGGGCTATTTTAAGGGTGTAGATGTGGAGACGCCCCAAGTAGCCGGGAAAGATGATCAAATAGACGTGAATTTTTCTTTGGAAGAGCAACCATCAGGTAGTATCTCTGCAACTCTCGGGTATTCCCAAGGTTATGGGTTAATTGTAGGAGCCAACTACAATCAGAGTAACATGATGGGGAGCGGTAACAGCCTGGGAGTTGGGCTCAGTGTTTCGAAATATCAAAAACAGATTAGCTTTAATTATTTTGATCCCTACTTCACGCTCGACAACATTAGTAGAGGGTTTAATGTGTTTCTTCGAACTGTTGATTATAAGCAGGCAAATCTTGCGAGGTTCGAGACTGATTCTGGTGGCCTCGGCGTGAATTTTGGATTTCCAATCGATGAAACTCAGAGGATAAATTTTGGTCTTCAGGCGGAATATACAGAACTAAGCACTGGTTATTACTCTGCGCAGGAGATCGCTGAGTTCATTGATGATAACGGCAGAGATTCACTTAATTTTAAGTTGAACTTGTCCTGGCAGAAATCGACCTTGAATCGAGGGATCTTTGCAGACAGAGGAACCTCCAGTCAGGTGTCTTTGGAGGCAGCGGTTCCAGGTAGCGGTCTAGAGTTTTACAAAGTCAGATATGCTGGAGAAACCTATTTTCCGATTTCCAACAGTTGGACTCTGAGGTTAAGAACAGAATTAGGCTATGGAGACGCGTACGGTGACACCACGGCATTGCCATTTTATGAACACTTTTTTGCGGGAGGATTTGGGTCAATTAGAGGGTTCGAGAATTCGACACTCGGACCTCGAACAACACCACCCTTAGATCTCGAAGGTAATCCTATCTGTTGGAGAGACCCTTGCGGTGATCCTTTTGGCGGAAATTTACAGATTGAAGCTAGTGCTGAATTAATATTTCCCTTACCTTTTGTTGAAGATAATCGTCAGTTTCGACCGAGTTTGTTTCTTGACGTAGGTAATGTTTTTAACACCAGATGTCCCAGGATTAGTGCGAATTGCTTTGGTTTTGATACCGAAGAAATTAGGTACTCAACCGGATTTTCCGTGACCTGGCTCACCGGTATGGGCCCAATGTCATTTGCGTTGGTCAAGGCCTTCAATACCAAGGATTATGACGAAGAAGAAGCTTTTCAGTTCGAGCTAGGTAAGACATTCTGAGTCATGTAGAATGCCCTTGTTATAGAAGCCCTGGCGGGATGTTTAGATAAATTTGTTTAAGGAAAGGCAATGATGAAAGTGTGCATGAAAGTTTTAGTGATGGTTCTGGGGTTTTGGTCCCTAAACGTCAATGCTGAGTTAAATATTGTAGTTTTAGACTCCGTCAGAGCCATTTTAGAAAGCGATGAAGCCAAAGTTTTAGTTGAAGCGGCCAATACAGAAATGGAAGAAGAAGCTAATGAGCTTCGTGGTATGGCTCAGACGATGCAGGATAAGCAAAATAAATTACAGACTGATGGTGAGGTGATGAGTGCTTCAGAAAAGCGAAAAATCGCGAAAGAAATTGAAGATGCTCAAATAGATATTCAATTCAGGCAGCAGAAATTGCAAAAAGAAGTACAAGACAGAAGACAAGAAATTGTCCAGGCGATAGCGCCTCGTTTTGACAAGGTCCTCAAGGATATAATTCAGGTAGATCAAATCGACTTCATTTTGGCGCCCACCTCATTGCAGTATGCGAATACGAAGCATGACATCACAAAAAGGGTCACCGAAAAACTCAATGAGCAGAAAGATTAACTGAGAATTTTCGCTCATGCGTGAGCCAATCAGAATAGGCGAAGTTGCCGAGCTAATAGGGGCTGAAATCGTGGGTGATTCCTCAGTCACTTTTGCATCAATTGGTAGTTTAGCATCGGCTGGCAGTGAAGACCTTTCTCACTTATCAAGTAATTCCTATAGAAAGTTTCTGCCGAGCACGAAAGCTGCTGCTGTTATATTGCAAAGAAGGGAATTGGACGGTTGCCCGGTGACGGCGCTTGTCGTTGAGAACCCAAAACAAGCGTTTGCCAAAGCGACTCAGCTATTTGCGCGTGAGAGGGAAGTGCCGAAGGATTTTGTGCATTCTAGCGCAGCTATAGATGATTCAGTTGCGATTGGAGCTGATTCCTTTATAGGGCCTAATGTGGTTATAGGAAAAGACTGTGTTCTTGAGGATAACATAGAATTACACGCAAACGTTGTGCTCGGGGCAAGAGTATCCCTTGGCAAAGGCGTGCTCATCATGCCGAACGTGACCCTCTATGATGATGTCAAGATTGGAGCTTGTACTGTTATTCATAGTAATTCGGTTATTGGGTCGGATGGTTTTGGTTTTGAACCCAAAGATGGCGAGATTAGTGAAGCAGTAGCCCAGATAGGAGGCGTAAAAATAGGAGAAGACGTGTCAATCGGAGCAGGGACCTGTATCGATTGCGGGACTATTGAGGATACGCTAGTAGGGGACGGCGTTAAGATCGATAATCAGGTTCAAATTGGCCATAATTGCAAGATAGGCGACAATTCGATCATCTGCGGTCAGGTAGGCATTGTGGGAAGCACCGTTGTCGGTCGAAACTGTATATTGGCCGGGGGTGTTGGCATAGGCGGAGGAGCTCCAATCACGCTCTGTGATGGGGTCGTTGTGAGCGCTAAAGCGACGATAACCCAGTCAATTGATAAACCGGGAATTTACTCTGGCGTAGCCCCGTACATGGAACACAAAAAGTGGATGCGCAATTCTGTTCGGTACAAAGAACTTGACGCTTTGTTTAAGAGAGTAAGGCGTTTGGAAGAAAAATGACTGTTAATAATTCAGAAGAAAAATATATCGACGAGATTTTAAATTATCTTCCTCATCGGTATCCATTTTTGTTGATAGATCGAGTAACCAACCTTGTTTTAGGCGAAAGCATTAAAGGATACAAAAACGTAACCATGAATGAAGACATGTTTAACGGGCACTTCCCAAACCAACCAATAATGCCCGGAGTTCTGATTATAGAGGCTGCAGCCCAACTGTCTGGGATATTGGCTTTTGAAACCCAAGGCACCAGGCCTTCCGACGGGAAAAATTATTTGTTTGGGGGAGTCGAGAAAGCTCGTTTTAAAAGACCTGTAGTGCCTGGAGATCGCCTGGACCTTAAATCGGTGATTATCGCTCAAAGGTCAAAAATGATGAAATTTGAAATTGAAGCTCGTGTCTCAGAAGAAACTGCCTGTTCGGCGAAAATTACGGTGTTTGAGCAAGATCTGTGATTGACGGTAGAGCCATAATCGACCCGAGTGCAGAGTTGGGTGAAAACGTATCCGTGGGGCCTTGGAGCATTGTGGGACCGGGTGTAGTAATCGGGGACAATAGTGTCATCAATTCCCATGTTGTTTTAAAAGGTCCAGCAAAAATTGGTAAAGACGTTAAGATTTTCCAATTTGCGACCGTAGGTGAAGACACGCCGGCTTTGGC
>CACFPX010000050.1:0-4310 GCA_902568205.1 K189A clade bacterium | reverse complement strand
AACCTTCTTCACCGACGTCAGGGTTCCCAAAGATCAAATCGTTGGTGCTCGAGGACAGGGCTGGCAAGTCGCTAACACAATTCTGGGACACGAACGAGAAACTCTCGCCACTTCGAGCATGACGTTATCCAGGCTGAATGCGGTCAAGGACATGATGAAACAAGAAACCGTATCGGGAGAGCGTCTTATCGACAATCCCGCATACCGAGATCGGTTAATGAAACTTCAAGGCCGCGAGATGGCCATGAGGTTTAACGAGATGCGCATCCTTTCTTCAAGACTCAATGAAGGTCAAGACGCCACTCTAGCCAGAATGATTACCAAACTCCAAGGGACTGAGCTGAGACATGAAGTTGAGGGAATGGCAATTGATATTCTTGGCGAAATCGGGCTTGCCTACGAGGACAATCCTTATTTGAGAGGCGCAGGAAGCTGGCAGAGTCAATATATGTATTATCTGGGCCTAATTATTGGTGGAGGCACAAATCAAATCCAGAAGAATATTATTAGCGAGCGCGGTTTGGGGATGCCCAAAGAACCAAAATTTGAAAAGTCGAAGTAGGAGAAAAACATGCAATTTGGATTATCAGAAGAGCAAGTACTCTTACAAGACAACGTAAACCGTTTTCTAAGCGATAATGTACCTCTCGAAAGAGTCAGAAAGTATGCAGAGGATGGTTCTGATGCTGACGTCTGGCAAGGTTTAACCGAACTAGGCATACCCGCCTTACTAATACCTGAAGAGCATGGCGGACTGGGCATGACTCCCATGGATGCAGCGATAGTTGCAGAGTCAATTGGTTATCATGTCGCACCAAGCCCATTTCTAGGTTCAGCAATTATGGCGCCGGTGGCTCTGAGTCGCAGCGATAACGACTATTCAGAGTTGTTAGGACAGATTATTGAGGGAAAGACCCGCATTGGAATCGCTTACGGCGAATCTGTCGGCAATCGAAACGATGCTGGTGTTTCCTTCGACAACGGGAAAATAAACGGCAAATCAATTTTTGCCTTTGATTCAGAAGCAAACCACTATTTAGTCGCCGACAAAACAAAGAACTTGTACCTTATCAGTGCAGACGCAGAGGGGCTGACTAGAAAAGAGCTCACCACAGTTGATAAAACACGAAAAACAGTTGAGCTGGTATACCAGGGAGTAACGGCGGAGCTCGTGAGCTCAAACTCGACCGTGTACGACGCGACACTAGACATTGGAAGAGTCATGTTGGCAGCAGATACGTTGGGTGCGGCACAAAATATGATTGACCAATCGGTAGCCTATGCTATGCAAAGGGAGCAATTCAATCGCGTCATCGCGAGCTTCCAAGCAGTGAAACATATGTGCGCTCAGATGGCTGCGGACCTTGAGCCATGCAGATCATTGATTTGGTTCGCCAGTCACGCATTAGCTGAGCTCCCCGACGAATCACGCGTGACTGCCTGTCATACAAAGGCACATCTATCAGAGGTCGGAAAATCAGTCTCAAAAACTGCAACTGAAGTACATGGAGGGATGGGCTTCACAGACCTGTTGGGTTTGCACTACTGGTTTAAACGTATAGGCGCAAACAGGCAGTGGCTTGGAGCGCCGGAGCTTGTTCGAGAGGAAGCGGCAAAACTGGAAGGACTAGTTGCTTAGCTAATACGCTAGAGGCTTGTTTGACAGATTGAAAGTTAAGTTAAAAGTTAACTTAACTTTCAATCTTTAAGGATTCGTCCGGCTCAGTAGGTTCTCGTAAGCGTCGATACGAGGCCCCATTGAGTTAATTACCTCATCCCAGAACGTTTCGTCTCTTATGTCAGAGCCTAAATGCTGGTCCGCTAGATCCTCTGCGGTCATGCGCCCGGTATCGCGCAGTAAATCGCAATACTTGGGATAAAATTCATGACCTAACTCATGTCTTTTTCGATAGACTCCGAGGCTAAAGAGATAACCAAAAAGATAAGGAAAATTATAAAAGCTTAAACCGCTTATGTAGAAGTGGAGTTTGCTTGCCCAGAACATCGGGTCAGGTTCAGAAATCGAGTCTCCATACCACTCCACCCATGAATCACACATGATCTGTCTGAGCTCATCGGGTCTCAAAGGTTTCTCTGCTCGCAGCTCATACAGTCTTTTTTCAAACTCAAATCGAGTCGGAATATTCAACAAAAACGTGGTAAATGCCGATAGCTCTTCCCACATGATATTCAATTTTTCAGCATCGCCAGCAGATTTACCTAACAAAGCATTTCTTACTGCGGTCTCTCCTAATGTGCTTGCGGTTTCAGCCAAGGACATTCCGTATCTGCGCTGGCTCTCGGGTAAATCTCGCATAACCCAAAAATGCAGCGCGTGTCCAAGCTCATGAGCTAGCGTAATTACGTCACTCGTAGAACCGGAATACGTCATGTAAACACGCGGAGTTCTGGACTTGCTAAAACTCGTGCAGTAGGCGCCAGGGCGTTTCTTCGAACTTGTGGTTCCCTCTATCCAACCGTTTTTTGCCATTTTTCTGACAAACTCACCCATGCTTTTATCAATTTCGGAAAAAGCGTCATCGATTAGTTCAACGGCCTCTTCAAAAGTCATCAGTTGCTCTGATACGCCGGCATCAAAACGAGGTGCTGGGGCCCTCGAATCCCATGGACTTAGACGCTCTTTGCCCATTGCTCGAGCCTGAAGCTTGGCAGCTCGCTGCGCTAGACCATTGTGCTTTCGAGCTGAAGTCATCAAAGCTGTAAGTGTTTCCTTTGAAATTTTGTTTAGATGGACAGCTGAATCTAGGAATCCTACGGAGTCTTTATGGCTGCGCTTGTTACAGACGTCCAATCGCCAGCCACTTATGGCATTGATACTGGCTGCGCAAGCCTCTTCGTGAACGGACCAGGAGCGATTGATTGCTTTCCAAGCATTCTCCCTTTGCAAGTCATCCTGATCCATCATTAGTGTCGCCGCTTGAGCCAATCCCATTGACTCATTTTGATTACCAACCAACACATCGCTAAAACCATGAATTCGTCGGATTTACCCGAGGGATTCCATATGGCTTCAGCGGAACTCTACTCTTTGATGGCTCAGTTCAAAGATGCGAAGACTCCTGATTTGAACGAGGTACTACAGGAAATAATTGGTCTACGTAATAAGCAGTAGATTGGCTCTCTTAGTTTTTGACTTTGTGCGGTTTTAAAGCTTTGGGCTCAGATTCGCAAATCCAACCTAGGCCCTCAAATTTTTCAATAAAGTTTTTCGCTTGTTCCTCGCAATAACCAGGTTGGTTTTTGGCTCTCCAAAGTATATTTATCTCAGATGATTCACTTTTTTGGTAGGTCACTTCGCACGGTAGTTTGTAACCTGGATTACTGTAAACAATATCGATTTCTCTAAACGATTTCGCCTTTTTACACGTTGTGTTGGCGCTGGATAGGCTTACAGAAAATACCAATAGACCTGTTAGTAGGATTCTCAAACAGTTCCTGCTTTAGGGTCGATAGAAAAATTGTGGTGGTTCCGCTCTAGAAGCGACCCTAGCAAGTTTGGCCCAGTGGCATAGGTAAGACCTGGTTTTGCTTGGATCGATGATTTCCTCGATTTCAAAAAATTCGGCTGAACGATATGGCGATCTAAGCCGATTGAGCCGATCTTTGATCTTGGCCAGGTGAGCGTCGTAGTCCTTAGACTCTTCGAGTTCCGCTTTATACGCGACTTCAATCCCCCCTTCGATCGGAAGTGAACCCCAATCCCCAGACGGCCAAGAAGCCCTTAAATGGTTTGAGCCGGGTTTGTGATTGGCTCCGCCCGCGACGCCGAACGCCTTGCGAATGATAATGCAGCAAAAGGGAACATTGGATTGACCGAGAGCTGCTAGCGCAGCTGAACCGCATCTTATCGTTCCCTCTTCCTCAGATTTTTTGCCAATTAAAAAGCCTGGACAGTCTTCTAAGTGGACGATGGGTAAATGAAAAGTGGAGGCCAAATCAATCAGACGAATAACCTTTCTTGATGCGTCCGCGGTCCATGCTCCCCCATACACTCGCGGATTTTCTGCAAAAACGGCCACAGGAATACCGTTTAACCTCGCAAGCCCAGTAATGATCGATTTACCCCAACGCTTGCCTATTTCAAAAAAAGAATCTGAGTCAAAGACGGACTCTAAAATCGTATGCATTTTATACACACTTCTAGGGTCCTTCGGCACGATATTAAGAAGCGAGGGGTCCTCGCGGTCAGGATCATCATTAACGGTTTCCAGGATCGGCGGCAATTCATCCACAGAGCTAGGTAAGTATGATAGAAACTTCCTAGCCATCTCAAATGCGGCTTCCTCCGA
>CACFPX010000049.1:0-4517 GCA_902568205.1 K189A clade bacterium | reverse complement strand
AATGGACCAAAGATTACACCGTTAGTTCTCACATGTTAAAGCCTCGGAGGATTTTAAAATACAGCTGAAATTCCGTTTTTTAAAGTGATGAGCCTCACTGCTGTGTTCTGTTGCTTTGCGTATAGCCATGGCATGATTTCCTTCGAGACAAAAGATGCTTTGGAATCTTCTATGGAGTGGGTGTTAAAACACTGGTTGTTAATCCTGTTACTTACTGCTTACACAGTGTTTTTGTTGACTAATGCCTATCGAGGGGCAATCAAGTCTGAGGGAATCACTGATTTCTTCGTTGGAGGAAGACAAATGGGTGGAATTGCCATAGGAGTGTCTTTTTTCGCGACTTTTGCGTCGACCAATAGTTACATTGGTCATGCCGGGAAAGCCTACGCCTATGGCGCTCCTTGGCTCATCATGGCTGCCATGCTAGTGCTATTCTCTTATTTTTCCTGGCGTTGGATTGGTCCTGCCGTGCGTGAAATGGCAGGTCGCTGGGATGCGTTAACTATACCGGACCTCTTGGGTAGCCTATACGAGCCCGAAAAGACGGGTAACGCGGGGCCGGTACGAATTTTATCTGCTGTCGTCATAGTATTTTCAAGTCTTCTTTATTTGATTGCCATTTTTAAAGGAGCCGGTCACCTATTCGAGCAGTTTCTGGGAGTACCTTACGAGGTTGCTGTTGGGATCACGCTAGCGATAGTAGTGGCGTATACGAGCATTGGAGGATTTGTTTCGGTCGTAAGGACCGATATCTTACAAGGTATTTTGATGGTGCTTGGTTCGATAACGATTTTCTATTTTGTGACAGAAGCGGCAGGCGGAGTGACTTCCATTTCTCGTTTGGCTGACAATCCGGAGACCGATTTTGTCTTTGAATGGAATGGCGGCATTCCTTTTGCGGTTTTAATAGGGATAGCTCTATCTGGTGCTTTGAAGCTCCTCGTTGATCCGCGTCAGGTCTCTCGGTTTTACGCTCTTCGCGACGAGAGGGCTGTAAAACAGGGGATGTGGGTGGCCGTGGCAGGGCTGGCAATTGTTCAGTTTTGTATATTTCCCGTAGGTTTATATGCGCATCTCCTGATGGACGGAGTTACTGACACAGATGTAATCGTTCCAACCCTTATTAATCGAGAGACGATCTTTCCAGTTTGGGCGTCTGACTTTTTGATTTTGGCAATCGTCGCGGCCGCCATGTCTTCCATGGACAGCGTACTGCTCGTAGCATCCTCGACCCTTTATAAGAATTTGGTGATGCCTTTTCGCCCGTCCAGAAATCCGCTTATATTCACTCGAGTAGTTGTGATTGGAACGGCTATATTTTCCGCTATCTTAGCTTTGAATCCGCCAGGAGATATTGTAGAGATTACGATTTTCTCTGGCAGCTTGTACGCTGTTTGTTTTTTTCCAGCCATTGTAATTGGAATACATTGGAACAAGCGTTATTCCCCAGCGGTCATAGGGTCGATGCTGATTGGAGTGGCGACTTTACTGATATGGATATACCTGGGACTGCGATCTATTGTGCATGAGGTATTCCCCGCGTTGACGATGTCCGTTCTGGTGTTTTGTTTTATTTCGATGTTAAGTCGATTTAGGCTTAACGATAACTCTCAGTAATGGCCTGATAGGTGAGCACTTGGAAGTCCTGGCGTATATTGAGATGTGAGTAGGGACGAACCTGGGTTAGAAGAATTCCTACGATCTGCTCTTGCGGATCTATCCAGGATAGCGTGCAATACGCACCTCCCCAATAGGCTGCACCCTGACTTAATGGTGTCGCTGCGGCGCCGCGATCAACGACTACACCATAACCCAAACCGAAACCCATGCCTGGGCCGGTCAACCATAGCGGTAGGTCGCCGGTGTGGTTTTCGAGAATCAGGCTCACCGTGGTTGGGGAAAGGATACGTGTCGCTCCTAAAGTGCCTCCATTTAGCATCATTTGTTGAAATCTCAGATAGTCCTGTCCTGTGGATACGAGTCCTCCAGCTCCTCTAAAAAGCGTCTTTGGACCCGAAATCCATCGACTGTCCTCAGAGCCTGGATCCCTTAGTTCGATTTTTTGGTTCTTTTCAGAGGGAGAGTACTGGCTCGTTAGACGATCAGCTTTTTCTTTGGTCAAATAAAAGTGGGTGTCGGGCATACTAAGTGGTTCGAACAGCCGCTCTTTTAGAAACTGATCGAGATTTTTCCCAGAGATTACCTCGACAAGATGGCCTACCACATCGGTGGCTATTGAATACTGCCATTGAGTTCCAGGCTGATAGTTCAGGGGTATCTTTGACAATCTGGAGATTAGTTCTTTGTTGTCGAGCGCTCTATCAGGACCCATAGCATCACGGTACGCTTTCGTGTTGCCGCGGTAGCTATTGGCGAATCCTGCAGTATGAGTCAGTACGTCTCTCACCGTGATCATTCGATCTGGAGGTACAAGTTCGCCGGTATTGCCACTAGCGTCCCCCACGGTGCTAACCATGACCGTTTCGAACTCCGGTAGAAATTTAGAAATGGGGTCATTTAGCTGAAATTTGCCCTCTTCCCAGAGTGTCATCAAAGCGATACTGGCAATGGGTTTAGTCATTGACGCGATCCTGAATATGTCATTTTTTACCAGGGGCGTGCTGTTCTCGGCTCGCTTATTTCCTTGGACTTTATGATAAACAATATGCCCGTTACGAACGATTATGGTCTCAACTCCAGGAGTTAAATCTTGGTCGATATACTCTTGAATTTTTGCTGAGACCCTCTCTAATCGGTCCGAGGACATCCCCATATCCTCTGGTTTTGCTTTGGGAAATTCAAAACCGAAGGCATTGCAGATACCAAAAAACGCCAGGGCGACAAGCCCTTTGATTACCGGATATTCGCCAGGGCGTTTTTTTCGCTTTCGGATGTTGTTTAACAATTAACTTGCCTTTTCCTCTTCTACCTTTGCAATGCTCGGGTGAGAAGCGAGGGAGTTAACCAGTGCTTGAATGTCGGAGTGATCGGCCAGCAGGTCTTTCTCAAAGAGTTTCTGAGACAAGGTATTTGCGAGACCAAACGTATAGAAGGTGTAGAAATCAGCCAGTGTTATTTCTTTGCCAGCAGCGTAAGGGTCGCACACAAAAAGGCGAGATACTGCTTTCATTCCCTTCGTCAGATCTTTTTCTGTCTCTTTTTTTGTTTCGTCGCTCACAGTTTGACCGAACAAAACAGGGAGGCACCTGCGCGCGGTGAGCTCAACGTCTAGCTTTAGGTGACATACTAACTCGACTACCTTTGCGGCCTCAAATGGTTCACTGGGAAGTAATGCGGGTGTGGGGTTGATCTGTTCGGCGTATCTGGCAATTGCTAAACTTTCGGATAGATAATTTCCGTCAACCTCGATGGATGGCATTTTCCCCATCGGGCTTCTTTGCAGGTTGTCTTCCTCTTGGGTAGGGGGGGCTTTTACTTCTTCGAAGTCGATCCCTTTTTCGATGAGAATTGCTTTAACGAGGCTGTAGTAGTTACTCATTTTTAAACCGTAAAGTTTGATCACTTAAAATCCTTAGAATTATGATTACTGTATTTGTGAATCGTTAATCTAAGCAATATTGTTCGAACTGTAAATTAGCAGAGGTAATCCGTGAGTTGTGATAGTCAGGCTGAAGAGCTGCTCCTTTTTATGAGAGGATTGAACAGACTGCTGGTGATCACTGGTGCCGGATGTAGCACCGGTTCGGGGATCTCGGATTATAGAGATGATCAAGGCTCTTGGAAGATCGCAGCACCGATTGAGCATCAGGATTTTCTAAAATCCGTAAAAGCGAGAAAGCGATACTGGTTCCGAAGTCAATTAGGGTTTCCGTCTTTCAGAGACGCACAGCCAAATCAGGCGCATTTGGTGTTAGCTAGATTAGAAGAACAGGGTGTAGTTGATGCTTTAATCACTCAAAATGTGGATCGTTTGCATCAAAAAGCGGGACAAGAGAAAGTAGTTGATTTGCATGGCCGGCTAGATCGGGTTCGGTGTTTAGATTGCGGACAGATTTCCTCTAGATCTGAAATCCAAGCTTGGCTCGAACTAAACAACGACTTAACTCAAATTCAAACTTTCGAGCTAAGACCGGATGGTGATGCCTCCATAGACGACCCTGATCTATCTTCTTTTCAGGAGCCGAACTGCACTAAATGTGCCGGCACTCTGCAACCCGACGTGGTTTTTTTTGGAGGTTCAGTGCCCGAGGCGATTTCACAGGAGACCCGGGATTTAGTGGACTCCTCTGATGGAGTCTTGGTGATTGGGACTTCATTGATGGCTTTTTCCAGCTATCGGCTTGTTCGTCGGGCTCATCAAAAGAAGTTACCTATCGTTTCGCTCAATCTTGGTGTTACTCGGGCTGACGATTTGCTTGATCAAAAATTTGTTGGTGATTGCGAAGATGTTCTGGAAGCGTTAGGAAGGAAATTTTTGTAGGACAGCTCGCGATTCGTTAATTTGTTTACAAAATCGTTGATTTTTTCTTCGCTATTTAGAATATTTAGGTTGTGGC
>CACFPX010000048.1:0-4786 GCA_902568205.1 K189A clade bacterium | reverse complement strand
CACGTAGGACAAAATGGGCGAATTTCGCTAGCTTGACTTCTTTTTTTTCATCTACTTTTCTAGACATATTCCCCCCTTCACGCGTTTCCATCTTAGTTTGAAACGTCCAGAGTGGCCAGCACAGTAGTCATCATTTATTCTCTTGGGTTGGTATGCTAAGCCAACCCAAAAAAACAAACACAAATCCATGCAATCCTCTTTTTCAGTTGCCATCCCGAGCCGAGACATTCTAGGAGAAAGTCCCTGGTGGTGTAATAAAGAGCAAGTTCTATGGAGAGTGGATATTTTGAGTAAGCGCGTTTTCAAATGGGACTACAACACAAATACCCAGAACACATGGAGACTCAAAGACAAGGTTGGTTGTTTTGTTAAAACCCAGCACAAAAACATCGCACTAGTAGCATTATCTGACGGGGTGCACTTACTACATCTGGAGGAAAATCGAACGGAACACCTCGCGCCCCTAGAGGAAGCCCAGACGAACAACCTGTTCAACGACGGCAAATGCGACCGGGCCGGAAATTTCTGGTTCGGGAGCAAGCACGAAGAGGACAAAAAGCCCACCGGAAGCCTTTACCGACTGGACAAATATGGGAAAGTGATAAAACTACTAGATGGCGTTATGACTTCAAACGGTATCGGTTGGAGCCCCGACAACACGACTATTTATTACACCGACTCAAGGAAAAAGAGAATTTACTCACTTGCGTTTGACGGAGAAAAGATTACCAACCAACAAATCTTCGCCGAGGACACCGACTGCGCCCCCGACGGATTAACCGTAGATTCCGAAGGTGGAGTATGGAGTGCAAAATGGGACGGCAGCCGTGTCGTTCGATATACGCCAGACAAAAAAGTAGATATAACCCTCGACCTGCCAGTGAGCAGACCAACCAGTTTAATCTTCGGCGGTCCCGAATTAACAAAACTATTCATCACGAGCGCCAGTCACGATCGGCCAAAAGAGTCTATGGCCGGCCACGTATTTGTTTATGATTCACCTATACAAGGACTTGCAGAGGTTCCTTATTTTTATAACGGTATCTAAAGAAACTTCAGATGCTCTTTAGCCATTCTGTCGCAAGCTTTTACCAAAATCTCAGGCGTCGATTTTTTTAAGTTACTCAAAACAAAAACACCACTCACCTTGAAGCATAGTAAAGGGGTGTTACGATAATTAGCAGTCATAGTGAAGGAGAAGAGGGTGGCTACCTATATCGATTTATCCGTGCACATAGAAAATAATGAACACACTGATCACCCTGGCGGCAGTCCGAAAGTTAATTACCTAACACACGACCAAACGGCTGGCGGGTTATCTCACTTTTTCCCGGGCCTTAAACCTGAGGAGCTGCCGGATGGCGAAGGCTGGGCCGTAGAAAGCATCAACCTCTCAACGCATAACGGTACACACATGGACGCACCGTGGCATTTTCACTCCACCACAAACTATGGGAAGGAACGGGCGCCTACAATTGATGAAACCCCTCTTGAATATTGCTTTAAGCCTGGCGTTAAGCTGGATTTCAGACATTTTGAAGACGGTTATTTAGTGACTGCAGATGATGTCGAAAAAGAGCTCACAAGAATTGAGCATGAGCTTAAACCCCTCGATATCGTTGTCGTCAACACCCGGGCAGGCGAAGTCTTTGGCGAGCCCGGTTATGTTGACGCCGGCTGTGGAATGGGGCGTGAAGCGACCATGTATTTAACAGAGCGTGGCGTCAGAGTGGTAGGCACCGATGGTTGGTCATGGGATGCTCCTTTTAACCACACAGCCAAGAAGTGGGCTAAAAATCGTGACCCAAGCATGATATGGGAAGGTCATAAAGCAGGAAGAGAAATACCCTATTGGCAAATGGAAAAATTGCACAACCTTGAATCATTACCTGACCATGGCTTTATGGTTTCTTGCTTCCCAGTAAAAATTAAAAACGCCTCAGCTGGTTGGACCCGCTGCGTAGCGATCATTGAATGACTTGCTATCGATAATCTTTCAATTGAAAAGTCGTTAATCTTTTATTTTAGGGCGTATGTCCTAGAACTGGCTTAATTTGTAATCAGCATCTGTGTGGGCGTTAACTCACCCGGCCAAATTACGCTTAACTCCGCGCCATTCCAGCAAGCTGTCACACAATGCTTCTGGATAGATTCGCAAATTCGGCTCGGGGCGCTTCGCCGATACACATCGAAAATAAACCATAAACCTCGGCTCAACACCGAACACCCGCGTGGCGGAATGGGGCGTCAATGAATGAACAATCACCGCATCACCAGGTTTGAGCTTCATGAAGTCTGGTTTTGGCCATAGTTCTCCATCAGCTGACTGAGCCACGTTTTTGGTATATAAATTTCTAACTGCTCTCGGATAGTGAACTAGTCCTCTCCCATTGGGCGCCTTACGATTTTCTCTTTCCCAACCCGGCCCGTCAGGGCCAAGAGGACCACCCTTTTCCAATTGATCACGAAAAAACCGCTCCATATGTCGGTGTCCACCCCTCAAAACACCGAGGTTCCCTGATCCAAGGCTCATCTGATCCGATAACGCGATGCCTACCAAAGCCGTAAAATTCATAATGTTTGCGTTGAATTCAGGATTGGTTTTGGTCACACCATTAGTGCTCTTGCTGGTATTCCAGGCCTTGAGCTTTTCACCCCGCAAACGAGTGCCGACTCTGGGTACCGGGCTACCTCCATTCCAAAGACCGTCCAGGTGCCCTGTCCAGCCATAGTGCGGCGTATCTTTGTCTAAATAACCGTATTCGTTGGTGGAATCACCAATGTCGGACGGGAAAAGGGTTGCCAGTTGGGCAGAGCGTACCGGTAGAACCTTTGAGCCAAGCGCTTTTTCAAGGATCTTTTTCAAATCGGTTTTATTGAACAGATCAATGAAGATCTCTCCCTCGCCCGCAACAAAGATAGAACGCGTGGCTTCGACTAATCCATCCATTTTCCGGGTTTTTACAGAGACTCCTACTTGACTAATCGCCGAACCCATACGCAGAAACATTTCTCTTCTGGCAGCGAAAACTTTTTCAGCGGGTACGACCCCTGGGATCTTTAAATAACCTTGCCTGTAAAAGCGTCTCGATTGACCAACGTCCACTAATCTCTCCTAAGAAAAGATGCTCGCAGGAGCAAGAAAGTAGCTCCCAACGCAAAGAGGATAATAGCTAGCGGGACAATCCACAAAACAGGTCGATTTTTCATGCCGTTTAACATCACTTGTCGTCCCTGGTTATAACCCTCAGGCACTGCTAGTACGCCATTTTTCTTCTCCCAGGATTCGTATTCCGCTCTCATTCGATCAAAAACATCCGGCTGCTCTTCTGACAGATCATATTGCTCAGCTGGATCTTTAACTAGGTTGAATAACATCCACCGATCTAATTGATCGTCAGTTCTGTTATAAACCAGTTTGTGTGGGCCCATGAATAATGCCTTGTTACCCCCTAGCTCGTACCCCACTACTTCGTCATCACCTCTAATTTTATTGGAGGAGCCATTAAGTGCGGGCACCAGGGTTTTGCCTGGTAAGTTTTGAAATTCCTTTGATCCAGCCATATCCAGGATTGTTGGCGCAATGTCGGTCGCCCAGACAAATTCATGGAAAACTCGGCCTGGTTTACTCGCAAGCGGCTTGCCGTCAACACTGCCTGAAATGACCAGCGGTACCCTCATACCCCCTTCACTGGAATGAAATTTAAACCAGGAAAGCGGTCCAACAGATGCGCTAGCCCATGATGGACCGATATTCACGAAACTTCCTCTCTCTCCTAATCTCTCGATGTCATTGTGGTATCCATTGGTTTTCAACCAGGCAGATAACAAGAGTTTCGGGATGAAAGGCGCCGTAGGGTCAACAGCTATCGACCCTTCAGCACCATTGTCAGACAAAAATAAAAATACGGTATTGTCCAGCTTACCAACCTGGTCTAGATATTGGATCAAGCGTCCAATTTCAAAGTCCATAGATTCCACCATGCCGGCATAAACCTGCATGGCTTTCGTGAAATAATTTCTGTCGCTTGCATTCAAATCAACCCAGGAAACAGCGGTAGGCGCTAGGTTAACCGGGAACTCCCTTTCGAGTATGTTCATCTTTGCAAGTCCTTTAGACCGCTCCTCTGCTAATGCCTCCCATCCATCAAAGTACATCTGCTTATAACGATCCCGATATTCGGCTGGCGCTTGAACCGGTATGTGCACCGCCATAAAAGACACAAAGGCAAAGAAAGGATTGTCTTGGGGGCCCTCATCTAAGTACTGGATAGTCTTATCGACAATATAAGAAGACGAGTAATAATCTTCGGGAAGTCTGACCCTCTCTCCGTCCTCAAACCAATTGGCAGAGCCGTAAATTGGCAGGTAAGGCTTTTGCTCCCAGTTATCTGAACCCGTATCCGCCATGGAAAGGCTACGATGAAAGCCCCGGGCAAACGGCAAGCGTTCCTCGTCCATGCCCAAATGCCATTTGCCCGCAAAGTAATTTCGATAAGATTTGCGCTCTAACATTTCTGCAATGGTCTCAAAATCTTTAGACAAAACACCTTGATAATTCGGCTCGCGAATTTGATTACCGGGTATCGCTTCAGGGATGTTCGGAACACCGACAAGGTGACTGTCATGGCCGGTCACCAACATTGCTCGAGTAGGCGCACAGCTGGCTGCAGTGTGGTAGCTAGAAAAACGTAATCCCTCATAGGCCAGTCTGTCTAGGTTTGGAGTCGCTATCTCACTTCCGTAAGAGCCCAGATCCGAGAAGCCCAGGTCGTCCGCCAGAATT
>CACFPX010000047.1:0-5118 GCA_902568205.1 K189A clade bacterium | reverse complement strand
GCCGTCGCGTTTATCTGTCTGTTTTTCTGGGTGTAATTCACCCCCGTCGCTATACCGTCCTTTATCAACAATTTGTTTACGTGAGATGTCGTCGAGATTTTGAGATTGGACCTTTTAGCATTTGAGATGAATGAATGGTAAGAGGAAGCTCTTATGCCTTGGTCCACGGTCATTGGCATCGGACCAAATCCTTCCTGGTGTTCGCCGTTCACGTCTTGGTTTAGAGGGAATCCTGCAGATTGTGTTGCTTCAAGAAACGCTTTATAGAGCGGGTTGTTCATGGCGCCAGTTGTTGTTGCTAGAGGCCCATCGTGGCCCCTGTATGTATCGCTTTGGGTGAGCAGGTCCGCCTTTTGAGATTTTTTAAAGTAAGGCAGGACCGAGTCGTAGTTCCAACCAGTGGCGCCGAGTCTTTCCCAATTATCGAAATCTTTTCGGTTTCCTCGAATATAAACCATCCCATTGATCGAAGACGAGCCGCCTAGAACCTTCCCTCTGGGGCAGTGAATTCTTCTATGGTCTAACCCGGGTTCCGGTTCGCTATAGTAACCCCAATTTATTTTTTGATCGTGGAGTGGCATATAAAATGCCGATGGCATCTTGATGCTCAAACGATTATCTCCGCCTCCCGCTTCGATTAGCAAAACTCGGGCTTTATGGTTTTCAGTTAGACGAGAAGCGATCACACAGCCGGCAGAACCGGCCCCGATGACGATGTAGTCGAAGATTGCATCAGGTTGTTTGGACATAGAAAGCAAATATTGAGTAGTCTCGCCAATTTTAGGTGAATTTGGACCATGCTAGAATAGGTCCATCTGAAAGAAAGTTACCCGATGTTAGATTCTGAACAAATAAGTTTTTTTAAAGCAAATGGATATCTGCTTGTTCCGGGGATAATGGACAAACAACTCTGTTCAGAGTTGCAGGATCGAATGTGGGATAGTCTTCCCGAAAATGCTTCCCTAAAAAGAGAAATCTCTGCGACCCACACAGGACCTTTCGCTTGTGATTTACGATCGGCTGAGTCAACTCATTTTAGAGACGGCTATCGGTGGTTAAACAGGACCCTCGGAGTAACAGAATCTGCTATCCAATTAATATACTCCGAGAAAATCTGTGAGATTGCTCGGCAACTAATTGGCGGAGATCTGCGACAGGCGGTTGTTGACGGCACTCCAATGGGAGCGAGCGGTCCAGCTTGGCCTGGTGGACCTACTGATCCGGCGTTAGGAACGGAAGGAGCGCGTGGGGTCTACTTTACTTTGCCTTATGGCGACAAACCAAGGGAATCAGATCTTTGCCACACTGACGGGCATCCTTTCCAGCTTGGTGTGGTAGGTCTGATCGCTGACACTCCTCAAGATGGCGGTGCCTTTAAAATCTGGCCAGGCTCTCATAAATCGTTATTTTCTAAATTCGTGCACCGCTATGATCAGCCTCGAATACCTTATTACGATCACCTTCCTGCGTTCAAAGGAATTAGTCACACGCCGGAGTACTTAGAAGAAATAGTGCGGTTGAACAAGGAAGTAAGGGCTGTTGAGTGTTGGGGTAATAGGGGAGATCTCGTGTTTTGGCACCACAGGACCGCTCACATGGCCGGACACAATTATTCCAATACGATCCGCGAAGCGATACTGGCTGACTTTTGGAATGACGAATTGAATGAGAATCGTGCCAAACCCTCTTCAGATGAAATGTGGGATGATTGGTCAAATGAGGTAAAAAATTCTACTGAAGAATATTCGAAAGAATTTGCTAAACAGCAGCGTTTAGAGGTTTAACTGGGAGAAAAAGATGACACAGGACAAACAACATAAGAATGACATGTACGGCAATATCGATGCGCGTAGCGAATCTGATGAGGGTGTACTTCCTCCAATCCCTGCGGCGACCGTGGTTCTACTTCGAGATTCAGAAGAAAGTTATGAAGTCCTTATGCTGAAAAAGAATTCCAAAATCACCTTTGGAGGAATGTGGGTCTTCCCAGGAGGAAAGATAGATCTAGAGGATTATGGTGAAGAAAGTGACCTAGAGTATGCTGCGCGTGCAGCAGCGGTTCGAGAAACCAAAGAGGAAACTGGTATCTCGCTTGATTCCAAGGATTTCATTCATTTCTCGCATTGGACTCCGCCCCCAGCCCCCCAAAAACGATTTGCCACCTGGTTTTTCATCGCGAAATCGGCAGGTGTGAAGTCCGTAGAAATTGACGAGGGTGAGATTAAAGACCATCAATGGATAAAGCCGTCAGAAGCGCTCGCGAAACATTCTGCTGGAGATATTGATTTGGTGCCGCCCACGTGGATAACACTGCACCACCTCTCCTTGTATGAAAAATTGGATGATGTTTTGGGTCACTTTTCAAAGGCGACGCCCAAGGTGTATGAGACGAGAGTTGTCAAGGCGTCCGATGGAGATCGAGTCGCCATGTGGAAGGGTGATTCTGGATATAGTGATTGGGATGCAGACGTTGCGGGCGACAGACATAGGCTTGTCATGTCGCCAGGCGGGTTTTCTTTCGAAAATAACGTAGAGACTTACTAAATATCTTACCAGTTTAGACTTTAAGCGAAGACGGACTGATATGCCTCTTCGTTAAAACCGACTAAGAGATTTTTTCCGACTACTGCAGTAGGCGCTCTCAGGTTCCCAGTGCTGCCGAGCATCGCAGTAACGGCGTCTTCTGATGTTTTTTCTTTTCCCGAAAATTCTACAACTTTCTTGCCTTTGGCAACTGTGAGCTTGTTGGCCTTTTTGAGTAGTTTAAATGCATCTTCTCTTTGCAGTTTTCTGCTAGCAGGAACTGTTTCCGTGATCTCGATTTTGCTGGCTTCTATAAACTTAGAAGCTTTTGTGCAGCTGGTTCAGCCTTTGCGAAAGTAAAGCCAATCAATTTGTTTGGTCATTTTTTTGTCCTTTGCGGTTAGTCATTTCTAATAATCTAAACTCTGAGTCAGCTTATTCAAACTTGTTTATGGGGTCAAAGAACTTTTAGTTGGATTCTTTATTATCATGCTGTTTTCAGCTTAACGAAGAGTTGAGTTTGTGGTTGATCGATATTGTTTCTGATATGTTGCACCCATAGGGCTTTCATTATGAAGAAGCAACAGGAAAATTTAGAGCATTACATTGAGTTAGTTGAGAGCATGCGAATGCCTGATCCGCTAACAGCCGGGTTTTCTCTAGATTCAGAAGAACGGTCAAAAGTTGAGCGTTGTGTGGAGGATGTGCACGACAAAGGTTTTGCAATCCTTCCCGATTTTTTGGGCGTCGAGCGTTTGGAACAAATGCGTGTCGGATTGGAGCCGATATTTGCTCTGACTGGCAACCGAATTGTCGATGGAACGAAACGAGGTTGGCCTGGGACTCAGACCGTACACATTCCTAATCTGTATGCGAAAACCCGAGCGATCGACGAGGTGTCAATTAATCCTGTGCTTCTATCTATTGTTGAAGGAGTGCTTGGTAAGTCTTTTCAGATGTCTGTCGCCGTCGCTATGTGTCCTGGGCCAGGCTGCGATAGACAAGGGCTGCATCAGGACGATAGCCACTATCCGATTCCTCGGCCTCACCCACCGCTCGTAGCAAATACGCTTATTGCGCTGGATGATTTCACTGTTGAAAATGGTGCGACTATGCTGGTGCCCAGTAGCCACAAATGGGAACGGAGTTTGAATCCTGATGAGCCCGCGATACAAGTCGAGATGAAAGCGGGTTCTTTGTTGGTGTGGGATGGCGCGTTGTGGCATGCAGGTGGGGCCAATAAAACCTCGAACGAAATCCGACGTTCCGTTAATCTGAATTTCAATGTGTCCTGGTTGAGACAGCAAGAAAATCTCTATCTGGGTGTCCCTAGAAGCGTTATTTCCGAGATGCCAGATCTGCTGCAGCGACTTCTAGGCTATAACCGGGTCAATCATCTTTGTGGTGGCGTAGATTATCAGGACCCTCTCTCTTATTTCCGCGAACATCCTGATTGAAAGCTAGTGCCTAAGACATAATGATGTGACCTAGCTTGGCCACTGCATCTTTGTGCGCGGCTGTTTCTTTTTCGCCGAAGTCCTGGTCGGGTTTTTCAAGTAATTGGAAGTGTCCGAAATCGTCCGTGCCCGAGACAAGAATTGCGGTATCTTCTCCTTTAGTCTGACGAACGTGAGTTGCACAGTACCGCAGCACCATACCTATTCTGCGATCTTCAGATAAGTTTGGACCGCTTCCGTGGATGGTCCTGATGTTGTGAATAGACATCTGTCCGGAGTCCAGGGGTGCTGACCGGCAGGTCGTTTCGTCGATGGTTCTGTTAACCTCCTGTCCCCGACTCAGCAGATTGTTCTCTGCGAACGTGTTGGTATGTGTATATAGCTCTCCTAGATGGCTGCCCGGTACGAAGCTCATCGGCCCAGATTTTTCATGGGCGTCTGACAGTGCAAGCCAAACGGTCGCAACATCGTGTGGCTCTAGTCCCCAGTAGTTGGCATCCTGGTGGAAGCTTACGATTTTAGAATCCCGACTTTCTTTGATAAACCAGTTTGTGGACCACAACAGTACGTTTGGGCCAAGAACACTGGTTATAGGATCGACTATCCTAGGATTGGTTACCACATCCCAGGCCCATCTCTGCAGAAGATGGAGGTCGGCTCGAAAGGCAACCGCTTTTTCTATACCAC
This sequence comes from K189A clade bacterium, assembly GCA_902568205.1. GTDB lineage: Bacteria > Pseudomonadota > Gammaproteobacteria > Pseudomonadales > Azotimanducaceae > UBA4421. Next base: position 451 of record CACFPX010000047.1, on the reverse strand, counting down.
CAAAGCGCTTTTCGAATTCTTCAAATTCCTGTCTTAGTTTTTTTGTCTCGCTTTGATCATAAGCAGTTAAAGGAGATAGGTACCCGTCCTTTTGATAGTCCTCGAGCTGTTTTTCGGATAGTTGAAATGTCATGGAAGCAGTTCTATCGCTCTTTAGCCTGTTTGCCGAGCTTTGCGGTGTATCGAGTATACTAGCATTGATCGGTTGGTATCCAAGTACCCCAAGAGATATGTATAGGGAGACAAAGGCATGATTAAATTTGGAACGATTAGTACGGCAAATATTACACCCAGAGCGTTAATAAATCCTTGCATAGACGAGCCGAAGGCTCAGGTTGTGTCTATCGCTGCGCGAAGCAAGGCTCGTGCAGAAGAGTTTGCGAGGTGGCATGGTATTTCTCGAGTTTACGACTCCTATGGAGAGATTATAGCCGACGATGAAACTAATGCC
>CACFPX010000046.1:0-5155 GCA_902568205.1 K189A clade bacterium | reverse complement strand
ACCGCATTAGCTTCCTCAATATTACTAACTATAAGTTCTGAACCGCCGTTAAATCCGAACCATCCAAACCAAAGGATGAAAACACCAAGAGTTGCCAGGGGCATATTCGCTCCAACGATCGGGTTTATCACACCGTCCGAACCATACTTGCCTGCTCTAGGGCCTAAGAGTAGTACTCCAGCCAGGGCTGCTGTCGCACCGCACATATGAACCACGCCGGAGCCCGCGAAATCCAGGAAACCGGCCTCATCTAACGCGCCGCCGCCCCACTTCCAAAATCCTTGAACAGGATAGATGAACCCAGTCATCACAACTGCAAAAGCGAGGAAAGCAAACAGCTTCATTCGTTCCGCAACAGCTCCAGAAATAATGGACATCGCAGTAGCAACAAAAACTACTTGGAAGAAAAAGTCAGAGGCACTCGAATAATAGATGTCTCCTCCGGATGCCAAAACATCATCCACCGAGTTGTCTGTCATGAACAATGCCGTCCCGAAACCCGGGATCCAACCTGCCCCATCGCCGTACATTATTGAGTAGCCACATATCAGATACATGAGCGAGGCAATCGAAAAAAGCGCCACATTTTTAGTAAGTATTTCAGATGTGTTTTTGGCTCGAACCAAACCAGCCTCCAACATTGCAAAGCCCGGAGCCATAAACATGACCAGGACCCCACACACCAAGAAATACAGCGTATCAACCGAATAACTTAATTGAGTTACTGCTTCCATTATTTAATCCTTTATTTTTATAGGCGTCAGACCGCTTCTGGTCCCGTTTCGCCCGTTCTTATGCGAACAACTTCTTCCAAAGTAGTGACGAAAATTTTTCCATCGCCTACCTTCCCGGTGTTCGCGGCTTTACTGATAGCGTCGATGACCTTATCAAGAAGGTCTTCTTCTAAAGCTACCTCTATTTTTACCTTGGGCAGAAAATCAACAACATATTCTGCTCCTCGGTAAAGTTCTGTATGTCCTTTCTGTCTACCAAACCCTTTAACCTCGATTACAGTCATTCCTTGAACACCTACTTCCGATAGTGCTTCTCTAACGTCATCCAGCTTAAAAGGTTTGATTATGCAAGTTACTAATTTCATTTTTGGCTCCAAGTTTTAAAGTGTTATCGAATACTATAAAGAGCGTTATTTAAGAAAACTCTTAATCTTTATCCTATCTACTAAGAAAAAGAATCTCATCCGTCCCTTCGGGGCATTCATGCTCAAATTACAACCAATATGTTTTATGGAATTCATCTGATCTAACACCTTTGCCAATTAACCAAAGATTTAGAAACTTTTACCAATCGAGAGTACCAATGCAGTGTCTTCGTTGGCCTCACCATCAGAATCCACCTCGAAACTCAATTCGTCGCTTGCGAAAATAATCGCCGCTCCTAAGTCTATCTCCGCTACAGTCGTTCCGTAGCCGAACTCGAAGTATTCACCATCTGACTCGTCACCCCAAAACCCGGCAGTCGCATATAAGCCATTGTCGAAGCCCAGAGTTAACCCGATGAAGTCATAATCAGACTCGGCACCGAAGCATTCGCAAGTGCCCTTTGAATATTCAAGACTGAAGATCCCATAACCTAGGTTAAGATTCCCCTCATTATATTCATCGTCAAACGTATCACCCGTGTACTGGTAAGTGGTATAGCCCAGACTTGCGCTGAAGCCTGCCTCTGTCTCAATTCCATAACCTAGATAAATATCGTATTCAATACCATCGCCTACATCCGCACCCCATGCACCGATATAGAAGCCATTTTCTTCGTAATCGATACCGGCACTCGCAGAGGAACTTTTCTGCAAAATTCCTCTGAAATAATATTCGGATACATAGCCCACATTATAAGAAACGTCGGCCGTCGCGACTTGCGCTGTGCCCAACCCCCCGAAAGCTACGACTAACACCGTTAGCATTCTGTATAGTTTTTTCATTTTAATTTAATCTCCAATTTCAATTATCTACGCCCGCCAAATGGCCACGCTCATTTGAATACTGCAAGGGTCGGGCCAACTTTAAATTGATCTAAATCGCTGTTTTTTGGTGCTTTAACGAGAATTTGCGCACAAATTTAGTTCGATAACGGTGCATTTGCACCAAATTAGATCAAAAAGCTCTTCGCTGCTCTTAAGTGACTAGAACTGCGCCAAAGCCCAAAAAAACCGAACCAAATAATTTGAAATGTTTCGGAAAAGCTAGTAGATTTATCCCATCGTTCATCTTATGTTAAGCATAAGACGGAAGTAGGAAGATAGAACTGTGTCTTCGTTCGAGGACACTCATTGCGCAATAGCGCTACTCTAAATATCTGACGAAGGAACGCGTTGAGAAGGGTGTGCGTCGAAAGACGTATGTACGAAATCGAAACGAAAACTGGAGGCATGATATGGCTTTAATATATAGAGGATCAAAAGTAGCACGTGAGAACAATCGCGAGGGAGCAGCATCTCCTAAAGCGGGAGTTTATCGAGGTGTGAAACACGATGGATCTACGATTGAAAAGTCATCTCAGTTAACATCTGGCAGCTATCGCGGAATTAACTGGGGTTAAGAGCTTTTTAAGCATGATATAGAGGGAGCTTCGGCTCCCTTTTTTATGATTTGTCTTTATTCCATATGACCCTTGTGCAACCTTCAATGTGAAGCCTCTCAACTTCCTGACTATCATGTACAATGCCGCACGACAAGTTTGAGGCGACCCTAGTCTTTATGGAACCTATTGAAAGAATTATCAGTTTTTTACGAGAAAAAATCCCTGAGGTTGATCGAGAGCTAGAAGAGCCGATCAGGAACTTATTGAGCAAGTTCGAGATGATCCCAAAGCACGAGTACGAAGCTCACATGGAAATACTTAAAAGCCTTGAGGCCCAAGTCCTAGAGTTGGAAGAAAGGGTCCAATCTCTGGAAAGTTCAAAAAAGCCTTAGAGAATCAAGAAACCGTCCTTTTTCTCAAAATCTAGCCGGGTCTTAATTTAGAGACGCGAAATGTAGGTTTCCAAACGCTCTGCGTTCATCGCAAACGTCGATTTTAAAGTCCGGGCAGCCCGCTTTATCTCTTCGAGGTTAGTGGCAGCACCGACTTGAATCACTCCGACCATAGCCATCACCAGGTGAGGGTCACACTGGTAAACGTAAACTCCTTCGCTTTCTAGCTTGATGCTTACATCCTCATTAAGCGCACCTGCCCAATCCGATGCGCCAGCAGGAATCATATCCTGGATTGACGCAGAATTATGGGATAGATCCGTTGCCTTAAAGTGTATCGTGTCGCCAACGGAAACTTTGATAACCGGAGGATCAAAAACCATCGAGCCGCCGGGGCCGATGTTAAGCATACGGACAGTGTGTTCATTCCCTTCCGACAATTCCACTTTCTCTAAACTCAAACTGTTGCTTGCAGAACCAGCTGCTGTAGCCGAACTCGAGGATGGATTCGCAGCAGGGTCGCAAGGAGAGCCCGCCCTGCATACTGAACCGAAGGGTTCAAGGCGATCTGATATCTGATCTGCGGGGCCAGGGTGAATAATCGCCGAAACATTCGCCGATAGAGACAAAAATAAGACCAGTACCGCTAAATAATGCACTCTTCACTCCTCATTTAAAAAGGCAATCTGACAAGAGCGCAAGTATATAAGACGCCAATTCTCAGGTCGAACACCATAGGAAAAACTTTCCTAAAAGAACTAATGCCGATCCATTTCTTTGTGCGCCCACTCAACCGTTTTGTTTAACCCAATCTCAAATTTACCAAGCAGCTCATCTACTTGTGACTCTGTAATGATCAGCGGTGGGCAAAACGCAATCACATCTCCAACATTTCGCACTATCAACCCGGCCTCTTGGCAAGCCGCTGAACAGTATGCCCCAATACCAAAACTGGCTTTAAAAGGTTCTCTTGGCGTTTTAGTTTTCACTAATTCGATGCCCCCGATTAAGCCTCTACCCCTTACTTCACCTACAAACGGATAGTCTTCGAATTTCCTCAAGCCCGCTTGCAGTAACTGCCCAACTGATTTCGCATGTTCGAATAACTCAGTTTCCTCCATTATTTCGAGGTTTCTCAGGGCAACGGCCGCGCACACAGGATGCCCAGAATAAGTAAAGCCATGCCCAAAATTACCCAGTTCCTCTGACCGACTCTCGAATGCCTCGTACATGAACTCGGGCAATAACACTGCGCTAAGAGGTAGGTAGGCAGAAGATACTGCTTTTGCAACGCTCATCGTTGTCGGCCTAATACCCATGGTCTCAGCACCGAAAGGATTACCAGTTCGACCAAATCCACATATGACCTCATCATCAATAAACAGAATATCGTGACGATCCAAAATATCTTGAACAGCCTCATAATAACCCTCTGGAGGCACTATGACCCCACCTGCACCCAATATCGGCTCCGCAATAAACGCTGCAATGGTCTCTGGTCCTTCTTGGTCGATCAGTTTCTCTAATTCACCTAGAATTCGTTCTAAAAACGCAGCCTCTGTCTCTCCATCCTTGGCGCCGCTGTAATAATGGGGCGACTCCGTGTGCAAAACCCCGCTAATGGGTAAATCAAATTCTTTGTGGAATGGTGGAAGCCCGGTCAAGGAACCGCTCGCGATGGTAACTCCATGATACCCTCTCTGTCGGCTGATTATTTTCTTCTTCTCAGGCTTGCCGATCGCATTGTGGTAATACCACATTAACTTCATTTGAGTATCGTTTGCGTCGCTACCAGATAAACCATAAAAAACTCTGTCCGCCTTAAATGGGACCATCGCCTTAAGCTTTTCAGCCAGTAAAATTGACGGCTCATTGGTTTTGCCTGCAAATAGCTGCGAATAGCTCAACTTCCGCATTTGCTCTTCTGCTACTTTGGCAAGCTCCTCGTTACCATACCCTAGTGCTGTACACCACAACCCTGCCATCCCCTCCAGATATTGATTTCCCTTTGAGTCCCAAAGGTAAACACCTTCCGCTTTTTCGTGAATGCTAGGCCCCTGCTGGCGATGCAATTTCAAATTGGTTGTAGGGTGCAAAAGGTGCGCTAAGTCCTTGCCTTCTAGCGACTCAGGCGGAAATTCATTGTGAAGTAGTTCAGACATGTTTTCTCCTGATTCAGAAAAGATCTTGGGGTTGCAAGTTAAATTCTTCTATTACCTCGT
>CACFPX010000045.1:0-5212 GCA_902568205.1 K189A clade bacterium | reverse complement strand
TAACGGGCCCTATTGTGGTTTTTTATTAGCTCAAGCGGGAGCTCGGGTAATTAAGGTGGAATCAAGAGTTGGTGAGCCGCTGAGAACGAGAGCTCAAGCCACTTCGGCAAGCTATCCCTTTTCTATGCTAAACGGCGGTAAGGAGTGCATAACGTTAAATATAAAGAGTGAGGACGGACAGAATCTTTTGAAACGACTGGTTCGTGAGGTCGATGTTTTGCTTGAAAACTTTGCCCCGGGAACACTCGAAAATTACGGGTTAGGTAGCGAGGATCTCTTAAAAATCAACCCGAAGTTAATCTATGCAGCGAGTACCGGTTATGGTGATGGCGGTCCCTATAGAGACTACTTGGGGATGGACATTACTATACAAGCGATGAGTGGAGTCATGAGTATTACAGGAGAGGATTCTGGTCCGCCAATGAAAGCTGGAGCGGCGTTATGCGACTTTTTGGGCGGGGTTCATCTGTACGGTGGGATAGTGTCGGCATTGTTTCAAAGAGAACAAGCTGGTTCAGGCGCAATTTTAGATATTTCGATGCAAGACTGCGTATTCCCCACGCTGACCACAGCTCTTGGGGCTTATTTTTTAGCGGGAGAACAAAAGGCTCGGACTGGAAACAGACATCCAGGTTTGTCGGCTGCGCCTTACAATGTTTATGAGAGTAAAGATGGTCACGTTGCCATGATCTGTATTAGAGATGGCCATTGGAGGAAACTTTGTGATGCGATGGACCGGCCTGAGCTGGCAGATGACTCTCGTTTTGTAGATATGAAATCAAGGAGCTTAAATATGGATTTGCTTGATGATTTGATTACGGGATGGACGAAGGAACTATCGAAAGAAGAAATTTTTAAAAAAGCACAAGAACACGGCGTGATTTGTGCGCCGGTTCAAGGTTTGGCTGATGTTGTCTCTGACCCCCATATGCATCAAAGAGGCTCGTTGCACTGGACTAGTAATGAGATGTTGGGCGAGATGGTTTTGATGAGCACTCCTTTGAGGTTTAAGGGCCAATCACCGCCACCTTTAAAGGCTGTTCCGGGTCTTGGCCAAGATACAAGTAACGTTTTGGAAGAAATGCTTGGACTCAGCAGCAAAGAGATAGAGGAGTTAAGGGAAGTAGAGGCCATATAATTGTGAGTCGTTCTGCTCTTTGTGTTAGTCTCGCATGCTTTTTGGTAAGAAGTTAGAAGTAAGATGAACGCTGAATTTGATACGGTCGAAGATGCTTTAAAGGCCATTGCTGCTGGAGAAATGATTGTTGTCGCCGATGACGATGATCGTGAAAATGAAGGCGATTTAATCATGGCGGCCAGTAAGGCGACTCCCGAAGCCGTTGCCTTCATGATAAGGCACACCAGCGGAATTCTCTGTGCTCCCTTGCTCGAAGAGCAAGCGGGTAGTTTGCATTTGGATCCGATGGTGGCGAGAAATGATGCGCCCATGAGTACAGCATTTACAGTGTCAATAGATTATAAAAAAGGCCTGACGACAGGAATATCTGCCGAAGAGCGAGCAGCTACAGTTCAGGCTTTAACGAACAGCAATGTGGCAGCTGAAGACTTTGTTCGGCCGGGTCATATATTTCCTCTCGTATCTCGAAAAGGAGGTGTGTTGGTTCGTTCAGGCCACACTGAAGCCGGGACAGATTTGGCGGCTCTTGCTGGCTTACCGCCAGTTGGACTTTTGGCAGAGTTGGTCAATGATGATGGAACAGTGCAGCGTCTTCCTGAACTTTTTGAATTTGCTAAGGAACATCAACTCAAGATTATTTCGATCGCTGACTTGATCGCGTACAGACAGGTTAGAGAACAATTAATCGAAAGAAGTTATGAGTTTGAAGTGGTTACCAGAATTGGTCCGGCGAAAGCTTATGGCTATAAGACCCGTTTTGAGGATGGAGAACACGTCGCGTTGGTGTTCGGAGATATAAAGCAACTAGATTCTGTACCTGTGCGAATCCATCGAGAAAAACTCGTTGAAGATGTTTTTGGTCCGCAAGGAGGGCAGGACACAAATTTGTTAGAATCATCCATGAACCGCATCGAATCGCTTGGAGGAGGGGTTCTAATATACCTGAGAACAGGGTATGTGGGAGTGCCGCAGCAACTGCTAGTCGAGCAAACAAAAGAGGAAGAGCGAAAAAAAGAGTGGTTAGAGATTGGTGTCGGAGCACAGATTCTTAAAGATCTAGGGCTATCTAAAATTCGTTTGATCGCAGGGAGAGAAGTTAGATATCTAGGAGTTGAGGGTTTCGGTCTGACTCTAGATTCAACGGAAATATTGTAGGGAGCGTAGGCGCAGCTAATAAAGCCGCTTATAAATTGACCTGAAAACCCAGATGGGGGTTTAGTGAAGGAAAATATTTTAGCAATCACTCTTGGCGACCCTGCCGGAGTAGGTCCAGAGATAGCCGCCAAGTTCGTTGCGAAACGTTCTTCCAATCTAAGTGCATGCGTTGTCTTCGTAGGATGCGAATGGTCCATCCAGATGGGTGCATCTTCGTGTGGTTTGGCTTTACCTCCAATTAACTTGATTGAGCACTTTGAGCAAGCTCGAACCGGTTTAAACTTTTTAGATATTGGCGTTAAAAAACCCAGAGACTTTCACTACGGAAAAGTTCAATCGGATTGCGGGCGCATAGCTGTCGAATCCGTTGAGAGAGCTGCTTTGGCTTGTTTGAGAGAAGAAATTTCTGGAATGGTTACCTGTCCTTTGAATAAAGAGGCAATTCATACTGCGGGGTTTGTTGAAGATTTGGGGCATCAGGAAATCTTAGCTCGATTGGCCAATGTTGATTGGACAGCCACCATGTTAATGACGCCCGGCTTGAAAGTTGCCCATCTATCGACCCACAAGTCTTTAATCGAAGCGGCGCGGTATGTCACTAAGGACAACATCTCATCGAAAATTGCTCTAATTCATAACACCCTGAGCGGATGGGGAATGATAGCTCCTAAAATTGCGGTTGCGGCATTGAATCCTCATGGCGGTGAAGGCGGTTTGCTTGGAAGCGAAGAAATTGAAGAGATTGGACCGGCGATTATAGAGTCTCGAGATGAAGGCTATGACGTGACCGGTCCTATACCCTCCGATTCCGTCTTTTATAGGACCATTGACGGAGAATTCGATGTGGTGTTAGCCCTCTATCACGATCAGGGTCATATCGCGATCAAGGTCCATAATTTTCATGAATCAATTACTGCTACTTTGGGCATTCCCTTTGTAAGAACTTCTGTAGATCATGGCACAGCCTTTGATATCGCCGGTACTGGTAAAGCCAAAGAAGACGGTTTGGAGAGTGCTATCAGGGCCGCAAATTTGATTATTGATGGGAAGCTAGACCGGTTTTAATCAGGGTGCCCTCTTTTTAGGGACTTTGTCGGTCTCTGTGAATGTGGCAAACTTTGGGGGCATAGTTAACAGGGGAGTTTCTTATGAAGGCAGCCGTTTTTCGCGAAGTTAATGTTCCGATGGAGATTGAGGATATCCAGGTATCAAAGCCTGGGCCAAGAGAGGTGCTGATACGAACCGGTGCGGCAGGTATTTGTCATAGTGATATGCATTTTTTTAATGGCACATATCCGGGAAAAGTTCCCATGGTGCTCGGCCATGAAAGCGCTGGGGTAGTGGAAGAAGTAGGTAGTGACGTTCACTATGTTAAGCCCGGTGATCATGTGATTACTTGCTTATCCGTTTTTTGTGGGCATTGTGAACAGTGTTTAACAGGCCATTTGTCATTATGCCAGGAGCCGGAGACGAACCGTTCTAAGGAAGAAGAGCCTAGGCTAAGTAAAGAAAGCCAGTCCCTGACTCAGTTCGCCCAGCTTGGCTCTTTCGCGGAACAAATGTTGGTGCACGAGCATGCGATTGTGAAAATTAGAGAGGATATGCCGATGGACCGAGCCGCCCTGATTGGGTGCGGGGTTACTACGGGGGTTGGCGCGGTTATTCACACTGCTGCGGTCGAGCCAGGCAGTACTGTTGCTGTGATAGGGTGTGGTGGTATTGGGTTATCCGCGATAAACGGCGCAGCGATAGCTGGCGCTGCAAGGGTTATAGCGATTGATATGGTCGAATCGAAATTGGAGTTAGCTCGCAAGTTTGGAGCGACTGATACTGTAAATGCAAGTGACGGGAATGCAGTAGGAGAGGTAATTGAAATGACCGGTGGCGGTGTTCATTATTCATTCGAAGCAATTGGACTGAAAATTGCGGCTGAGCAGGCTTTCCAAATGTTACGAGCTGGAGGAACAGCCACTGTCATAGGAATGATTCCTCCTGGAGATATGGTGACAATTCACGGAGTAGACTTTCTATCAGAGAAAAAGATCCAAGGATCAATGATGGGGTCAAACCGATTTCGCGTCGACATGCCAAGGTTTGTCGATTTTTATCTGCAAGGTCGCTTGCATTTGGATGATTTGGTCTCTAATCGAATCCAGTTAACAGATATCAATGAAGGAATGGCTGCTCTCGAAACGGGAGAAGTCGCCAGAAGTGTAATTATGTTCAACGATTAACTAGGAGCAGAATATGAGATGGCTATCTTTTTATCGTAATCAAAAGCTCACTTTTGGTTACATCACCAGTGATGGCTCGGGTGTCGTCGATGTCGGAGAAAAAAGTGAATTCAGCGATATAAGACAGGTGTTGGAGTCCACCGATCTAGCTACTCTAGCAGGTAAATGTGGTGATTCCGCTGACTTATCCTTGGAAGATGTCGAATATGCGCCAACCATCACAAACCCAAAAAAAATATTGTGCGTTGGCCTAAATTACAAAGCACATCAGGAAGAAACTGGTAGAGGTGGTGAAGGATTCCCCACGATATTTGTAAGGTTCGCCGCCGCTCAAGTCGCTCACTCTAAACCAATGGTAAGGCCCAAAGAGTCTCAGGCTTTCGACTTCGAAGGTGAAATTGCCATGATTATAGGTTCGAACGGCAGGCGGATTAGCCAGTCCGAAGCTTTGTCTCATGTGGCTGGATTCGGTATTTATAATGACGGAAGTATTCGAGATTATCAGAGACACACTAGCCAATTTACTCCAGGCAAAAACTTTGCTGATACGGGAGCTTTTGGTCCTTGGATGATGACTCCTGATGAGATAGGAGATCTAAGCCAGATGGAGATAACTACCCGTCTAAATGGTGAGGTAATGCAGAACGCAAAAGCCGAGTTATTGGTGCATGGGTTCGAAGAACTC
>CACFPX010000044.1:0-7367 GCA_902568205.1 K189A clade bacterium | reverse complement strand
GGTGTGGAGGCAGTCTTGAGATTGATTGATTCAGCCGATGCTGTCTTTGAGGGCTTCAGGCCTGGGGTTATGGAGCGTCTTGGATTGGGCCCTGAAATTTGTCTAGAGAGAAATGAAAAAATTGTTTACGGGAGGATGACCGGGTGGGGTCAGTCTGGACCGATGGCACAAGCGGCAGGGCATGATATTAACTACATTGCACTGGCTGGCGCTTTACACGCAATTGGTAGAAAGGGTGAAAAGCCAGTGCCCCCATTAAACCTTGTAGGGGATTTTGGCGGAGGTGGAATGCTTCTCGCCTTTGGTATGGTTTGTGCGTTGCTTGAAGCCCAAAAATCTGGGGAAGGGCAGGTGGTCGATGCAGCGATGGTTGACGGAACGGCTAGCCTGATGGCGATGTTCTACTCGATGGCGGCTGGTGGGGCTTTCAGTGAGAACAGAGGCACCAATATGCTGGACGGCGGGGCGCACTTTTACGATACATATGATACCAAGGATGAGAAATATATCTGTATAGGATCGATAGAACCGCAGTTTTATGCAGAGCTAATTGAAAAAGCCGGTTTGGACGAAGGGAAGTATACTCCACAAATGAACCAGGGGTCTTGGCCCCAATTGACCGAGGATTTGAGCGATGTTTTTCGTTCCAAAACGCAAGCGGAGTGGTGCGATATCATGGAGGGCTCTGACGTATGTTTTGCTCCAGTATTGAGTATATTTGAGGCGCCAACACACCCTCATAATGTTGCGAGAAAGAGTTATTTAGAGGTGGATGGTGTTATGCAGCAAGCCCCCGCTCCTCGGTTTTCGAGAACCGAAGCCGCAATTTCTGGAGGTGCCCGTATCCCAGGTGAGGATACTTTGGCTGTCCTGGAAGACTACGGGTTTGATCAAACTGAAATCGAAGGGTTGAGAGCCAGTGGCGCAGTTCAGTTATAGTGGCAGAAACATAAACACGAGAATACAGATTTAATATGGCTTACGCAGATGAGTATGGTCTGTCTCTAACAGACCCTGAGGGCTTTTGGGCAACTCAAGCCGAGGACATTCCTTGGGTTTCATTCCCGGAACAGATTTTAGGAAAAGATGCCAATGGGGTCGGTAGGTGGTTCGTAGACGGAGAGATGAACACCTGCTTTGCGGCTTTGGATTGGCACGTAGAGGAGGGGCGTGGGGATAACGTTGCTCTGATTTATGACTCCCCCGTAACGGCAACTAAGGCGCAATATACCTATAAGGAGTTGTTGGACTGGACAGCAAGGATAGCGGGAGGTCTCGTATCCCTGGGCGTTAGTAGAGGTGATCGGGTAGTGATCTATATGCCTATGGTGCCAGAGACCGTAGTGGCCATGTTGGCTTGTGCTCGGATAGGGGCTATACATTCAGTGGTTTTTGGGGGTTTTGCGGCACCGGAACTGGCCAGTCGAATCGATGATGCGGAACCCAAGGTTATTTTATCGGCCTCTTGTGGTATTGAGTTCGAAAAGGTAATTGAATACAAGCCGCTTCTAGATGCCGCGATTGAAATCGCAAGTTTTAAACCAGCGCACTGTGTGGTTTTGCAGCGTCCTCAGTCTCAGGCAACTTTAGTTGAGCCCCGAGATATCGACTGGAAAAGTTGGGAGTCCGAGTCGGAGTCGGTTGGGTGCGTGGCGGTTCTGGCGACGGATCCACTCTACATTCTGTACACGTCGGGCACGACCGGTAAACCAAAGGGTATTGTCAGAGACAACGGGGGCCACGCTGTCGCTTTGAAATACAGTATGGGCGCCATTTATGATGTTGATGTTGGAGATATATTTTGGGCTGCCTCAGATGTGGGTTGGGTCGTGGGTCATTCCTATATTGTTTATGGGCCGCTCCTAAAGGGGTGCGCGAGTATTTTGTATGAGGGTAAACCTATCAGAACTCCAGACGCTGGCGCTTTTTGGAGGGTCGTCTCAGAATATGGGGTTAAATCATTTTTTGTGGCGCCGACAGCTTTCAGAGCGATAAAGAAGGAAGACCCGGACTGTGCGCTTAAAGATCAATACGATATTTCGTGTCTAAAATATCAATTCGTAGCGGGAGAGCGTCTAGATCCCCCGACTTATCACTGGTTAAAAGAGCACCTAAAAATTCCTGTAATTGATCACTGGTGGCAAACTGAAACTGGATGGACAATCAGCGGCAATATGGCTGGTGTTGAACTTTTAGAGACTAGAGCAGGTTCCATTACATTGCCCGCACCGGGTTATGACGTTCGCGTTTTGGATGAAAATGGGCTCGAAGTCGGTCCAAATCAAGAGGGCGCTATCGTTGTTAAGGGCCCTTTACCTCCGAGTGGGTTTCCCACGGTTTGGCGAGATCATGATCGCTATGAAAACGGTTACTGGAAGGACTACCCTGGATTTTATTTAACCGGAGACGGAGGATATCGAGACGAAGATGGTTACATTTATGTCATGGGCAGAATGGACGATGTGATAAATGTGGCTGGTCATCGCTTGTCAACTGGACAGATAGAAGAGGTAGTTGCTAAGCATACGGTGATAGCCGAATGCGCTGTTGTAGGAATTAATGATAAGGAAAAGGGTCAGGTGCCCGTTTCTTTAGTAGTGCTCAAAGACGGCGCGAATATGATGCCCGAAGCTCTAGAGAAAGAGTTAGTTATGATGGTTCGAGAAGCTGTCGGGCCCATTGCTAATTTTAGGCGAATACTTATAGTAGAGCGGTTGCCCAAAACTCGGTCTGGCAAAATTCTTCGGCAGATAATGAGAAAAATGATAGACAGGGAAGAATATTCGGTTCCGTCAACCATCGAAGATTCTTCTGTTATTAGAGAGCTTGAGACTGGTATCGCTAATTGGAAGCTTTAGGGAAAAGATTTGATTATTGTACAAGGTAATATTCCTCTGCGCTCAGAAGCAAGAGATAAGGCGATTGAGTTGGCTCGTAAAATGGTATCAGCTACCAGGTCAGAGCAAGGGTGTATTTCCTACGATTTTTATCTGGGTTTGAGCGACCCGAATACCTTAATGGTCTTTCAAGAATGGGAAAGTATGGAGGCTTTGATGGAACACCTTCAGACTTCTCATATGGAAGATTTCCTGCGAGAGCTTCCCGATGTGGTTTCAGGTGAAATAACTACAAAGCGTTTCGCAGTGCATAAAATGGAAGATGAGGAATCTGCCGAAACGGCCCCCGCTCCAGAACCTATCATCCACTGACTACTTTAGGAGGGCGAGAGCCTTCTTTGCCAAATTTTCTCCGGCTCTTCTTGCTAGAGTTCTCTCGTCACTTGAAAGCTCGCTGCCTATACTGCCTAGATGAGTTACTCCATAGGGGGTGCCCCCTGTTTGGGTATTTTTTAAGGCCTTTTCTGAATAGGGAAGGCCTGTAATAAGCATTCCGTGGTGAAACAGAGGAATCATCATAGAAAGTAGAGTAGTTTCTTGTCCTCCGTGTAGGGAGTTACTGGATGTGAAGACTGCGGCTGGTTTGCCCTCGAGTGAGTTGGCCATCCACAAGTCGGCAGTGGTATCCAAGAAGTGTTTCATTGGACTGGCCATATTTCCAAATCGTGTGGCGCTTCCCAAGGCTAGTCCCGCGCAGCTAGATAGGTCTTGCTTATTGCAGTAGACAGTGCCTTGCTCAGGCACCGAGGGCTTGGTTTGCTCGGTTTCTGTGCTGACCGGCGCAACGGTTCTCAATTTTGATTCGATTCCGCTGACGCTATCGATGCCATAACAAATTTCTTTGGCTAAGTTCGCCGTCCCTCCGGAATGAGAAAAGTACAAGACCAGAATATAAGGGTTCAATTTAAATCAGCTCCAGCACGTTTTCTGGTGGTCTGCCCAACACAGCTTTTGAATCTTTAACCACGATTGGACGTTCGATCAGGATTGGATTACTAGACATGATTTCTAAAATGGATTCCTGGTCCAAATCGGATTTTTCTAGGTTGTGAAGCGAGTAGGCGTCCTCTTTTTTGCGCAATATGTCCCGTGCTGTTAGGCCTAGCTTTTTTAGTAACTCGCCGAGTAATGCTGGGCTAGGTGGATCTTCAAGATAGTAAATGATAGTAGGCTCGATACTGTTTTCTCGAAGTAGCTCCAGCGCTTTGTTCGACTTTGAGCAATTAGGATTATGATAAATTTCCATGGACCCCATATTCTGATGCCAATTCGATTGTCGCTGGTATTATAATTAGGTTCCGTTACGAAATTAAATCGACAGAACACAGCAAGTTCTGCGGGATCATACATGTTGAAGAGTTTTACTTTTGATCGCTTGCTGCGAGTATCGCTTATGTTGGGCTTATGTTACTCAATTGCAGCTTGTGATTCTGGTCGACCCGTTCTTACCTCTACGGGCCAGGTCATGGACTTAACCGCTCCTGAAGATGGCTTTTTGTTGCTCAATTACTGGGCGGACTGGTGTTTGCCGTGTAGAGAAGAAATTCCTGAACTCAATGAGCTACATCGAGAAGCAAAGGAACACGGTTTAGCGGTGTTTGGCGTCAGTTTTGACGAGTTAGTCGGAGGGGCTCTAGAGGAACAAGTGGAAAAAATGGAGATAGAATTTCCGGTTGTGATTGAGGATCCTCGACAGATGTTTGGGTACGGGGAACCGGAAGTATTGCCGATGACTGTGGTGATTGACTCAGATGGAAGTGTTTCCAAGATTTTAATAGGGCCACAAACGCTGGATGGCATTTTGGCAGAAATAAAAACTCTGGGAAGTCTTTAACCCTTCTTGTTGTTGCTCACCGACACTTTTGACAGCGCTTCATCGATAGGTAATTCCAGTGGTTCTAACTCTTTGCGTGTCGAGTACTCGATTACGCCCTTCTGCAAGGATTTCTCACCCAGAACGATTCGATGAGGTATACCAATAAGGTCGGCGTCTGCAAATTTAACCCCGGGACGTTCTTTGCGGTCGTCAATTAGCGCTTCAACTCCCATAGCCAATGCTTTTTTATAGAGTGCGTCTGCGTTATTTTTGACTAATTCAGATTTGTCATAATTTATTGGAATGATATGAAGGTGGAAGGGGGACAACTCAGTGGTTGGCCAGACAATGCCCTTATCATCGTGGTTCTGTTCAATTAGAGCAGCGACTAGTCTTGTTACGCCCATTCCATAACAACCCATGATAGGGGCAATTGATTTTCCATTGTCATCGAGTACCGTCGCTTTCATAGGTTCGCTGTATTTGCGATCAAGCTGAAAAATATGACCGACTTCTATGCCTCGTTGAAATTTTAGTGGGCCTTGTCCGTTGATGGCAGGATCACCTTCAACGACATTGCGTATATCAACTATTTCACCACCTTTTAAGGGTCTATCACGGTCCCATCGGCAATTAGCCAGGTGATAATCCGTTTTATTTGCGCCGCAAACAAAGTTAACAAGCGCTGCCGCTTCTCTATCAACGTACAAAGGGAGGTTTGATTGAATTGGTCCTAGCGATCCAACTTTAACGCCACTGTGTTTCAGGATTTGTTCGTCAGTAGCAAAACTAATGGGCGCTGTCACGCCTGTTAATTTTTCAGCTTTAACGAGATTCAATTCGTGATCGCCTCGAAGAACCAACGCCGCCAAGCCCTTATCACTTTCGACTAAGAGAGTTTTCAAAATCTCTTTAGTTGGTATAGACAATTGCGTTGCGACATCATCGATAGATAAAGCGCCTGGTGTGTGAATTTCTGCTAATTCAATTGTCGATGCTTCAGATACCTCCTCCAGTGGGGCGGATTCGGCTTTCTCTATGTTCGCTGCATAATCCCCGTCTGAAGCGTAAACGATTACGTCCTCTCCAGAATTTGCCAGCACGTGGAATTCGTGGGAGTTTTCTCCGCCTATGTTGCCGGTATCAGCTATTACTGCTCGATAATCCAGCTGCATTCTATTGAGAATTACACAGTAGCAATCGTAGATCGCCTGATAGGTTTCGTCGAAACTTGCCTGGTCCAAGTGAAAGGAGTAGCCATCTTTCATGATGAATTCGCGCGCGCGCATTAAGCCAAATCTGGGTCTTGGTTCGTCTCTAAACTTCGTTTGGATTTGGTAATAAGTTGCGGGTAGATCTTTATAACTATTAACTTCTCTTCTAAAGATATCGGTAATAACTTCCTCGTGGGTGGGGCCCAAACAAAATTCACGCTCATGTCGATCTTTTAGGCGGCATAGCTCGGCCCCCATCTTTTCCCATCTGCCGGTTTCTACCCAGAGTTCTGAGGGTTGAACAACTGGCATCAGTAGCTCTTGCGCGCCAGCATTATCCATTTCTACACGTATGATGTTTTCAACCTTTCGTAGAACTCGAAGGCCTAAAGGTAGCCAGCTGTATAAGCCGCTTGCTAGCTGTCTCACAAGCCCAGCTCGCATCATCAACTTGTGACTGACAACCTCAGCGTCGGACGGGTCTTCTTTCAGGGTTGGAATCAGGATTTTTGATTGGTGCATAGCCCAACTATATCGGAATATCCAATAAGCTTCATTGCTTTGAGTCCGATGAGGCGAATTTGATCAAAAGCTACTTGTCTTGCAACTGATGTTTTGGTGAAAGTAAGTTGGGGTTTGAATCAGCTTGATACCGCTGACAAAAAAAGATCTCAAAAAGTCGTGTCTGGGCGTTGTTAAGCGGACACCTTGATTTCCTATTGAATTAATTCAGCTGAGACGTAAAAAGCATTAAAAGAGCTGTATTTTTATTAGATTTTCCATGATCATGCCCGCGGTTAAGGGAAAATAAATCAAATTTGTTATGCCTATATTTGAATATATTTGTGACAACTGTGGACATGAATTCGAAACTTTACAAAAGGTCAGTGAGGCCCCACTAAAAAAGTGCGAGGCCTGTGGCGCCAAGAAATTGCGAAAGAAAATATCGGCTGCGGGTTTTAGGTTGAGTGGGAGCGGTTGGTATGAAACCGATTTCAAGTCAGGGAAAAAGAAAAATGTATCGAGCTCTGATGAAAAATCTGGAGGCGATAGTTCCTCGGGTTCTTCAAAGGATAAGGATAGTGGCGGGTCAACGAGCAAGAAAGAGTCTACTTCGACGTCCGAGAAAGCTTCAAATAAATCAAGCAAATCCTCGAAAGCTGGTGGCGATAACTAAAAGTTTTATAAGTTAGATTATGCGAACTCATTATTGCGGTGAAGTAAAGAAAACAGAGGTCGGACAAGAAGTTGAGGTCTGCGGTTGGGTGCACAGGAGGCGTGATCATGGAGGTGTGATCTTTTTGGATGTGCGAGATAGATCTGGAATAGTTCAGGTCGTTTATGACCCTGATACCGAGGATAGTTTTGCGACCGCTGATCGAGTCCGGAATGAATTTGTCTTGAAGGCGAAGGGTTTGGTTCGAGATCGTCCTGACGGAA
>CACFPX010000043.1:0-7476 GCA_902568205.1 K189A clade bacterium | reverse complement strand
TATACCCCGATGGACGTTACGCGCGGATGGGCAACGTCTGGTGTGTTCCATCGGAAAGCGATTTATTTAGCTGGATCGAAAAGGCTGGGTACAAAGACCCGACTAAAGTCGATATCACGAAGACCACCACCCAAGAGCAGAGAGCGACCGAGTGGATGAGTTTTGAGTCACTGGCTAATGCCCTAAATCCCAACAACCCGCAGCTCACCATCGAAGGATATCAAGCACCAATAAGAGAATTAATCATCGCTAGAAAAGAGTAAACTCCTTTTTCGGAGACTATAGCTGGATTAATTAAACAATCATGTTTGGGTTCTTACCTATCAATTTCCGTTTTCGAAAAAAAGTGTCGCTCATCTTAGACATCTATCACTGCATGCTCGAAGAAAAAGACAAAGCCATGCATCCTAATCAGATCGCAAAAAAAACCGGCATTCATTTTGGCGAGGTAGCCAAGCGCTTAGACTCTACTCCCGAACTATTTGTTAAACTACCAAAGCGAGACGGGCTGACGAAATACAGAATCACGACTTCTGCTAGTGCCAGAACAGAAGAGGAAACAGAAGAATTACTTGGAAAACTAGCCTATCGAGAATCGCTGGTTCTCTACGCTTTTGGCACAATGGTAGCGACCATGCTGATCATCGTAGTATTAACTATCATCCCAAACCTATAGGAACATCATGCCCGAAACGTTATCCAAGGAACTAATTGAGCTCAAAGAAACCTGCAATACGTTCGCTCAAGACACGTTACTCAATTTACCGGAAGATCCAGATAGCAGAGAAACTGCGAGAAACGAATCAAAGCGTCTCGGCTTATTTATGATGACACAGCCAAAGCAATTTGGTGGAACAGAGGCGACTCAATTAGAACTCACCGTTGCACGGGAGACTCTCTGCTCACACAACGCCCCACATGTAGATTCGGTATTTGGCCCAAGCCCCGGCGTTTTAGGTGGTGTAGGAGAACCCTTGAAAAGCACACATCTTTCTCCCTTACTAAACGGGGAAAAACGCTCAAGCTTTGGTTTTACGGAGCCTGATGATGCTCCAAAACCTACGTCAGGGAAAATCGAAGGAGAAACCTTAGTAGTCAGCGGTCAAAAATCCTATGTAACTGGTGGGGCAGATGCAGACTTTATTAATGCGCTCGTACACATAGAGGATCTGGGTCCTTCCATGGTAGTTGTAGACACCGACCTGGATGGGGTGATCATAGATAAGAAATTCTCGTCGTTAGATGGGTCGCATCACGCCGCATTCTCCTTCAAAAATGTGAACATACCCTCCTGCAATATAATAGGAGAACCAGGTAAAGGGCTTCCCCGAGCAATGCGTCAAATAGGAGACACCCGGTTATTATTTGCTGCCCAGGCTTGTGGTTATATGATCTGGGTAATCAACTTTCTCACAGAACACCTGAAGTCCGAAGACCGATCCGGCGAGCCGAGAGGGAACAAAGATGTCGTTCGTTGGCACTATGCTAATGCAAGAATCAAAGCCTACGCAGCGAGAAGTATGCTTTACCGAACGGCACGAATAGCAGATTCGGGAGAGAACGCCGTCAATGAGTCGATGGCTACCAAGGCTTTTGCTACCGAGACAGTTGGCGAGATTATCGATACCGGCATTCAACTAGTTGGAGGTGCAGCGTTGGTGGATACTCACCCATTGGTTCGTCTCTATAAAAAAGTGAGGGCATGGCGACTTGCAGAGGGTGCAAGCGATATCATTAGACTCAACATTGGTCGCGGTATTCTAGAACTTGATAAAGGAAGAATATAAACATGAAATTTTTTAGTTTTCTCATAGTCCTACCGCTGTTTATGGGACTGAGCTTCGTTGATTTAACCGAAGAAGGTAGCAAAGTCCGTGAGGCCACAGCGGACGAAGTCAACAATTGCAAGATGGTTGGAAAAGGTACGGCGACCACTCGCTCAAAAAGAGTGTTCTTCAGCCGAAAGGGAGAAAGGGTTCAAAATGAACTTATAGGGCTCGCAAAAAATGAATCTGCGACACTGGGCGCTAATGCGATCGTTACCGGGGAAATCGGCAAAGACGGCAAAATGAAGTGGGTTGGATATTCTTGCGACTAAGTCTGGTAAAGATCGCTCTTAAATCCGTGTTCCTCTCGATTTAATTCTTTCTCTTCAGGCGACTTCTTTAATAGGACGTAGACTGAACCCGCTCCCCCTTTCTTTCGCTGAGCCGAGCAAAATGCGTTTACCTCTTCGTGCTGTTCAAGCCAAGCGAACACATAACTCTTAAGGCGTCCAGGTGTTTTACTTGCCTCACCTTTTCCGTGCGATATCAGTACGTTTCGCCAGCGCTTTCTGACTGCTAGTTCTAGGAATTCGAAGACAGCGACCCGAGCCTCTTTCACCGTCTTCCTGTGGAGGTCTAATGTTCCATCAATCTCGTAGAGACCTTTTCTTAAACGTTCGAAAACGGCATTTTGAATACCTATTTTTTTCCATTCCAAATACTCCAAGGGAGCTTTTGAATGGACTTCGCCCAAAGTCAGATAGTTCTCATCTTTTGCTGGTTTTAACTTACCCTCAGCAGATAAACGCCGATTCTCTTGGGCTATACTGGAGTCCTCTCGGACGGTATTCCGGACTACGTTTTTGCCCTTCGATAAGGGCTGAACGTCATGCATCGCCTCCGCAAATGATTCCTGATCATCATTCATCTCCGTAGACACTACAATGTCCTAAACAGCTATGCTGGGAAATCGCGCCGACCGAGTACCTTCTATCGGCTGGTTTGAGCTTTTGTGATAGGTGAAGACAGGAGAAAGTTTCACTTTGTCACTTAAGTTTTGGCCCGCCGAGTGTAGTAAACGACAGTGAAAAAACAATAAGTCGCCCCGATTCAAACCAATACTCATTTTATTCTCCAACAGGGCCTGACTTTCTTCATTATCTTCCCGAAAAAACCAATCCTTATCGAAGTCTCCTCGCCCAAAGTCAATCTTGTGGCTTCCCGGTATTACCTGAAGAGCACCATTTAATTCATCTTCTTGATCAAGCGCAATCCACACTGACACGAGTTCTGGAAAATCGAAATGCCAGTATCGAATATCCTGGTGCCAACCGGTGACGCTCGAGTATTTAGGGAACTTCGTCATAACACAGTTGTGGTGACATTGAGAAAGCATCACAGCCTCGTCTTCCATCAGTTCACAAATCACCCGTCTAACATTTTCATGAGAAGCTATTCGACGCATAATCGGAGCGCGACCGTAGGCATGTAAAAGCCTCCTGGGCGTCTCGCTCCCAACCTCTTTGTCGCCTGCAGGAGCGCCCGGATATCCAACATCCACCTCAAGTTCGGCAGGCCCTATAAGCGGTTCAAGAGAATCTAATACAAAGGCCTTTGCCTCTTCACATATCGCTCCGTCAAGACAATTTCTAAATACCAGGAAGCCGTCCCGCTCAAAATTAGCTCTCGAAACACTTGATAACTCTACTGTTTCCTTTTTAAACAAGTCCTTAGCCTTTTTATTTGCTCTGAGATTTAGCCATCTTCAGAATTGAATCACCGTAGGGCGGCCTTAGTGCTTCTAAAACAGCTCCCAACTTGGTCTGAGTGTATATCGCTTTTGCATGACTAAAACGTTTGAACCCGTCTTCACCGTGGTAAGAACCCATCCCCGAAGGCCCTATACCACCAAAGGGCAAGTCTTCTTGCAGATAATGCATTACCACATCATTTATCGTAACACCTCCTGAGGTAGTGCGATTGAGCACATCAGATTCCTCTTTTGAGTTCGAGCCAAAATAATATAAACCAAGCGGTCGTGGTCTATCATTTACGTAGGAAATCGTCTCCTCGACTTGATCATAGGACTTGATCGGCATCACCGGACCAAATATTTCGTCCTGCATAACTTGCAACTCTTCTGGTGGATCGATGATCAAAGTCGGCGGAATTTTATTATGAGCCTGTTGACGAAAATCCTCATTTGCAGGATTAATCTCCACAACCTCCACCCCTTTTTGCTTAGCCTCATCTATATAACCGCTGAGTCGGTCGAAATGTTTCTCGTTGATAACAGAAGTGTAATCTGGATTATCTATCAAGGTTGGAAAGGTCTTAGCGACAGCTTTCTTACTAGATTCTACAAACTCTTGAACCCTATTTTTAGGCAAAAATACATAATCTGGAGAAAGACAAATCTGACCCGCATTCATCATCTTACCTGCCATAATCGCTCCAGCAGCAGAATCCATATTAGCGCTTTCACTTACGATCACCGGTGATTTACCGCCCAACTCCAGAGTAACAGGCACCAAGTTTTGAGCAGCTGCGCTTAATACATGCTTAGCAATTGAAGTGGCTCCAGTGAAAAGAAGGTGATCAAAAGGCAAACCAGAAAAAGCGGCCCCCGTTTCAGGGCCACCAAGCACCACCGCAATTTCGTCTGCATCAAACTCTTCTGAGATTGCCTTAGCCATCGCATTTGAGGTCTCGGGCGTGTATTCACTGGGTTTGATCATAACGCGGTTACCCGCCGACAAAACACCGGCCAAGGGCGCAAAAGTGAGATTAACCGGAAAGTTCCAAGGACTGATTAGTCCAACAACCCCTAATGGTTGATAGTCGATTCTAGCTTTCGCTCCCAATAAATTCAGAGGAAACATTGCAGAGCGTTTTTCAGATTTTCTCCATCGCTTCAGATTCTTCTGAGCGTGTCTCAGAGGACTAATCGATAAAGCGATATCACTGAAAATCGATTGGTGCCGACTACGATGACCGAAATCAGCGCTCATCGCATCGACCAGTCTATCTTCATTTTTCTTGATTACATTCACAGCTCGTTCTAACCGGTCGTGCCTTACTTCGTTGCTGACTAAGCCGTCGTTCAAGTACGCTCTTTTTTGGCGATCCAGGATTTTCTGCATGTTATCTGCAGAGGTCTCACTCATTTCAATGCTCTCGGCCATAATCAATTCTCCTTTCTATTGAAGCTTGAATAAGCTCCTCAAATTCCAGCGCAAGATATCTCAAGCACCCGCAGTTTAAAGTACTTGTTCAATCAAATTGTCCCCATTAACCGTCACCTTCAAAAGTCTTGAGCTTGCCCAGTATTTCGCTTCTATATAGTGGTGCTCTTCCCATTCCAATTCAACATTAGTCCAAACGTATTGGGGTTCCTTGGGCCCTGAATCCCTTCTTTTTCTGAGACAATTGTCCAAATAAAGCTCAACAGCGCCGTCATCCGTCAGGATTATCTCAAAGGTTTTATGTCGATGGTCAAAAGAGACGCGTTTAGGCAAGCCAATACTCCTTTAAGAAAATAGAAATATACTACTTTTAACTATTTGTAGATTGTATCAAGCTTAGCCCAATTTTATCTTGCTTGAGAAAAACCTTGTCTACTACTCGTTTTGCCAAAGTCCTGAAAACTCGTGAGGTTGTAACTCTGGGCTTCGGCGCGATGATCGGCTGGAGCTGGGTTTTGATGACAGGAGTCTGGTTGTCATCAGCAGGGACCACCGGCACATTAATCGCTTTTACGCTGGGTGGCCTAGCCATCTGCTTAATCGGCTTAACCTACAGTGAACTGGCCTCAGCAATGCCAAAAGCGGGCGGCGAGCACGTGTATACCCATCGAGCACTTGGACCAAACTTTTCATTTCTTTGTACTTGGGCTTTACTGTTTTCGTATATCAATGTTTGTTTGTTTGAAGCTGTCGCACTACCGGCGGCCGTGGAGTACCTTTTTCCAGAAATCAGGGTTGGCACTTTATGGAACGTGTTGGGCGCTGACGTCGACATCGGCTTTGTAATCGTAGGGGTAGCCGGAACCGCATTAGTCACCTGGGCAAACTACGTTGGCATTAAGACAGCTTCCTTGGCCCAGACAATTGTCACCGTTTTAATCGTCCTGTCAGGTTTGCTACTGATTAGCGGCGCCACCCTATTTGGAGAACCTGAGAATACCATGCACTTTGTGGAGCCAGCCATAGGCGGGATCATGGTCGTGCTCATAATGGTACCTGGGATGCTTGTAGGATTTGACGTTATCCCACAATCAGCTGAGGAAATTGACCTAAAACCTCAGAAGATCGGTCTGCTTCTGATCGTATCGGTCATATGCGCTGTGATTTGGTATGTCGCAATATCTGGTGCAGTAGGACTCGCTATACCTTACTCAGAAGTCAGCCAATCTAATATGGCGACCGCTGACGCTGCTTCGAATCTATGGGGTGGAAGCTGGGCAGGTGTAATCCTAGTCCTCGGTGGAATAGGCGGAATTTTAACGAGCTGGAATGCCTTCATAGTTGGCGCTTCTCGAGTCATATTCGCGCTATCTGAGTCGGGTAGAATCCCGAAGGTCTTTTCTAAAATTCACCCTAAGTACCAGACGCCCTATGTGGCCATCTTGTCCTTAGGCATCTTGTCCGCTGCGGCAACACTTTTCGGGCGCACGATCCTTGTTTGGCTCATCAATACGGGTAGTTTTGCGGTAACCGTCGCTTTTTTACTTGTTGCGATATCTTTTCTAGTCCTTAGGAAGAAGGAACCTGAGATGGAAAGACCCTTCAAGGTGACCCATCCTAATCTGGTTGGATATGGAGCAGTGTTTTTATCGCTTGGGCTCTTATCGGCTTTCTTTCCATGGAGTCCAAGTGCATTAACCTGGCCAGAAGAGTGGTCGACCTTGTTAATCTGGACCACTCTAGGCCTGCTAATACTCTTCTACAGCAAAAAAAACTCGACTAATCAGTAGGAACCGATTTACCAAACAGAGCGTCAATGTGCTCCTTGGGATAAGGAGCAGTCAACTTGGACACTACTACAGTCACAGCAATCGAGGCAATTTCACCCATCGCTGCGCACGAATAAGGATTGGGCGATTCACGCTGTAGCCAAAGAGCAATATCCTTTAAAGACCCAGGGCCAAACCACTCAGGGTTAATCACTCCAAGGTAGGTGATGATATAGACCCCGCCGCCCGTCAATAATCCGGCGAAGGCACCCGCTTTCGTTACACCACTCCAGACAGAGCCCAGAATCAAAGGACCCGCGAAGGCCGCCATCATGCACCCTACTCCGATCCATACCAGTATCGTGACATTCATATCCAGTGTCTGCCAAGCCAACAAGGTACAAAGAATCATAATCACTACGGTCGATATACGGCTAATATTAAGGGACCTTCTCTCGATCTCCTCTTCCGACAAATCTTTTCGGTATCGCGGCACAAAGCTTAGACGGTATAGGTCATTAGCAACGATCTGTGATGAGGAAACAACCAAACCATCAGCTGTCGACATCACAGCGGCAAGTATTCCTACTCCCAATAACGCTGCAAACCAGGAAGGAAATAAGTCGATAAATAATAGAGCCAAGGCTTGGTTGCTGTCGATTCCCTCTCCCAAAATCACTCTTGCCATAATTCCGCCAAAACCGAGCATCGCGAGAATCAGCGCAAAAACAAAAGCCAAACGAATAAACTGCATGC
>CACFPX010000042.1:0-8027 GCA_902568205.1 K189A clade bacterium | reverse complement strand
CATCGAAAACGCCACTAACGACGTCACTGACATGCTTCAGCGTATGAGAGAGCTCGCTGTTCAGGCAGTCAACGATACGAATACCCAGCAAGATAGAGAGTATCTGCAAGGAGAAGTATCCGCACTCGTTGCAGAAATAGACCGAGTGGCCACACAGACTCAATATAATGGACAGGCGATCCTCGATGGTTCGATGAGCGGAAAGATACAGGTCGGCACCGAAGCCGGGCAGACAATCGACTATCAGATCGACTCTATTGGTAAAGCAGACTTGGGGAGAACTGTTGGAACGGTCATTCCCGAGAGCCAAAAAATGATCGATTCGGAAGGTTGGTCTTTAAATAAACTCCAGAACGGAAACACTAGTATAACTGTCACAGGAAATGCTTATCGTCAGCTTACCGCCGCCGGCCCACTAACAGCGGGAGCAAATATCATTATTGATGGCACTAATTATGAAGTTAGTGGCGAGACTCAAGACAATGGCACTTCAGTAACTTTCGCGCCAGTCAACGCTAGTGGACTAAATGTTCTCTCGGATTTGAGAAATACCGGTAAGGTTGTGGACTGGCATGGGCCCACCTATGTTGGAACAAACACAGGCTTTAATGACAGCGGGCTAGAGGCTGGTGATATGTTCGTTTTTTCTAGCGATCTTGACAGTCATTACACAGTTACAAAACTTAACAACGCTGGCGGTGGTTCGGCCGAGGAATATGCACATGAGATTTATTTCGGTCCCTTCATACAAGATTATCACGGCCAACCTTATAGGGGGGATCAGATTTTTGAGAAATTCGAAGAAAATCAGACTATTAGGGGTGATTCAATGGATCCGGGAAGTTATGAGCTGGCTGTCGGCTCGGTCAGTTTGATTCTGCCCGAGGTTGATACGGTAGAATTTAAATCCATCGAAACTCTTGATTTGGTGAATGCAGCCTCAGACGCGCTTACCACCATCACCGGGGCCATCGAGCAAGTCGCCGCCGACAGAGCAGAATACGGAGCTCTGCAAAATCGTTTGGAATATACAGTCTCTAATTTGATGAACGTCTCTGAGTTTACTACCGCCGCTCGTTCGCGTATTGCTGATGCGGACTTTGCTGCGGAAAGCGCAAGACTTGCCAAAGCACAGGTATTACAACAATCCGGAACCGCGATGTTGGCGCAGGCGAATGCCTCGTCTCAGCTAGCGTTGTCCTTGATTCGTTAAATTGGAAGTTAAATCGAATAGGTAACTAAGATACTGCTGAACCCTTGCTTTTTTGGAGGGGGCCCTAAATCAGGAAGAAGGATCAGCTCATGAACTGACAGAAGGAGTCAAGTTATGGGCTTGGTTGTCAATACGAATATCGCTTCAATCAATGCGCAGAGAGCGTTAGCTTCTGCTACCGCAGAGGTGAATACTGCCATGGAGAGGCTGTCGAGCGGCAAGAGGATAAATCGTGCTTCCGATGATCCTGCGGGCTTCGCGATTGCCGAACGTTTGACGGCTCAAATTCGTGGTCTGAATATGGCCGCAAGAAACGCCTCGGATGGCCTATCGATGTTGTCTGCTATAGAAAACGCGACCGATGATGTCACTGATATGCTACAGCGTATAAGAGAGCTCGCGGTGCAAGCGGCGAGTGACACCAATACGACGCAAGATCGAGAATATTTGCAGGCCGAGGTTGTTTCGCTGATAGCGGAAATTGATCGGGTTGCCAACCAAACTCAGTACAATGGCCGATCTATTCTGGATGGGTCGATGAGCGGTAGCATCCAAGTTGGAACAGAAGCGGGTCAGACGGTTGGCTACTCTATTGCCTCGATTAGTTCGGACAACCTAGGGAAAATTGAATCGCAGGAGTCTGTCACGAGAATGGTGCTAACCGATACCAACGACACCGTCACCTTTTTTCTCGGATATGATGCGATGAACGACCGAAGAGCGATCGAAGATAGTGAGTGGAACAAAGAAGGGTTTAAGGATCTTACGGTCGGTGATTTGGTGACCTTTTCCAGTAACACGGATAAGGCCTACGAATATTTGGTGCACGCGACTACCAGGAATGGTGACCAGGGTTTCGTCCGAGGCAATCCCGAGGTCAGTGTGGGCGATAAGATTTACAAAGTCGATTTCGTAGAAGAGGTGGTGACGGTAGAAGGGCCCAGTCTCGCGGAGGTTGATTTAATTGATAATCCCTCAGGGGCGCTTAACATTGTCTCGGCGGCCATTGAGCAGGTCGCGGGCAACCGAGCCGAGTATGGCGCTTTACAAAATCGACTTGAATATACATTCAATAACTTGATGAACGTTGCAGAATTCACAACTGCCGCTCGATCCAGGATTGTTGATGCGGACTTCGCAGCAGAGAGTGCCAGATTGGCGAAAGCGCAGATATTGCAACAATCTGCAACGGCGATGCTTGCTCAGGCGAACGCCTCGTCCCAACTAGCTCTTTCGCTTATCCGGCAGCCATCTTTAGTCTCGAAATAGAGCACATCATTTTTTTCAGGTTGGATGTGTCAACAACTAATTTATCTTAATTACTGATACGTGCTGATATTTGCCCAAAAGGAAGCTGTGATGGTTTTTGCTTGTAAATGGTTTTTGCAATTAATCTTCTATTTTGGCCTTCAGTATTGCTGTGTTCCTCAGATTAGCTGAGTCAGGAGCGTACTCCGCCAGACGCTAATAGCACCTCCCCTGTTATCCAGTTTGATTCTGGGACGCATAGTAAATAGATTGCATTTGCTGCGTCTTCGGGTGTGCCGATCCTGCCAAGAGGAGAAGCTATATTAGCTTGTTCTATTTGCTGATAGCTCAATCCAACCTTTCTCTCCTGACCTTTCACGATAGCAATATTGGGCTCCTTTTCATATGGACTAGTCAAACGCGTATCTATTGCTCCAAAGGCAACAGCGTTTACGGTTACGTTGAACCTGCCCCACTCCTTTGCAAGCGTCCTCGTAAGGCCCACTACCGCAGCCTTCCCTGCTGAATACGCGAGTTGAGTCGCGCCACCATGAAGCCCCATCGTTGAAGAAATGTTGACCACTTTACGAATCTCAGAATCCTTATTTGCGACTTGTCGTAACCAACGTCCATAAGCACGTAAAACCCGAAATTGAGCGCTAGCGTGAATATCTATCATGGCGTCCCATTGTTCGTCACTCATGTTGTGGATTGCGCTATGCCAGATATAACCCGCGTTGTTTACGACTATGTCCAGACCGCCAAAATTTTGGATAGCTTTCTCAACTAGTTCATCCCCCATTTTAGGGTCTGTCAGATCGCCTTGATGAGCTACTGCTCCAGGGAGGGAGCTTGCGACACTCTGCGCTACTTCTTGATCCAGGTCATTCACTAAAACCTTAGCACCTGATTCCGTTAACTTCTTGGCGGTCGCAGCCCCAATACCCCTGCCAGCTCCAGTAACCAAAGCTATTTTACCTTTTAGTCGATCCATAGTTTTTCGTCATTGAATGGATTGAATATGTTACCACTGATTTTTATAAACTAATCAATTAGAGGCGGACCGGTATTTTTTAGGTGGTGTTGAACTAATGGAGGCATGTGGCCTAAAAGCCTTTGAAAATGGTACCGCCTAGACGTCATCCGGTTATGAAGAGATGTCTTTTTGGTTTCCACCAAGTGTCTAAGCAGATGAAGATCATTTAAACAAGACGATCGAGAAATTGGCTCCAAGCGATCGCATGGATTTGAGGTGGTTGGAAGGATTCAGATCGGCGCTTCTCCGCCTGTTCATCCTATGTTGCGTTCCGCACGGTGAAACCATTTTAAACGGCTAATTTTTTTCAAGCAGAATCGACTCCTCAGAGTTTTGTTTAATTTACGAGTGACGCGAAGGACGCATCACTCATGGCTTTTGATTATGCGGACTAATGCAGGTTCTTTTTGGATTCCAAGGACATGGCAATGGCGCGGAGGTGAGCAGCTATCGCGTTTTCAGATAGGCTGGAACGGGAGACCTTTATAATTTCTAAAGCCAATGCCTCTGCAATCAGGGTAGACTCTATCCATTGATCTTGCGCTTGCCTTACTCCAGTTGCGATAGCCTCTCTTGCAATTTTACGGTCCGCTTCAACGACCTTGTCTATCACTTCAAGACTCTGCTTTTTATCCATCTACCGGCTTATGTCTTAGCTTAAGGCTATTTCGAAAAGCGATTCATACTCCTCTCCCGAAACTGGGCGAGGATTAGTGAAGTTAGATACATCTTTAGCTGCGTGTCCTGCTAGATCTTTAATCGAATCCTTTTGAACTCCCATCTCTGAAAGGTTAGCGGGTAGCCCCATTTCAGCATTCAAGTCGCGAATGAAATCGGCCGGATCGGCGCTGCTTTCAATTCCCATTGCTGCATTCAGTCTGCTGTACTTGTCGCCGACGTGATCACGATTGAAGTCGAGTATTGTTGGTAAAATGACGGCATTAAGAGTGCCGTGATGTAAACGCAGGCTTTGATCAGCTCCACACGCGTGGCTCATGGAGTGGACCGCTCCAAGTCCTTTACTGAAGGCCATCGCGCCTTCGGTAGCCGCCATCATCATGTGCCATCGAGCGTCTTCATCCTTGCCATCTTTGACTGCTTGAAGGAGGTGTCCATCGCGAATTCCTCTCTCGATGCCGTCGCAGGCTACTGCCTCGGCTGGTGGGTTTATTTGCGGGGACAAAAGAGCCTCTATGCAATGCGTCATAGCATCCATCCCTGTTGCGGCAGTGAGTCGAGGGGGTAGACCCAGAGTCAATGACGGATCACAGATGGCAGTTCTAGGCACCAGTTCTCGGCTCGCGAGAATTAGTTTTTCACCGTTTTTCATGATGATGACCGCACCGCTTGATACTTCGCTGCCTGTTCCAGAAGTAGTAGGGATCGCGATTAACGGAGCAATCTGACCGATTTTCCCTGCGCCGCCGAGTCCAGCAGTATAGTCGATTAGATTACCCTCGTGAGTAACCGCTAAAGCGACCGCCTTGGCTAGATCCATCGAAGAGCCCCCGCCAAGAGCAACTACGCCATCGCAACCCGCCTCTAGATATTGGGCGACCGCATCTTCAACGGCAACCTCAGTAGGGTTTTCAGGTGTCCCGTCGAAAATGGTGAGGGCCGCGTCGTTACCGAGATTCGCCGCAAGCGCATCTACCATGCCGAGGTCAACCAAACCGCGATCAGTGCAAAGTAGGGGTTTACGTATTCCATGAAGAGCAAGCACTTGCCCCAGTTTGGAACTCGCGCCGTGATCGAAGATCGTGTGATTCATAAAGGTTAATGTGGCCATTTCTACTCCTGCAACCCGCTTTATTTATCAAGCCAATGTTATAACGTAACATATTGGCCTTGGGCTACGAAACAGGCTGACTTAAGAAGTGTTGGAACCAACGAGATCTAAAGGTAGTTTATATTGTGCTGATTTAGAGGAAAAAAGATCTCTAGCTAAGTGTTACGAAACGACTTAGCAGGCGTTGATATTTATGAAAGAAGAAGGCATCGAAAAACGAATTCCCATTTCCGTCTTGACCGGTTTCCTAGGTAGTGGCAAGACAACTGTTTTGAGACACTTTGCTGGCTCGGGTAGTCTCTCCCGGACCCTGGTCTTGGTTAATGAATTCGGAGAGGTCGGCTTGGATCATCATTTGCTCACTCCAATTGATGACGACACTTTGGTTGCGTTAGACAGTGGATGTATTTGTTGTACGATCCGGGCCGATTTATCGAAGACTCTGAGTGAGGCGCCTTGGCGTTATTCCAGAGACAGTATCAGGTGGTTTGACCAGGTCATTATTGAAACGACTGGAGTCGCCGATCCTGCCCCGGTACTGCAAACGATTTTAGGCGATCCAAAAGTCGTTGACTCTTATAGTTTATCATCTGTATTAACTGCAGTTGATGCGGTGAACGGCATTTCAACTTTAAAGGAACATGCCGAGGCAGTGAAACAAGTGGCGGTAGCAGATCGAGTACTTCTAACCAAGACGGATCTTCTTCAGGACGATCAAGACAAGTTGAATGAGTTACAAGAGGTGCTAAAAGAGCTTGCGCCTTCGGCTCGAATTGACAAGGTTGTTGATGGGCAGGCCGAGATGGATTGGTTTTTTGGCGAAGGGCCTTATTCCATTGGTGGAAAAAATGGAGATGTCAGATCTTGGCTTAACACTGAATTGGAACAGCATGAAACAGAAAAGCATCACGATCATCCGCTTGATGTCAGTCGCCACGGTAGCATCGTCGCTAGTCACTTAACATTTTCTGAGCCGGTTGATGCCGCTTTATTTGAGTCTTGTCTGCAGATGCTTATGAACTTTCGTGGACCTGATTTACTTAGAGTAAAGGGGATCATAAATGTTGCTGGCATGGATTTACCGATGGTCATCCACGGAGTTCAGCACGTGTTCCACCCTCCAGAGGTATTGGACAAATGGCCTGACGAGGATAGAGCCACACGCGTTGTAATCATCGCTCGGGATTTTGATCAGGAGCAAATTGCGGCCTGTTTTAATGGTTTTGGTTTGCCGGTCGACAAAGCCGCAGACGCATAGAGACTTTAAAAGGTTTTAAGTCTTCTTGGAGCTAAAACCGTGGAAGGCTGGTTGGTATTAGCTATCTACTATGAGCTTTTTGGCTTAGCCACAGCACTTTTAATATTTGCGACCGCTATCGCAAGGATCGTTACGCCCGACCTTGGGCGTGTCCCTCATAAACGGCTCCTGAGGTGGACAACAACTGGTATCACTACAACATGAATTTGGTTTCAGTCATGCGGATAATTCTTCTGTTCGCACGAAGCAAGTATCTCAATTCTACCGGGTTGAGTAAACAAGAGCCTAGACGGTAACTGATCTTTTAGATAATGGAATGTTTAGTCCTGATGAGAACTGTCTTAATTTGAATAGATAGGAAGATCAAAGGAGCAATCGCTAGTGCTGGCAACACTCCTTCAGGTCTTGTTACGCGTTGTCTGTGAACTTGGGTGATATTTTTTCAATTAATCCGCTCAACGCTGGTTTGTTTGAGGATATCTCCTCAAGGCTAAGTCCTGTTAGTTCGTGTGGAAACACGATCCATTTATTTGTCTCCTGCAAATAATAGTCTGGCTTTCTATTTGTCTGATTATTTTCTGGTTTATAGTAGGGAGTGGCGACCCGAATGTTCGGAGTATTTTTTTTGCATGCCTTTTCCAGGTCTTGGATGACTTTTTGTACGGATAAACCGGTATCAAAGACATCATCGATCATGAGCAGTGAATTGTCTGATTCAACCTGGCGAATAATATAATTCAATCCGTGCACCTGGACCGTCTTGTCGCGCTCTCCAATGCCAATATAAGAGGACGTTCTGATCGCAATATGGTCAGAAAAGACACCCATTAAATCAAAAAATTCCTGGATAGCTATTCCGACGGGCGCCCCTCCACGCCAAATACCGATAATATAATCTGGGCGAAATCCACTCTCATAAACTTGCCACGCCAATTCATATGAGGCTCTGAGCAGTTCCTCTGCGGAAACATAAAGCTTTTCCATATATTTCTTTGTCAATGTGATTTCGGCGAGTCATTATAGACCTAAAACAACTTCTCAATATGATGAGAAATAACAAAAATTTTGTTTGGAACAAATCAGCAGCAGCTAACAAATAGATTAATGCTAAACATGAGCGATCAAGCCATATTGCGTCATGCAATTTAACCCAAGGGAGCTTTTATATGCAGCAAGCGATTTCTGAATTTTTCAGGTTAAAGGAAAATGGCACCACCGTAAGAAGGGAGGTGCTTGCTGGAGCCACTACCTTCTTTACGATGTCTTACATTATCTTTGTCAATCCATCTATTATGTCTGAGACCGGTATGGATCATGGAGCGATCTTCGTAGGTACCTGTCTTGCGGCCGCTGTCGCGTGTTTTTTCATGGGTCTGTTCGCCAATTGGCCGGTGGCGCTCGCGCCTGGTATGGGGTTGAACGCTTACTTCACCTATGTAGTGGTGGGAGAGATGGGCTACAGTTGGCAGACTGCATTGGCTGC
>CACFPX010000041.1:0-8224 GCA_902568205.1 K189A clade bacterium | reverse complement strand
ACAAAAACCATTGCTGTGCAAGGAGCGACACCCAGCAAAATCATGCCGGCTATGTATTCGTTGGCTCGCAAAGGGTCTACTAAGTCGGCATAGAATATCCGAAAGAATAGGTAGGCTATAAGAGCCATTGAAAATGGTTTGATTAGCCAATTAACGCCCAAAGTTAAGTAAATTCCTTTCGGATTAGAGCCTATCGCTCTAACAGACCGAAAGTCGACCTGGACCATCATCGGATAAATCATTACCCATATTAAAATCGCGACAACGAAGTTTACGCCGGCATACTCAAATGCCGCGACTTGGGTAAATGCGGCTGGAAACAATCTCCCTAAGCCCACGCCTACGCTGATGGCACCTCCGACCCAAATTGTTAGATAGCGTTCGAAGACCCCCATGTCGTCCCCTCTAAAAGTAACGAAATCGCTTAACTTGATTTTAACTCAGCTTTTTAGATTGTGAATTAGGCTCTTGGTAATAAAGTTGTTTGAAAATTGCTCCTTCGACTCCGAAGCGAAGTATGCGAAGGTTGAAGTTGTGATAATCTCCATCTTTTTCTGGGGCTATTTAAGGCGTGTCAGAGGGATTCAAAGTAAAACTCGCTCGGTCTGGTCAGACCGTCACGGTTGAGAAAGACTCCTCCATTCTATTTGCATTGCTCGACGCAGGAGTGTCGGTCCCTTACTCCTGCAGTTCTGGACTTTGCGGTACATGTGAGGTTGACGTGCTTTCGGGGACCCCAGATCACAAAGATTTTGTGTTAACAGAAGAAGAGAGAGCTACCAATCGAACGATAATGATATGTTGTTCTGGTGTGATTGGAGATGAGATCGAGTTAGATCTTTGACTAATGACAGGCGATGCCTAGGGCCTTTAAGCGCCAATAGTTATAGGGTAAAGGCGTTATGAATCCGAAAAATAGAATAAGCGGTAAATAGGATAGCCTTATCTGGGCTGTGCCCCCGGACAAGATAAAATCCACCGTATTCATCGCGAGCTCCATGGCGATCATCGATATCAGGCTCATACCCATCGCGGTTTTGAAAGACTGACCCAAAGTCATACCTTGTAATTTTAAAATCACGGTTTCAAGTAAGATGCTTGTGATCAGACCATTGACCATCGCCAGTGCCATGATCTGCATTGGGGCCCAACCCCAGCCAAAAGTCTGAAAAGCCCATAGAGTACCCAAATCTCCAATGGCGCAGCCTAAAAGGCACCAAGCTGTGTTTTTTGAGCTGGTTTTCCAGGTGTGTTTGCACTGCCAGAATCCGAAACTGAAATAATTTTGGCTAGTTGTGGTCATGGCTCATACGACATCGTGTACAGGCCAAGTCTAGCAAAGAGAATACGCGGTTTGAAACCAACACAGAGCTTTTCTTATTCATCAGTTTAACGGTTTAGGGCCAATCGGTTAGAATTACAGGTCTCTGATGACAGACAGAAATTACTCTTGGGTTCAGATATTTTTAAAGCGCCAGTTAAGGAATCTCCCACCGGTAGCACTCTACAGTTGCAGGATGTCAACTGGATGCGCCATGCATTGAAGTTGGCGAAGCGTGCTTATGACCTAGATGAGGTTCCTGTGGGTGCTGTTTTAGTGAAGAATAATCAGGCGATTGGAGAAGGGTATAACCAACCCATTGCATCAAAGGATCCGACGGCGCACGCAGAAATTCTTGCAATAAGGAGTGCCTCCAGCCAAGTTGGAAATTATCGACTCCCTGGAACGACTTTGTATGTTACTTTGGAACCGTGTGCCATGTGTGTCGGGGCAATAGTACATAGTCGTATTCAGCGTTTAGTTTTTGGGGCTAGCGAACCGAAAGCCGGCGCCGTAAAAACCAACCGCTTAATCGACATGGAGTATTTAAACCACAGGGTCGTTTGGGACTGTGGCGTGTTGCAAGAGGAGTGTGGGCTATTAGTGCAAGAATTTTTTTTAAGCAAGCGCGCCGCAAAGAGAGAAAAAATCAGTCATGAAAGCTAACGATATTATCGTGCTAACAGGTCCGTCTGCTATGAGTCGATTTCGACTCGCTAGACTCAAAAAACAAACACCAGCGGTCGAATATTGCGAATACGTGCATGTAGTCATTCTGAAAAAGGCCTTAAGTAAAGACGATACAGAGATCCTAGAGTCTTTGTTGGATTATGGTCCAAAAAACGATTTGCCTAATAAAAGAGGCAAATTGGCTTATGTGATTTTACCACGAGCAGGGACGATATCTCCTTGGTCCAGTAAGGCGACAGATATTTTACACATCAGTGGCCTGACGCAAGTCGAGAGAGTCGAACGAGGAGTCAGGTACTACGTGGGAGAGGAATATAACTTAGGGCAACTTGACCCCTCTTTTCTATTTGATCGGATGACTCAGGATTGTTTTGATGTTGAGGATTTCTCAGGCTTGCAAGAGAAACTCGAACCAAGGTCTTTAGAAACGGTCGAGGTGTTGGGAAATGGAGTTAGCGCCTTGAGTCTGGCCAACGAAACAATGGGTCTATCCCTTTCGGAAGAGGAGCTCGAATATCTTCGCGACGCCTTTGTAAATCTCGGAAGAAATCCTAGTGACGTTGAGCTGATGATGTTTGCTCAGGCAAATTCCGAGCACTGTCGACACAAAATATTCAACGCGGATTGGACAATTGATAATAAGGAGCAGTCTGAGAGTTTGTTTCAGATGATCCGCCACACATATAACTCGACAAATGGTGCAAATGTTCTAAGTGCGTATAGCGACAATGCAGCGGTTATATCAGGTCCAACGGTTGAGAAGCTCTGGGTTGATCCTGTCAGTAAACAGTATGTTTTTCGTCGGGAACCCCTGCACGTTTTAATGAAGGTCGAAACACATAATCATCCTACGGCAATAGCACCTTTCCCGGGTGCTGCAACCGGTTCCGGAGGGGAAATAAGAGATGAGGGGGCAGTTGGTCGAGGGTCAAAACCCAAGGCCGGCCTTACCGGGTTTTCAACTTCACATTTACGTATTCCTGGATTGAAGCAACCTTGGGAGATCAACACAGGTAAGCCAGATCATATTGTTTCGGCGCTTGAGATTATGATTGAAGGTCCCGTCGGAGCTGCGAGTTTCAATAACGAGTATGGGCGGCCAGCAATAACGGGCTATTTTCGAACATTCGAAATAGAGGATAGCCTGCTCGATAAGGGCAGTGTAAGAGGGTTTCACAAACCGATAATGATTGCTGGTGGCGTCGGAGTAGTTAATCAGGAGCACATTTTTGCCCACTCCTTTCCAAATAATACTGCTCTAGTAGTGATAGGTGGTCCTGGCATGCTGATTGGGTTAGGAGGAGGGGCTGCTTCCAGTCGCTCATCCTCGGACGGATCGTTAGATCTGGATTTTGCCTCCGTTCAGCGTGGAAACGCAGAAATCGAAAGGCGCTGTCAAGAAGTGATAGACAGCTGCTGTGCTTTAGGAGCGGATAACCCTATCTTGCTGATCCATGATGTTGGCGCTGGAGGATTATCTAATGCGCTGCCGGAGCTGATTAATGATGCGAATGCTGGTGGCCTAATCAATCTGAGGGATATTCCCAGTGCTGATGAGAGCATGTCTCCGATGGAGATATGGAGCAATGAGTCTCAGGAACGTTATGTGCTGGGTATTGCCGAAGACGAGTTGCGACGATTTAAGGAAATCTGTAATCGTGAAAGATGTCCTTTTAGTGTCGTAGGTCGATCGACGGAAAATGGATTGCTCCAAGTCGAGGATCCACTTTATGAGAACATGGCTGTGGATATGCCACTTAATGTTTTGTTGGGTAAACCACCTAAAATGATCCGCAAAATTGTTCGTGAAGTGTCCGCGAGAGAAAGTTTAGTATTGCCGGATGTCTCGATCGCCGAGGCGATCGAGAGGGTACTCCAGTTCCCTGCGGTTGGTAGTAAAAAATTTCTGATCACGATCGGCGATCGAAGTATAACCGGTTTGGTAGCTAAACAGCCTATGGTCGGCCGATGGCAGGAACCAGTGGCGGACGTGGCCGTTACTTTATCGGGCTTTAATACTTATGAGGGAGAAGCGTTTTCAATGGGCGAAAAATCGCCAGTCGCTCTCATTTCCCCGGCAGCCTCGGCTCGATTGGCTGTCGCGGAGTCGCTCACTAATCTAATAAGCGCGGACATTGAGAGCCTAAGTCGTGTTGTACTTTCCGCTAATTGGATGGCGGCCGCCGGGAGTAATGCCGAAGATCAGGCGCTATATGATGCTGTTTACGCGGTCGGCAAGGAGTTTTGTCCGGCTCTGGGTATTGCGGTTCCTGTAGGAAAGGATTCTCTCTCAATGAAAACTCATTGGAGAGATGGTGATCAAGATCGTGCCGTGGTGTCTCCGTTAACCCTTATTGCTTCTGCATTCGCTCCTGTTTCTGACGTCAGGAAGACTGTGGATCCGGTCCTTGTGGACGATAGTGAATCGGTTCTTTTGTTAATTCACTTAGGTTTATCTAGGTTGGGGGGAAGCGCGCTTGCACAGGTCTATGGACAAATAGGTAACGAGTGCCCTGACGTCGATGAAGTCAAAAGATTTAAGCAGATGTTGGACTTTGTGCTGGAGATCAAAAAACGCGGTCTGATCTTAAGTATGCACGATCGTTCAGACGGTGGAGTTTTGGTATCCATTCTCGAGATGGTTTTTTCTTCGAGGATTGGGGTCGATGTACAGATTTCTGCTGGAGACGCAATTTCTTACCTGTTCAATGAAGAAGTGGGTTTTGTGATTCAGGTAGCAAGAAAGGAATCTGAAAAGATCATAAAACAGTGTCCTGTCGAAGCGACTCTC
Organism: K189A clade bacterium; assembly: GCA_902568205.1. GTDB lineage: Bacteria > Pseudomonadota > Gammaproteobacteria > Pseudomonadales > Azotimanducaceae > UBA4421. The sequence continues at coordinate 3,422 of CACFPX010000041.1, read as the reverse complement.
ATTGGTCGATTGAGAGATGATGAGCAGGTAAGAGTATTTAATGATAATCAGGAACTGTTTTGTTCAGATCGAGGAGTGCTTCAGCCCCTATGGGCAATGACTAGCTATAAGATGCAGTCTCTGCGCGATGAAGAAAACTGCGCTCGGGAAGAGCATTCGCTGATTACCATGGGTAAAGAAGATGATCCTGGGTTGTCTTGTTCCGTAACATTTGATGTTAACGAAGACATTTGTCGGCCATTTATTGGTGGATTAGAGCGACCTAAGGTAGCCGTGCTCAGAGAACAAGGAGTTAATGGACATATTGAGATGGCTGCGGCTTTTGAGAGAGCGGGATTTGATTGTGTCGATGTTCATATGACGGACTTGTCAGAGTCTAGAAGGACGCTCTCCGAATTTGATGTGTTGGCAGCATGTGGGGGCTTTTCCTATGGAGACGTCTTAGGCGGTGGTGGTGGTTGGGCGAAGAGCATCCTGTTTAACTCTATATTGCGAGATCAATTTTTAGAATTTTTTGAATCAGACAAGCTGGCGCTTGGCGTCTGTAATGGCTGTCAGATGATTTCTCAAATCAAGCCTATCCTGCCAGACAGCCAGAACTTGCCTCGGTTCGTTAGAAACCGGTCGGAACAATTTGAGAGCAGAACAGTGATGGTTAAAGTGAACGAGACAAAGTCTCCATGGTTGTCAGGTATGGAAGGAAGTGTTCTACCCGTAGCAGTTGCTCACGGGGAGGGTAAGGTCGAGTTTGATTTGTCGGAACAGTTAAACGGCTTATACGATAAAAATCAGGTGGCTTTACAATACGTGGACTCTCATCACCAGGTCACAGAGCGCTACCCTTACAATCCTAATGGAGCACCGAAAGGAATAGCCGGGGTTCTTGCAAATGAAGGGAAAACACTGATCATGATGCCCCACCCCGAACGAGTTTTTCGTGTTTGTCAGAATGTGTTTCAGGATGACGGACTAGAAGAAGATGGCCCTTGGTTGCGTCTTTTCAGAAACGCCCGCGCACAGCTAGGTTAGGATCTAGGCTTGAATAGCAGGTCGATATATCTGACCGGGAAGTCACTTGTTTTTCTATCTTCAAAGAAAAACTCCAAAGTCTGAGTAACAACTGGAAAAGATAGTGATTCCCAGGGAATCTCATCTTCGCTGAATAGTTTGACCTCCAGAGATTCTTCACCGCTAGAAAATTCGGGTTTGTTTAATTCGCTAATAAAGAACATATAAATCTGAGAAATATGCGGAAGGCTAAAAACCGTATAGAGCTCTAATCCAGTAACGTTTGCGTTAGCCTCTTCCATGGTCTCTCTAGCTGCCCCTACTGCCACCGTTTCGCCATTTTCAAGGTAACCAGCCGGTAAGGTCCAGAAGCCATATCTTGGCTCGATTGCCCTTTTGCAGAGAAGTACCTGGTCTTCATGGACAGGTAAACAACCGGTTACGATTCTAGGGTTTACGTAATGGATATGACCACAATTGTCGCAAACCGCTCTTTCTCTAGTATCTCCATCAGGTACGATCATCGAAACACTAGCGCCGCATTTTATACAGAAGTTCATTTAAGTAGATCGCACCTGTCTTTTGCGAGGAATACTAAAGCAAGTCGCTTCAGGAATCTTCTTTAAAAAAAAGTGTGCGTCTCTTAAGATTTCTGAAGCAGGAGTTAAGAAAAATAGGGGTAAAACGTGCTTTATCAGTTAGGTGACACAAAGGTTCAAGTTGAAGAGGGAGTTTGGGTAGCAGAAAATGCGGTTGTCGTCGGTAACGTTTTACTCAAAGAAAACTCTAGCGTTTGGTTTAACGCAGTTATTCGCGGCGATAATGACCTGATTACGATTGGTGAAGGAGCAAACATACAAGACGGTTCAGTTTTGCATAGTGATCCAGGAAGCCCTCTGACGGTAGGCGCTAACGTGACTATAGGCCATAAAGTGATGCTTCATGGTTGTGATATCGGTGAGGGATCGTTAGTAGGAATTAACTCGGTCGTGTTAAATAACGCGAGAATTGGTAAGAACTGCATCATAGGCGCAAATGCGCTTATTACAGAGGGAAAAGAGATCCCTGACAATTCCTTGGTGATGGGTTCTCCGGGCAAAGTGGTGAAAACGATGACTGACGATCAGGCAAAAACGGTTAAGTTCAGCGCTATTCATTATGTCGAAAACGCAGCGAGATTTAGAGATTCCATGAAAGTCCAGGAGAATGCTGATTGAGGTATCGTAAATGAGCATCTCTATTGGTACACCGCTCAGTTCTAGCTCACTTAAGGCCATGCTCCTTGGTTCGGGGGAGCTAGGTAAAGAGGTGGCGCTTGAACTCCAGCGGATTGGAGTCGAGGTGATAGCCGTTGACCGCTATTCGAATGCTCCTGCTATGCAGGTCGCTCATAGGTATCACGTGATCAATATGCTAGATGGAGATGAGCTGAGGCATATCGTAGAGTTAGAAAGCCCCGACTTGATTATTCCCGAAATCGAAGCGATAGCCACAGAGACGTTAGTCGAGCTTGAAGTCGAAGGATTTAAGGTGATTCCCTCGGCAAATGCGGCTAATTTGACGATGAATCGAGAAGGAATCAGGCGTTTGGCTGCGGAAGATTTAGATGTGTTAACGTCGCGGTATAGGTTTTGCGACACAGAAGAGCAATATCTTGCCGCTATAGAAGATATAGGGCTGCCCTGCGTTGTAAAACCGGTTATGTCTAGCTCCGGGAAAGGCCAATCCACGGTTTCAAACGATAAGGATGTTCCAAGTGCCTGGGAGTACGCGAAAAGCGGGGCTCGTGGCGAAGCCAGTAAAGTAATTGTTGAGGGTTTCGTTGACTTTGACTATGAAATTACTTTATTGACGGTCCAGCATGCAAGCGGTTGTTCATTTTGTGAACCTATTGGTCATCGACAAGAGAGCGGTGATTATCAAGAATCGTGGCAACCCCAATCGATGTCGGATATCGCCTTAGAAAACTGTCAAAAGATCGCAGAGAAAGTAACCAGTGCGCTTGGAGGTTATGGTCTATTTGGAGTTGAGTTTTTCGTTAAAGGCGACGATGTTTACTTTAGTGAAGTCAGTCCTCGCCCCCATGATACCGGTATGGTGACATTGATAAGCCAGGACCTCAGTGAGTTTTCGTTGCATGTCCGAGCTGTTTTGGGGTTACCCATTCCAAATATTCGTTTTAAAGGGCCGTCAGCCTCTTCTGTTATCTTGGTTCATGGTGAATCCAATCAGGTTGAATTCCAAAATGTTGATCAAGCGTTAACAGAACCTGACACTCAGATACGCTTGTTCGGCAAGCCCGAGGTTCTCGGTGAGAGAAGAATGGGCGTTTGTCTCGCGATGGGTCGAACCGTAGATGAGGCGAGAAGAAAAGCTAATTTTGCCGCATCTAAAATAACCTCGAAGACTTGAGG
>CACFPX010000040.1:0-8962 GCA_902568205.1 K189A clade bacterium | reverse complement strand
CCCAGGCAAAAGAGGACAGCGACCAAGACACCAACCCCAACCATTATGAAACCTTGCACGCCGTCTGTGAGGATATCGGCATGAGCTCCTCCCAACACTACATAAATAAGCAGAACGACAGACGTTATGATTAAAGCTGCCATTTTTGGAACGCCCAGCATGATTTCAAACATGACGATTCCCGATACAAGCTGACCGGCTAAATAAAAGAATAGCGACAACGAAAAAATAGAAACCAGGATTCGGATCCATGGCGACTGGTAACGAATGCCCAGGTACTCAGGAATCGATCGACTCCCAAATTGATTGCCGCTATTACTTACTAAACGAAGGCACAGGAGCACACCGACGTAGATGCCAATAGGATAAAGGAAAACCGACCAGATCCCAGGCAATCCCGCGTTGTAGACTATTCCAGGGAAACCGACAAACGTCGCACCGCTAGCCGTCGTTGCCGCGAACGCAAAAGCCAAAAAAAGTGGCCCATAGCCTCCCCGGGCGGTAGCGAATTCGTCTGCATTGGATACTTTCCTATGACCGATAACACCAAAAGCAATCATTAACCCAACATAAAACGCGAGAAACACCCACGACCAACCGATAAGACCCATATACCCTCTCCAAGTCTAAGGCTTTCCAGTAGCTTATCAGATCAATGACAATTGGCGAGAACCATTCGAATCAGCAACTTTGAACTTATCGCTAGCGAGATCTGGCATTTTGTTATAGGCGATGCCTGCTTTTTTTAGACTTCCAAGAAACCTCTTCCAAATCATGTCGGCAATAGGGCCCTCACCGTGCATACGACTGAACCAACGTGCGTCATTCGTCTTGCCAGCCCTGATGCTCCTAATAGCCGACATAACCCTCGCTTGTTTTAGCGGATAATGTAAAGACAGCCACTCTTCAAACAAAGGCCCCACCTCCAAAGGTAATCGCAACATGATTCCTGAACACGATATTGCGCCTGCATCAACCGCCTGGCCGACTATCTGTTCTATTTCCTCGTCATTAATAAAAGGAATGATAGGCGCCACCAAAACACCTACCGGTATGCCTTTCTTTGATAATCTTTTTACTAGGCGCAATCTCGCCTGAGGACTCGCCGTTCTGGGCTCTAGCTGGTTTTTTAACTTCCTCGATAAGGTAGTGATACTGACATTTACATTCACTAGTCGTTCAGCCGCAAGTTTCTGCAACAGATCCAGATCTCTTTCTAGCAACACCCCTTTAGTCACTATCGAAACAGGATGCTTTCTACTAACTAAAAATTCCAGTATTTCCCGAGTCACTCGCAAGTCTTTCTCGCCAGGCTGATACGGATCGGTGTTGGTCCCGAGAGCTATAGGCCTGCACACATAATTGGGATTATTGAGCTCCTTTTCCAACAGACTAGTAACACCCGTTTTGTAATAAATCTGGCTTTCAAAATCCACTCCAGAGGACAAATCAAGGTAGGCATGAGTCGGTCTAGCAAAGCAGTAAATACATCCGTGCTCGCACCCTTTATACGGATTAATAGATCGATCAAACCCAATATCAGGAGATTGGTTCCTAGTAATAAGCGTCTTCGTTTTATCTTTATGGAATTGAGTTTGAACATTCTCTCTTTCACTAAAATCTTCAAAAAAAGATTCGGGTTCACGGTTAAGCTCAACTTGATATTTGAGATAGCGACTTGACGAATTGCTAGAACTCCCCCTAGCAAGATAGGGTTTGGTTTTCTTCACGGCTAAAAAATACTGTTTATATATACAGTATTTAACTGTAGCACCTAAAGATAAGATCGACCAGACATGAAAGCTCTTGGAACAAAAAAATTAACCACTTTATTCGTTGTTCTTTTGGCCTTTGGATCAAATGCCTTCACAGTTTTTGCTGAAGAAAAAAACGTCGACCAAGCTCTCCCCGACTGTAAAATCCTGCTCGGAGAAATTGAGAAGTTAAACTTAGTTGATTTTGACGCGACACTTTCGGCACGGATCGACACTGGAGCTACCATAAGCTCACTCGATGCTCACAATATTCAAATTTATCGGCGAAACGCAAATCGATGGGTGCAATTTGAAACAAAAACGGATAACCAAACAATCACTTTGGACGCCCAGCTTCTGAAATACGTTGGCATCAAACAACAAGCGAGCACAGAAGATCAGCTCAGACCAGTTGTCCTAATGGATATCAAAATAGGCCAATTAGTGGGGTCCTACGGATTCTCTCTCAGTAATCGGGAACATTTAAAAACAAAGGCGTTGATCGGAAGAAATGTTCTCGAGCATCAAGCCCTAGTTGATGTAAGCAAACAATTCGTTCAGTCTGAAGAATACGGCGAGCACCCGAACTGCGCGCGCCTGTAACCCAGGACAAAGTGACAATCGAAAAGCTAGCAAAGCCAAACAGGCAGCCGAAAAAGGGAGAAAGCAAAATGTTAACGATTTGGGGAGGAGCCACAGGCAGAACCATTAGAGCTCATTGGATGGCCCACGAATTAGCACTGGATTACGAGCCTAAGCTAATCGGTTCTAGAACCGGCGCGACCCAGTCTGAAGAGTTTGTAGCTCTCAACGTCAAAGAGAAGATTCCCGTATTAGTCGATGGCGACTTTGTACTCACTGAGAGTGCGGCCATCGTGACCTACCTTGGGGATGCCTACGGAAAAGATTCTGGGCTGGTGCCAGAACCGAATACTCGAGAACGCGCGCGATACAACGAATGGCTCTCATACATCCAAATGGAACTCGACGCTCATACCCTTTATGTAATGCGAAAGCATCGAGATCTCGCAACGATTTACGGAGAGGCTCCCGCTGCGGTCGACGCCGCGATTGAGGGCTTTCAAAAACAGGTGCGTTTTGCTGAGAACCATCTAAACCGTAATGAATTCCTGATTGGAGAAAATTTTGGAGCAGCCGATTTAATGCTAACAAGCGTTCTAACCTGGGCTAAAGCCTATGGCATTGAGATCAACAACAGACTAGCGGAATACGTGGAATCTAATTGTAATAGGCCCGCCTATCAAACAGCTGCCGAGCTTAATTTTAGCATCTCAGCTGGAGCTTAATACGAGAGGGTCAATCTCATTTCCAGATTACCCCTCTCATATCTGTCATCGGAGTATTCAGAAACTTCTCGGAATCCAGCGTGTTCGTATAGTGCAACTGCTGCAGATAGCACATCATTAGTTACAAGCATAATCTCTTGAGCCTTAGCTGATCGAGCAAAGTCAAGGCAGTGCTGCATCAGCATCGAACCATAGCCTTTGCCTCGACGATCCGGCCGAACAGCCATTTTAGCTAGCTCAAAACACAGCTCTTCTCGATCATCACTCCGGGTTATCGGCACCATGGCAACCGTGCCCACTGGAGTTTCACCCTCCAGTAGAAAAAAGATATTACCGCCTGGTTTAATCGCATAACCTTCGGGATCATCGAGAGCCTTCCGATCCTCCTCTTCTACACGAAAATACTCCGTAATCCATTGATAGTTGAGGCTAGCAAAGTAAGAAGCAAACCTTACTTCGTAATCGACAATCTGGACTTCAGGCATACCTCAACTCATCAACCAATCGATAATCTTAGGATTTTCTTCGAAGGGATAGGTATGTGATAAATCGTCGATTTCACGGTAATGAACTATGGCTCCAGCCGCTTCAAAGGTATCTTTCGCTTGCCTTGCCATCTCAACCGGAAACATCCAATCCAACGCACCATGCATCAAATATATAGGGAGGCCCTTTATACGATCCTGATCACTCATTTCAACGAGCATAGGATGAAAGGAGGCAGAACAAGGTGCGAGGTGCGTGAAAGGAGCATTAGACCTTAATCCAGAAACATAACTAAAGGTACCGCCATCAGACATCCCAGTGAGCAGGATTCGATCTTCATCGATCGACCAATTCTCAATCGCATACTCAACCAGCCGATCCAGTACGGCACTGTCACGATCTTCTCCCATCAACGACCATGTCCCGTCCATAGAGGTTGGACTAATCAACACAAAATTCCGAGTTCTTGAAGTGCGAAGCCATGTCCATAGAAAACTCCGCCCGTGGCCGCTTCCGCCATGCATACAAACGACGAGAGGGACCTTTTCATTAGAGTAGTACTCCGGCACATAAATAGAAAAACCACCCCTTTCCTCTCTCGTGTTATTCGCATGCATCACACCAGTCGATTCGCTAGTGCCGTCAGCCGCTGCTAATCGCTTAATTAAGTCTTGATCGTCTCTTCGGTCCACATCCAGATAGAAACGACTTACTGGCGGAAGCATCATTGAAACAGGGTACAAAGTCTCAATTGCTTTGGTGGTATATCCCATCGCTCGGTAAGCTGCCATCGGTGGCTGGCTTTGATTAATCGAGCTTAAAAACTCGTTAAAAGACTGCATTGTAAGGTTAGCTGACTCACGAACATGATCTCTAAATCTCGCCAAGTGTTCAGGCCACTCTATTTCGTCAAAGGCGGCAATACCTTGCTTGAGCGGCTCCCTATAGGGCTTCACGGATTCGACAAGCGATACCAAGTTGGGAGGATGCATATGCCGGCCCGCGTAGTTTAGCGCCTCGAGTCCGTTAAGAAGGGGAGGGACCAGAGCGGTCGTCGCATCTAAAAGAGCATCTGTTTCAGCCATCATCAATACTTATTTCGCAGGGAACCTTGATCCTAATCAAGTTTGGGAACGGACACAAAGAACAGGCTCCATGTTCAATCCTTTTCTTGTATAGTTGATGGTGAATCGAGGTAGACGTTATGCACTCAAAAACAAATTTTGATCGCAGTAAAGAAGATGTTGGCAATGTACAACTTCTGGAACACGTTAACGTAACGGTCCCAGATCAGGGACTTGCCTCTATGTTTTATGTCACCGGCTTAGGGTTCACTAGAGACCCCTATATCGACTTTGGCACGTTCAACATGTGGGTAAATCTGGGTGACCAGCAATTTCATTTACCCGTCAGCAAACCTCAAGTCGTACGCGGACATGTAGGAGTCGTAGTCCCAGAACTAGAGGGCCTTTTAAAGCGTCTGAGTTTTGCAGGAAAGGCCCTGTCCGAGACCGCATTTCAGTTCAAGGAGGAAGGGGATCACGTTGAATTAACCTGTCCGTATGGCAACACCATAAAAGCCTATGAACCCGACAGATTCCCAAATATGGATCTGGGCATGCCATACGTGGAATTCAATACACCGCCTGGCTCAAGCAAAGGAATAGCTAAGTTTTACTCCTCTGTCATCGGGTGTCCCACCTCAATAGAGTCTGATTCGGTGAGAGTAGCGATGGGGCACAATCAAGAATTAATTTACAGAGAGACAGACCAGCCTCTTCCAGAATACGATGGACATCATATTGCCATTTACGTTTCCAACTTTTCGGGACCACATCAATGGCTGGCGGAAAGAGATTTAATCAGTGAAGAATCTGATCAATTCCAGTATCGATTTCAAAAAATCGTGGATCCCGATTCTGGCGAGTTACTCTACGAGATCGAGCATGAAGTACGATCTCTCTCTCATCAGATGTATCGACGTCCTTTAGTCAATCGGAACCCAGCCACCAATTTTTTCACTTACCGGCGCGGCAACGAGCAGTTTTCGCCCGCAACATAGGAACTTAAGATGGATTCGCTAACCCAGGGCGAGCAGCCCTACTACCTGCCGTTGAAAGACGAAATCAATGTATTTGAATCGGCTTATGAAGCCAAACTACCGGTATTGCTCAAGGGCCCTACCGGATGCGGCAAAACTCGTTTTGTTGAACACATGACCTGGAAACTTTATCAAAACAAAACCGAAGCACCCGATATATCTCTGGTTACCGTGAGCTGCCATGAAGATCTAACCGCGACAGACATGGTTGGCAGATACCTACTAAAGGGCGATGAAACCGTGTGGAACGATGGGCCGCTAACGAGAGCTGTGAGAACAGGTGCGATTTGTTACCTTGATGAAATTGTAGAGGCCAGAAAAGACACTACCGTCTTAATTCACTCTTTGACGGACCACCGAAGAATCTTACCTATCGACAAAACTGGAGAACTAGTTCCAGCTCACGAGGAGTTTTTACTGGTAATCTCTTATAACCCAGGCTACCAAAGTGTCCTCAAGGATCTCAAACCAAGCACAAGACAGCGCTTTGTGAGTCTCGAATTCGACTACCCGTCAGTGGAACTAGAAACCACAATTATTGCTCACGAGGCACAAATTGAAGAGAGCAGTGCAGAAAGATTGGCCGTCATCGGCGAACGAGTAAGAAATTTAAAACAGCATGGTTTCGAGGAAGGGGTCAGTACACGCCTTCTTATCTATGCCGGTCAGTTGATGGCGAGAGACATTGAGCCTCGTCGAGCAGCCGAAGCAGCAATCATTAGCGCTGTATCAGATGACTCCACCATTCAACAGGCGGTCGAAGATATCGTCGACGTCATATTGCCCTGAGATTTCATGCAGCAACTGGCAGACATCGAGGAGTCTCTCACTCTCTTTACTGAGGGTATAGCGGGCAAGTACCTCCACATCAAAGCAAGTGAAGAGTTCGTCAGCCATCTAGGTCTCAAGCTCGATCTTTTAGGTGCAGGGCAGACACAAGACACCATCTACTTGCCGAATGAGCTCGACGCACCGTCGAGCGGCGCCTATCGGTTTTTGGTAATGGAACAAATTGGACAGCGCGAGTGCGGGACCTTTCGTTTCCGCTTTGACCAGGCTCTGGATAAGATCAAAGTCCTTAAGAATCTTTACAGTCCTCCCAAAGACCTGACACCGAGGACGGGAGACTACTACCTTTTATTCAATTGTTTTTCTCACCCGTCTCTCGCGTCAGAGCTATTTTTTCTGCTTGAAAAAGCAAGAGTTATCGGTCATCTCTTACGTCACTATCCAGGGTTAAAGCGTCATATTGATCACTTTTTCGATCACACTGCTGAAGTCACAGGTCCTTCGGAAGATCCTCTCGAAAACGCCAAGAGTTATTTACAAGGACACGCTTGTAATAGTCAGTGGAAACTAATCTATCAAGCCATTGATGATCTTAAGCAGACAAAAAAATCAGTTTATGACTCGGCCTACTACCTTTGTGAGCTGTATGGGCTAGTTGCCTCTTTTTACGTAGTCAATGACACTAAATTGTTTGAAGAGCAGGAGGAGCAGCTCGGGGATTGGCTTAACCGAGAACAACGACTCGAGGAGTGGGAAGAGGACATGGAGAAAGTGGAATCCGCCCTATTTTCTTTCGATCAATTTGAGGGCGACGAGATAGAGGCGGAGCTCAGCGAAAACGCTGGCGGCTCGGTGAGAGAAGAAGACCTGGACATCAAATCCTTGGAGGAAGGTCGAGATCAACTAAAAAGAAGAATTGATATGGAGCGTTCCTCTCTTCAGCATGCCATGGGGCCCGATCAATCAGTCTCGCGTAGCTTTCGCTATGATGAGTGGGACTATCAGAATCGGACTTATTTAAGACACTGGTGCAGGGTCTTCGAAGAACCCTTGGTTCCAAAAGACGAAGAAGAGATCGACGATCTTAACCAGGTGATCCGCGATTACAGGCCTCTGGTACAGAAGCAATTAGAGCAAATTCGACCCACGGGACTCCAACGGGTTAAACGTGTTCAAGACGGAGACGAACTGGATCTCAACGCCATCATAGAAGCACGACAAGACCTTCGAGCTGGTCAAAGCCCAGATGAACGATTCTATTCACGCAAAGAGCGTATGCACCGGGATGTCTGCGCTGTCTTTCTGGTCGATCTCTCCGCTTCCACTGACGATCCGATCGAAAAAAGTGAACCCAAACCCTTGACCAAAGAAGAGCAAGAGATGATCGACAATCTCAGGGATCCGTGGGACGCGATCACAGCTGACGAATTGATCGCCGAAGAGCCCAAACGAAAAATCATTGATGTACAGCGAGAGGCTATGGTCGTTATGGCATCAGCGCTGGACGCGCTCGGTGACAATTATGGAATTTACGGATTTTCAGGTTATGGAAAGGATTGCGTAGAGCTGTTCGTTGCTAAAGAGCCCGATGATAAATTCACCAACACAACGCTTCGGTCGATCGCGTCTATGACCCCTAAACGCTCAACGCGGATGGGTCCAGCAATTCGCCACGGCATTACCAAGCTCACCCAATCCGGGCAGGCAATGAAAATTCTCATTATTTTGAGCGATGGATTTCCCCAGGATTGCGATTATGGACCGGAAAGAGGAAATCACGACTACGGCGTGGAGGATACCGCGAAAGCTCTTGAGGAAGCCGAGAGAAAGGGCATTGAAAGTTTTTGCATTACTGTCGATCGATCAGGTCACGATTATCTAAAGCGAATGTGCCCCAATGGTCGTTACATGATTATCGAAGAGATGAATGACCTCCCCGACCAGTTAACCAAGCTCTACACCCAACTCACTAACCGTTAACCTAGTCTGGTAAGCAAGTTAGTTCTGCACCGAGAGTATCAGTATAAGTACAAACAAAACGACACCTCCTATGGGCAACATAGCGCTCGACCATGCACCGGGTTCGGCCTCAGGCGCGTCTTTTCTCCACCGCAGCCATTGCGGAATAAGGAAAGCCAAGAAAGCCACAAGCACTAACGCCCATAATATTTTTGTCCAGTCCATTTTTACTCCAAAAAAAAGCCCAGCAATAGCTGGGCTTTCTCATTCTCAACTATTCATTAGTCCTCAGACATAATGCCCAATATCGCGAGCAAGTGAATGAAGATATTGAAAATACTCAAATACATTCCGTAAGTGGCCATGATGTAATTGGTCTCTCCACCCCGAACAATGCGAGAGGTATCAATCAAAATGAAAGCGCTCATCACAAGTATCACCATTCCGGATATAACAAGCTGCAGCAATGGCATATTCAAGAAAATATTAACCACCATCAACACGACTGCGGTTATGAGCGCGCCCAAAACCATTCCTGTCATGAAACTGAAATCTTTCTTCGTATT
>CACFPX010000039.1:0-9031 GCA_902568205.1 K189A clade bacterium | reverse complement strand
TGCAGATGCCTGCCCGAATTTGATTAAGAATGTGATTTTTCGACTGGCTGACAATCGTCAAGTCGATGTGGTTTTGGTCTCCAACCATTATGTAAAGACTCCGAACTCTCGTTTTGTTAGTGCAAAGCAAGTCGGCAAGGGCTTTGATGAAGCGGACAATGAAATAATCGCTCTAATGTCTGGAGGAGATTTGGTGGTTACAGGCGATTTACCGTTAGCAAACGACGTAATTCAAAAAAGAGGATTTGCGATCAACCCTCGAGGCACTGTTTATGATGAAGAAAATATTAAGTCCCACTTGTCTCGAAGGGATCTGATGGAAGATCTGCGCGATAGCGGTGTTGTTTCTGGAGGGCCTTCTGCGCTCAACAAAAAAAATGTCCAGGAGTTCGCTAATGCGATTGACAGGTTGGTAACGAAATTAGAAAAAGCGAGCGCGAAGAAATAGTTGACAATCTCGATTGTTTGTAGAGTTGCCCCTATTCAGTGAGTTTGCGAGGAGTCTACTGCAAAAGTTGCTGAGACTTCTTGAGCGTGCAGTAAGATCTCGTCGATAAGCTGAGCAGAAAAATCATCAAATTCGAGACCGATGAAAGCGGTGGTCGACAGTTCCATGAACAGGCTCAAGAGTTGTTCTTCTTCTTTAACTGCGAGCAGTTTCACTAACAGGTCAGTGAAAAAGGCGCTGGCCGCGACTTGCTGACTGTCGTCGAGGTACGAGATGAGCTCTTCAAATTTGGGTTTGAGTTCCTGAGAGACTTGTATTACTGCTTCCATAATCTAACTCTTTAAGTGTTCGTGTGACTGCTAATTTAGCCAGCCTTCGGACTTGTTTTTGTCTATGTCTTCTGGCGACAGGTTAAGCCAATCCCTAAGTACGCTTTGGTTATCTTCCCCGAGAGACCTTGACCGAACGTAGCTCTCGCAGGGTGTTTTTTCAAACTTGATAGGAAGCTTGTCTCCGAAAGTCTGGCCAACTTCCCCGTGGAGTTCGTCAAAAGCGAACAGGAATTCTCTGTCTCTAATTTGAGGGTCTTTATTTGCAAGATTGTCTCCGGACTGGACTACCCCGGCCGGAACTCCAGCTTGTTGTAGGGTATCCATAAGCTGATACGCCTCACGGTCTTTTGTCCAATTTTGGATATTTGAATCGAGTTCTCGACGGTTTTTATAGCGTAGGCTCATTGTGGAAAAAGAATCTACTTCTGCCCACCCAGGATTTCCCAGAAGACTTTTCAGGGAGTGCCATTGTTCGTTAGTCATGCAGGCTATAGCGATCCAATTTTCGCCCTTGATTCCTTCTCCATTTGATAAGCAGGGATAGACCCCGTGTGGAGCAACCTCGTCGTAGGGAAGGTCATTGGCGGATGGCTCGGTGATCGTCCTGTTCGAAAAGTGATCAATGAGGCTCGGTGCGACGAAATTAACGCCTACTTCGAACTGAGATATGTCTATTCTTTGTCCCTTGCCGGAGTGTCGGCGAGATTCGAGGCCCGCTAGTATTGCGATGGCACCGTGCAGGCCGGCTTGGTGGTCGTTGTACGAAAAGCCGATGCCGATGTCCTGACGATTCTTCACGCTGGTTGTGTGGGTAAGACCGCACAAAGCGTGGATGGTCGGAGCGTAAGTCACAAACTTTGACCATGGCCCCCCATCACCCATTCCCGACATCTGTATGTAGATGACCTTTTTGTTGACCTGGCTAATTGTGTCGTAGCCGACTCCCCAGCGATCGAGAACGCCTACCGAGAAATTGTCTATCACGACATCCGCTTTCTGACAGAGTTCCCCGCAAGTCTTTCTTGCCGACTCATGGCTCATGTCCAGCGCAAGGGCCCTTTTGTTGCGATTCCACATGATGTAGTAGGGGTGTATGGGATCATTTGCCCCGACGGCGCGATCGAGGGAATTTATTTTCACGACATCGGCGCCCATGTCACCCAACATTCGTGTTGCGAATGGACCCGCAAGCACGTGAGTGAAGTCGAGTATTTTTAGTCCTTCGAGTGGTCGCGCCATATTAAGAGTCCCAACCAATCTCATTTAATATATCGACCTGGTCTTCATTCATTGATTTGTATTCGCCTAATTTCCATGGTGTGTCAGAAAAGTGGTAGGGAGCGCCGGTTGATAACGTTTTGTGCTCGCCAATTTGATAGGGGACGAACCAGTCTCTAGCGACAAGCTGGGGATTCTCTGCGACCTGTTCTATTGGCAAAACCAACCCATAGGGCATGTGCCGCTCTTGCGCTTCGAAAAAAAGATCTTCAGCATTTTTTGTGGCGACCCAGTCGCGAAGCTGATCCATAGTTTTTTCAACCCTTAGTCTCAGGTTTTCAGGTTCCAAATATTTTGGGTCTATCAAGTCGTCGTGAATGTCCTCTTCAATCATCCAGGTTAATTGCTTGTCGAAGTCTGGGGTTGGCGTGACCATGATGCTGCCAGTCTCCGCGTTCATAACATCATAGGCGTTCGACCAATGAAGCGAGCCTCGGCGCGGCAGTACCTTCCCGTCTGGGTGTTCCATTGCCTCTCCGTACCAATAAAACATGAACACGTGTTCCAGGCATGAGGCAATGCATTCGTGAACAGATACTTCGACGCGCTGTCCTGAACCTGCTTCGCGACGATTGTACAGCGCTGAAAGTGCTGAAATCGCTGTGTAAGCGCCAGAAACCATGAAATTCAATTCACCAAAGTTCTTTAGTGGAGCGGTATCTGCATCTCCTGTAGTTGCTATTTGTCCGCCTAGGGCTCCCGCTACGATATCTGGAGCTATGTAGTCTGCCCACTCGCAATCAGGCCTGAAAGAACAGGTGTCTATGAAGATGAGTTCTTCTTGGTTTTTGTTTTTTAGGATCTCCTTTGATCTCTCAACTCCAAATGCTCCTGGGCAAGTGAGAACGATATCAGCTTTAGTTAGCAGCAATTCAAGCTGTTCTGAGCCTTCAGCAGAGTCTAGGTCCAAAGTAATAGATCGCCGGCTTGAACAAAAATAGGCGTGCCAGATGGATTGTTTTTCTTGGTCAGTGCTTTGGATAAAAGGCCCCCGAGCTCTCAACGGGTCCCCTGTCAATGGCTCTGGTCGGATGACGTTAGCCCCTAGATCAGCCAGGAGTTTAGCGCCATAGATGCCTCTCTCATCGGTGAGATCAAGAATGGTAACGCGTGATAAAGGCCCTTCGGACATTGGCTCGCTCGATTAATTTTGAATTAGCTTATCTTGTCGGGGATCTTAATGACAGAGCGGCAAAGAGGCCATTAGTTTTAAATCGCCACTGATTTCAAAGGCGAGCAGTTGCGCCAACCGTAACTTTTTGTTTCCAATTTCAAGGTCTAAATTGCAATGGTCTTGCTCCTTGTTGAGCCTGCTGTGCAGCGATTTTGTAAGCATTGTCGATCCACTCGCAAATTAATCGTCGTGTATCTCTGGGGTCAACCATTTCTTCCATCTGAAATCGACTAAGCGGACCTATTGGGCCCCTGGCGCTTTCTATTCGGGCCTCTAACTCTGCTCGCAAAGCTGCTGGGTCCTCCGCTTCCGCCAGTTGGCGTTTGTAAGCTGCTTCTATGCCGCCTTCGGGTGGTATTCCGCCGACGTCGGCCGCGGGCCAGGTAACTCTGACGACCGGTCTTGAGACGGGAGTAGCGAAATTATTCCCGGCGACTCCAAAGCTTCTTCTCATGATAACAGTGAAGATGGGCACTTTGATTTGGGAAAAAGCGACCATCCACTCGCCTCCTTTTCGAATAGTGCCTCTTGTCTCGTGCTCGACGCCGACTGCAAATCCCGGATTGTCTACCAGATTGAGCACGGGAATATGAAACAAATCACAAAGGTCCAAGTGCCTCGTTAGTTTGTCGCAACCGTCCGCCGTGAGCGCACCACCATTTTCGTGTCTACTGTCCGAGGCGATAACTCCAAGGGGATAGCCATTGAATCGAACAAAACCTGTTACCTGATCTGTTCCCCAGAGCGAACCAATTTCGAAAAAAGAGTTTTTATCTGCCATCAATCGAATAGCTTTTCTCACGTCAAAGGTGGTGGTTCTTTTTCGAGGAATTAAAGTTAAAAGCTCTTCCTCCCTGCGGTCTGTGGGGTCGCTATTACTAACCGTTTGTCGAGGGGAAATGTCATAGACGCTGGATGGCAAGTAAGACAGGAATTGCTTAGTCATCTCGACTGCCTCTTCTTCAGTTTCCGCTAAATTGTCAACCGAACCATTAGTACAATGTATTCTCCAGTCGCCGAGATCTTCTTTGCTGATGTCATAACCCATCGCATGGCTCACTACTGGAGGGCCCGCGACGAATAGTTGTGATATATCCTTAACCATTACCGAAAAGTGCCCGAGCACGGCTTTTGCTGCTCCAAGACCGACAACGCTACCCAGCAGCATATTAACCACGGGCACAGTGGATAGCTGGTTGGTGAACATGGCACTTCCCAGGTGGCCGGGTAGAAAGGAACCCCCTCCACCCGAAACTCTTGGCTTGCCTGCCTTGATTGCACCGGAGCTCTCCTTTGCATCGCTTTCACCGTCTTTTTTCTGCTGCGGTACCATACTTGCGACCGAGCCGCCTCCTGAAGAACCATCGAGCAATCTGACCGACGGTACTTTGAGTTCCATTGAAAGTCTATCCAGATAACCACTCTTCTGCCCGATTGCGCCATCTGAATGGCCTCCTCGAGAAGTGAAATCATCGGCGCAGACGATGGTTGTTCGCTGATTAATTGTGCCCCAGCCTCCTACGTGGTTTGCCGGTGTAAAGTCTGAGATAGCGCCCTCTTCGTCGTAGGACGCGAAACCGGCGAGACTACCGACTTCCCTAAAAGAGTCAGAATCCAGAAGGAGATCTATCCGCTCGCGACAAGTTAGTTTATTTCTTGATCTTTGCCGTAACACGCCGGGATCCTTTGTGTCGTCTGAGAATCGTCTGTGAGCAATATTTTGAAGTGTGCTCACTTCTCGAAGCAGTGGCGTCCAGGTTTGCTCTTCTGGGATTGAGTCTTTAAGGGTGCCGCCTTCTGGAAGAATTGCCGCGACTATCTGTCCTGGTGTAACGGTGTCTCCGATTGTGAGCTCTAGCACGGCCTTAATTTGCCCGTTACATGGAGCAGTGATCGCGGTCTCCATTTTCATCGCGCTGATAACCATAAGTGTGTCGCCTGCTTTGACTTGATCGTTAATTTTTGTGTTGAGATCAATAACAGCGCCGGCCATTGGGCACTCGATGGCTTGATGAGTTGGATCGAAGTCTAAAGCAGGTTGGTTAGACGCCAGACTAGCAGGTGTCTTTGGTATGGAGGATGCCGAACTGGGCGATTTTTTTTCAAATAGGTCGATTGCCGGACTGCGAGATTCGTCTTTAGGGTTAGCCGTCAGACCAGAGCTTTCAATCAGATCGGTTCTAGCATCAGCTTTTGCTAATTCCTCGGACGATAGTAATGCTTTTAGCGAGGAGAGGTTGGTTGGCAGGCCGTCGATATAAAATTCGTCAATGCTGTTTATCGCCCTTTGTATCGCGGATTCAAAGCTGCCGCTCGAGTTAGATGAGCAGATCAACTTGGCTAGAAGAGGATCAAAAAAAGGTGGCGGGGTGAGCCCCGGATAAGCAGCACTGTCAACTCTAACGCCGGGGCCTGAGGGTTCTCGGTAGGAGAGTAAGGTGCCGTTTCCTTTGGATACCACGCGGGCCTGTATAGCGAAACTTGAGGGACGCTTGTTTTCATTAAATTTATCTAGATTCATTGAGGCAAGGGTTTCGCCTAGGGAAATTCGGAATTGCGTTTCCACCAGGTCGACTCCGGTAATTTCCTCGGTGATCGTGTGTTCGACCTGTATTCGAGGGTTACATTCGATAAAGAAGTACTCCCCTGTTTCGGGAGTCACTAAAAATTCAACGGTCCCTGCATTGGTATAGCCGGTTTCCTTGGCGATATTTTTGGCGTCTTTATAAAGTTGATCTAGTAGCGTTGGATCCAAATTCGGAGCAGGCGCGATTTCTATCACCTTCTGATTGCGTTCCTGAATGGAGCAGTCTCGCTCAAACAGGTGAATTATATCGCCGTGTTTATCAGCAAGAATTTGAATTTCTATATGCCTTGGACGTTCTATCAGTTTCTCGAGAAACAAGCGTTCGTCTCCAAAAGAAGATTTTGCTTCGCTAGCGCAGCGCTCAAAGGCCTCCTCCATCTCTTTTTCACTAGTTACGGCTCTCATACCTCGACCCCCGCCTCCTGAGGAAGCCTTGAGCATGATGGGATAACCAATTGCTTGGACGACTTCCTTAGCGGCCCCAACTGAGTCGAGAGCATCTTTGCTGCCTGGAATGGTTGGTATTGAGAGAGACTCCGCTAGCTGTCTTGCCTGGACTTTATCTCCGAATAACTTAAGCACTCTATGCTCAGGCCCAATAAATTCTATTCCTTGTTCGCTACATTTTTTCGCGAACACCGCGTTTTCAGAGAGGAAACCATAACCGGGGTGCACAAGCTCGCACTCGTTTTCCTTAGCGATTGACACAATCTGCTCTAAATCGAGATAGGCAGAGACGGGGTCTGTCGCCTTTCCAGAGAGTTCGACGGCTCTTGGTGTCAATTTCGTGTGGAGAGAATCAGAGTCGGCTGGCGCAAAAATCGAGATCGGATTAATTCCGAGGCCTTTTGCTGCCCGGGCAATACGAACCGCAATTTCTCCTCGATTCGCGATGAGCACATTTTTTTGCTTCGACACGTTGATTCTCCCTTAACCATCTTTAGTAACAGGTTGGCTCAGAGCGAATAAATTGTCCAGTTTTGGCTGGAGTTGGCGTTAGCTGACGCTAGGTCAGGGTTTCGTCTAGCAGTTGCAGTGCTTGTTTTGTAAATGCTTGCATGTTGTTTTCACGGTTGCTTTCTCCGGTCTCGATCTTGATTGAGCTGTTTTTAGGACCGCTGATTGCGACTACGCTATTGCCTGGGCCAACGCCATAAGGTGAACCTGTGGGACCGGCTATGCCTAGTTCCGCGATGGCCCAGTCTGAATCCAGCACTTTCCTGGTTTTTTCAGCGAACTTAAGAGCCATCATTTCTGTCATGGGTTTAAGGCCGTCGATATCGTCCTTGGAAAGTCCCAGGAAGATTTTTCTCGAAGCAAGCGTATATATGACTGAGCCGCCTTTGAAGTAAGCTGACGCGCCTGCCACGGAGAGAAGAGCAGCGGAAATTAATCCTCCAGTGGACGACTCGCTGACCGAGATAGTATGGCCTTTAGATTTCAGTTTTTCCGCTATCGATTTCGTGAGATCTGGCTGGCCTAGCATGTGATGATTATCCTTAGGGTAATTAGTTTGTTTTAGGGTGTTATTGATTTAGTGCTAACGACAGTGTTCACCCGTCAACATGTCTTTAAATAAACTTAACTGTTCATCGTCTAGATTGCGACTGGCTATCCATACGGCATGCTCACTTTGGTTTTTTGCTGGATTAATCCGTAATCCCCACATAGGTCTAATCTGATTCGGGATCATCGAATAACGAATATCAGCAACTAGCTGACTCTGATAGTCGTAACCTAGGTAGTCCTGGGAAAACCAGCGAAATCTTTCAATATCGATGCCTTGTTGGCTGTTTTTGTCCAGTTTAGGAAGGTGCTTATCATAATCAAATACCTCGATCGATTCGCCTGAGCACCAAGTCGTCGTTCGCAAGGTTCGAATCGCATCCACATGATATCGCCCTTCGTGTTCGTAAACCGCTTTCCACAGTATCAGATTACCAAAGGACGGTTTGAGAGTGAGCCTCTGGGGGCTGTGTTGTCGCTCGTTGGCGATTTCCATGGCCGCGCGGTAGGTTCTTTCGTGTTGTATGAAGCCCAGCATCAAATAGAGGAAACACCAAGTTAGAGCCAGAGCTGTATAGAGCCTCTTTTTTAAGCTGATGGCGCAAATTACCAAGATGAGTGCAGGAACCGTAAAGAGAGGATCTACAACCGAAACGTTGTTCCAAGCGATGCGAACATCAGAGAAAGGCCAGAATAGCAGGGTACCGTAAGATGTGCATGCATCAAGTAGCGCATGTGTCGCATAACCCAGGAGCGCGGCGAGGTAAACAACATTAAAGGCCAGCGTTTTTTTAAAAAACAGGAATAACGCAGACGCCACTATCAGCGCACCTACCGGGATGAAAATGAGCGAGTGGGTGAATTGTCTGTGAAATTCGAGAAACAAAATGGGGTCTTCGTTTGACTGAATGAGTACGTCCAGGTCCGGTGCCATGCCGGCCAGACATCCAATTAAGGTGATTTTTGCGAAATTTTTCCTGTTTGCGATGGTCTGGGCTAGTGCCCCCCCGAGGGTTCCTTGGCTGATTGGGTCCACGTTTAAACTTGATCTTGTTCTGATTTTATGAGGTCAGCGACTCGCTCCGCGACCATTATCGTTGGCGCGTTAAGATTGCCATTCGTAATTTGAGGGAATACGGAGGCGTCTGCGACTCGAAGCTTGTCTATTCCTTTTACTCGCGCATGAGGATCCACCACAGAGTTATTATCGACGCCCATCTTGCATGTACCGCAGGGATGATAAGCGCTTTCCGCATTACTTTTTACAAAGGCGTCCAGCTCGTCGTCTGACTGACAGTGTGAGCCTGGGTTGAGTTCTTTGCCTCTTATGCCGTCAAAGGACGCTTGTTGGAAAATGGATCTCGCCGTCCTGATGGCTTTGCGAAAAACGACAAAATCCTCTTCATTAGACATGTAGTTAAATTGAATTTTAGGCTGATCTTTAGGGTTCGAACTTGCCAGTTTGATGGCACCTCGACTCTTTGAGAGCATTGGTCCGACATGTACCTGAAACCCGTGTTGGCTTGCTTTGACTTTGCCGTCATAAGACATGGCTACAGGCAAAAAATGAAATTGAATGTCGGGGTAGTCCAGCGCCGAGTCACTTTTGACGAATCCGCCAGCTTCGAAGTGGTTGGTAGCGCCCAGGCCTCTCCGGGTCGCTAGCCATTTTATACCGATCAGTCCTTTGCCAAGCCAGCCGAGTT
>CACFPX010000038.1:0-9710 GCA_902568205.1 K189A clade bacterium | reverse complement strand
AGACTGATATTTTTTGTGAGTTCCGTGAAGGTGGTCTAGCCAGTCTTCGTTCATTTGGAATTTTCCGCTCCTGCTAATAAATCTGTTATCACGCCCACTTTATCTGCAATTCTCGGGCCTGTTTCTCCTCTTGGCATAGAAAATGCTTTTACATGAGTAGAGTTTAATGAGGTTTGCATACTGAAAGGTCGATCACTGGCGAAAATTGCGACCTGGTGGGATTAATCAAGGTGGTTATGATAAAAGTAATAGAAAGGCCTGAGTATTTACTCGACTCAACTTTGTGCGGGCTAAGCGTTTCTCTCCCTTTCTTGGTGCAGGCTGGAACGTAAACAAGTGATCGATAATTCTGAAACCAAGATTGTGAGACTTTGTGTATCGACTCCGAGGGTAGCAGACGTGCTTGAGGCTTAAAGTACTAATGGAAAGCAAGACAGAAGCGAAGGACTTTTTTGACTTCATGGAAAGGATGCAGGAAAAGACTATCGATGAGTTCAAGAATTTTTCCTCGTTTTATGCGGGTGATACAGGGGACTGGGCTGAGGCAGGGGAAAAGTTTTCTCTTGTTTCGATAGACCTATTCAAGCGATTACTACCGTCATTAGTCACCGGTGACCCCTCTTTTAAGCTCGATGCTTTTATGGGACTGGATGCGAAGATCAAAGCGGTTGTAGATGATGCCTCCAGCCTCGCTTCTCTATCTGCTGAATTGCAGGCTCTGGTTTTTAACTGTTGGTTGGAGCTTTACGAAGCGGAGTTTCTCGAAAAGATGAAGGAGACACCGAGCGAGATAAAGAAGATAGATCATTGGTTTGATCAGGCGAATGAAAAAATTATTACCTTTCAAAATTCCGAAGAGTACATGGATATTAAAAGACAGCTTGTTAACTCGCTCTCTGACTTTCAACACTCCTACAGAAATTTGATAGAGACGTTTCTAGAAAACAATCATATGCCGACCCAGACGGAGGTGGACGATATGAGTAAATCTATACACGAACTAAAAAAGGAAATTCGAGGACTTAAAAAGCAAATCAATGATCTCAAGAAGAGCGGGAGCATTAATGAAAAATGAGGTTTTAGAGCACTCAGAGGATTTAGTGCGATATATCGAAAAGGTGGGCACTAGCTTAGACAATATCAACTCACTTTCGGACGAAGACGTAGAAATTGCTACCACTCCAAAGACGGCAGTTTTCAAGACTGACAAGGTAATCTTATATAAATATGAGAAGTTGGCGGGGGCCAAAAGAAGGCGAAGAAAACCGCTTTTAATTGCTTATAGTTTAATCGGAAGCTACAGAATGTTGGATTTGCAACCTGACAGGTCTGTGATTAGAAATCTTCTGTTAGAAGGCTTGGATGTTTACATTATCGATTGGGGCTCACTCAACAAGTCAGATCGCTGGTTGAGTTTTGATGATTATATTGACTCCTATCTTGCGGATTGTGTTGATTTTATTACCCAAGAACATGATGTTGCAGACTTGTCCTTAATGGGCGTTTGTGAGGGCGGTGTCTTTGCGGCTTCTTATGCTAGCTTATATCCTGAAAAGGTTTCCTCGCTTATTTTAGCCGTTACACCAATTGATTTTCATGCGGACATTACTTCGAACGAGTCTTTAGACAAAGGATATCTTAATAGATTGCTTCGAGGGTTTAGTCGCCAGCAACTTGAGAATATGGTGGATGCCTTTGGCCAATTGCCAGGGGAATTATATGGGCTTGCTTTTCAGGAAATGACCCCTGTTAAAAGCCTAACCAAGTATAATTTTGAACTTCTTGAATCCTTTTCAGGATCTAAAGATCAAGTACTGAATTTCCTTCGAATGGAGAAATGGTTGCTGGAAAGACCTCATCATCCATGTGAGGCAGCTAAGCAGTGGCTAATAGATCTTTATAATGAAAATCAGTTAGTAAAAAACGAGTTCAGGGTTAATGAACAAGTTGTCGATTTGTCTAACTTAACTATGCCGCTACTTAACATTTATGCGACGCATGATCATATTGTCCCGCCCAGCACTAGCGAGGCGTTATCAAATTACTTACCTGAATCGGCTAAGTATAAATCTGTGGAGTTAAATGCAGGGCATATCGGTGCATTTGTCAGTTCCAAAGCGAATGCAAGGGTGAGCAGTGAAATAACGAAATGGGTAAGGACTCTCGGTTCTAAATCTGCATTAGCAGCTTGAAAGTTTTCGGTTAGTTAGGTCCAAAAGCTTTTTATTTATTTGACCAAAACTTGTAGGTCTCTTCGAAAATATTAAAGTTGCTTAGGTTGGCGGCCTTGATTCCTTCTTTAAAAAAGCCTTGCTGTTTGGACATAAATTCTAAGCTTTGGTCGAGAAACTGTGACAGAGGTTTTGTAAAAGGACTGCTTGTGAAACGAATAAGTTGCTCTAGAGCGATATTGGTCAGAAGAGGTTTCCCATTTTTTCGTTCCTGATCTGAAAGAATCTGGAGCAGAACATTTTGAGTTAAATCTTTTCCGTTTTCCGCATCGATCACCTCTATGCTTTGTCCTTCGACAATTAGATTTAAAATAGTATCCAACGTCACGTACTTGCTTGATTGAAGATCGTAAATCCTTCTGTTTGGGTATTTTTTAAATTTGCGCATATTTTTGCCTGGAGGAAGAAAATCGATAATTTTTTTTGATCTGTTGAAACCTAATCTGTTTGATGGCATATTATTGTGCATTGCAACAAATTCTATAATAAAGGACAAACATGGCGAATCAAACAGGCTACGAGTTTAGCAAAGAAATGCTTGAATCAGGTATGGCTGCGATGCAAAAATTCTATGATTCCAACTCTTCCTATTACACGGAATGCTTCACCTTAGGCCAGGTTGCCCAAGAGAAATTTTTAGATACCAAAACTCTTTCCGAAATGGTGGAAGTCCAGCGCGAATATGCGAAGGGGTTATGGAACGCGACTAAGACGGTCTATAAAACCAATAGCGATTTGGCAAAAGATTCATATAGCGAAAGTTCAGCGTTTATGAAAAAGATGTTTGAAGATATCCCGAAGAAAGAAAACGCCTCGACATCTAAAGCTACTGCGAGTGAAGTGGAAGTGGTTCAATGAAAGGATAGTCTAGCGAGGACTGAACTACCCAGAGTAGGCTGCAAACTTTAACGTCTCCATGTGAGTGACTAGACAGATAGTTCGTCTGTGCTGTGGCCCATAAAGCCCATAAGATCCTCTGGGAGAAGTATACTAGAAAAAAAGTTTCAAGTTGCTGAATGAGGTTGAATTAAGCAAAGCGTTATAGTTTTTTTTGTGGTTCAAAAAGAAGGTTTTTCTAGGATAAAAGGCTTTAGCGCGGATAAGCTTTGCACTAAGAGTCAATTTGGTTTAGTTGAGACCATACCTTTTCACTAAAATCTAGGTCATAAGCTTTCAGCGGTTCTTCTCTAACGGCTTTGTCTAGTGCCTCAGCATCTCGGCCAATTAGGATTCTCCATTTGTCGTTTTTTACGCCTTCAAGAATCATCTCTGCGGCCTGAGCAGAACTTACTGGAGCCTTTTTATACTCTGTTCTGCTTGCTTCAAGATTACGGCGAAATTCTTCGTTTGAAAAATTTGAGTCTGAATTCAATTCGCCGAATTTGATTTGATTTTCTCTTATTTCATCGATTTCTTCGTCGTTTAAATCTTTAGGTTCTTTCCAACCAAGAATTTTTGGAGTGTTAAGAGCAATGTCGGTGCCGACCCAGCCTGGCATTACGACCGACGCTTTAAGATGAGGGGCGTTAAATCGAAAATCATTGATGAGTGCTTCCGTGAAGCCTTTGACCGCAAATTTTGCTGCGCTGTAAGCGGTGTGAGGAATATTGCCTCCCAGAGAGGCGCGGAAACCATTAACGCTACTTGTGTTAATAACGTGCCCCTCTTCGCTGTTTAAGAGCATCTGTAAAAATGCTCTTGAGAAGTTATAGACGCCGAACCAGCAAATATTAAAACATCGCTCCCATTCGTCTTGATCAGAATTTACGAAGCTCCCACCCCCTCCGATTCCTGCATTGTTGAATAACAGATTAATATGATCTGTACGGAATTCATCCTTTACTTGCTCCCTGAATTTCGAGACTTCCTGTTTTTTAGCAACGTCGCAAAGCGAACCCATTAACCTGACACCTTGAGGAGCTTCCTTTCTGCCTAAAGCTAAAGTTTCGTTCAGGTTCTCTTCGACAATATCGCAGGTGGCCACGTCACAGCCGTGTGCGATCAGCTGCCTGACAAGTTCGCGCCCCATGCCAGTCCCACCTCCGGTTACCACTGCTATTTTGCCGCTTAAATCTTTCATGGTTGGTGTCTTCGTAAGTTCGTTTGTCGCTCAATTGCAGCAACCCGGTCCAGAGTCGGGCCACTGCAAAAAAGTGAGGGTATTGTGGCTGGAGTTAAACTCGTTCGATGATTATCGCCGGGGCCATTCCTCCGCCAGCGCACATCGTAATCAAGGCGAACTGACCGTCGCTGCGCTCGAGTTCGTCGAGCGCAGTGCCTATGAGCATAGCCCCAGTTGCGCCGATAGGATGTCCCAAAGCCATGGCCCCGCCGTTTATGTTGACCTTGCTGCGGTCTAAATCCAAATCACGTTGAAATTTTTCGGAGACTACAGCAAAAGCCTCGTTTACCTCAAAAACGTCGATATCGTCGATTGTAAGGCCTGCTTTTTGTAAAACCTTGCGGGCTGCTGGTACAGGCGCGTTTAGCATAAGCGTAGGACAGTCTCCCATATTCGCGCAGGCGACTACACGTGCCCTAGCCTTAAGACCGTTGGATTTAGCGTAGTCAGGGTTGGCCCATAAAATAGCCGCCGATCCATCTACCACGCCAGAAGAGTTACCAGCATGGTGCACGTGTTCGATATCAAGATCCTGATATTTTTGATTAATGAGCTCGCGAAAAGTTTTTGAACCCTCAGTGTGTCGATAATCGGCTATTTGTGGAAAGCTTGGAGTCAGAGCGGATAAAGATTCGATGGTAGTCCCTGGACGCGGAAATTCCTCTCTATCGAGCGCGACTGAATCGTCAAGATTATGGACGGTTACTAAACTACCGCTAAATCGATCTTCTTCAATAGCTTGTTGAGCTCTGCTTTGAGATAACTCAGCGAGCTCATCGAGGGTCTGTCTGGAGATGCCCTCTAGTGTGGCGATGGCATCAGCACAAACTCCCTGGTGTGACTGAGGGTGAATTTCCTGTAAATGTGGATTATTCGCACCCATGGGTAACACGCCTTTTTTTGGTAAAGACATCATCTCTGTACCGCCTGAGACCACAAGGTCTTCCATTCCTGACATGACAGATGAAGCGGCTATATTTGCGCTTGTGATACCAGATCCGCAAAATCGGTCAAGCGTGACGCCGCTAGCTCTGATGTCATAGCCTGCATCAAGAGCCGACATTCTTCCAAGGTCGCCTCCTTGCTCGCATACTTGAGAGCTTGTGCCCCATATGACGTCATCAACCTCTGAGGTATCGATCCCCGTTCGATCCGCCAAAGCGCTCAATACAGTTGATCCTAGATGCTGTGGATGAAGGTGTGAAAGAGCTCCCTTGCCTGCTTTACCAATGCCGCGTGGAGTTCTGCAGGTGTCGATAATCAATGCTTCGCCCATGTTTGTTCTCCCTAAATAGTTTAGTTGTGATAGTTTGATGGAAATTATAGCTGTGAAATATAGATAAGGTCAGATTAAAGTTAGTTGATTTTTTTTTGCGTTTCGAAGCTGGAAAAAACGAGTGAAGGTTTATGTTAAGTAACCAGGTTCCAATGTCTGACCTATCTTGGATCTGGTGACGAGGTTTTGGGAACTAAAGGGTTTATAGAAGTAAGTTACAGTTAATGATTAATATCTACGAAATTATGCAAGTTGCGGTTACGCCCGTGTTTTTGTTGGCTGGAATCGGATCCCTTTTAATATCCATGACTAATCGTCTGGGACGTATTAAGGACCGGATTAGGGTGCTCCAGCGAGCTGTTCTTGATCATGTTGAAATTCAAAAGAGTCCGATTTTTCTAAAAGCAATATCTAAATTAACCTGGAGAAGCAGGTTCTGTTACTTTTCAATCAGCTTGGCGGTTTCTAGTGGGTTGTTTGTTTGCATCGTCATCCTCTGTATGTTTATTCAAGGACTGTATGGGCTTGAAATATCTCAAACGGTAGCCTTCTTGTTTATGTTGTGCATTGCACTTTTGATTTTTTCCTTGGTGTTCCTCGTAATCGAAATTTATATAGCTACGCGTACGATTCATGAGAAAGGCGAGGGCGTGGAAGCGCTGATCCATAGACAACAGAGATAGGCAGGTCAGGTACCAACGTGGCAGGCATGCAAAGTGCTTGTGAGCGCAAGTGCGCATTTTTGATAAACGAAAAATTAGCCTTGTCTTTTTTGTAAAAAGGACACGTGCTCCTATTGGGGTGAGATCTTGAAGCTTGCGATTCTGTCGCCGTGAGCTGTTCCAAGCCAAACATTCTCTCCAACTGGGGTGGCTACCGTCGCAAACCCAAAAGTGCTGCTCTCAAAAGACCAGGTTTTTAGCTCGTTAAGGTCCGAATCAAATTTGTGGATTGAAAAGGGCAGAAAGCAATTTGTAGTCTCAGGAGGACATTTTTCAAAAAAATCCGTCAGGCTCATGTCATGCTTTGCCGCCCAAAGAGAACCATTAGATAACGTTAAGTTATCGGCCCTTCCGCCTGTGTGAACGGCTAACGTTTGTGCTGATTTTAGGTCGAATTTTATTGTTTTTCCTGAAAACCAATAGTTTACGAACAAGGTGGATTCGTCGGGGGTAATGACTATGCCGTTGGGGAACCCTCCGGATGTACCCTGCAATGCGCTAAACCCTTCTTCTGAGCTCCAAAACCACACTTGTCCTGAATCTTTGCCGGCCGCTCCGGCATCGAGTAATTCGTCAAATGGAGTTTTGGCGTTATACATCTCGGTAGCGTAAAAACCGCCGTCAGCTGTCAGTGCCACGTCGTTAAACATGGGTTGACGTCTTCCTTCCTCCAGAACAGGCGACTCTACGCAGCCTCTCCAGATCAAATTCCAGCTAGTGTCTGTTTGAACTGGTTCAAAAAACTCTATTGTTTCCTTTGGTAGATGATTAGTGACCGCCACCATTTTGGTGCCGTCAGCTCGCTCAATAAGGTCCATTCCATGAGTTGAAAAGTCGGTGCTGGTTCTTGTACAGCTTGGGTCACCCCACGAATTAGACTCGAGCAACACATTAACTGGTTCTTTATCCATCGTTGATAAATCGATGATCTTCATTTCATTGATGTAAGAGTCTGGTAATCCTCCGAATCCTGTTGCCAATAGAAAAAGACCATCAGGAGTGGCTACTAGGTCCTCAGCGTTTTTATAGCCGCACCATGCTGTGAGCCAACTGTCCTCTGAGCAAGGTTCGATTGCTTGAAGAGAAGTTTGTTGTGAGGAGGTGGTTTGCTCTTCTGAGCAGCCTTGGAGAAAAATCGCTGCAAAAATTGAGGTAAACAAAAAGAGCCTTTTAAATTTATTCTTATTCATGGTCTCCACTTTTTTCAGGTTATCGGGATACGGGCTTACATTAATACGAATATTAGTATTTTGGGAAGCGGTTAATAGAGTACAAATGTGGTGGCGTAGAAGACAAGGAAGGCATTAAGAAAAAAGAAAGAGAGCTATTGTAGTGCTCGCTGATGCAGCCAAATGGTTAAAGTCAAGAGTGGCATTTTTAATGTTGTTCTTGGATCTTATAATCTAACTTTATTCCCAAGAGGGCATGTCGTGAAATATTTTGGATACTTTATTGCTGGGATTCTCACCCTTCTATTGATTGGTGTTGTAGCGTTTTGGGTAAGCGCTCAAATGTCACTGGATCGCTCTTATACTCATAGTAAAAGAACGGCTCAGTTGCCTTTTTTCGATTCGGGTTCCAAGGAAGGATTGGTTCAGATAAGGACTGATCGGGGAGATTTTCGTGCGAGGGCGGCTGGTTTTGAAGGACAAGAAAAGAAACCTCTAGTGGTTCTTCTTCACGGTTTTCCTGTCACCTCAGCGATGTGGTTAGATCTCATCCCTGTGCTCGCAGAAGCAGGTTATAGAGTTGTCGCTTTTGATCAACGCGGTTACAGCCCGCAGACTAGGCCCGCGACGATTGAACAATATGCCGTCTCCGAAATGGTAAATGATGTTTCTGCGGTGGCTGATGCAGTTGGGGGAGAGCGTTTTCATCTTGTGGGTCATGATTGGGGCGCAGGCGTAGGATGGGGTGTGGTTCTTGCGCAACCAGATAGAGTTCTCAGTTGGACTCCGCTATCGATTGCTCATCCTGCGGCATTTGGAGCCGCTCTTCAAAATGATCCAGATCAGCAGTCCAGGAGCAGTTACTTTACTTTCTTCGTGACTCCAGGAGTGCCCGAGACGCTGTTTACCTTTAATGACCTTTGGTTATTAAAAAGCACCTACGGAGACATGCGAGCAGAGAAAGTGGATGAATATGTGAGCGTTTTCAGTGAGCCTGGCGCTTTGACTGCTGGTCTCAACTGGTACCGCGCTAGTTTTGGGGGTGACTCAGCCGGCACGGAAGTTCAAGAGAATGATGTGAAGGTGCCCACGCTTTTTATTTGGGGAAATCAGGATGAGGCGGTCGGACGCCTTGGTACTGAGCTGATGTCAGAATACATGAAAGGTCCGTATTCGATCATTGAGCTAAACGCAGGGCACTGGCTTCTCAGCGAAACTCCAGAACAGGTCATAACACCTATTGTTTCTCATATTAGAGCTAATTCAGATTCGTAACGTCTCTTTTTGCTAGATATAGAAAGGAGAGTTTTTTCTTTTGGTTTTCGCGAGCTATGCTTCCGGCAGGAATGCTGCGATGGGTGACTTCAAAAAAGTAATATCCCATGCTCGGCACTTGGTATTGGATGCGTCAATTTTTTAATGACTTTGAAATTCGGGTAGACTACTTACCTCATTTCAATGGGAGTAGTAAGTGCAGTTTGATGATGTTCTCCTCGGACGTCGCAGTATTCGAGGTTATAAACCAGATCCCGTTCCGAAATCGTTAATAAAAGAAGTACTTGCTTTGGCAATGCGCTCGCCTTCATCGATGAACACGCAGCCATGGAACTTCACCATAGTTACAGGGAAGACCTTGGATCTTATTAGAGCAGGTAACACGGAGCGCAATCTCGCAGGCGTGCCTCACTCGCGTGAGTTTCGGATCGGGCAGCCTTTCGCGGGACAACACCGCGATCGCCAAGTAGGAGTTGCAAAGCAATTATTTGCAGCCATGGGTATTGAGCGAGAAGATAAAGAAGGCCGTCAGGACTGGGTGTTGCGCGGCTTCAGGCAATTTGACGCGCCAGTCTGTGTGATAATTACATATGATAGAGAATTGGCCGATAGTGATGATACGGCCTTTGATTGTGGAGCTGTTACGACAGCACTGGTGAACGCCGCATGGTCGCGCGGCTTAGGCGCGGTGATCAATAGCCAGGGTATCATGCAGTCACCTGTGGTACGCGAACACGCGCGTATTTCAGAAGATCAGGTAATCATGAAGGCCGTGGCTCTTGGCTGGCCAGATGATGGCTTCCCTGCCAATGCAGTTGTCTCTGAGCGAAAGAGCGTCGAAGAAGCGACTTCCTTTTTAGGCTTTGAAGACTAAGTGAACAGTTAACTCAGCATGCCATCGCGTCGCCTCAAGCT
>CACFPX010000037.1:0-12063 GCA_902568205.1 K189A clade bacterium | reverse complement strand
CAATTAAAGCTGCAAAAAAAATGGTTGAGCGGGAAACGCCCGAAGTATGGGATATTTTGGCGGACGTGATTCGCGAGCACCCTATCTTGCTAAATAGAGCTCCGACGCTACACAGATTAGGAATTCAAGCATTTGAACCAGTATTGATTGAGGGGAAAGCAATACAATTACACCCGCTTGTTTGTACTGCTTACAATGCTGATTTTGATGGTGACCAGATGGCTGTGCACGTCCCCATTACATTAGAAGCCCAGCTTGAAAGTAGAACACTAATGATGTCTACAAACAACGTATTATCGCCTGCTAGCGGAGAGCCAATAATCGTTCCTTCACAGGATGTCGTTTTGGGCATTTATTACATGACACGTGAAAAGGTTAATGCAAAAGGGGAGGGTTTTGTCTTCGCAGATATAGAGGAGGTGCAGCGGGCTTACCATAGTAAAAATGTTGATCTTCAGGCTCGCGTAAAAGTTCGAGTAGAAAATATGGACTTGGCAAACGGTAATCCGTCCAAAATATTTGAAACGACGGTTGGACGAGCACTGCTCTACAATATTGTCCCTAACCAGCTTCCTTTTGATGTTGTTAACAAGACTATGGATAAAAAATCAATATCTAATTTGATTAATCATTGTTATAGGAGATGTGGGTTAAAGGATACTGTTATATTTGCTGATCAACTTATGTATGCGGGTTTTGCGCATTCCACTTACTCTGGGGCGTCAATAGGGGTGGAGGATTTTGTAGTCCCTAAAGATAAACAAGCATTGATCCAAGATGCTCAGTCTGAGGTCGCAGAGATTGAGGCCCAATATTCGTCAGGTTTGGTGACTCAAGGAGAAAAGTACAACAAAGTGGTCGACATTTGGGGTAGAACCAATGACCTTGTTGCAAGATCGATGATGGAGGGTATATCAAAAGAAACCACTTTAAATAGAGATGGCGAGGAGGAAGAGCAGGGCTCTTTTAATTCCGTATACATGTACGCAGATTCTGGGGCGAGAGGTTCTCCTGCTCAGATTAGGCAGCTTGCTGGAATGAGAGGTCTGATGACCAGACCAGATGGCAGTATTATTGAAAATGCTATAACGGCGAATTTTCGTGAAGGGTTGAATGTGAATGAATATTTCATTTCTACTCACGGTGCAAGAAAAGGCCTGGCAGACACGGCGCTAAAAACAGCTAATTCAGGTTATTTGACGCGAAGGTTGGTTGATGTTGCGCAAGACGTTGTCATCACAGAGCAGGATTGCGGAACTTTGGATGGATTACAGATAACATCGATTATAGAGGGTGGTGATGTTGTAGAGCCCTTAGGCACTAGAGTGTTAGGTAGAATAGTTGCTAGGGATGTTTTTGTTGGCGCTAGTGGAGAGAAACTCGTTGGCGCAGGCACTATGGTAGATGAATCTGTCGTTGCTCAATTGGATCAGCACGGTATAGACGAAATGTGGGTCCGATCGCCCATAACTTGCGAGACTAAACATGGAGTCTGCGCTGCTTGTTATGGAAGAGATTTAGCCAGAGGGCACTTGGTAAACGTGGGCGAGACGGTGGGTGTTATTGCAGCGCAATCTATAGGAGAACCCGGAACCCAATTAACCATGAGGACCTTTCACATAGGTGGAGCAGCCTCCAGAGCGACTGCTATTGATAACATCCAGGTGAAGCATGGTGGTGAAGTTCGTCTTCATAATCTAAAAACCGTAACTCGTGAATCAGGCGAATTGGTGGCAGTTTCGCGTTCTGGAGAGATCGCGATAGCAGAGGAGTATGGAAGGGAGCGGGAGCGCTATAAATTGCCTTATGGAGCTGTCATCTCAGTCAGCGAAGGTGAGCAAGTGGAGGCCGGTCAGGTGATTTCACAGTGGGATCCACATACTCACCCGATTGTCGCGGAAGTCGACGGGGTTATAGAATTTGTCGAGATGGAAGATGGCCTATCGATAACTAGACAAACTGATGAGCTTACGGGGTTAACTAATATCAGTGTTTCTGATCCAAAGGATCGGCCTTCTGCAGCAAAAGACTTAAGGCCTGCTATTAGATTACTTGATAAAAAAGGAGCTGCTGTTTTACTTCCTGGTACTGATGTGCCCGCTAACTATTTTTTGCCTAGTGGTGCAATATTGAATATTGAGGATGGTGATCAAATTGGTGTTGGTGATATTGTGGCTCGAATTCCTCAAGAGGGGAATAAGAACCGTGATATAACCGGTGGATTGCCTCGTGTCGCCGATTTATTTGAGGCTCGGAAGCCCAAAGAGCCAGCAGTCCTAGCCGAGGCTACGGGTATCGTGAGTTTTGGAAAGGAGACCAAAGGAAAACGTAGACTAGTTGTAACCTCTCAAGATGGGGAGTCTGTAGAAACACTAATACCTAAATGGAGAAATATTGGAGTCTTCGAAGGCGAACAAGTAGAGAAAGGAGAAATTGTTTGTGATGGCCCTTTTAGTGCGCATGATATCTTAAGATTAAAGGGGGTTTCGCAGCTTGCGGACTATATAGTAAACGAGATTCAGGAAGTTTACAGGCTGCAAGGAGTAACGATTAACGACAAGCATATTGAAACGATTGTGCGTCAGATGCTGCGGAAGATTGAAGTTACCGAGGTAGGAGATTCTGCATTAATTAGAGGAGAGCAGCTAGAATTTAACGCGATCAGGGAGATAAATGAAGAGTTAGAAGCGGAAGGTAAAGAGCCTGCTAAATTTCAGCGATTGCTGCTTGGTATTACCAAGGCATCTCTAGCAACGGAGTCATTTATATCTGCTGCTTCTTTCCAGGAGACAACTCGAGTGCTAACCGAAGCTTCGGTTACGGGCAAGCTTGATTATTTGAGAGGGCTCAAAGAGAACGTCGTTGTTGGCAGGTTGATTCCAGCTGGTACTGGTTTGACTTATCACAAAGAAAGAAAGAGAGTTAGAGACGAAGAGCAACAAGGTCCTAGTGCTGTAGAAGTTGAAGAAGCGCTTATGGATGCGTTGAGCGCACAGGGCGATTAATCTTAAGTTTAGGGTTTTTTGCGAGAAGTCTATGAGAATATTGAGAATATTTGATTTCGGTAATACAATTCAGCGCCCCAGGATTGGGTTTTAGTTAGAGTGGAAATTTATGGCGACTATTAGTCAGTTGGTCCGAAAGCCTCGAAAGAGAAAAGTAGCAAAGAATATTGTTCCTGCTTTGCAAGGCTGCCCTCAAAAAAGAGGGGTATGTATAAGGGTTTATACAACTACACCTAAAAAGCCTAACTCAGCGTTGAGGAAAATATGCCGTGTGCGTCTCACCAATGGCTACGAGGTTAATTCGTATATCGGAGGGGAAGGGCATAACTTACAAGAGCACTCTGTTGTACTAATTAGAGGCGGAAGAGTCAAAGACTTGCCTGGCGTAAGATACCATACTGTGAGAGGGGTGCTAGATACCACTGGGGTATCAGATAGGCGTCAGGGAAGATCAAAGTATGGTGCTAAAAAGCCGAAATAAAGGCGTATAGTCCAAAGTAAGGTCCGATGTATTCGGTGTGAGCCTGAATAAAGGAGAGTAAAAATGCCAAGAAGACGTGTTGTAGCGAAACGAGAAATTCTGCCAGATCCTAAATTCCATGATATTACCTTGGCAAAGTTCATAAACCATGTAATGGTGAGTGGGAAAAAGGCTGTTGCAGAGAGAATTGTCTATGGTGCTCTAACTCAAATTGAGGAGAAGGGAAGCGTTAATCCGCTTAGAAAATTTCTTTATTTTTGTTTCAGAATTCGTGGCCGGAATTTCCTCTCTGAGTTTTGCGATTTCCGCATCCAGATCCATATTTAACAAGAGTTCTCGCACCGCTTCCGCACCCATACGCGCATCGAATTCGTCTCCATACTCTTCCAGCTTTTGGTAATACTCTTCATCACTTAAAAGCTGACATGTCTCTAAATCCGTTAGTCCGGGATCAATTACAATAAAAGATTCAAAATATAGAACTCTTTCTATATCTCTTAATGTCATGTCTAACAAAAGACCTATCCGCGATGGCAACGATTTTAAAAACCATATATGAGCTGTAGGAGAAGCTAACTCGATATGCCCCATTCTCTCACGTCGAACCTTTGTCAGAGTAACCTCTACGCCACATTTTTCACAGACAACACCCCTATGCTTTAATCGCTTATACTTCCCACACAGGCATTCGTAATCCTTAACAGGCCCAAAAATTCTTGCACAAAAAAGCCCATCTCTCTCAGGCTTAAACGTTCGATAATTTATTGTCTCAGGCTTCTTAACTTCCCCGTAGGACCACGATCTGATCAGCTCCGGAGACGCCAGGCCTATTTTTAAAGCATCAAATTCATCTTCAGAACCCTGTGTCTTCAATAAATTCAACAAATCTTTCATGCCACTTTCTCCTTAAAACTGATAAATCACTCAGTCTCTAATTCAATGCTAATTCCAAGCGATCGAATTTCTTTCACAAGCACATTAAATGATTCCGGCATACCTGGTTCCATCTGGAAATCGCCATCAACAATATTCTTGTACATTTTCGTCCGACCAGCCACATCATCCGATTTAACAGTCAACATCTCCTGCAAGGTATAGGCGGCCCCGTAGGCCTCTAGAGCCCAAACCTCCATTTCGCCGAACCGCTGGCCTCCAAACTGAGCCTTACCTCCCAGTGGCTGCTGCGTTACCAAACTATATGACCCAGTCGATCGCGCGTGCATTTTGTCATCCACCAAATGATTTAGTTTCAACATATACATGTATCCCACTGTTACCGACCTATCGAACTGATCTCCAGTCCTGCCATCATACAAGACAATTTGTCCGCTCGTAGGCATGTCCGCCAAGGCAAGCATTTCTTTAATTTCTTCTTCTGCGGCGCCGTTAAAAGCAGGTGTCGCAACAGGAACTCCAATGCTCAAGTTTGTCGCCAATTCAAGAATTTCTTTATCCGAAAGACCCTTTAAATCAACCTTCGGCTCGCCGATCCGATTATAGACTTGATCAAGAAAGCTTCTGACTTTAGCAATGCTCGCTTGCTCTTCCAGCATGGTGTTAATCTTCCTTCCAATCCCATGTGCCGCCCACCCCAAGTGGGTTTCTAAAACCTGACCAACGTTCATTCTCGAAGGCACTCCCAAAGGATTCAATACGATGTCGACTGGCTCACCGTTCTCATCATAAGGCATGTCCTCGACAGGCATAATGACCGATATAACGCCTTTGTTCCCATGACGTCCCGCCATCTTGTCGCCAGGCTGGATTCTTCTTTTAATTGCCAAATTAACTTTCACAATCTTCAAGACGCCCGGAGCAAGGTCATCTCCACTTTCAATTTTCGAACGCTTATCTTCATAGAGGGCATCAAGGTCATTTTTTTTATGCTGCAATTGATCTTCTGCGCTCTCAAGCAACTCGTTTAATTCGTCGTCCTGCATCCTTATTTTGAACCAATCATCGAACGGCAAACTCTCAAGATAATCAGCGTCTAGCAGAGCACCCTTAGTTAAAACTGGAGCACTAGCCACCTTCGCCTTCAATAAAGCCTTTTTTAAACGTTCCTGAGTTGCAATCTCAACTATTCTGTATTCATCATCTAGGTCCTTTCGAATCTGTGCCAACTGAGCCGCCTCAACGGACCTAGCTCTTTCATCTTTTTCTACACCGTCCCTCGTATAAACTTGCACATCAATTACCGTTCCTTTGACACTGGTCGGAACTCTTAATGAGGAGTCTTTAACATCTGACGCCTTTTCTCCGAAAATTGCTCTCAAAAGTTTCTCTTCGGGAGTCAACTGAGTTTCGCCCTTGGGGCTTACCTTTCCAACCAATATATCGCCCGCGCTTACCTCAGCTCCTATGTAGACAATTCCTGATTCATCAAGCTTCCCTAAAGCGCCATCCCCTACATTTGGAATATCACCAGTAATTTCCTCCGGCCCCATTTTGGTATCTCTGGCGATACAAGTAAGCTCTTGAATATGAATACTCGTAAACCTATCTTCCTTTACCACCCGCTCGGAAACCAAGATCGAATCTTCATAGTTGTATCCATTCCAGGGCATGAATGCGATTCGCATATTTTGCCCTAAAGCCAGTTCGCCCATATCGACAGAAGACCCATCTGCTAATACATCCCCGCTCGAAACTCTGTCGCCAGCCTTAACCAACGGTTTTTGATTGATACAGGTATTTTGATTAGATTTTGTGAACTTCGTTAAGTTATATATATCTACGCCAGCCTCTTCGCTCTGAATCTCTTTTTCATCCACTCTGATTACAACTCTGCCAGCATCTACGCGGTCTACCGTCCCCCCCCTTTTCGCAATCACGCATACTCCTGAATCGCGCGCAACGCTTCTTTCTAAACCGGTTCCCACAAGCGGCTTCTCAGAAACTACAGTCGGAACAGCTTGTTTTTGCATATTAGAACCCATTAGGGCTCTGTTAGCATCATCGTGCTCTAAAAAAGGAATCAAAGCTGCAGCGACCGAAACCACTTGCTTTGATGAGACATCCATGAAATTCACATTTTCTGCAGCTGTCTTCGAAAACTCACCTTGATGTCTTGCATCTACAAGCGATTCTACAAATTTATTCTTTTTGTCTAACGGGGCACTGGCTTGAGCAATCACATATTCAGCTTCATCAATCGCAGACAAGTACTCTATGTGATCCGTAACCACACCTTTCTCGACTTTCCTATAGGGCGACTCCAAAAACCCATAATCGTTGGTACGAGCATAAGACGCCAAACTGTTGATCAACCCTATATTTGGGCCCTCAGGCGTTTCAATAGGACAAACTCTACCATAATGCGTTGGATGAACATCCCTTACCTCAAAACCGGCTCTTTCTCGAGTTAATCCACCAGGACCTAACGCAGACACTCTTCTTTTGTGCGTAACACCAGACAAGGGATTGACAGCATCCATAAACTGAGAGAGCTGAGAAGAACCAAAAAATTCTTTAATCGCCGCAGCAACAGGTTTTGCATTAATCATATCTTGCGGCATAAGGCCTTCCGATTCTGCCAGGCTTAGCCTTTCTTTCACTGCTCTTTCAACTCTGATCAACCCGACTCTGAACTGGTTTTCCGCCATCTCCCCCACAGAACGAACTCTACGGTTCCCCAAGTGATCTATATCGTCGACAACACCCTTGCCGTTCCTTATATCTATAAGGGTCTTAAGAGCATCAACAATATCCTCTTTTTCTAATGTCCCCACGCCCTCAATGTTTTCCCGGCCAAGCCTTCTGTTAAATTTCATCCGGCCTACTTTTGACAAGTCGTAGCGCTCGGTAGAAAAAAACAAATTATTAAAAAGATTCTCAGCCGCCTCCTTAGTTGGGGGCTCGCCAGGACGCATCATCCGATATATCTCTACTAGGGCTTCCATTTTATTTGAAGTTGGATCGATTCTGAGAGTGTCAGCAATATACCCGCCCCTGTCTAAATCATTGATATAAATCGTCTCAAAGCTTGTGACACTTTCTTCTAAGAACTTATCCAAAGCTTCATGAGTGAGGAGCGAATTAGCTTCCAGTATCACTTCCCCGCTATCCTTGCTAACCACATCTTTGGCGACAACTTTGTCGAGCAGATAGTCCCGAGGAACTTCCATTTCTTTCAAACCACTTTCCGACAATAACCTGACATGCCTAGCGGTGATCCTTCTTCCCGACTCCACAATGACCTTGCCTTTGTTGTCTAAGACATCAAAGGTTGCGACCTCTCCTCTAAGTCTCTCAGGAACCAACTGAGCTAGTACTTTTTCCCCATTTATGGAGAAACTATTGGATTCAAAGAAAATATTCAGAATCTCTTCTGTCGTATACTCCAATGCCCTTAATATTATAGTTGCTGGAAGTTTTCGCCGTCTATCAATTCGGACAAATACGCAATCTTTCGGATCAAATTCAAAATCAAGCCAAGAACCTCGATATGGAATAACTCTAGCGTTATACAATAATTTTCCTGACGAATGCGTTTTACCGCGATCGTGGTCAAAGAACACTCCGGGAGAGCGATGCAATTGAGAGACAACCACCCTTTCCGTTCCATTAATCACAAATGTTCCATTCTCAGTCATCAAGGGAATTTCACCCATGTAAACTTCTTGTTCTTTGACATCCTTTACAGCCTTGCTCGATGATTCCTTATCGTAGATTATCAATCGAACTTTCACACGCAGAGGCGCTGCATAAGTAATGCTTCGCATGATGCATTCTTTTACATCGAAAACCGGCTCACTTAAACGAAAATCTACAAACTCTAAAGCAGCGCTTCCTGAATAGCTGACGATCGGAAAAACCGAGCGAAACGCCGACTCCAGACCAGATTGAACTTTAGAGTCTGATCCGCTTTTGTACAGGAATTTATCGTATGAATTGACCTGGATTGACAGCAAATAAGGCAGTTCAACCGATTCGGTCAATTTTCCAAAATCTTTCCTAATTCTCTTTTTTTCCGTAAAGCTATAAGCCATCGCGCTACTCCATAATTCAAGTACTAACTTAAGTAATACTTGCTAAAAAAGTTGCAAAACAATCCGAAAACAATAAAAGCCAGCCGGCTTTGCGCCTACAGCTATTTCAATTCAACAGTGGCGCCTGCTTCTTCTAACTGCTTTTTAAACTCTTCAGCCTCATCTTTCGTAGCGCCCTCTTTTATCGATGAAGGCGCCTCATCCACCAGGGCTTTCGCTTCTTTTAGTCCAAGTCCCGTGATCCCTCGCACCGCTTTGATTACATTGACTTTTTTATCTCCGGCGCCAGCAAGAACAACTTCGAATTCATCTTTTTCCTCTACCGCCGCTTCACCACCGCCAGCACCCGCAGCAACCGGCGCAGCGGCAACTGCCGCAGCAGCCGATACACCGAATTTCTCTTCCATTGCGCTAACCAAATCGACAACATCCATGACACTCATGTCGGAAATAGCGTCCAATATCTCATCTTTAGACAAAGCCATCACTCAACTCCTTTAAAAATACTTTCCAATTTCAGCCAATTAAAAAAAACGCCCCTTATCAAGGGTTGCCCTGTTTTTCATCTCGTACCGCAGCCAGAACTCGCACAACACCTGATGGAACTTCGTTCAGTGTTCGCGTCAACTTTGTAATCGGCGCCAGCAACACAGACATCAACAAAGAACGAGCCTCATCTAAGGTAGGCAGCTTAGCCACCCGGTCTATTTGTTCTGGACCAAAAGACTCACCTCCGATCGCTATGGCCTTGACTTCAAGTTCTTCAATTTCCTTTGAATACTCTTTTAGAAGCCTTGCTGCAGCTCCAGGATCCTCCTGCGAGAAGGCAACAAGGGTGGGGCCTACCAGCGAGCCTTCTAGACAAGAAAACTCACTGCCTTCTAAGGCTTTTTTAGCAAGAGTGTTTCTAACTACTCTTACATAGACACCAGTTTGTCTAGCCTTAACTCTCATTGCAGTCATTTGCGCAACGCTCATCCCCCGGTAATCCGCCAGCACTGCAGATACGGCCCCAGTTGCGACTTCGGCCACCTCTTTCACAATCTCTTTCTTTTGAGCTATCTTTATTGCCACTCAGTGTTCCTTACAAAATGCGTTTC
Organism: K189A clade bacterium; assembly: GCA_902568205.1. GTDB lineage: Bacteria > Pseudomonadota > Gammaproteobacteria > Pseudomonadales > Azotimanducaceae > UBA4421. The sequence continues at coordinate 2,486 of CACFPX010000037.1, read as the reverse complement.
TAGCACTTTAATAGCATCAGATCTTCTCTTAATAACGCCAGGGTGGCATTGGAAAGTATTCTATCTTTGCTTATCTACCATTGCGCGAAGCCGAACGATTTCATGCAAAAAAGTGATCCGCAAAACCTTCATAACCAACCATCTACGCAAGCAATATTAAGTCTCTATCTCCGACTCTTACGATCTCCGATAGTTTGGGATTTTCACCTTGTCCCAAAAACAGGTGCAACATTATATACCTTTTTACCGCCGGCGAAACCCTTGTTTGACATATCTTGCACTCGAGCTGTCGCGATCTCCCCCTGAGTACGGAACGCAGGCTTCACTGCACTTCTATAGATGCTTGATCTATATTGACCCCAGGGCCCATAGTAGACGACAGAGTCAACTTTTTAAGATACACGCCCTTAGCTGCGGCAGGTTTTGCCTTTTTGAGATCGACTAGAAGAGCTTGAATATTCTCTTTAATTTGCTCGACGCTGAAACCAAGCCGCCCAACCCGACCATGAATCAGGCCGGCTTTGTCAGTTCTGAATTGTACCTGCCCGGATTTGGAATTTTTAACCGCTACTTCCACATCAGTTGTCACAGTCCCAGTTTTTGGATTTGGCATCAGGCCTCTTGGCCCAAGAACTTTACCTAGCTGACCAACTATCCTCATAGCATCTGGTGTTGCGATCAACACATCAAAATCTATTTTCCCGCCCTTTATTTCCTCTCCGAGGTCATCGAAACCTACGACATCTGCACCGGCCTGTTGGGCCTTTTCTGCGTTTTCACCCTGCGCAAACACCGCAACTCTTACTTCCTTTCCTGTCCCGTGTGGAAGCGTAGTTGCTCCCCTTACTACTTGATCAGACTTACGAGGATCAACTCCCAAATTGACGCTTACATCCAGCCCCTCTTTGAATTTACTACTAGAGACTGAACTCAAGATCTCCAAGGCGTCCGGAAGAGCGTAGACTTTCTCACTATCAAATTTTTCAGCTACAAGTTTTTGTTTTTTTGTCAACTTCGCCATTTACAGCCCCTCCACTTCAATTCCAGAACTTCTCGCGGTGCCCGCAATAGTTTTAACCGCCGCATCCAAATCAGCGGCCGTTAAATCGGGCATTTTAATTTTTGCTATTTCTTCAAGCTGAGACCGATTGACTTTGCCAACTTTTTCAGAGTTCGGTGTTCCGCTTCCTTTGGCTATATTTGCCGCTTTACGCAATAAAACCGCAGCAGGTGGAGTCTTCGTTTCGAAAGTAAAGCTCCTATCTGCATAGACCGTTATAACAACAGGTACTGGAAGACCTTGCTCTGTAGCCTGCGTTTCAGCATTAAAAGCCTTACAAAAGTCCATTATGTTGACGCCATGCTGTCCTAACGCTGGACCCACTGGAGGGCTAGGATTCGCTTGCCCCGCAGGCACCTGTAATTTTATATATGCCTCAACCTTCTTCGCCACTAATCACTCCTATTTACAACCTCAAATTACGAATAAAAAACACCCTGTAACCCAAGGCAACAACGCTGTATTCCCCTAACCTTTTTCCACTTGACCAAATTCCAATTCCACCGGAGTAGAACGGCCAAAGATAGTCACAGCCACATTCAACTTACTCTTTTCGTAGTTGACTTCTTCCACAACACCATTGAAATCGTTAAATGGTCCATCTATAACCCTAACAATTTCCCCAGCTTCAAAAACGATTTTTGGTGCAGCTCGCTGGCTACCAATTTCGACACGATCTAGTATTGCCGCAGCCTCTTTCTCGCTCAGAGGAGCAGGTTCGTCAGCTTTACCACCAATAAAACCCAGTACGCGCGGCGTCTCCTTGACCAAATGCCATGTGTCATCGGTCAATTCCATCTCGACAAGCACATAGCCCGGAAAAAATTTCCTTTCACTTTTACGTTTTTGCCCAGCCCTCATCTCTACGACATCTTCAGTCGGCACCAAAATTTCTCCAAAATGTTCTTTCTGGCCAGCCAACTCCACCCTCTCTTCTAAGGCGCGAGCGACATTTTTTTCAAAACCAGAATAGGCGTGTACCACGTACCATTTTTTTGTCATAAAAAAACCTCTTTGCGCTCGCTTTAGCCTATCAATGAACTGACAGACCAACTGAGCAAAGAATCTAACCCCCACAATATAAGAGAGAATATAAACACCATAACTAAGACAACTAGCGTCGTCTGAGTGGTTTCATTATTAGTCGGCCATACTACCCTTCTAATCTCACCTCGAGCTTCTTTAATTAAATTCCAAGCAGTATTGCCTTTCTCAGTCTTAACCGCTATGAAAAAGGCTGCCACGCCCATTACCAACAAGCCCAATACTCTGAGAAATAACGACTGATCTTGATAAAACCAATTAGCATAAACGGCTGAAGCTACTATCATCCCGACGAGTGCCCATTTCAACCAATCTAAAGAAGCGCCAACCCCGATCTCTTTACTTGAACTCACAAAAAATCCACCTTACACGAACTCCCGTT
>CACFPX010000036.1:0-13854 GCA_902568205.1 K189A clade bacterium | reverse complement strand
GATAACAACTAAGTCAACAGGATGAGCTTCGAACTCCAACGGTCTCTTTACTTATCTTGATAAGTGAACACAGGGATAAATTCACGCGACTCGATTAAGCACTCCCCAGCATCGACCACGAAGCGGTCGTGATACTCACCTATGCCCGCAAAACCTTCCACCTCTATGGGATTTGTCGAATCAGACCTTGGCCCTATATAAACCGTTACATAGCTTACCCCACGAGCTTTTCCAGGAGCTTTCGATTCAATGTCGATCGTGCTGATAAGATGTCTAGTGACGGGACCTACCTCGGCCCCCAAAACTCTCTGTTTTATGGCTTGCCGTCCTGAAAAGGTCTCACCGAAAATAGAGAAGGAACCCTCATCAGTGAATAGATTTGCGACGCCCTGTCCATCAGTCTGATCGCGCAGGTAGGCATAATCATGTACCACCGATGAACAAGCCTCGGAATAGTCGAAGGACTGATCACCTTGTTGACAACCTACCAAAAACCCCAGCAGTGCAATCGAGTGCAGTCGCAACAACACAAAACCCTTAACCATCTAGCCGCACAATGCGACTGCCTACGTTTCCGCCAGCTAACAAATCGACGAAAGCGTTCGGGGCCGCATCTAATCCGAATACCTCATCGTTGACACTGGTCAATTGTCCCGATTCCAACCACCCTTGAATTTCCTCACGAGCTGATTCGTACTCCTTTGCATAATCAAACACCAAAAAACCTTGCATGGTAATTCGTTTATTGACCAGCAACCCAGGTATGCCTCTCGGCCCAGGCTCTGGAGACGATGTATCGTATTGAGACACAACACCACAGCACGCGATCCGTCCACCCTCATTCAATCGAAAAAGAGCAGACCCCAAAATACTGCCTCCTGTATTGTCAAAATATACATCCACACCATCCGGGGTCGCGGCTTTCAAATTATCCCTAAAATTTGCGTCTTTATAATTCACAGCCGCATCAAATCCAAGATCGTCGACAAGCTTGTCGCATTTCAAGTTATCTCCGCACACTCCGACAACGCGACACCCCTGAATCTTCGCCATCTGGCCCACAAAGTGTCCTACAGAACCCGCCGCAGCGGAGACCATCACAGTCTCTCCCCTAGCCGGACGCCCCACCCTAAATAAACCAAAGTAGGCGGTTAGTCCGTTCACTCCAAGAGGGCCTAAATATTGAATCGATTCTCTTTCAGAAGGAATCAACGTCACCGATTCTGCCGTCAGCGCCGCGTATGCTTGCCAACCAGTCGAACCTAATACCATAGATCCTACAGGGACGTCTTCGCTTTGACTCTCAACAACCTCTCCAATGCCCGTACCGTTCATCACAATGCCAGTAGTTGGAGCGCCGGCATAACTAGCGCTGCCCTGCAGCCCAGCACGAGCGCCAGCTGTTATTGCAAAAGCTTTAGTCTTAACGACGACCTGCCCCGCTTCAGCGACAGGCATGGGCGCATCGGAGAGCTTATAGTTATCCTCGGACAGCTTTCCGCTTGGAAGCTCATTAATTAGTACCTGCTGATTATCCATTCTTCACCTTCCCCTGGGGTTACCTGTAAGTTTTATTCTGAACGTTATTTAGCCGCAGAGACTAGCCATACTGCACAGCCAAGTTTTATACCTTCATCGCTTAGAGACTCTTGCAAGACTTGACGCGCAGCGGTCAGTGCATCATCTCGCACTTGGCCTTCTAGCTGCGCTATAACCGCAGACAGAGGACCAATGTTACTCTGAAAATCCAGAGCCTCTTCGACCGAAGAAGCGAGACGTAAATCAAGCGAAACCGGCTGTATCTCAATACCCTGGAAACCTGACCGGGTAAGAATGCTTGCAAGGTAATCATTATCAGCAAATGCAAAAGGACCTGGCGCTCTAGGATCTGGCGTCTCTGCAGGCTCCGGTAAATACCTCTTGACCGCCTGGCCAACACGGCTAATCCACTCGTTCTTGTTAGCTGCCTGCCAACACAAAAACACCATACGGCCGTTGTCGGCTAAAGCAGATCGCAAATTCATAAAAGCTTTAACCGGATCGGCAAAAAACATGACTCCAAATCTGGAAAAGAGAAGATGTTGGTCTGACGAAAACTCAAAACTTGAAGCGTCAGCTTCGGTGAAGAGAGATTCTGGATAAGACGATGCTCGCTCTCTCGCTCTCGACAGCATCGGGGCCGATACATCCATCCCCCAAACCTTCGCACCTCTACGAGCTAGCTCGATACTCGTCGCACCGCATCCGCAACCAATATCTATCACTCTCTCATCCAGCTTTGGCTGAGCAAGGTCAATCGCAATGTCAGATAAGGGATTGAGCATCAAATCCATCTTTTCCTGCTCCCTCACCCATTTCAGGCCAGCTTCACCATTCCAGAACTCAATCTGGTTGTTATTACCGTCACTCATGTGAAATCACCTTATCCTTCTAACTTGCGGCGATACCAACTCAAGTAGCTGCCCATCACCTCCGAAAACTCCGGTCTCGTATTCAGCTCCAACATATGTTCATAGGCTCTTGGATACTCTTCGCGCCCCCCTTCGCTAATCAAAGACAAACCTTGTCCTGCAAGTTGCTCTTCATAGTGCCCTTCTCTTAAAAACTGAGCAAAATCACATACAAAGGAAATATCGGCTATGGTCAAAGAATTACCCGCCAAATACTCGTTATCGGAGAGGGTTGCCTCAATGCCAGATAGATAAAACTCGTAGGCAGCGCTCATCCGCTGGTAACCTTCCTCACTGATTTTGTCTATGCCCAACAGATAAACCTGAGCCTCTCGCGCAAAGACCAAATCTGCATCAAGAAAGCTATCTATTCTCGATGCTTGGTATCCGTCCTCTCCGTACAACCCGCTTTGCTGTGAAGCCGACCGGGCGACTGCCCTTAAGATACTATTGGATTCAAAAACCCCCACCGTCCCATCTGGACTGAAGGCAGCAGGTACTGTGCCGAAGGGGTGTGCCGACAAAAAAGCGTCTGTCTTGTAAAGGGCGCCAGAAAAACCTCTTCTCCCCGTTCGAGCATAGGGACTGTCATCGGTTCTCTCTGAATCCGGCAATGCCCGAGGCTCAAAATCCCATAGCCATTTTCCAAGCTCCCCCGGCTTGTCACCGACCACTTCAACATCGACGCCGCCGAGCCTACCCGCTATAACCGCTTTCCAGACTCGAGGATTTGGCAAATAAGAAAATATCTTTAAAACAGTGTCAGTCATCGTCCCCCCATAAAACCCCGATAAACAAAACATTGACCTTTGCAGACCCAGAAGTTTACATGATTAAGTTTTCAATACCCTATCCGAGCAGGCGATCTGTCAGAAAATCAAGAAACTTTTCTTGGTTGTGCCAATCCATTGCACAGTTCACATCCGCTCCGCTCTCATCGATCAAAGTTTTTCCGTCTTCCGTAACTAGAACTGGTAACTCTTCCATTTTAAGCCATTCATGAGCAAAACAAAGGTAAACCGCAACACAATCAAACAGAATCGAAGAGCGCTGGGACATATCTAATTTTTTGTAAGCAGGCCAGTCGGTAATTCCTTCTAACCAACCCTCGTGAGCACCTATAACCACCTTGGCAGCCCCATTTTGGGCCAACTTTAACTGCTCAAAACGATTGCCATCTAAATAAATATTGCCGCAGGTATCTAAGGGGGTAATCGTCTTCTGCCATTTGCTCTCAAAAACGTGCCTGCAGGATAACGCGTGCAGCCTTACATTATATTCACGAGCAGGTTTATGGGAGCTCAAGTATCCTTTGCGTAAACTTCCATGCATGCCAACAAATCGTGCCTTGTTGGCTATATCAGGAAACCTCGAGAGCGCCGCCGAAATATTCGGCAAAGGACCTATACCAAGAATCGTGGGGCGTTCTGAGCTGGCAAGCACGTGGTCACCAATCGCCCCTACCCCGTCGGAGATTACCTCTCCTGCATAATCATCAAGTGAATAACTTCCCAGCCAATTATCGTGGGTTTTAGGGCAGTCATCCAAGTGCAAACCGACGCCTATCGGTATGTCCTCCCGGCCCAGCTCACTCAATACCTTCGCTGCGATTCGGGCTCTGTATTCAGTATCTCCCGTTGAAGTCGTAACCAATTTTAAATCGAGCTCAGGACAGCACAGTAGAAACACCAACGCCCAAACGTCGTCGACATCCGTTCCAATATCCGTGTCTAAAATGACTGGTATGGGTTTAGTAGACATGGGAGAGTTTACCGAAAGGAATTCACGAGGTCTGAGAACAAAATGCTTTTAGGTGACCAGGCCCTACTCCGCAACAACCACCGATGATGCTAGCCCCCATCGATCGCCACTTCTCAGCGAGGTCAACGAACTCTTGGGTGTGCAACTCTCGCCTTTCCACAGAAATTTGGTTGTCCAGGGTCCATCCTTCTGGCACGTGGAAGCTATTGGGGTAACCTCCAATCGGTTTATCAGTCAACTCCAGCAGCTGAGTCAATCCTAGCGTAATGGCTTGAGGGTCAGTGCAATTAAATAAAAACGCGTCTGGCTCGAAGGGCTCCACAGCCCTATAAGCTTCAACAATTGACTCCCCACTTCTAAGACCCGGACTCCCTTCATCCGCCAGCGTCCAAGCCACCCAGACAGGAAGCGATCGGGATGAAAAAGAACGGGCTGCCGAGACGGCATTTTTTCCTTCTCGAGCCAGTGACATCGTCTCACACAGAAAAAAATCAACGAAGGGGTCGAGGGCCTCAACCAAATTCTTGTATATTGGCAACGACTCCTCGTCGCTCGGAACCAGATCGGGCCGATAGCTTTCATTCAGAGGTGGCAAGCAACCAGCAACTAACACGTCCTCATCTGACTCATCCGCCACCTCGCGTGCGATCTGACCCGCCAAAGCAGTCAACTCCTGGTAACGGTCCTCCATATCACTTTTATTCAGGTAGCTAGGAATCGTCGAGTAACTATTAGTGGTAATAACTCGACAACCACTCTTTATATAATCACGATGTACTTCAGCGACTATCTCAGGTGAGTCTAACAGAGCCTTAGCTGACCAGATTCCATCTGATTTTCCGCAACCCCGCGTGGCAAGCTCCGCACCCATGCTGCCATCCAATATAATCAACTCTTCCGTCATTCCGCTCCCTTTAGTAATAACGAGCAAGTTTCGTTTCGTGCCGAATTTCACCGGGCCGACTATCTAACTCTCTTCAAAATTGAGAATCAAGTATTTCTCATCATATTCTTATCTCTAATTTGGCAGTGCCGCTACTAGACTTCGTATAAAGGTTGTATCGTTATGAAATAGAACGAACAAGCAAAGCTAAAATGAAGTATAAGGAAGCAGCATGGCTATAAAACGCTTTGTCACAGAAATGGGAATGGGGGTAGATGTCCACGGATCAGATTACACAAAGGCCGCCAAAAGAGCCGTGACGGACGCTATCAGGCACTCGAGTTTGAATTTCTTCAGGGCACTCGATAGATCACCAAGCGATATGGACATTACAGTTAAAATCGGTGTTGCCAAACCTGAGAAAGTGAACCTCGCTTCAGTCGCAGAAGAACTTCCTTATGGTTCCGTTACAGTTGAGACCTGTCAGGGAGGCCTAAATGTCCCCTCAGATGAAGACTCAGACGAAATCGTGATAGCAAATGCAGCGGTTATAGTCTATTTATCCCAACCAGATTAAATCTCGATTCCATAAAGTCTTTTGACATTGTCATAGGTGATTTTCCTATAAACACTCGGATCGATTCCTTCGAACATTTCATTAAGGACCTCAACGGAACAGGGCCAGGTGGAATCGACGTGAGGATAATCGGACCCCCAAAGAAGATTATCCTCTCCAATTATCTGCCTTGTTAAGAGAGCTGCTTTGTCATCTTCAATCGTGGCAAAAAATTGTCGATGCCATACGTCCATCGGACGTTCACCCTGATAGTCCCTTTCCTTAAAACGATTTTCTCGCATCAATCCCTGATCTACCCGATCCAGCCAATGAGCAATCCAGCCCGCGTTAAATTCTGCAACTACAAATTTTAACCTGGGATATCTGGCAGCTACGCCTCGGCAAATTAGCTCCACTAGCGTCCTTTGGATCGAGTTATAAGCATTTGCATAGTCAACTATCGAGTCTCTAACCTCAGCTTTGCTTCTAGTATCCCTCGGCCTATAAGAATTTGTTCCCACGTGCATGGATAACGGGAATTCAGCTTCTTGTGCCAGCGCCCAAATCGGATCATAGATAGAGTCCTGATAGGGTTTTTCGAAAGGTGACGAACACGGTATGCAGCCACCCTTAAATCCTTTGGAGATCGCTCTGGTCAGTTCCTTTTCGGCGGCCACGGGATCTTGCATGGGAATAGCCGCAAGGCCATAGAGGCGGCCCGCCCCTGCCTTCGCATAGTCGTATAGCCAGTCGTTATAGTTTTTTTGACATGCCACTAGCAGCTCCGTATTTTGAAAACTGAACATGCCAAACAAACCCGGATACAAAAATTCTAGCTTTATTCCGTCCATGTCTTGATCCAAACCTCTAGCCGCCCCATCACGAACGCCCTCACGCATCCCAGCATAACCAAGAGCCAAAACAGACTTAGCCTTGGCTGTGCTAATGTCATCGACTTCAGGTTTTCTCGCATGCTGCCTAGTTAGTTCGACTTCCTCTTTCGACCTCAATCCTGCAAATGCCATACGCTTCCTAACGCCTCTTGGCCCCGCTGCCGGAATAACGATGGAATCGTTCTCGGTGTTTTCATACATTACACGCGGCGCTTCATCACCGAACTTCTCTTCCAGTCCTATATAAACTTCTTTTGCCTCCACAACATGGCTATCTGCTGAAATCACCGGCATACCTCCCTCCCCAAAACCAGTTTCCCCTTTTTGCTGTAACCTTTTTAAAACAAGGAAAAGCACCAGGGTTCGTTGTTATTTTTTCTTCACGCTTGTAACTTATTACTTAGTCACAAGAAAATGCAAGTTTCTCAAACGAAAACATCGGATGATCTCTCAGATACTCAATTTTTTCGCCTTTCAAATCCTTTGGTTCGGCTGCGTCTATGGAGGCGGATCTCTAGAGTTAACCTGGATGCCCTGGATATCTCTAGTTCCCCTTATCTTGGATACTCTCTACAAGAGTTCACGAGCGCTAGACCTCAAACTGGCAACAACCGCAGCTCTACTCGGTTACGGTCTGGAAACGATTTGGGTCAAATTGGCAATCCTCAAATTCGGCGACTTAACTCTTCCACCAATTTGGATGGGGTTTCTCTGGTTCGGATTTGCTCTGACGATCAATCATTCGATGAAGTTTTTTCGTGATCTAACGATTATTGGGCCGCTCATAGTCGGCCTGTTTGGGCCTCTAACCTACCTGGCCGGGCAAAGATTAGGCGCAGTCACGATAGAGAATTACTATTTATTACTTTTAATCGTTCCGTGCTGGATTGGTCTGTTTCAGTTATTAAAAATGCAGTCAAGCTGGCTGGATAAGACAGACTTAGTTCACACAGCCAAAAACATTCGGCCCAAACAATACGCGAACCCAAGTGATTGAACAGTTGGTCAGCGTAATTAGCGAGAGCGCGCTTCGTGAAGCTGCACTGTGGGCCCTATTTAACATTCCTGGATTACCTCCAATTCTCCAATCCTTACATATCATCAGTATTGCCCTTCTCTTTGCCTCCATCGGAATGACAAATCTAAGATTTCTCAAATTAGCACTACCTAGTCACTCACCCTCCGAGATGATAATCCGATTAGCCCCCTTGATGTGGGCAAGCCTGACTGCCCTCTTTGCAACCGGATCGATATTTGTAATTGCGCGGCCTGCCCGTTATTTCTACAACCCAGTTGCTGGCGTTAAGCTATTAACCCTGACTCTTGCTTCAATCTTGACAGTTCTTCTTGTTAAGTACGCAAAAAAACAAACCGATTACTGGGAAAGTTCTGGGCTCCGCGTACGAACAGCCCAGTTTATATCGCTTCTTTCAATCGCTTTGTGGCTCATCACCATTCTCGCCGGGCGATGGATCGCCTATTTGGACTACTTGATTTGAGCAAACTATCTCTCACTTCATTTTGGGACTGGATTCAAGATTCGAAATTGTCCTTCCAAATTGGAGCAACCTGGATATTCCCTCTTCTGGAGTCAATTCACGTTCTTTCAGTCGTCGTATTTTTCGCGTCGATCTTAACGATCCATCTCAAACTAGTGGGCATAACGCCAAAACGATACTCCCCTGAATCCTTATACAAAGAATTACTTCCCTGGGCATGGTTAACCTTTCTTGTAGCCTGTCTAACCGGTTTGGGGTTGTTCATCTCAAGGCCGGGCGCTTACGCCGAAAATCCTGCTTTCTTAACCAAGATAGGTTTATTGCTCGCTGCAGGAATCAATCTTTTGATCTTTCAAAGCAAATCCGAAACCCCAAGGGCCTCTATGCCCCAGGAATTAAGAAGCAAGTTAGCCACTGCTAACCTTCATGCTTGTCTTTCCATAATCATTTGGGTAAGCGTGATCTTTGCCGGTCGATGGGTTGGTCACATTAACTAACAATCCAGTCTATATGTGCGCAGCCTGGCCTCCATCCACTTCGATCGATGTCGCATTAATATAAGAAGACGCATTGGAACACAAAAAAACGATCAAAGCGGCGACCTCTTCCGAAGTCCCATATCGTCCCACAGGAACATTTTTTCCATTATTTTCAAGTACCGCTTCCATAGTACCCCCGGTCGCATCAGCAATTTCCGTGGCCGCTCGCTCCCACATCGCCGTATGAATCAATCCGGGCATCACAGAGTTAATAAGCACACCATCTGCCCCATATTTGCGTCCCAAGGACTTACTCATTGAAATCATCGCTGCCTTAGTTGCGCCATAGTCAATCAAAGCAGCGCCAGGATACTTGGCCGCCGCACTGGCGACCATTACCACGCGACCCCACTTTTTCTTTCTCATACTCGGAAGAAGTTTACGTGTACATCGCACCGCCGAAAGAAGATTCAGCTCAAAAAGCTGCTGCCAGTCCTCATCCTCCATGTATAAAAAGTTTCTGGATGGAGAGGCACCCACGTTATTAACCAATATGTCGTAATCTCCCAATGCCTCAGCAGCAACCAAAAATTCATCAGTTGATTCGGCATTCCCCATATCTGCGACTAGCCCAGTAACAGAGCCTCCCTTAGACGAATACGACGCCAAGTCTTCCACGGCTTCTCTATTACGAGCACAAAACACTACGTCTGCGCCATGATCCGCTAACAGTTTCACCGATGCAGCGCCGATACCTAGACTCGCTCCTGTTACAACCGCTCTTTTACCTTTCAAATCCAAATCAATCATTATTGTTTCCTAAAACGACAGTCACTAATTTAATGTTCTAGCCTATGTTTTCGATATCCCTGAGTAAGTCTCCAGGCGTGTCTTCCGGCAGAGCGACGATATCGGCAACTCCTCCAAATCGCTGTTCAATTTGCGCCGCTATTTCTTCATGACGGCCAACAGCCGCGAATAGCCTGACGACATCATCTGATACAGCAGCTGTCATCTCTTCCCATTTTCCTTCTTTAGAAAGCGAATTCAGCTTAAGGCCTAGATCTTCTAAACCATGCGTCTCGAAGACCGGCCAGTACGATGGGGTTGAACCATAGAAACCCACGCGCATCCGTATCCACTCAAACATCTTACTAACACTCTCATTATCCTTGCCGGTCGCTACAAAACCTCCGCCCGACACTTCGAATTCCGTCCAGTCCTTTCCTGCTTTATCTACTCCTTTTTTTAGCCTCGGAACGACCACCTCGTCCAAGTACTTCCGAGTACAAAAGGCATGAAGCATAACTCCATCGCATTCTTCAGCTGCCACGTTCATCATCGCTGGACCGACGGCGGCTATCTGCACCTTGGGAAGGTCACAATTCAGTCTTTCAGGCGTAAAATTGGGAGTCATCAGTGAAAATTGGTAATGATGCCCTTGGTAAGACAATTGAGAGCCGTTTTGCCAACAATCCCAGACTGCACGAAGCGCTTGAACGTACTCTCTCATGCGTGGAGCAGGAGGACTCCAACCTACGCTAAAGCGCCTTATGTTGTGACCCTTAACTTGACTCCCTATACCGAGAGTGAAGCGGCCATTAGAAGCGGCTTGTAAATCCCAGGCTAAATTCGCCGTAGCCATGGGGCTTCTCGCAAAGGCAATAGCCACGCTGGTTCTTAATTCGAGATTAGAGGTTTGCGTCGCCGCAATCGCGAGAGGCAAAAACGGATTGTGTCTGTTTTCTTGGGTCGACACCCCATGAAACCCATTGGCTTCGACCATCTTTGCAACGTCACCAACCGCGTTTAAATTGTGCGAAGGTATGCCAGTATTTACCCTCATATCCCTAACCCCCCCCATGCGCCTAAACTAGACTATCAGCTGTTTCTCCTGAGCCCTCTGAAAAGCGGGGCGTTCCTGAAGCGCCTCTAAATAACGCTTACAGTTTGGCTTATACCGCTCGTCTAAACCAAGGGAGACTCCAAGAAAAAGCGCATAGTGAATGGCTATATCAGCAATCGTAAATTGATCTCCCAGTAGATAATCACGGCCATCTTCTAATGTAGACTCCACCGACCTGAGTCGGGACAGATACCATATAGAATAATCCTCGACTACCTGAGGTATTCGTCTTTCTTCTGGTTCCAGACGGGTGTACCTAAGAACAAGCGTCTGTGGAAAGGTCAGAGTGGCATCGCTACGGTATAACCAGTTCACATATTCACCGTATTTTGGATGATCTGGCTTCAGCGCTATGTCAAAAGGCCCGTACTTCTCCGCCAGATAATGGCAGATTCCGGAGGACTCCGTCATCGTGATTTCCCCGTCAATGAAAGTTGGAACCGTGCCTAGAATATTCAAATCCAAATACCCTGGATAAGTTGCCCTCGGAGGAAATTCCATATTGATCAGCTCATACTCGAGCCCCATTTCTTCTAAGCACCATAGCGGCCTCAACGACCGAGCATTATTACAGTGATACAGTTTCATAAAATATCCTCCCAACTCTTCGAACCCAGAAGGTCCCGTATTAATTAATCAAATAGCGTTTTCGCCAGTAGTTGTCGATGATATTTCTCATCACCAAATTGGTATTGACACCAAAGTGCGCGCCTAAGAAATAGCTGTGCATCGCATTCATAGGTAAAACCAAAACCACCGTGAAATTGGACAGCTCTATCACCGGCAAAAGCAAAAGCCTCGCTGCCATGAGCCTTGGCCATCCTGATAGCGGACTCAAAATCATCCATTTTTTCTTGAGCAAAAAGGGTACTAGCATGATAAAGGTGAGATCTCGCCGCTTCCAGGGACATTAAAATATCAACGGTTGGGTGTTTAAGAGCCTGATAACTCCCTATCAGTCGATCGAAGGCTTTACGCGTGTTGAGGTATTCCACAATTACCGGGAGCAAGCCCATCAAGCCTCCCGAAATTTCTGCACACAGCATTAGCAGTGCCGCCGCTTCTAACGCTTTAAAGTTGGCCTTCGGCAGCAAGTTTGCTTTTGACACAGAAACACCCTCTAGATTCAACCGAAAACTGCGTCTGGTCTCGTCAATCACCACTTCTCGCTCATAATTAGATTCGGGGATGACGGACTTATCAAGTACCAGTAAACGCGCTTCTCCCTCGAGCAGTGCTGAGACAATCAATATATTTGCAGCATTCAAATCCTGAACAAAACACTTCACGCCGCTAAGTTCAATCCTATCTTCTATCAATGTAGCCGATGATTCAATTTCTTCAAGCTTCCAGCTCCCATCGACTTCCGTAAGTGCGATGGTCGCTACCTCTCCCTCAACGATTCTCGGGAGCCAAAAAGCTTTTTGACTCGCATCCGCTGACGAAACCAGCGCCTGCGTCGCCAAAACGTTCGAAGTATAGGGTGAACCCATTAAATTGCGGCCCATACTCTCTACAATAGGAACCGCGTCCGAGAGGCCTAGACCTAAACCGCCATACTCCTCGGGAACGATAATCCCCATCCATCCTAGATCGGCCATCTCCTTCCAGACCTCAGACTTCACACTTGTATCATCTTCGATCCCAGCACGAACGAGTTCTATAGACGCGTGAGTTTTACAAAACTCGCCCGCTGTATCGAGAAGCATATTCTGTTCTTCAGAAAATTCTATTTGCGCCATAACTCTTGCTCCTAGCTCTTGGGCAATCCCAGGACTCGCTCACCTATAATATTGCCCTGTATCTGACTAGTGCCTCCCCCAATCGTCCCCGAAAAGGCATTCAAGTAAGAACGCTGCCACATGCCCCCATCAATAGCATCTGCGCTGACAAAGCGAGCCGCGTTGGCGCCTTGTAACGCAACGGCAAATCTACACATACGGCGTTTTAATTCACTGCCTCTTAGTTTGCCTGACATTGGTACCGCCGTAGGCCAATCAGTCGCTAGCGCACTGACTTTAGATCGCGATGCCATCAATTGATTACCTTTAGCCTCAATCACTAACTGCGCTAATTCATCCCTAATCAAAGGGTCTTCCAGCGCAGGACGTCCATTCCGTTTTGACCGTTTGGCTAATTCGACAACATCATCAACACTCAAATCCATTGAAGCCAGGCCTCCAGCCTGGCCTCCAGTGGCTCCCCTCTCGAAGGTCAACGTGATCATCGCAATCTTCCACCCCTCTCCTTCTCGTCCCATCAGAGACGAAGCAGGTATTCGCGCATCATCGAAATAAGTTTGGCAAAACCCAAATTCTCCGGTCAGTTTCTTTATGGGTTTAGGATCAACGCCTGGGGCATCCATGGGTGCTAGAAAGTAGCTCAATCCCTCGTACTTGTTATCTCCTCCTGTAGACGTTCTAGCTAACAAAATCATGTACTTCGCATAGGTGCCCAGACTGGTCCAGATTTTCGAACCATTGATCACGTACTCATCACCGTCCTTCGTCGCCCTACATTGGGAATTGCCCAAATCTGAACCATGATCAGGCTCTGAAAATCCCTGACACCAGATATCTTCACCGCTCAATATCCCCTTGATGTACTTTTGTTTATCGGCTTCAGTTCCCATATGCAAAATCAGCGGGCCTGCCCAATTTAGTCCGATCGTATTCGGCAAAAACGGGACTTTATGAGAGGCCATACTTTTAGTCGCTATATCCTGAAAGACCTGCGAGACGCCACCCCCACCATACTCTTTCGGCCAAGCCATCCCTACATAACCTGCCTCATAGACCTTGTTCTGCCAATCGCGCAAATATTCAAACTGCTGATCAGTACCGACTTCCATAAAGGTCTCTGGTAGGATAAAACCAGGGTTTGCAGGTTTATTTTCCCGCATCCAGCTATTAACTTCTGTTTCAAATTCCTTAGTTTCCTGTGCGCTTACCGTCATAACTTCTTCCTATCTTGATCAGAGCAAAACTTGATTTTAATCACTACTTCCCCTTCGTATTCTTATTCTACAAGCCCTATTAAAATGGCCGATTACCAAGGGGCCGAGCTGGCCATAAGCTGGTCGGATGAAAACCCTAGCACAAAAAAAACTTATGGCCGGCTTTTTTTTTTGATACTTTAGGACAAAATTACCGTTATAAAAGCCACGCAAAGAAAGGCTGAACTAGAACTATTAGAGGGAGGACACATGCCCGTACTGGAATCAAAACTTGATACCAGGAGCGAAGTATTTCAACAAAATCTATCGGATATGCATGAAAGACTAAACCAGCTCCAGGAACTTTATGATGAAGCGGCTCAGGGTGGCGGTGAAGAGGCCATGGCTCGCCTCAAATCACGCGAAAAAATGCCCATCCGAGAAAGGATAGGCCATGCGCTTGATCGTGATGCGCCGTTTCTGGAAATCAGC
>CACFPX010000035.1:0-14320 GCA_902568205.1 K189A clade bacterium | reverse complement strand
TTCTCATCCACCTTTAGGAACTGTGACCGCTCTACTGGTGGGTCTGGAGTCGCAGATTGCTACTCTGCAAGTGCAACGTTGGATAAACGAATACGCGAAAGAACCCTTATTGGCCATTCTGCCTGGTGTCGCCCTTACTCAGTTGTGGGAGCTTGTTGGCAACGTGGAAAATGTATTGCGAGGGATTTCAATTCTAGTGTTTATCTCTTCCTTGCTGGGCTTGAATGCCATGCTTTTGGCCTCGATGAGAGAACGCAGGCGAGAAATAGATATTTTAAGAAGTATAGGGGCGCCGTCTCTGTTCATCTTGGCCTTGTTGGTTATTGAATCACTATTAATAGTGACGGTTGGAGTAATAATTGCTTTAGCAGGTTTGCTAACAATGATTACGCTTATTAATACTGTGCTCGTAACCGAGCTAGGGATTTTGCTCTCACTGGATATTTTGTATTCATCGAGCTTGATAGCTCTCGGACTGATTTACTTAACGGCATTATTACTTAGTCTATGGCCTGCCTTTCAGGCGTACTCTGCCTCTCGTACTGTGGGCTCCAGCCCTTCAGTTTGAAAGAGAATGTCTTTAAATGTTATGTTGTAACAACAAAGATGGCGGCGTGATACTTTGACTAGAGAATCTTTAACCAGTACTGCGCTTGAACGAGCGGAAAGACACTGCGAAGAACAGGGAAGCAAGCTGACGGATAAGCGCCGGCAAGTTTTGTCTGGCTTGTTGACATCGGAAAAGGCTTTATCGGCCTACGAACTTTCTGATTTTTGTCGTACTGAGCTTGGCCATAATATTTTACCGATGTCGGTTTACAGAATCCTTGATTTTTTGGAAGAACAGAATCTGGTTCACCGGCTGAATTTGGCCAATAAATATGTGGCGTGTTCTCACATAGCGTGTGAGCATGAGCACCGTTTACCCCAATTTCTGATCTGCACGTCTTGTCATCGGGTCGAGGAGGTGAGTTTGCCTTCCTCGGTGATGTCTTCCATAGAAGGAGGGGCTAAAACTGCTGGTTATCACCTTGTAAGGAATCAGCTTGAGCTGGAGTGTATTTGCAGTGATTGCCCTGCCTAGGAGAAGCTAACATGACTGCGGTTACTTCAGTGTTGGATCGATCAGCGATCGGATTGTCTTTTCTGTGCGTATTACATTGTCTAGCAGTGCCTCTGACGCTTATTTTAATGCCCTCTCTTGCTGCCTTGCCTATAGCCGATGAACGTGTCCATCTTTTGCTTGTGCTTCTTGTGTTGCCTACCAGCACCGTGGCGCTGACCTTAGGCTGTCGGCAACACGGACTTAAGCATATCTTGGCCTGGGGTTTAACTGGAATAGCGATACTTGTCTTAGCCGCAGTCTTGGGAGAGGGGTTTTTGGGGGAGTACGGAGAGAAAATACTGACGGTTGTTGGTTCTGTGCTGGTAGCTGTAGGGCACATTCTTAATTTTAAGTGTTGTCGAACCGCTGGTTGCGATCATTAGTTAGGTATAGGCCATCCGGTTAAGCCCTAGCCGTCAGCGGGTCGAGGTGCGGCGTCTTCTCCATCGTAAATAAACGTGTCTTACCTTGATAAGCTTTCTATAAACTCCTAATACGTTAGTTCGTCATTCGATTTGACTTGGTTCGTGAGTTCGTGCGAACAATGTGCGACTACATAAGACTTAAAATAGGAAAAAAATGAAGGTAGATAATAAAATCCACCACTCGGCAGAACAGTGGGAGGCGCTAGCTAAAAGTCCCGACCACGGTCCAGTTTGCATGATTAACCTCTTTAAATTTAAAGCTAAAGCTGAATACCCAGATGGCAGAGACTCCCAATTGACGGGTATAGAGGCCTATCAAATTTATTCCAATAAGACCCGTGAAATGGTGGAGGAGGCTGGAGGCAAAATATTACACACCAGTTTGATTGAGGGTTTGGTGGTAGGGGAGGTAGAAGAACTTTGGGACGTGGCGGCGATAGTTGAATATCCGTCGATCGAAGTGTTTATGAGAATGGTTGATTCTGACGAATGGAAAGAAAATACTATTCATAAGGAAGCGGGGCTCGAAGGACAACTCAATATTTTCAGTAAGATTCCTCAAACATAGTCATTTTGGCTAATTAGAAGGGGTTAGAGGGAGACAAATTTTGTTTTTAAAGGGTAAACATCGGCTAGGTTTAGTTAACGCCCTGTTTGGGCTTGTCGGACTCGGAAGTGCATTCGTCGGTTTCTCAGAAGCGCAAACCCGCGCTTTTTTTGGAGACACTCATATCCACACCAGATACTCATTTGACGCGTTCATGTTTAATGTCAGGACCGGACCTGATGACGCTTACCGCTATGCTAAAGGTGAGGTGATTGATCATCCGATGGGCGATCAGTTAAGGATAAAAGGAGCGCCTCTGGATTTTTTGATGGTTTCCGATCACGCAAGATACCTCGGAGTTTTTGCGGCGCAAATCGAACCACAGGCACCCTTTTATGGACATCCGGACGCGCAGAACTTGGTTCCCAAAAACAGCCCTTTGTCGGAGACTATCCGACGACTGAGAGTTCTGGGTGATCAGAATCCCGAGTTTATGGGTCCTCAGGTTAGGCAATATGCTTGGAGACAAATCATAGAGGCCGCAGAGAGGCACTACGATCCGGGTAAGTTCACCACTTTCATTGGTTATGAGTACACCTCTTCACCCGGAAGTCGCCACCTTCATCGTAATGTGATTTTTCGGGGCACTGATGTTCCAGTGTTGCCTTTCAGTTCGGAGGACTCAGAGGATCCTGAAGATTTATGGGACTGGTTGGACGGTCTGCGAGAACAGGGAATCCAAAGCCTTGCGATACCCCATAACATGAATCAAAGCGACGGATTAGCGTTCCAGGAAACAACATTCAAGGGTGGAGTATTAGACAAAGATTATGCTGAGAAGCGTATGCGCAACGAGCCGCTTGCTGAAATTACTCAGCAGAAGGGCACATCCGAAGTTCATCCGATGCTCTCTCCAAACGATGAGTGGGCAGATTTCCAGATAGTTCGTTACTACCTAAATCGGGCGACGAACACAAATCCCATTTCCGTGTTTAAAGGAGGGTACTATCGGGATGCCCTCAACACAGGGCTAAAGTTTCAAGACGCTCAGGGCTTCAATCCGTACCAACTAGGTGCGATCGGCTCTAGCGACTCTCATGTGTCGGCTGGACCTTACGAGGAGGACAATTTCTTTACCACTGGCGGGAATAATCCTGTGTCGAGGGGGGCTGCCTATCCCGACTATAAGGATCCTGATGCGTCCTGGGAGGGATTCTGGACTCCTCGCCAGGCAACCCACGGCACTGGAGGGCTCGCAGGAGTCTGGGCGGAGGAAAATACTCGCGAAGCAATCTACGATGCAATGCACAGGCGAGAAACATTTGGAACTTCCGGTCCAAGAATACAGGTTCGATTTTTTGCGGGCGACCTACCCGAGAATCTTGCTAGTCATAGTGAGCCGCTAAGAGTCTCTTATGAGCGCGGAGTACCCATGGGCTCTGTGCTTGATGGATTTGAAGATGACAAAGGACCCAGTTTTTTTGTGTGGGCGTCCAGAGATCCTAATGCGGGTTGGTTGCAGAGAGCGCAAATCATCAAGGGTTGGGTTGAGGGCGGCCGGTCAAGAGAGAAAATCTACGATGTCGCCTGCTCAGACGGACTCTCTCCTGATCCTAAGACTCACCGATGTCCCAATAATGAAGCTAAGGTCAACCTTTCGGATTGCAGTGTGTCTAGTGACCATGGGAACGTCATGCTAAAGGCGGTTTGGCAAGACCCAGATTTTAGTCCTCAGGAATATGCCTATTACTATGTTCGTGTTTTAGAAAACCCAAGCTGTCGTTGGTCGACTTGGGATGCCATTAGATTGGGCATCGAGCCGAATCCAGATTTAGCGGCCACACATCAAGAACGAGCATGGAGTTCGCCTATTTGGTACGAGCCCAATTAACACATGATGATGGTTCTTTTATTTCCAATCCTTTAGATTGAGTAGAGGACCTTGTTTGTTGTTCTCGGCTCTCTTACTGCATTTTTTGAGAGTGAAGAATCCTTACTTATGGAGATGAATAGCTGATGCGAAAAACCCTTCTGATAATTATCGGTGTTGGTGCTGTTTTGTTAGGCATTGCCTACTTATTCAGAATAGAGATTCTCCTAACCGGAATTTCGATTATGACTGATCAGCGCGTTCAGGTAGGTCCCAATCAGACAGTTGAATGGGAGAGGGGCCCCCAAAAGAGCTCGAACAGTATTAATAAACCAAATATCGTGCTGATTCTTGCGGATGATCTTGGGTGGAACGATCTTACCATCAACGGGGGAGGTGTCGCCGATGGTACGGTACCGACCCCAAATATTGATTCGATTGCCAAGCAAGGTATGAATTTTGTGAATGGTTATGCGGGGCAGGGTACCTGTGCACCTTCCAGGGCGATGATGATGACCGGGCGTTATGGCTCGCGCTTTGGGTTTGAGTTCACGCCAACGCCTCCAGGCATGTCCACTGCGTTAATGATGATGAGCCAGGGTCGAGAGCCCAAACCGATTCCCACGGTAAATCCTCGAAATCTTCCTTATGACCAGATGGGGCTGCCGGCGACAGAGGTGACCATTGCGGAGCTCCTCAAAGATCAAGGTTATTACACTGCGCATATCGGTAAGTGGCACTTAGGCAGAGAGTCCGGGAGTGCCCCTCAAGAACAGGGTTTTGATCAAAGCCTACTGATGCATTCAGGTCTTTATGCCGAAGAAGATGATCCTGATGTGGTGAATTCGAAGGTGACTTATGACCCCATAGATCGTTTTCTATGGGTCGGCCTGAGGTATGCAGCGAGTTACAATGGCGGTGATGCCTTCAAGCCCGGAGGGTACCTGACGGACTATTACACCGATGAAGCAGTCAAGGTTATTCAGGCAAACAAGAACAGACCCTTCTTTTTGTATCTGGCTCATTGGGCACCTCACACACCCTTACAAGCAGCCAAAGAGGATTACGATGCGCTGTCACATATAGAGGATCATACGGAACGAGTTTACGCCGGCATGATCAGAAGTTTAGACCGTGGTGTCGGTAGAGTCTTACAATCGTTAGAGGATAATGGTCTGACAGAAAATACGATCGTCATATTCACTTCTGATAATGGGGGCGCGGGCTATATCGGTATTTCTGATGTTAATAAACCCTTCAGAGGTTGGAAGATCACCAATTTTGAAGGTGGGATCCATGTTCCTTATTTTATGAAGTGGCCGTCTAAGATAGAAGCGGGAACCACTTACAAAGAACCCGTTCATCATTTCGACATTTATTCCACTATTGCAGATGCGGCTGGTGCAACTGTCCCAACAAATGTTGAAGTCGATGGAGTAAGTTTGTTGCCTTATGCTAGGGGTGAAGAGAAAGGTAAACCCCATGAAACATTGTTCTGGAGAGCCGGCGACTACCGCACAGTCAGGCACAATAATTGGAAAATGGCAGTAGTACCCCAACTTTCCAAGACTTGGCTCTTTAACCTTTCCGAAGACCCTGGCGAGACGGCGAACCTTGCGGATGCTAACCCCGATGTTGTCGATGAGCTCATGATACTTCTGGAAGAGCATAATGCGCAGATGGTGCCGCCCAAATGGGATTCAGCCGGCGCGATGCCAATTAATGTCGATAAGCACCTTCGGCAGGCACAGGACCCTGCTGCCGACACTTATATTTATTGGAGTAACTAGATTTTCAAAAGGGTTTATAACTAGTTTGGTTCCAATGAGACCGAGCCATCAATTTTCTGTGTGGTTACTGTAATCGGCGTATGTATTGGAGGCTAACTCAAGGCCAAGCTTGTATTTTAGACGGTCCGGAAGCGAAGATTTAGTCTCGTCCGATAGTCCAGCAGTGAAATTCCATTGAGGCCTAATAAAGGAGCGGGTGTAATAGCCAAAAAGTAAACCCCGTTCTTCATTTCGTGTCATGTTTGCGCCGGAGGTATGCCAAAGACGAGCGTCCATTGCAATGATGCTTCCTGCTTCTGCTTCAATAGGGCGCATCTCCTTGCTGATCTTCTTGGGTAAATCGCTTGGCTGACTAATTTTGTGACTATAAGGAAGGTAGCGGGTTGCACCATTTTCCTCCCTCATATCGTTTAACACCCAAATAATGTTGATCGCCCATGGTTCGTTCCAGGGAGGAGGGTGAACTAGTGATAGGTCCGAGTGTATTTCCATTGAGCCGCTGCCGGGTCGTGCGATGTTGGCAGTAAAGTTAGAAACGATGAAATCATTGCCGATCAAATCCTCCACGATAGATAGCGCTTCGGCATCGCTTATAAGATCAACAAACAACGGGTCTAGATCGAGTAGATTAAATACTCTGATGTTATTCTCGTTAGGGTCGAGGCCGGGTATATGGGTTGCGATACCTCGATCTATGGTTTTTTTGATCGCGCGCTGAAGTGCAGTTCGAGTCTCATTAAGACTTACTTGATTGAGGACGCCGGGTAAAATACAAAAACCGTTTTTAACCAGCTCATCTTTCTGAATATTAGATAGCGTCACGGCATCGTCTTATTGCACACCCGGTAATCATCCTAAACGAGTAAGCGTCATTGATAAACATGACGAATCCGAATACGGATGCATGGTTTCAAAATTGTTAACAGCTGATATCGCTTAGTTTGCACACTCGTAATGAGATACATTTTTAGTTTTAAAAAATAAGGAAGCAATATGAATTGGGAAGCAATCGGGGCGGTGGCGGAATTAATTGGGGCGGTTGCCGTGTTGGTGACTTTAGTATTTCTGACTCTTCAGCTGCGGTACGCCAACGTGCTCGCACGATCGAGCGCATCAAGCGTGCAATCAACCCGCATGATGGATCGGTTTTTGCGGGTTGCCGAGAGTGATGGTTTTGCAGCTCTTTTGACCAAGGAATGGGATTCGGATGGCTTGTCTGATATCGAAAAAACGCAAATAACCTACTACGTGGCAATGCTAATTCACAATGCAGGAGATGCCTTTAGACAATGGCATTTAGGGGTTACAGGTGAGGTAGAATTTATGACAGCGCTTAGCGCGTTAAGAAGTGGGATCATGAACAATCACACGGCTAGGTCGGTATGGGCGATCAATAGAGATCACTATGGTCGAGGTTTCGCGTCTAAGTTTGAGGAAGTAGTTTATCCAGAAGGGTTTTCGACAAAACCAGAAGAAAATTTACTTTATAAACAGTCCTCGTGATTTGTAGTTACAATCAGGGCATGTGTACGCCGGATAATTTATGATTTTGGTACTTGTTTTGTTGATAGTCGTTTGGGAGGCATTTTGGACCTATAAGGCTTGCTGGCTTGCGGCGAAGCAAGATCAGAAGAAGTGGTTTCTCTTTTTTCTGATTTTCAATCTGTTGGGAATTCCAGAAATCCTATTTTTGTGGCACAACAAGAGGAAATCGACAGAGGTAAGCCAGGACAATCGCCTGAAATAACTTCCTAGCTAGTACATTTTTTTGGATTGGGAGCACAAATGATAAACAAAGATGAAACATTTAACGGAACCTGGCCTTATGAAGCTCGTTTCTCCACGGCTTCAGGTTTCAAGCAGCATTATGTAGATCAAGGCGTCCGAGATGGACAGGTTGTGCTGTGTTTGCATGGAGAGCCAACATGGGGATATTTATATCGCAACTTCATTCCAGAGCTCTCCAAGTATTATCGAGTAATAGTTCCTGATCATATGGGTTTCGGTAAAAGTGAGACTCCTCAAGATAGGGTCTATACGCTTCAAACGCATGTCGAAAATCTAGCTAACTTTATAGAAGATTTGGATTTAAGGGACATCACTATTGTTTGCCAGGACTGGGGCGGCCCTATTGCGGGTGCATACTCCATAAGGTATCCGGATCGAGTAAAACGGTTCGTCTTGATGAATACCCTTTTGGCGATGGGCGGTGCGAACGCAAATTCTGAACGCTCCGAGTGGTTTAAATGGATTGCCAAACACGAAGAGGCGGGCACTCTGCATGGGATATTGGGAGAGCTTGGCTCTACGGTGCTTTCCGTTATGAAAATCATCGGTTTTGAGAATTCCTCTCGAGTGACTAAGGATTGGCTAGACGCCTACTCTGCGCCATTTCCAGACAGGGCCTCGTGTATTGGCGCCATCGAGTTTCCTTTGGACGTTCATTTTAATCGTTTCGGAGAGTTCATCATGCAGGGTATCGAGGCGGGCGATCTGGACGCTGTAAAATCTAAACCGGCTATGCTGGCTTGTGGGCTTAAGGATAGAGCGATCCACCCTGAAAATGCTATCGCTGATTTCAGGGCGCTTTTTCCAGATGCTCCGGTTAACACTTTCTCCGACGCAGGCCACTTTTGCCAGGAAGATATACCGGAAATATTGGTCCCTCTCATTCACCAATTTATACAAATGACTTGATCTGCCTGATATTAATTTGTGTCGCGATTAGGTGCTTGCTAGGTCTTATTTTAGCCCGTAATGAACGCCTGTAAGCTTTTCCGATAGCTCCCAGAGTCTCGAAGCGTCTTCTTCGTCGAGAGCAGAATCAACTATCGCAACTTTTTGTGATGAGTGTTTCATTTCTCCCATTTTCTTTGGCCCATAGTAGTCTCCACCTTTTACTGAAGGGTCAGTAGTAGCCATAAGTGTGGGTAATGCTCCTTCAGCTGAAGAATTCATCATTGATGAAAACAGAGAAAATAATTTGTTGAAAGCGCTGTGCCGAAAGAGTTCAGTTACCGACACCCCTGGATGGCACGCAACCGCGAGCACATTGGACTCTAGAGCCCGCAGTTTTCTGTTTAGTTCTAAAGTAAATAAAATGTTTGCGAACTTACTCATCTGATATCTGCGCATTCGGTTATAACTTTGTCTTGCGTGAATATCCTGATAATCTATTTTGCCTCTTCGATGAGCCAGGCTACTGACGTTAACTATCCTAGAGGTTGGATTTTCCAGTAATTTCTCAATCAGGTGTCCCGTAAGTGCAAAATGGCCCAGGTGATTGACGCCAAACTGCAATTCGAAACCGTCTTCTGTTACCGTTTTTGGAGTCACCATGACTCCGGCATTATTTATAATGGCATCTAAATGCTCCTCTTCTGTCACGATTATTGCCGCGTTTTCGATCGATTTAAGACTTGTTAGGTCCAGCGGTATCCAATTGACATCTGCGTCAGGCTTTATCGTCTTTATTTCTGACATCGCCACTTTTGCTTTTTCTTCTGAACGGCATCCTAAAAGAACTCTAGCGTTTCTAGTCGCAAGGACTCGCGCCGCTTCGTAACCGATTCCTGTATTAGCACCTGTTATAAAAAAGGTTTTGCCTTTTTGATCAGGAACGTCCGCTTCTGTGTAATCACTCTTGTTGTTATTATTCATGAGGCCATCTCTATTTTGGTTTCAAACTTTATCTGAAGATCATAACATTTTGGTCATTGCTGATTCGAAAAGAGTAGAAGGTGATTCCTATTTTTTTGAGTTAAGTTCAAGGGGTCGTTATGAATAAACTGGATTTTGATTATGTGGTCGTTGGTGCAGGTAGCGCAGGCTGCGTGTTAGCCAATCGGTTGACGGAAAATGGCGAGTATACAGTCCTTTTAATTGAAGCCGGCGGGAGGGACTCGGATCTTTTTATCCATATGCCTGCTGGATATTCTCAGTTAGTACCCAAGGCTAATAAACAAAATTACGGATTCGAAACCGAACCCGAAGCGAACATGAAGGGCCGGAGGTTATATTGGCCAAGAGGCAGGGGTTGGGGAGGGTCATCGTCTATAAATGCAATGGTATACATTAGAGGTAATGCCGCGGACTATGATCTATGGCAGCAGTTGGGCAATTCTGGTTGGTCCTACGAGGATGTTCTTCCTTACTTTAGGCGAGCAGAAAATTTTGATGGCGGAGGGGACCCCGATTTTCATGGTTTCGAAGGGCCATTATCAGTTAAAAAGTCAGATAGAACTGACGACGTTCTGATCGACAAATTCATCGAGGCGGGTTCTCAAGCGGGGTTTCCTTTGACTGATGATTTTAATGGTCAAAATCAAGAGGGCTTTTCACGATACGAACATACTATCAAGGATGGCCGACGCTGCAGTTCAGCTAGGGCCTACCTGCACCCTGTGCTCAATAGGAAAAACCTTTTTACGATGACTGATTTGACTGTCGATAAAATATTAGTTGAAGGAAATAAAGCGGTAGGGGTTAGCACAAGGCAGGGCAATACCTCTAGACAGATTAAGGCCAGAAGAGAGGTCATATTGTCCGCTGGGGCAATAAATTCTCCTCAAATATTATTGAGAAGCGGTATTGGACCTTCAGAGGATCTCAGGGCTTTAGGTATCGATGTGGTTCAAGATCTACCAGGCGTTGGCAAAAATCTTCAAGATCATGTTGGAGTAGTCAGTCAATTTACGTGTATCAAGCCGGTTACTCTCCATCGGTCGGCCGGCGCTTTGGCCAGAACTCTAGCTGGATTGAGATTTTTGCTTTTTCGAGATGGTGATGCGTCTTTTCCGCCGACTGCCGCGGGAGCCTTTTTTCGGTCTAGCCCAGAAAAAGAGCTCCCCGATATGCAAATTCATTTCGCGTCAGTTGCCATCAAAGATGTTCACGGACGAGACGGGATAAATAAAGAGCATGGTTTTTCAAGTATTGTTTATTGTTGTAGACCTGAGAGCAGGGGCTTTATCACTTTGAGAGATCAGGATCCAAATAGCGCACCAGCGATACATCCTCGTTATTTTCAGTCGGAGCAAGATCTGATAGACACGAGAAATGGCTTCAGACAAACACGGCGGGTGTTTATGCAACCGGCCTTTGATGAATTCAGAGGAAAGCAACTTAAACCTGAGGCTGATTTGGATATTGATGATGATCATCAGCTGGATGAGTGGATAAAAAGAACAGGGGAGACGTTGTATCATCCCGTCGGCACCTGCAAGATGGGCTCAGATTCTATGGCGGTGTGCAGTGAAACGGGAACTGTACACAAAATGCAAAACCTCAGGGTAGTTGATGCCTCTATCATGCCCACGCTCATCGCTGGTAATACCAACGCCCCGACTATAATGATTGCAGAAAAGATCTCTGAAGACATTCTCAGTGGCCCACTACTTTAAAGCTTATATCAAAATGGAGTTTAGTTAACGGCCTCTATTGCGAATAATTTGCCCTCCAGCCTCGTTGGTTAGTTCATCATTTTCAAGGATTACTATTCCGTTAACCACGGTCGCCTGATACCCGACCGCTCTTTGAATGAATCTGGGAGCTCCCCCGGGAAAATCCTGCACACGCATGGGCTGTCGTTCAGCTAGTTTATTGATGTCTATGATGTTGATGTCAGCGCGTTTCCCTAACTCTAGGGAGCCTCTATCGTGCAGGCCGATTATTCGAGCCTGTTTAGCTGTCAGGTAATTAATTGATTGTTCCAAGGAAAATTCCTTTTGATCGCGGTGCCAATAGGATAGGAAAAAGCTGGTCCACCCTGAATCCATTATCATGCTGACATGTGCGCCAGCATCACCAACACCTGGCACGATCCAATCGGAGCGCATGAAATCTGGCAAGACACTAAGATCTTGGTTCACGAAGCGCAACATGAACAAGCTTCTCCCATCGGTCTCGTCCATCAGTCTTAGCCAGGTTTCTACAGGGTGTTCGTTGGCATTTTCAGCCAGCTTGGCCAACGAAACCTCGGCGCCACCGGTATAGTTAGGACGATCCTCGGATCCCATCCAAAAGGAAGCTTTAGGAGGAATGAAATATCGAGATGAGGCCATAGAGTGCCCGATGCTGGCGCCCGGTTCCATATTCTTGGCTTCTTCTATAAGTGATGACCTGAATATTGGATCGCGAATCGCGGCAAGTCTCTCCTCAAATTCTTTGCTTCTAAGCTCTCTCCACGCAGAACCTTTGCTACGGAATGAAAAGAGTACGTTGGATTGTAACCCGGAAAGAAAGGCTGCTGCTCTGGGTTGTGTGGTTCCATTTACATCAAGACCGCTAGCTTTCATGTCATCGATGGCCACCTGATATGCATTCGATCCTAGTTCTCCTGGTTCCCAGGGAGCACTAAAAAGAAGGCGTGTTTGGGCAGCACTTAGTTGTTTTTTAATTAGCGCGAGCTCCGCGGGCAACTGATTGCCTCCTTGAATAACGCTTTGAAGGATCCCGCCTTCTTGTCCAACGGCCTTTGATATTTCAACGAGTTCTTCTTCGGTAGCGAATGTGCCGGGTATGGGCCTTCCATCGGGCATAACGTGTACCGTTAGACGATTAGTGGAAAAGCCCACCGCGCCCTCGCGAACAGATGCACCGATAAGTTTTGCAAGCTCCGCGATTTCCTCTTTATTCGGCTGTTCCTCGATAGCTCTATCGCCCATCACATAAAAGCGAGCTGCTGCATGTCCTACCAGCCCCGCTAGGTTTATAGCTGGATTGAGCTTCTCTATAGAGTCAAGGTACTCGCCGTAGGAATTCCAGTCCCATGGTAAGCCAGTCATGATGGCGTGCCGGGGAATGTCCTCGACGGATTCCATCATCTCAGCTAGGGTCTCTTTATCTGCTTCTCTTACCGGAGCAAAGGTGACCCCGCAGTTACCCATCAGGGCGGTAGTGACTCCGTGCCAAGAGGCTGGGGTGAGCGAGGGATCCCAGCCTATCTGGGCATCGAAGTGTGTGTGTAGGTCTACAAATCCAGGTGTTACGACCTTACCGTTCGCATCTATCTCGCGTTTGCCTTTGGAAACCTGTCCTCCAATGTCAACTATCTGTTGTCCTTGAATCGCCAGATCACCCATTTGACTGGGGTTTCCGAGACCGTCTACAAGCGTTCCGTTTCGTATCACTAGGTCGTGGGTCATGAATTATCCTAAACCAAATATTTGTTGAAAGAGCGTCCTGCTAAAGAGCAGTAAGCAAAACGTTGCTCACCTCTATTGTATTTTACCTCGATTAGAGGAAACTAAAAATGAGTTGAGCGGTTGGTTTATGGTGAAGCAGGAGATAGCGATGAGAAGAGCTTTTAGTTATATGTTTTTGAGTTGTTTAATTGTGCTAATGGCATCAACTAACTCTAGGGCTGAAAATACGTGTAGCCCCTCAAAGTGGGGCGAAAATGATGAGATCGGGTCTGCAAATCTTGTGACTCCAGATCAAGTTCTGATGGCTGTCAAGCTTGTCAAAAAAGGTAAGACTCATCCCCTAGGTATTGTAATTGAACCAGGAATGCCTGCCTTTGCTCCACGTTATACCCAGCTACAGGTTGTGCAACCAGGTCAACAGTTCGGCCTTGATGGCGCAGGGCAATTTGGATGGCACTCCAGCTATAACGACGACGTTCTGCAGATGTGGCTCGGGACCGGCCCACAGCTTGATGGTTTAGGCCATATGGGTGAACTGGGTCAATTTTATAATTGCAATATGGGTAAAGATTTTTCAGATGTCAGTGGTCTGACCAAGCTTGGCATTGAAAAAGTGCCTCCTTTGGTCGGTCGGGGCGTGCTGATCGATATGGCTAAGTATTTTGGGGTTGAGTCGATGGCTGCTGGTCAACCTATTGGGTCGCAGGATATCAAGCAAGCCGCAGAGGTACAGGGTGTGGAAATTCGAAAGGGTGATGTTGTGCTTTTTCATACTGGTTGGACTGACGCTAAGTTAAAAAGCGAACCAGGAGCATGGGTAAGTACGATCCCTGGTATTACAAATGAAGCTGCGGTTTATCTTGCTTCTAAAGATCCGATGGCAGTCGGTGCTGACACCTGGGGGATAGGCGCTGTCCCACCGATAGAAGGTGATAAGATTTTTTATGATCACATTACACTTCTTAAAGAAAATGGCGTGTTTCTTCTTGAAACCATGAATACTGGCCGCTTGGCTCGTGAAGAAGTCAAAGAGTTCATGTTTGTGTTGGGTCAGGCAAGGTTGAAGGGTGCGGTCCAGATGATCATCAATCCAGTAGCACTTTGGTAATGCAAATCAAAGCTTGATGATGAGAGGTTCTTGCCATGATGTTTCGTGGGGAAACAGGCCAGCAAATTAATTTGCCTGCTCATAGTGTTTATCGCTATCTCGCCTACACAGTCAACGACGAGTTGATTTAAGACACTCTTTATCAAGAGAGAAATCTGTTAGAGTAGATGGGAGGGAGAAGTAGTACTTAAACCATATGCAGGCTTTTATTATCAGGCGAATGCTGGCGCTTTTGCCTACGATTTTATTTACCAGCATCATTGTCTTTGCATCGATTCGGATGATACCAGGCGATGTGATCGACTTGATGTTGGCTCAGAATGACATTTC
>CACFPX010000034.1:0-15872 GCA_902568205.1 K189A clade bacterium | reverse complement strand
ATAATCTTGTTGCTAAACTCACTTAGCAGTTTCGGTCCTATTTTTCTGGTGTATCCCAGTAAAAGTATCCAGTCGATTTTAGATTGTTTCAGAAGGCTCACTAAATCTCCTTCAGTTTTGAGGGTGTCTTTGTTTTTGCCTGTATCAAAAAGATAAAAATCGATCGAGTGTCGCTTCGCTCTTTCTGTCGCGCCAGAATGGGTCTTGTTGCTAACAAGCAGAAGAATGTCAGCCGGTAGATTGTCACTTTGACAAGCCTCATGAATGTAAGACATGGTAGAGCCTTCCCCGGATGAGAATATAGCGATTTTCTTTCGCGAATTTTTTCGCATGGCTGGACTATCCGCCATAGGCCTGTTGCGGCAACCAGGTTACTAGACTGGAGAAATTGAAAATGATTATGACGCCGATTATTTGAAGTAATACGAAAGGCATCACTCCTCGGTATATCCCCTTGATATCAACTACTGGCGGTGCAACTCCCCTAAGGTAGAAGATGGCAAATCCGACTGGGGGGGTAAGAAAGCTTGTTTGCAAACAAACGGCAAACAAAATGGTGAACCAAATTGGGTCGAATCCTAGTGCGTTAACCACTGGCGACACTAACGGGAGCACGATTAACGTCAATTCAATCCAGTCTAAAAAGAAGCCCAGCAGGAATGTAGCCAGCAGGATACAGACAATAATGCCAGTGTTGCCAAAAGGTAAGCCTAGTAGCGACCGCTCAATCAGTTCATCTCCACCCAGTCCGCGAAGTACTAAAGAAAATGCGGTAGCTCCCAATAAAATTGCGAAGATAAAAGCGGTTGTTCTAGTGGTTTCTTGAAGGACTTCTTTCAGCATTGATGATTCAAATTTCTTATTAATGAGCGTCAACAAAAGAGCTCCGCAAGCGCCTACTCCGGCTGCTTCTGTCGGTGTGGCGATGCCAAAAAAAATACTTCCAAGAACCGCAACGATTAGGAATAAAGGAGGCAGGATAGATCGACACAGGTTGTACAGATCAGTTCGACTAAATTGTTCTTGAGTTGCTGCCGGAGCTTTTTCCGATTGTAGGAGTCCAAACAAAATGATGTAAATAATATAGAGGCTGGTAAGAACTAATCCCGGAAAAACTGCGCCTAAGAAAAGATCTCCGACGCTCATAGCCATTCGGTCAGCCATTAGAACGAGCATGATACTTGGAGGAATCAGGATGCCGAGAGTTCCGACTGCGCAGATTGTTCCCGAAGCGAAGGATTGATCGTAGCCCTCGTTGAGCATGACAGGCAGTCCGAGGAGAGCCAGTAGAACAACCGATGCACCTATAATACCTGTGCTCGCGGCTAACAGCAGTCCGATCAACGCGACGGAAATAGCGAGACCACCATGAATGCCTCCAAAGAGTTTAGAAAAGTTTCTCATCAAGTCATTTGCTATGCCTGAACGATCGAGCAATAAACCCATCATGATGAACATGGGTAATGCAACCATTACCCAGTTTTCCATGACATTCCATATCCGCTCAACGCTGAGTGAAGTGTAGTTCCAGTCGAGCCCGGTTTGGATGGAAAAATCTGCTTCTAGAATTAAAGATAGCGCGCTGAAGATGACCGCAAGCCCACCAAGAATCCAGGCTACTGGAAATCCTGTGAAGACTAGCAGGATGAAGCTCAAGAACATGCCAATAGCAAGGACCTCGTTAGCTGGCATGTTGATCTCCAATGAACAAAAACTGCCATATTCTGGTTAGACGAGATGCGACCGCCAGGAACAGAACGCAAAATCCAATCAAGAGCATGGATTTAATCAACCATCTGAACGGCAAACCACCTGGTGAAGGAGAGATTTCTGATAATTCATAGGAAGAAGTAATAAATGGGATTGAAAAGTAAATGATCAGGACCAGAAACGGGATGAGAAAGACAAGAGTGCCATATAGCTCCACCCAAGCCTTTAACTCCGGACTAAATCGCTCGTGCAGTATGTCTACGCGAATGTGTTTGTCGTCAAGGTACGCGTAGCTCAAACCAATCAGAAAACCGGAGGAATAGAGGTGCCACTGCATTTCCTCGAGTTCTATACTGCCGAGATTGAATCCGTATCTTAGAATTACGTTTAGAACAATAATCAACATAAGGATTAGCCATATCCAGGACAAATGTTTGCCTAATTTGTCTAGCCTTTGGTCAATCGTGACGCTAAAACGCGTGTGAGGTAAATAGCTACTGTTCACTAGAAGTCTCTTGGTAAATAGGCCCGAGATTTCCAGTGCGAGTAGTTTTGTCGAAACTCTAGTTGGGATTCGTAAATTACAGCAAAATCCTTATCTCTCTCCGCTTCTTGTTCCAAAACTCTTTTCGTAACTCTTTCGAGTTCCCGCAGTATCTCTAGGGATAAAACTCTGGGCAAAGCTCCGGTCTCTTCAAAGCGTGCGACGACGGCGCCCTGCTTTCCCTCTGAGCTCGACAAGTTTCTGATCACTCCGGCCGTACAAGCTAACTCCAATAAGCTTTGATCATTCGAGTCTAAAGAGTCCCATGTTGTTAGGTTGACGATTAGATGAGATGCCGTGAATGGCTGGTGCCAGCCGGGGTAGTAGTTGTACTTTGCTACCCGGTCAAATCCGAGCTGCTGGTCTACGATTGGCAAAGCGAATTCTGTTGCGTCGATTGCACCCTTCTCGAGGGCTTGGAATATTTCTGATCCCGGAAGCATCGTGACGCTTGCTCCGAGTTGTTCAATGACTTTTCCGCCTAGGCCAGCAAAACGTATTTTTAATCCTTTTAAATCTTCGAGAGATTGAATGGGTTTTCTAAACCAACCGGCGGTTTCAGGCCCGGTCATGCCGCAGAAGATTGGATGAATGTTGTGCTTTTCGTATAGGGTTTCGGTTAGGTTTTTCCCATTCCCTTCGAACCACCAGGCGCTATATTCCCAGGGTTCCATTCCAAAAGGAACGGCACCAACTAATGCTGAAGCGGGAATTTTCCCTTGATCGTAACCTAACCAGGTATAACCAGCCTCGATCTTTTGATCGCGAACTGCATCGGTAATTGAAAAGGGAGGCACGATTTCGTTGGGTTCGAAGATATCTAGAAGGAAAGCTCCTCGACTGGCCTCTTTGACCATTCGTGAAACATAAACGGGATTATCCCCGAGAACCGGCCAGGTCGTTTGAAAAACCACAGGCACTCGCCATCTAATCCTAACCTGACTAGCAGATTGGGTTCCAGGTGAGTCTAATGATTGTGACGTGCCGATGTGAACTGGTCGCACTGCCAAACTTGTAATGAATCCCACCGCGAGCGCCATCGCGACGGCGAAGAGTGCGGCTTTATTAGATATTTGTCTGCCGGACATTGCTGTTGCTTAAACTCTTGTTTATGTCACTGGCCGAGTTTGAAAGGGGTCTGCGGGCGATGCAACTGTGAATCAAAAAAAAATGCTTATTTTCCTTATTCAGTTTGTGTTCGAAGCTGTTGCGGTTAAACTTCGTCGCTTATTTTTCTAATAATAATAATCCAATGATCTAGGGGGATTACATGTTAATAGGGGTTCCGAAAGAAACCTGGTCTGGCGAATTGAGGACGGCGCTAGTGCCACAGAATGCCAAGAAGTTTATTGAGCTCGGAATGTCGGTTGTTCTTGAGAGTGAGTCGGGTGTTCCCTCGGGTTTTACTGACGCGATGTATGAAGACGTGGGCGTGAAAATCACTCAAGACAAAGCAGAGGTGCATGGCGCTGATATATTGATGCGGGTCCGTCAACCTACCAGTGCAGAGCTACAGCTGGTAAAAAAAGAAGCTGTAAGTATCAGTTTTTTAGACCCTTTCAATGAAAAAGAACTGGTCCAGGATATGGCGAAGAGGGAGATCCGAGGCATATCAATGGAAATGGTTCCCAGATCAACTCGCGCTCAAAAAATGGATGCTCTTTCATCTCAAGCTAATCTAGCGGGATACGTGACTGTTATTCAGGCGGCGTTCCATTGTCCAAAAATATTCCCGATGATGATGACGCCCGCGGGTACAATCGCTCCGGGCAGAGTATTTATTATCGGCGCAGGGGTTGCTGGCTTGCAGGCGATAGCAACCGCAAAGAGATTGGGAGCTCGAGTAGAAGCTTTTGATACTCGGCCCGTTGTTGCTGAACAAGTTCAATCTTTGGGAGCTAAATTTCTAGATATTGATTTGGGTGAAGTTGGTCAGACTGAGCAAGGTTATGCGAAGGAGTTAACGGCTGAGCAACTAGAAAAGCAAAGAGAAGGCCAGAAGCAGGTTATCGGTCAATCAGATGTTCTAATTACTACCGCGCAAGTGTTTGGTCGTCCGGCTCCTCTTATTGTAGGTCTTGATATGGTCGAGGCGATGAAGCCCGGAAGTGTAGTTGTGGATATGGCTGTTGAATCTGGTGGTAATGTGGAAGGTTCTAAGCTGGATGAGGTGGTTGAAGTGGGCGGGGTCAAAATAATAGGCCAGGGAAACTTGCCAAGTGAAGTTGCAAGGAATGCCAGCGAGATGTACTCAAATAACCTTTTCAATCTTGTCTCAGAGTTCTGGGATGAAGAACAGAAAACCTTGGTACTGGATCCAGAGGACGAGATCATTAAAAGTTGCCTTATCACTCAAGGGGGTGACGTGATCAACGAAACTATAAAAAATTTGTATAACGGGGGCTAACTAATGGAAGCTGTATTACTTGGTCTGGTTTTAATGCTATCGATATTTTTGGGGTTTGAATTAATTTCAAAAGTCCCTGCGACTCTTCACACGCCGCTGATGTCCGGTGCAAATGCAATATCGGGTATCACGATCGTTGGTGCTCTAATTTCTGCTGGAGCGCAGTTGAATGAATACGCGACTATATTAGGCGGCCTAGCGGTTATGTTTGCTGCGATCAATGTTGTCGGTGGGTATTTAGTGACAAACAGGATGTTGAGCATGTTTAAGAAAAAAGAAGATGATCAGCAGGGGGCAAAACAATGAATATAGAGCTGATCAATATTTGGTACGTCATTGCGGCGGCCTTATTTATTTTTGGGCTCAAACAGCTTGGGTCGCCGGCTACGGCTGTAAGAGGAAATATGCTTTCTTCTTTGGGGATGTTGATTGCCGTTGTAGTGACTCTGTTTAACGCTCAGATAATCTCTTTTCAGTGGATCGCAATTGCTGCACTAGGGGGAGCAATTGTTGGAGCGGTAGTCGCCCAAAAGATTGAGATGACATCGATGCCTGAGATGGTGGCTTTATTCAATGGATCGGGAGGCATAGCGAGCTTGTTGGTCGGTTGGGCGGCTTTATACTCGGGACAAACTACTACGTTCACTGACATTACTATTCTTCTGTCGGTTGTAATAGGAGGAATTACTTTCAGCGGGAGCATTCTGGCGTGGGGAAAATTGTCAGAAGTGATGAATTCGGCGGCTATAGTTTTTGGTGCCCAACGGTTTGTTAACGCGCTCATTCTGGTTGCGTTGTTGGCTTGTGCGGTGATGTTTTGCCAAGATCCGTCGGTGGACTCTCCTTACCTGTACGCCGTGATCGGATTGTCCTT
Source organism: K189A clade bacterium (assembly GCA_902568205.1). GTDB lineage: Bacteria > Pseudomonadota > Gammaproteobacteria > Pseudomonadales > Azotimanducaceae > UBA4421. The sequence continues at coordinate 10,337 of CACFPX010000034.1, read as the reverse complement.
GGTTTTTGGAGTGATGGCTGTCCTACCGATTGGAGGAGCGGACATGCCCGTCGTTATTTCGCTCTTAAATAGTTATTCAGGTTTAGCGGCTTGTGCCGCGGGATTTGCGATTAACAACAACATTCTGATCGTAGCGGGTTCGATGGTTGGCGCCGCGGGTATTATCTTAACCAATATTATGTGTAAGGCCATGAACCGTTCGTTAGGTAATGTATTGTTCTCGGGGTTTGGCGCTGTAAAGCAGGCCTCCAAGGTGGAAGGCGAAGTGAAACCTATTAACACTGAAGATGCATTTCTTATATTGGAAGCGGCTCAGTCTGTTAGCTTTGTACCTGGATACGGTATGGCTGTCGCGCAGGCGCAACATGTTGTTAGGGAATTAGGGGAAATGCTAGAGGCAAATGGCGCTGAAGTGACTTATGCGATTCATCCGGTAGCTGGGCGGATGCCTGGACACATGAACGTATTGCTTGCGGAAGCAAATGTGCCCTATGACCAGCTCGTCGAAATGGAGGACATTAATCCCCGAATCGATAACGTCGATGTGGCTGTGGTGATTGGTGCAAATGATGTGGTCAATCCTGCTGCAAGAAATGATGAGAATAGCCCGATTTATGGAATGCCGATCATTAACGTCGATCAGGCCAGAACAGTCTTTGTCTTAAAAAGATCAATGGCGTCCGGTTTTTCTGGTGTAGACAATCCTTTGTTTTTTGGTGAAAACACGCGCATGTTGTTTGGTGATGCAAAGGACTCCATTTCTTCGGTAGTGGCAGAGTTTAAAACTTAAAACCTCCGAATTTTTGCGACTTTTTGAGAATGAAACCTTCTGAACTAGATGTAGCCGGGTACCGAGATGGTTTGAAGGGTGTTGATCCGCAATTTGTAAAAAGATGGTCTCCAAGATCGATGTCTGGAGAGGGGCTTTCTGAGGACCAGATTATGAGCCTGGTGGAGGCTGCACGTTGGTCGCCATCTTGTTTTAATTTACAACCGTGGCGATTCATATATTCGCTTAAAGACGATGGTTACTGGACGAAGTTCCTTGGCTTGTTGATGGATATGAATAGGCTCTGGGCAGAAAGAGCTGGGGCCATCATGATTTTATTATCTGTTGACAGAGCGAGTGAGACTGAAGATTTGTCTCCAACAGCAGCTTTTGATGCCGGTAGCGCATGGATGAGTTTGGCTTTGCAAGCTCAATCTATGGGGCTAGTTTCCCACGCGATGTGGGGATTTCATCATGAAGCGGTAGCGGAGGTGGTTAATATGCCCCCCAATATGAGCGCTCGTGCGATGATTGCTATCGGGTACCCTGGGGACTCGGAAGATCTGCCTGAAAAATATCAAGATAGGGAGTTTCCTAGTACTAGGGAGCCTCTGGAATCCTTGGTGTTTCAGGGCCGTTTGGATTAATTTTAGTCATCTTGATCATGTGAGGTTGTCTAGTGGAACTATCAGAGGTGATGCGCACGACCTTTGCTGCTAGAGAATTTCTTGCTCAAGAGGTCACAAATGAACAGATCGGTAGGATATTGGATAACGCTCGGTTCGCCCCTAGCGGAGGGAATCGCCAAGGCTGGAAAGTCATCGTTGTCAGAAAGGAGGAAACGCGAGAAGCGCTTGTGCCTTTGATAGAACCTATCTTTCGGCATTATTTAGCACAGGTCCAGGCTGGTGAATCTCCTTGGAATACAATTAATGAAACAAACCTAACCCAGGAAGAAATAGACCGTCAGGATCTTCCGAAGGGTTTTGTGGAAAATTTGGTGCATGCCCCTGTACTCCTTTTTGTTTTTTTGGATCTGTCCGTAGTGGCCTCCTTTGATAGCAAGCTTGATCGGGTAGGCGTCATATCGGGAGCTTCCATTTATCCTTTTGTCTGGAATATTTTATTGGCGGCTCGTGATGAGGGGCTTGGAGGAACGATAACGACCTTCGTTGGGGGGAGTGACGTTGAACTCAGGGATCTTTTGCGAGTACCAAGTCACTATGCCTTTTCTGCGATGATTCCGATGGGTAAACCAGTTAAGCTGTTGACTCTGCTAAGTCGAAATCCCGTAAATTCCTTCGCGGTATTAGAAACTTTTGATGGAGCCAGTTTTGACTAACTAAATCTGAGGAGTGGTTAAGTCAAACTGCGTTGACTAAAGTGTTGGGACTCTTGCAATTTGTTTTGGTAGAGGTCAAATGTGAAACAAGTTGGTGATTATAAAATTTTGGCACACAGAGAATCGGTTTGGGATGCTTTAAATGATCCCGATATACTGGGCTCGTGCATACTGGGTTGCGAATCTGTCGAAAAGATTGATGAGACTCATTTTGATATTTCTCTAAAAGCGAAAGTCGGACCTGTAAACGCGAAAATGCAAGTTCAAGTAGAGCTGACTGATTTAGTGCCTCCGGAGAGTTATACCATTCGGGGAGGCGCGAAGGGAGGCGCTGCTGGATTTGCCAAAGGCGCTGCCTCTGTCAAGTTGATTGAGGAAGAAGGTGGCACAAGGCTTTTCTATGAAGTGGATGCCAATGTAGGCGGTAAGCTAGCGCAGGTCGGGAGTCGTCTTATTGATGGGGCGGCGCGAAAAATAGCAGATGGTTTTTTTTCTAAGTTTGCGCAAAGGATGGTGTCAAAGTAATCACCCGCGGGTATAAGTTTTTTTGAGGTAAGTTGCTTTCTTTGCCAGATGAGTTACTTCGAAAACGTGTTACTGGTTGTCGTTTAACACATCATCGGCTATTTTCTAACTCAGGTAGTGAAGGTGGAGAAAGGGTATGCAAGTGTCCCTAAAGGTTAATGGTGAAGAACATAATTTGGACGTCAGTCCGAGTAAGTTGTTGGTGGATTTTGTGCGTGAGGATCTAGGTCTCACTGGAACGCATGTGGGTTGTGATACCTCTCAGTGCGGTGCATGTACAGTCCATCTAGATGGCAGGGCAGTTAAATCTTGTTCAATTTTAGTCGCACAGATTGACGGTGCTGAAGTCTTGACGATAGAGGGAATTGGTACAACTGAGGATCTGCATCCTATGCAGGCGGCTTTCAGAGAGTGTCACGCTTTGCAGTGTGGGTTTTGTACACCAGGGATGATTATGCAAGCCATTGAATTGATTGAAAGTACCCCGGATTTGGATGACGACAGGATAAGAGAGGGCTTGAAAGGCAATATCTGTCGTTGTACAGGCTACCAAAATATAGTCAAAGCGATACAAATGGTTGCGGATACAAAATAGGGGGGGACGTGAGCGATATTGTAGAAGAAGAAAATACCCACGGAATCGGAGTTCCGGTAAGGCGTAGGGAAGATTTACGATTTATTACAGGTAAAGGAAATTATACTGACGATATTAGTCAGCCTGGACAAGTTCATGCGCTTTTTTGCCGCAGTCCTCTTGCTCGAGCGAACATAACCTCCTTGGATTTTACTGACGCGATGCAGGTGCCAGGTGTTATTGCTTGTTACTCTGGTAAGGAGATGGTGAAAGATGAAATCGGGGATTTACCATGCGGTTGGATGGTGAACAGCAAGGATGGTTCGGAGATGCTTTCGGCACCTCATCCGCCATTGGCAGTGGATACCGTAAATTACGTAGGTGAGCCGTTTGCGATTGTGATTGCCGAATCAATAGAAGCGGCTCGCCAGGGAGTAGACGCGGCTGCGGTCGAGTTTGAAGAGTTGAATCCGGTTGTGGACTTGAGCACTGCGGCCCAGTCAGAACAACTCTATGAAGGCATACCAAATAACAGGGCCTACCAGTGGGCTCTGGGGGATGAAGAGGCGACGCGTACGGCATTTGCTAAGGCAAGTCACGTGACCTCTTTGGAGCTCTCTAACAATCGCCTGATACCAAACGCGATTGAACCCCGAGCCTGTTTAGGAGCCTACGATTCTTCTACCGGTGACTACACACTCTATACCACAAGTCAGAATCCTCATCTCGAACGGTTGGTTTTAAGCGCGTTTGTCAATATTGCTCCGGAACACAAGTTGCGAATCATCGCGCCTGATGTCGGCGGAGGTTTTGGGTCGAAGATATTTATCTATCCTGAAGAGACGTCCGTGATATGGGCGGCTGCCAAAGTTGGAAAACCGATTAAGTGGGTCGCTGAGCGAGGAGAGAGTTTTCTTGCGGATGCTCACGGCAGAGATCACTTAACGCAGGCCGAGCTGGCCATGGATGAAGCTGGCCGATTTACAGGGCTGAGGGTCAAGACGGCTGCTAACCTGGGCGCTTATCTCTCCACTTTTGGTTCGTCAGTTCCAACATATCTTTATGGAACTTTACTTGCTGGTCAGTATAAAACTCCAAACATCTATGTAGAAGTTGACGGGATCTATACTAATACGGCTCCAGTAGATGCTTACCGTGGGGCCGGGCGACCAGAGGCAACTTACGTTGTAGAGCGCATCGTTGAACAAGCGGCGAGGGAGCTTGGCAAAGACCCCGCCGACCTGCGTAGAATGAATATGATTCAACCAGAAGATTTTCCTTACGAAACTCCTGTTGCACTGACCTACGACACCGGAAATTACGAGGCGAGCTTAGATAAAGCGCTTGAATTAATTGATTACGCAGGTTTTGAAAATCGGCGGAGTGATTCTGCTGAACGAGGAAAGCGCAGGGGTATAGGTTTTGCTTGTTACATCGAGGCCTGCGGATTAGCGCCTTCTAAATTGGCGATTGAACTTGGCGCGGGTGTGGGTCTATATGAGAGTGGTGAAATCCGATTTAACGCGACGGGTTCTGTAAGTGTGTTCACCGGGTCCCATTCTCACGGTCAGGGACACGAAACGACTTTTAGTCAAATTGTTTCCGACAAACTTGGAGTCCCCTATGACCAAGTTGAAGTGATTCACGGTGATACTGGGAGGATGGAATTTGGTTTAGGAACCTATGGCTCAAGGTCCTTAGCGGTCGGTGGCTCGGCCTTATATGCCGCTGCCGATAAAATTATTGAGAAAGGTCGGAAAATCGCAGCTCACATGATGGAGGCTGATCTTGAATCGGTCTCCTTCGACAAAGGACAATTTCTAGTAGATGACAGTAATCAATCCCTTTCCATTCAAGAGGTTGCCTTTGCCTCCTACGTGCCGGCGAATTATCCAGAAGATCTAGAGCCAGGATTGTCGGAGAAAGCCTTTTACGACCCTAAGAACTTTACCTACCCTGCGGGTACTCATATCGCTGAGGTTGAAATAGATATCGAAGTCGGATCTGTAGAATTGGTGGATTTTGTAGCAGTCGATGATTTTGGCCACATAATCAATCCAATGGTTGTCCATGGGCAAGTTCATGGTGGCCTGGCGCAGGGTGTTGGACAGGCGATGTTTGAAAACTGTGTTTACGATGATTTTGGTCAACTTTTGACAGGGTCTTTTATGGATTACTGTATGCCAAGAGCTGATGATTTACCCAACTTTAGAGTGGACACCACTGTGACGCCTTGCACTCACAATCCGCTCGGTGTCAAAGGTTGTGGTGAGGCTGGGGCCATAGGATCGCCCGCAGCGGTGATGAATGCGATCACTCACGCCTTGGGGGTGAAGGATATTTCAATGCCAGCGACACCCGAAAAAGTTTGGCAATCTATTAGAGGGGAATGATATGGACGATTTCAGCTACCATCGACCTAAAGACGTTGAAGAAGCGATTAGTCTCTATCAGTCTGCCGATGATCCGATGTATTTAAGTGGCGGGATGACGTTGATTCCAACCATGAAACAAAGGTTAGCCGAACCAACAGATGTCATCGATCTATCGGGCTTGTCGGAACTGACAGGGGTAAAATCGTTAAAAGACAGACTTAGCATCGGTGCTTTTACTCGACACAACGACGTGGTGAATCATGAGGCCATTCAAGCCAAGCTGCCTGTATTGTCGAAACTAGCAGCCGGCATAGGCGACAATCAGGTGCGTAACAGAGGGACTATTGGAGGTTCGATAGCGAACAGTGATCCAGCGGCCGATTACCCAGCAGCCGTGGTTGGACTTGGCGCTACGATAATCACTCAACAGAGAGAGATTGCGGGAGATGATTTCTTTCTGGATTTATTTGAAACCGCTTTAGAACCTGGCGAGATAATTCTGAAAATAGATTTCCCTATACCCAATCGGGCTGCCTATAAAAAGTTTCCCAATCCTGCTTCTCGCTATGCCGTCGTAGGTGTCTTAGTTGCAGAATTTGACAATGAAATTAGGGTAGGAGTTACTGGCGCGGGCCCATGCGCTTTTAGGGCAAGCGGAATAGAGCAAGAGTTAGCTGAGGGTATTGATATATCGGCCTTAGATGGGATCGAGGTTCCGGACGCTGGATTTAATAATGACCTTCATGCGTCTTCAGAATTTCGAGCACACTTGGTTAAGGTGATGGCGAAGCGCGCGCTTGAAGAGCTGATGAGTGGCTAATGAAGGTTAAGTCTGTTCTGTGTCGACAAACAAACGACGATATTGGAACCGTTGAGTTAGCAGAAATAGATTTACCTTCACCAGGTCCAGGGGAGCTCTGTGTTCGCTTGAAAGCCTGCGCTGTTAATTTTCCGGACTTGCTGATGATTCAGGGTAAATATCAGTTTCACCCCCCGCTTCCTTTTGCTCCAGGAACGGAGGCCGCGGGCGAGGTAGAGGCAATCGGTGCAGGAGTTAGCGGATACGCGGAGGGCGACTCGGTTATAGTTTCTATGCGCTTTGGAGGTTTTAGTGAAGCGATCATAGTTTCTGAAAGTGAGGTTAAAAAAATGCCTGAGAATATGACGTATGCTCAGGCGGCTTCTTATCAGACTGCGTACCTAACTGCCTATGTCGCTTTATTTCGTCGAGGTAACTTACAGTCAGGGGAGTCACTATTAGTGCACGGTGCCACCGGTGGAGTGGGTATGGCAGCGGTGGATTTGGGGCAATATTTTGGGGCTCGAGTTATTGCAACGGGCGGGTCTGATAAGAAACTAGAAGTGGTTAAATCACGAGGCACAGTCGAAACTATAAATTACACTTTAGCGGATGGTTTGTTGGGAGGTTTCAAAGACAAAGTAAAATCTCTGACCCAAGGTAAAGGGGCGGACGTGATTTACGATCCTGTAGGTGGAGACGTGTTTGATGAAAGTATGAGGTGTATCAATTGGGGCGGGCGCATTCTAACAATTGGCTTTACCAGTGGTCGCTGGCCGTTAGCCCCGGTAAATTTGATTTTAATTAAACAAATTTCAGTTATTGGCGTTAGGGCGGGCGAGTACGGACGGCAGGATCCCGTTAGAGGGAAAGAGAATACAGACGAGGTCCATCGGTTAGCGGAAGAAGGTTTAATATCACCTCATGTAAGTCATGCTCTGCCGTTAGAGCAAGCGATTGATGCAATGCGTCTGCTGGAGAAGCGAGAAGTGATTGGTAAGGCGGTCGTTACCATGAATGGCTACGAGGCCTAAAACTGCAGGCGGTAGTCAGTTGAAAGAGTCTGGTTTTAGCTGGATCTAATCTAAGGAAATTCTTTGAGAGACTGGGCTAATTATCGTCACTACGATTGGGTAATCGCGATTGCTATGCTGCTTGTTCAGACCGTTAGCTCAGGGCTAGGATTTTACAACATGTCCGTATATATGAGTTTCTTTGCTCGAGAGCTTGATGCTTCGTTAGATGTAATCTCATTATCTGTTAGTTTGTTTTTTATCTCTGGTGGAGTTGCAGGATTATTTGTAGCTAGATCGCTCGAGCGGTGGGATATCCGAACGATCATGGTGATTGGAGCCTCGGTGTCCGGAGTCGCTCTCCTCCTCATCGGAAGGGCCTCTAATCTATACGAGCTTTATGCGCTTTTTACCTTATTTGGCATTGGCAATACTGGCGTTTCGATTGTGGTTGCAACGTCGCTAATCACACAATGGTTTCCTGACGAAAGGCGTTCGGTTGCGCTATCGATTTCATCGACAGGACTGTCGCTAGGTGGCGTTTTGATCACGCCATTCACAGCCTATTTATTTGATAAATCTGGAATTTTTGAAGCAATGCCTCTATTGGGCGTTATTTTTGTGGTGGGCATTGTTCCGATTGTGATCTTGTTCATAAGGCCCCCAGTCACCTTGCAAGCGGTAAAAGAGACAAAGCGAAATTTTGAGATGGAATATCTTCAGGCAAGGAAGTCACGTTTTTTTGTCTGCGTCACCACGGCTTATGTTCTTATCATGGCGGCGCAGGTCGGAGGGATTGCGCACTTGTATAATCGAGTGGATGCGCTTGGTGGCTTGGGCGTCGCAGCTGGCTCGATTCAAGCGTTGACTCTGGCAAGCATAAGCGGACGCTTATTAGGAGGCTGGTTGTTAACTAGGATTACAATACGACCGTTTTTGTTTTTTAACCTGTTGATTCAGCTGCTTGGTCTGTTTCTCATAGGGTTTTCGGAGATGTCAGAAGTAGCCATCATATCTTCCATCTTCTTCGGATTTAGCGTAGGAAATTTGCTAATGCTTCAGCCTCTTTGGCTTGCCGAAATATACTCCAGCAACATCTACCCTAGGCTGTTTGCTCTATCGAATGCGTATTCGGTTATTGGAGTTGCATTCGGACCATACCTATTGGGACTGGTCTACGTTAATTCAGATTACAGTGTTGCTTACCTGGTCGCGTCCGCTGTGTCTCTAACAGCTTTAGTTATTATCTATTCGGCAGGAAAGCCTGTAAGCAAAGTGCGGTCGAAACTATAGCTCATTAATCGAAAATGATGACGCTCCGAGCGACCTCTCCTGTTTCGAGGGCTGCTATTCCGTCATTTACTTCCTCTAGTGAAATACGTCTGGAAATAAGGTCGTCTAGATACAGTCTACCCTGGAGGTAGAATTCAACAAATCTAGGCATGTCCACTCGAAATCGGTTTGAGCCCATGTTCGAGCCTTGCATTTTTCTTTCCATGAGAAACTCAGGACCGTGTAGCTCAACTTGTGTACCCACTGGGATCATCCCGATGATGGTGGCTGTCCCTCCAAAATTAAGCATCTTGAACGACTGTTGGGCTGTTTTTGCCAGCCCAATTGCTTCAAATGAATAATGCACCCCTCCGGAGGTTAGCTCTCGAACTGCTTGGACTGGATCATCATTTTTTGCATTGACGACATCTGTCGCGCCGAACTTTCGAGCTAGCTCGAGCTTACTCTCTACCATGTCAATGGCGATAACTTGTGAGGCGCCAGCGATCGCTGCTCCATTTATCGCCGACAAGCCTACTCCTCCACAACCGATTACTGCGACTGTAGACCCAGGTTCGACCTTGGCGGTATGAATTACCGCGCCCACTCCCGTAGTTACTCCGCAACCTATCAAGGCGGCTCTATCTAAAGGCATATCTTCCCTAATCTTGGCAATTGCGTGTTCGTGAACAAGCATATACTCGGCAAAAGAAGACAAATTGAGAAATTGTTCAACTCGCTCTTCGCCTTTTGCCAGCCGTGGTGGTTCTTCAGATGCTCTTTGCAGTTCTGGCTCTTGGCATAGGGACATTCGTCCGGTGAGACACGGTTCGCAGTGACCACAAAATGCAGACAGGCAAGTAATGACGTGATCGCCGGGTTTAACATAGGTGACCGCCGAACCTACGGCTTCAACAATACCTGCGGATTCGTGACCTAAAATGACGGGAAGTTGATGAGGATAAGAACCGTTGATGAAGTGGAGGTCTGAGTGACATACGCCAGCTGCCGCAGTTTTGATCAGTACTTCCCGTGGACCAGGGCTGTTGCACTCTACGTCTTCGATTTCTAGGGGTTTGTTTACTTCTCTTAAGACTGCTGCTTTCATTTTGTCTCTCTCGCTCACCGCTGTGTTTAGCAGAATGTTGCCAAAGGCAGTTCTAGAGTACCACTCTTTGTTTTGAAGCAGTGACTAAAGAAGACGCAGAAACAAATGCGTTGTTTGAGAATTAAATTTTGTTAAGGTTTGTCCCCTGTGCAAACGCCGAATGACGAATTGGGGTTCTAATTCCGAGTTAGGGTTTTTTTTGAGTGAAGTTCTGACATATGAAGAAATTGCTGTTCTTGCTAATGGGATTTGCTGCAGAGCTTCACAGTTACGACAGTGATATCCATCAACAGCTGACGTTTCTCGCAGCTAAGCAATATAGTAAGTGTGCTGAGACTCAACAGGGCCTGTATCGACCCTCTGCTTTAGATGTGCGTTACCTGGTAAGAGCAAATGTGGCACAGGCAGACGCTGGTTTTTTTAGCAGGATGTTTCGTTGGAATTATTACAGTCCCGAATCTCAAGATCAGAAGGACGTCCTCTGGGTCATAGAAACCCGGTTTCAAGGGCATTATCGCAGTTTACTGAGGCAGATCGAATTGGGTGACAAAGCCGAAGAC
>CACFPX010000033.1:0-16710 GCA_902568205.1 K189A clade bacterium | reverse complement strand
TGATTATTAGCCGATGCCGGTATTTTGGGGAAATCTTTTTGATTAAAGGCAGACTGCTCATATTGCTATTTTTTTTGTTATCGATTTCGCTGTCAAGCTCGCTCTACGGACTCGAGGCCTTAATAGATCCAATCCATCAAAAAATCCCCAGAGGGCCGATAGTTGTCGAAGCAAAAAAATTTGTAAGGCTCCCTCAGACGGTAGACTCAAGTAATGAGATGACCAACGCGGCCCGCGCGAGAATCCAATATATGGTGCCTTTGGGTGGCTCGGTTGGGGAGCTTGTTATTAATGATACTAGGGGTTTGTTATATCTCACTGATGATAAGGGTTCGGAGCCTCAAGTTTTTTTAGACTTACGTGAGGAGGATGTTGGATTCTACGACGCTGCGTTCCCAAACGAGATGGGCGTCGCGGGTATCGCGTTTCATCCTGATTTCAGGAGTGTCGGCAAGCCTGGTTTTGGTAAGTTTTATACAGCTTATAGCGCTTCGAGTACCAGCGGGATTGCCGATTATCTTGAAGAAGATTCTGAGAGTCATGAAAGCGTAATTCGGGAATGGACAGCCTTTGATCCTCGCGCAAAAAAATTCAAAGGGACGAGTCGGGAGGTGTTTCGTGTTGGACAATTCGCGCCAAATCACAACATTGGCAATATCGGCTTTAACCCTTTCGCTGAGATTGACTCGCTTGATTATGGCGTGCTCTATGCAAGCTTGGGAGATGGGGGCGCGGCTAACGACCCCAAAGGTTATGGACAGGCTATTAATGAGCCTCAAAGCAGTATCATAAGGATCGATCCGTTAAATCCTGAAAAGGGTAGGGGGTATGGTATTCCACCCGACAACCCTTTTGTCGATGAGGCTGAAACGGCTGATGTTGCTCCGGAAGTATGGGTTTACGGCCTTCGGCACGCCCAGCATTTTTCCTGGGATAGTCGTGGGCGGATGTTTTTATCAGACATTGGCCAGAATCAGATAGAAGAAGTCAATTTAGGAGTTGCCGGAGCGAACTATGGTTGGCGGCTTAGAGAGGGTACCTTCGCGACGGCATTTGATGTCGCAGGTGGTGAGGTAGGTCAGGTTTACCCTAGACCATCGGAAGATACAGGCTATACCTATCCAATCGCTCAGTATGACCACGATGAAGGCAATGCGATTGGTGGCGGTTTTGTTTATGAAGGAGATGCAGTCCCTCAGCTTAGAGAGAAGTTTGTTTTCTGTGATCTTGTTCGTGGTAGAGTTTTTTATATAGAGACGAAGGATCTTCAATCTGGTCGACTTCAGAAGATTAGTGAACTCAGGTTGAGTTTTGATGGTGTTGAGCGGGAGTTATCTTCAGTTACCACCATGGACGATTCATATAGTAGTGGACAACGGGTTGACCTGCGTTTGAGTATGGATGCGTTGGGTGAGCTTTATATGTTAACCAAATCCGATGGCTGGATCCGAAAGATAGTCCAAGTGAGCCAATAGGCCTTGGAATATCCGATATATTGTGTCAGCCATTTTTTACTCATTAGTTAGCTATTGAATCTTCCAGTTATGACTCTCCACAAAAGTTACACATACTGCCGGCCCGACGAATTTACTGAGCAACCTTGATTTCGAATAGCTCATCGATTTCTGTTTTTGAGTAACCGAGTGACTCGAGCAGCTCAACGGTATGCTCTCCATGAGCTGGGCAACCATGAGAAGGCTCCAGACGCTTCCCTTCAAATTTAGCAGGCATCTTGACCTGCTTCATTTTTCCTAAGATAGGATGATCTACTATGTCTACGGTTTTGTTTGCTTCATATTGGACGTGATCAAAAACGTCTTGATAGCCTAGGCACTTTGCGGCCGGGACATCGTTATCGCTCAGGCGCTTCAAGATTTCGTCTGTCTCAAATTCAAGAAATTTTTCCCGAAGAATTTCTTTAAGTTCCTCGTAGTGAGCTACCAGTTTTTCTTGGCTGTTAAATCGTTCGTCTGCCAACAGATGGAGTTGGTCAAGAGCCGTAAATAGCCCGATTTGTTGTGCAGAGTTTGCGGCCGACATGGTTATCCCACCATCCTTAGTTTCGGTTAAGTCGTACAAAAGTTGGCTTAAGGGAGGAAGCTCTTCGACATCCTCGTCGAGGAGAGTTTGATGCATGAATCCATCACCAAACACGAAAAACAGTCCTGCATCCATCATAGAGAGGTCGATGTGTTGGCCTTCTCCGGTTTTTTCTCTTACGTAGAGAGCGGCTGTCACCGCCTGGCAAGCGGTGTAGGCGGTGATCTTATCGCATACCAAATTTCTTACCAGCTCGGGACCCTCTTTACCTTGTCCTTGGACTGCCGCGAATCCCGCTTGTGCTTGGATGATCGGGTCATAAGCGGGTCGATTTTTCTCAGGTCCTTCAGTTCCGAATCCTGTGATCGCCGCGTAGATTAATCTAGGATTGTCCTTCCGAAGGGCTTCGCTACCCAGTCCTAGTTTGTCCATGATGCCAGGTCTGAAATTACACAAAATCACGTCTGCGTCTTTTACGAGTTTTTTGATGACTTCTTTGCCTTTTTCTTCTTTGATATCAAGTCTCAGCGACTTTTTACCACGATTGAAATTGGCAAAAAGCGCTGAGATACCGCCTTTATTGCTGCCCAAAAATCGCATTGGGTCGCCTAACTCTATTGGCTCTACTTTGGTTACGGCTGCGCCTTGTTCTGCCATCATCATGGCCGCAAAAGAAGCGGTTATCATTGTCGAAAATTCGATTACTTTTATACCTTCTAATGGTTTCATTTGTTTCTCCTCTCAGTCATAAACATAGACGCTTTATAAAAAGTATTGATTTCTATTGCTTTGGTGTCTAGTCAGATTGTGAATGATTTTTTTGACCTGTAAACAAACACTTCAAGCCAATTTAGCGATAAATGGATCTAGAGTCTGAAAAGGTAACCTCTCAGTTTTTCCAGCTTGGAAATACCATAGGCAAAAAAGTCTAGGATGTATCGATTGAGTAACAATTTAAGTAAAACGGTGTTGGTTTTTGATTAGTTGATTGGCTCAGGGCTGGGGTCATCGACTATCATTAACTTCAGGCGATGATGTGTCTAAACTTATCTATGCTTAACAGACTTTATGTTGTGACGTTTTAATTTTGTTAGAGGAAAATAGATCTTGAGATCCGTTCCGCTGTTCCAGGTTGATGCTTTTACAGATCGGTTGTTCTCTGGGAACCCGGCAGCCGTCTGCCCCCTGGAGGAAGCTTTATCAGAAGAGCAGATGCAGTCCATCGCTAATGAAAACAATCTGCCTGAAACCGCGTTCATTGACCTGAGCGAAAGCCCGTTTCGGATCAGATGGTTTACTCCTCTTGCCGAAATCGATTTATGCGGACATGCGACACTCGCATCTTCGAGAATTCTTTTTGATGATTATGTCGGTGGCGATACCAGAGAGATCTATTTTTCCTCAAACAGCGGCGCCTTGCGAGTGTTTAAGCAAGGAGAACAAATCTTTCTGGATTTCCCGACAGATGAACCTGTTGAGGTTAATCCAAACTCTAGGGATGGCTCTTTGATTGAACAGATTATAGGAGTAGAGCCCGTTGGTGTTCTGAAAGGTCGAGACGACTTTATGGTCGTTGTTGAATCTGAGGAACAGGTATTGTCTGTCGTCCCTGACATGATTTTACTCGAGGATCTACCCTCTCGAGGATTAATCGTCACTTCCATGGGAAATGAGAGCGATTTCGTGTCTCGGTGCTTCTTCCCCAAGCTTGGGGAGGATCCGGTCACAGGCTCGGCGCACACGGTGATGACTCCTTACTGGGCCAAGGAACTGAATAAAATGAGTATGATTGCCTACCAGCGGTCAAAGAGAGGCGGGGTTTTACTCTGTGAATTCGCTGGAGATCGAGTTCTAATTGGCGGGTCTTCGATTCGATACCTGGATGGAAGGATTTATTTGTGAGTTTGATTGTTATTCAGTCAAGCTTGATGTTTTAAGCAGGGATAGAAGTTTCATTTGAAGGTTTACTTTTTTTTGATAGCCGCCATTGTTATGGAAATATGTGGCACCATGTTGTTACCACTGACGCAGAATTTCACAAAAGTCCTGCCCTCCGTGATCTTATGCGGTTGTTATGGAGGAGCTTTTTACTTCCTGACGTTCTCGTTATCTTCTTTGCCATTATCTGTTGTGTATGCAACTTGGAGTGGTTTAGGTGTATTCGGAATCAGTACTTTGTCCTACTTCCTTTACGGTCAGTCTTTACCCTGGCAGGCGATTTTTGGTCTCTTTCTGATTGTTATCGGTGTGATCCTGGTAAACCTCTTCACTTACCATGAAAGTTAGAGCTGAATTTCAGCGTTTCAGAGATTACTCCCTCAAATTTTTAACTTAACAAGAACCACCAATTTTCGGAAATCCCACGAGACAAGGGTTAGTAATTAGTTCCGCTGACTATTTCGTAGACGAAGCGATCAAGAAGTTTGAAAAACGCAGATGAGATACTGTTGCTGAGTAGGCTGGAGAAAACGATATGCAAAATAGGTTATTGAGAAATGTTGGATACTTTTTCATATGGGGCGATTTTTACTTATTGCTGTTTGGTGTTCATTCCCTATTTTTTGGTGCGGTTGATTTTGGCTTTTATTTGCAAGAATACTTTCAGGCCGCTCGCGTTCTGTTAGATTGGTTCGCCTCGTGGAACTCGATTACTTTGTACTGTGTGTCTTTTTTTTATGAGTGGCCAGCTGCTTTGGTGTTTCTTTCTCGATTCACGATTTCAACATTGATCGGGTTATGGCTTATAAAAAGATTTAGTTAGCCGGTGGAATAGATTGACGGCGAAAAAATTAAGGAATAAGCCATATCGCAGAGGTGTAAGCGCGTTCCTGTATGGTCAAGGGCGTATTGACCGGAAGATCGTCCAAGCCATAACGAACTTTGTCATAGAGGGTCCATCTTGGTGTGGGAATCTCCAGTACTCTGACGTAGTAAACCGTCGGCTGACCAGGAACAAAGTCTGGGTCCTCCCATAGTCCGATTAGCTCTGCGCTGCCAACAGTGTTCGTATAGGTAGCTGTGTCCAGGTCGACTGTGCCTAAGAGAGGTTTTATCCTCCCATCAGATCCTGCTTCTCGGTTTTCCCCATACACTGCATCGTAAACTCTTTCCATTCGCTCTCCATCCTGGATCCAGCCCTTCACAACTTGGATTCGGTCTAGATTAGCTCCCAACGGGTCTTTATTTGCCATGAGCAACAAGGAGGGCACTTTACCTTCCTGCATTTCAAGATCGCCGCCCATAGGAACGCCTTTTTGGTAACCAATTGAGACTAAATCTTCGGTTGCCAGATTCTTAGATTCGAAATCGAAACCTGCGAAAACCCGGACGACCATTCGTGGGCCGGTAGTCGCGTAGGTTTCTTTTCTGATGAGCGCGTCAAAGAGGCTTTTTCGAGTGTTCTTTTTCGACCAAACCGCAGCATATCCGGAAGCATTCATTTGGTAGTTAAAGGCCGCTCTTTCATTTAGCATTCGGCTTGCTGATGGTTCCGCCTTAAAGGATTTACCCCAGAAGTTGTCTTCGTCGGCGCTAGCCAGACCCGTGTGCGCATCAGTGCTGCCTATGACCCCGAACTTAAAGGGGTTTGTGCCGATAGATTCTTTTAGTTGGAGCCCTAGTTGAAGTGCTGGTCTAACGTATTCGTGCGGGATTTTGTCAGCAGGCCTTTTAGAGAGTTGTCGGCCGCGAAGGAAACCTCCGTTTTGCCATCCTGCCCACCCATTCCAGGTTTCGAAATCAGCAAACTCATCTTCTGGAGAGATTAGAGGGTGTGTCTCGCTATCCCCTTTGATCTGAGTGGCTTCGACTATGGGTTCAAATCTCGCCCGCGTTGAAGCATATTTTTTGGTTAAGGCAGCACCGAATGAATCAGTCAAAGCAAACATGCGCCCAGACGTGAGATTACTGTTGTGGGGAATGGAGATGACCCGGCCGCCCGTTCTTTTTTCGTACCGATCTAGAAATTGCCAGAGGTCTTCCTCGTGCGCGCTGTCGTAGGAACTGAAGGGTAAGATTTGGTCGGCGTAAGATGAATCGTCGGCAAAAAGTACGACACGATGTTGACTAGATCCTTCTTCTTCGCTCGGCGTCCATTCGTAACCTATAAAAGCAGTAAATTTAGTTGGCTCGTTATAGTTGTCTGCTAGCTGCGTGACTTGGCTCCAGACGCTTGTACGGAAATTTCTGTCTCTGAACGAGGCTTGCCACGAGCGGTGCGCCGGTAACAAAGCGCCTTCGTTTAGCGAGACTTCATCAATGTGCCCTTTCGCGAGCTTTTCCCTGGCGTTTAACCACTCTCGACCCAGTTTGGAATTTCGAAATTCTGGATTTGAGAGATATTCCTGTCGATAAAATGCCGCACCGATGTTGTTGGCATGGTCAGCCAGAACAATAAAATCGAGAGGTCTCTCCAGCTTGGCGGTTTGCCCACTGGTAGCGACCACAGCTTCTCCTCGAGCGAAGCGGTAAGCGTCCTCTGGCTTTAAACGCACGCCGCCATTGAAAGCGTCCCCCGACAAGGCCGTATGGACATGAGTGTCACCCCAATAAACCTGCCTAGGGTATTCAGCTTCTGATTGCGCTGCACAAAAAAAGACTGAGGAAAGGAGGACTAGAAAGCGAAAAGAACGGGACATAAGTGATTCATTACTCATTGGTGAATGACGTTAAAAAATAGGTTATGGGTTGTAGAAAGTCCAGATTGTTGAGCTTGGATTTGCGGATTGGAATGACGTTAGGGGTTCTTCCATGGTCGTTGGAGTGCAAATTTGGCTTATCGATGATTAGATAGGCTCTATGAATTCTAGAGCTCACATCGGAATCGTTGGACTGGCCACTATGGGCCGAAATTTGTGTATAAATTTTCTGAAGAATGGTCACCGAGTGGCTGCGTGGAATTTGGAGGACGAAGAGGCTAAACGATTTAGTAAACAGATACTGGATCCTTCGCTAACGATCTGTGCAAGCCTAGAGGAAATGATTCAGAAGCTAGAGTCGCCTCGCCAAATTTTGTTATTGATTCAGGCTGGCAAACCGGTGGACGATGTGATCGGCGTCTGCGCTCGATTCCTTGAACCCGGAGATGTTTTAATTGATGCGGGGAATAGCCACTACCTTGACAGTGAAAGAAGAGCCTCAGAGCTAAGTGAAAGAAATATTGAATTTGTTGGCCTTGGAGTGTCGGGTGGCGCAGAGGGTGCCCGATTAGGACCGAGTTTGATGTTTGGAGGGCCCGTTTCAGCATGGGATAAGAGTCACGAGGTGTTAGAGAGCGTCGTGGCTAAGAGTCAGTATGGTTACTGTTTGTATTATTTCGGTGGTGGAGGATCGGGTCACTTCGTCAAAATGGTTCATAACGGTATTGAGTATGCGGAGATGCAACTTATCGCGGAAACCTATGATTTGATGAGTCGTGGCATGGGTATTCGCGATCAAGAGCTCTCGCGTATTTATAAAAGTTTTAATGAAGGACACCTCAATAGTTTTCTGATCGAATTGACGTCTAAGCTACTCCTTTCTAAAAGTATGAGTATTGATGAGATTTTAGATGTCGCGGAGCAGAAGGGCACAGGTCAGTGGGTTTTGGAAGCGGGAGCGAAGCTTGGCATTCCTCTCCCTACTATCTCGGCGTCGGTAGACGCTCGATCGCTCTCTGGTTTGAAAGAAAGACGAAATGATTTTTCATCCAAATTTAAAGAAGATCGCAAGATGTCATTGAAGGTCAGTCCTGAGGAGATTGAATGCGCGCTGCTATTTGGAAAGATAAGCGCGTTCTTTCAAGGTGTAGAGTTAGTTCAAAAGGCAAAAGAGACCTACAATTGGTCTTTGATAGTCGATGACATTCCTAAGTGCTGGAGGGCCGGCTGTATTTTGAGATGTGGCTTGCTTGACCGATGGGTAGATGGGATTGAGTCTGACAGCGGTTCGTCTTTTCTGGAGTTACCTTTTTTTTGGGAACAACTAACCGAGACCTTAACGACAACGCGTGAAGTTGTTAGCGCCTGCGTGATTTCGGGTATACCCGTACCCGCTCTTTCCTCAAGTTTGGCTTGGTTTGATTCGTTAACTAGTGAGCGTCTACCCCAAAGCTTAGTTCAGGCCCAAAGGGATGCGTTTGGAGGCCATGGAGTGCGCCAAATAAAAGAACCAACCCGATTGCAAAATATAGACTGGTGAATTCGACGCTGGTCATAATGGGAGTTAGTGGTAGTGGTAAAACCACGATAGGAAAACTCCTCGCTGAACGATTCTCTCTGCGCTTTTTTGATGGTGATGATTACCATTCCAAAAATAATGTTCAAAAAATGTCTCGAGGCGAGCCTTTAACCGATGAAGATCGAGTAGATTGGCTGGTTTCATTGGCTGAGCTTATCAAGGCAGAGCGACCAATTGTCTTGGCGTGCTCTGCTCTGAAAACGGAGTATCGCGAGTACTTATCGGAATCGGATGTTGGCTTGAGATTTGTTTTTTTGGACGTCCCTTTTGAAGTCGCTGAAAACCGACTCGCTTCAAGGGAGGGTCACTTCATGCCAGTTTCTTTGCTTGATTCACAGTTTGAAACCCTTCAAAGACCCCAGAATGCTATTCATATTCTAGCTGAGGAACCGGTGCTCGTTATAGTCGACCAGGTGGAGAAGGCCCTGTCGCGATTAGCTCATGAAAATAAATAAAGCTAATATCAACTCGAGCGAAGAAGCATAGCTAATTACACCATGATAGAGCCAATTGAGTTTACAACTGAGCATATCGCCGATAACTCGGCAAAAGAGGATTTTATTTTCAGAGATTTCTTGTCGACTAAAGAGCCTTACGAGTCTCTCTATAAGAACAATCCCTGGATGGTGCCGCCGGATTTTAGAAAACCGTTAGAGTGGGGGACTGGAGGTTATTGGGATACTACGGTTGCTAGAAAACACGAGTATTGGAAAAAATTCGACCTTCCAGAGGCGACTAAGGATATCCACCAGATGCGGCGTGATTTTAAGCAGTGGGGGTTTTGCTTAATTGAAGATGCGATGTCTTATGAGCAGTGTCGAGCTTTTCGGGAGAGGGTTCTAGATCAAGGGGAAGGAGAAAAATTGGCAGGAGTCGCTCAACCCACTCCGACGGGACAGTATGTAAATACGCTCATTAACAAGGGAGATATTTTTGGTAAGTGTATTGAGCAGGATCCATCGGCAGTTCAGGCGGGCCCTTTGATCGAACAATTAATGAATGAGACGCTTGGGAAAGGGTGGATTTGCCACAGCTTTCTATCAAATGGAGCAGATCCTGGGGGTTACCCGCAGGGGATGCATATTGACCAAGGGCCATTGCTGCCGTGGATAACCGAGGAGGCGCCGGCCCTGGTTAATACGATGTACATTCCGCAGGATATTGACGAACAAAACGGAGGCACGCTCTTGATTCCAGGAAGTCATCGAATCTTGATCGATGCGGGAAGTGGTGGAGCCATAGGAGAATTGCCGCCAACAATTAATTTGGAGGCAAAAGCTGGGACCATCATGATTTTCGATGGTAGGTTGTTGCATGGAACTGGCGTCAATCGAACTAATGAAAGACGAATTGTTGCGACCATGAGTAATGTCAAGGCGTGGATGAGGACTCAGGAAAACTGGGTTCTTTCTGTGGCTCCAGATGTGCTTGAAAATGCGAGCGATAAGTTACTACATAGAATAGGTTTGCAAGCGCTGACTTATGGAGCCACGGTGGAAGGTTTTGGGCTTGGCGCAAGTGGCCGAATAGGAGACCCCTGGGGAAGCATCAAGCAGTTTAGGACTGCGAATGATCAAGGCTCCTACTGTAGAGTAAGAGAGCTATCAAAGGAGTCCCTTCCAGAAGAGTTTGAAAAACCATACACACTGCGCACAGCTATGAAGTCGACTCGAGACAAAACAAGCCTCTAGTGAATTGGTTGAGGCTCCTCAATTTAAACTGATGTGATGAACGAAAGGATCATAGAAACCGAGGAATGCTTGAAAGAGGGCTGCATCTATTTGGCAGATCGATTTCCAGAGTTCTCGCACGCGGTCGAGATCGTAGGCTCTCTGAATTTACGACGGCGACCAGATGGTTTTTCTCAACTTCTTAGCGCGATTGTCAGTCAACAGTTGAGTGTGGCGGCGGCTAACTCCATCTGGTCTCGTTTAAAATCAGCGCGATTAATAGGGCCCAGAAAAATTAGTTCAGCATCGGATGAGGAGCTCGCTGCTGCTGGCTTAAGTCGTCAAAAAATAAGATATGCAAGAGCGCTCGCCAATTCCAAAATCAACTATAGAAAGCTTCGAGGAATGACAAGCGAGGAGGTCATAACAGAGTTGACTCAAGTCTCTGGTATCGGCTCATGGACTGCTGAGATATATACGATGTTTAGCCTAGGCCGAGCCGACGTCTTTGCGCCGGGTGATCTTGCGCTACAAGAGTCTGCTCGATTGTTGTTTGATTGGCCGAGTCGGCCCAAAGAGAAGGAATTTAGAGAGCTTTCAAAGGCATGGTCACCTTGGCGATCGGTGGCTGCGAGAATTCTTTGGTCTTATTATCGCCAGGTGAAGGAGAGAGATGGAATCCGTTAGAGTTCTCGGTTAAGCGAGTAAGGTAGTGCGTAAATAAAGGAGATATTGGTAGTAGGTTTTTCTTAACTCTCTTACCTTTAGTTTATGCTATTAAGATCTCGTTCAAAACGAAGTTGGTTGTATTTATGGCTTCATCAA
Organism: K189A clade bacterium; assembly: GCA_902568205.1. Lineage (GTDB taxonomy): Bacteria > Pseudomonadota > Gammaproteobacteria > Pseudomonadales > Azotimanducaceae > UBA4421. The sequence goes on along the minus strand of CACFPX010000033.1, from coordinate 5,959 downwards.
GATGCATATTTTGGTATAGAAATGATTTGAGGGTCAGCGATAACCCGGCGCTTTCTGCTGCCGCTCAAATAGGTGAGGTGTTGCCCGTCTTCGTACTGCCGGATGCCGAAAATACCCTAGGAGCTGCTTCCAAATGGTGGTTATATCATGCATTGAATGACTTAAATGAGCAGCTTGGCAATCGCTTAATCCTCTTTCGTGGTGATGCGGCGAAGATCATTTGTGATTTAGCCGAAGAGCAAGAAGTTAGTGCTGTGTTTTGGAATCGTTGTTACGAACCGATCTCCATAGCCCAGGAAAGATCGATTACCAGGGATTTGGAGCAACGTGGGATTGAGGCGAATAGCTTTAATGGATCTGCTTTATGGGAGCCCTGGGAGGTGCTGAAAGGAGATGGCTCTCCATATAAAGTCTTTACTCCATTTTTCAGACGAGGTTGCTTGAGCAGGCCATTGCCTGACGAACCTGCTGGGGAGATATCAACGATAAAGCTGTCTGACGTGGTTGAGTCGGCGACGTCCTTATCCATAGAAGACATGAATTTGTTGCCTTCCGTGGACTGGGATAGTGGACTGCGAGAGAGGTGGGATGTAAGCGAAGCAGGAGCTCATCGAGCACTAAACGAGTTTTTGGAGAATAAATTATCTGGTTACAGTAGTGGACGCGATTTTCCCTCCCGCCACGCGTCCTCAAATCTATCACCTTACATTTCTTGGGGACTTATTTCCGTCCATAGAATTTATGAAAGGTTGAGTCAAAAAATGCGGAAATCAGAAGAAGAACTCTATGACGATACATTTCTGTCTCAATTGGGTTGGAGAGGGTTTGCACAATCGCTGCTATACCATTTTCCAGATTTGTCTGAAGAAAATATGCAAAGGAAATTTGACTCCTTCCCCTGGATCGACGACGAATCAAACTTTGATGCGTGGAAGATGGGCCAAACGGGTTTTCCTTTTGTTGATGCGGCGATGAGAGAGCTATGGGAAACCGGCTTTATGCACAATCGTTTGCGTATGGTGGCGGGTTCCTTTCTCGTGAAAAATCTACTTATTGATTGGCGGAAGGGCAGAGACTGGTTCTGGGATTGTTTAGTCGATGCAGATCTAGCGAATAACAGCATGGGTTGGCAATGGGTATCTGGCTGTGGTGTTGACGCGGCGCCGTATTTCAGGGTGTTTAATCCTGTCACGCAAGGTCGAAAATTTGACTCTGACGGCACCTATACTTGCCGATACGTTCCTGAGCTCAAAAAATTGCCGCTTAAGTATTTGTTCAACCCCTGGGAGGCTCCTGCAGCAGTCTTAGAAGAAGCCGAGGTGGTCCTTGGTAAAGACTACCCTGAACCTATCGTTGATTTGGCGGAATCAAGAAATAGAGCTCTGGAGGCCTATTCAATGATCCGTGGTCTGGGAAAGTAGAGTTGGATAAGATAGGGTTCGCATTTTTTCGGAATCTATATCCCCTCGGATTTTAGGAGATCTATGGCTCATCATGTTACCGAGCATGAAAGACGTTACACGCTGTTTATGCTGGTTGTTGTATTTACCTCGAGTCATGTCGACCGTCAGATCATGGGCATACTGGGACAGCCCATCAAAGAGTCTCTGCTCATTTCTGATACTCAGTTGGGATTGCTCACCGGGATTATGTTCGCGGCTTTTTACGCGACACTCGGTATGCCCATGGCCATGTGGGCTGATCGACATAACCGCAGAAACCTAATTTCTTTTTCAGTATTTCTCTGGAGCTTGATGACTGCGTTATGCGCTGCAGCGACTAACTTTGTTCAGCTGCTGTTGATGCGGATTGGTGTTGGCGTTGGGGAAGCAGGCTCAAACCCTCCTTCGCACTCAATGATTTCGGACCTTTACCCGCCTGAGAATAGGTCCACAGCAATGGCCATTTTCGGTACCGGCGTGAACTGGGGAATATTAATCGGGTTTTTGGTGGGCGGGTGGATAAACGAATGGTATGGATGGCGAGTCGCCTTTCTGGTGGTCGGTCTGCCTGGGATCTTGATCGCATTAATAGTGAGATTCACGGTCTCCGAGCCCCCCCGGGGTTACTCTGAGGCGTTAGTCCATGAAGTGCCTCCTCCTCCTTTTTGGGCTGTTGTAAGGTTTCAGTTCGCAAGTCCCGTATTGAGAAATGTGTTAATCGCGGGCACCCTGACCGCGTTTGCAGGCTATGCTTCCGTGATTTGGGTACCGATTTACTTAGTCAGGATTCACGAAATGGGTACTGGTGAGGCGGGCACCTATTTAGCCTTAACCCTCGGTGTAGGCGGTGCGATCGGAATCTATCTGGGGGGCAGGATCGCTGATCTCTTGGGGAAAAAATACGGAGAGCACTGGCTCGCCTGGTTAGTGGCGATCGTAGGCCTGATTAGCGTGCCTTTTATGTTGCTTTGCTTCTTTGCAGAAACTGCAGAAACTGCGATTTTAGCTTATGCGATACCCGCCTTCCTGGGAACGATATACGTGGCCTGCGGTTTCGCATTGATACAAAACCACACACCTCTGGAAATGAGGTCCGTTTGTGCGGCGATTAACTTGTTCATACTGAATATCATAGGATTAGGATTAGGGCCTTTCGGCATAGGCTTGTTAAGTGATTTATTTGAGTCCTCCATGGGCCAGGATTCGTTGAGATATGGACTCTTAGCCACTCTTGTGGCGATTGTGCTGGGCTGTTGGTACTACTATCGAACGGGAGCGTTTATTCTGAGGACCCGTGATCGAGCAATAGTGTCGTCTCTCTGATCTTGCTGATCGATTCTTTTGCGCATTTAATCGATAGATTAAATGGCAATTGGAGTATTCGATGTCTGTAAATTGGGAAATTATTGCGGCTCTAGCTGAATCGCTAAGCGCCCTGGCTGTTATGGCTTCTTTGATATACGTAGGTGTGCAAGTGCGAGGAGACAGACAGGCCAGAGTGGCTGCAACCATTCAAGCAAGGCAGGAGGGAACAAGAGAGATTTTGCTTGCACAAGCGACGTCCCCAGAATTGGGGTCTTTGTTGGGTAATGTGTATGCGCAAGCGGGAAGTAAATTGCCTGGCATGCAATCAATTGAGGATTGTTATCAGTTGTCTAGTGAAGAAGCTTACCGGGTATGCTGCTTGTGGGTGGCCTTGTTCAGAAAATACGAAGCAGACTTTAATTTACCGTTAACCGAGCAGGAAAAGGATCACGCGACAGGTTTAATTCGCATGTTGAAGAGTGGGGCTCCGGCAAAGTGGTGGCCTGAGGCTAAAAACGCTTGGTTCTCTCAGGAGTTTATTGATCGAGTAGAGGGAATGATGAGAGATTCTAATTAAGTCGTCCCTAGCAGTGGGGTGCTTGTTGATCTGTCTCAAGTGGCAGAAAATGGGTTGGGTTTGAACGTTGAGAGTAACGAAATGGATGGCATACATGATTTAGGTGGTAAAGCCGGTTTTGGAAAGGTCGAAGTTGAAGAAGATGAGCCCTATTTCCATGAGCCCTGGGAATCCAGAGTATTTTCGATGGTCATTAACTTGGGCGACAACACGGATCGGTTTCGTCATGCAGTTGAGAGAATCGATCCGATCTCTTATTTGAGTGACACTTATTATGGCCGCTGGCTAGGCGGTCTGGAGACGAAACTGGTAGAGGATGGATTTGTTACCCAGGAGGAAATCCGCGAACACATGCTGGCCAAAGGAATTTCAGACGAAGGTCGTGTAGCTGCACGACCGAGTGAACATATCTCTAAGGAAAAAAAGCCTCAAAACAGCGAGCAGCAAGCTAATGCCTCTAGCCCTGCGAGTTCAGAACCCTTATTCCAGGTAGGACAGACCGTCAGAGCAGTTCCTACAGGTTCAGATGGCCATACGAGGTTGCCGGCCTATGTGCGAGCTAAAAAAGGCGAGATTGTGGCGCAACATGGAGAATGGGTATTTCCTGATTCGCACGCACATTGGCTGGGTGAAATGCCTCAGCACCTTTATACGGTCGCTTTTTCTGGTAATGAGCTATGGGGATCGTATTTAGAAGAAGAAACGGAAGTGCGAATCGATCTCTTCGAAACGTATCTGATGGAGTTACAGGATGAGTAATTCGTATGTGGGCCTCAGGGCGGAAGCCTTAGAGAGTTTGTTGATTGAAAAAGGTTTGATACAAAGTGATCAAATTGATCAAACGATCAGTTTGTATAATGAGCGTGTGGGCCCTATGAATGGCGCTCGAGTTGTCGCCAAGGCATGGAAAGATCCGGAGTACAAGAAAAGACTGGTCGAGGACGGCACCGGAGCGATCGAGGAATTTGGTTTCGTTGGTGGTCAAATCGATAAATTGGTCGTCGTGGAAAATAGTGAATCGGTACACAACGTGGTGGTTTGCACATTGTGCTCCTGTTATCCCTGGGCTGTTCTCGGGCTTCCGCCCAGATGGTACAAAGATCCTGCCTATCGTTCTCGGGTAGTAAAGGAGCCACGAAAAGTGCTTGAAGAGATGGGTACAACCTTACCAAAAGACAAAACGGTAAGAGTCTGGGATTCGTCTGCCGAGATCCGCTATATGGTATTGCCTCAGATGCCTCCTGAGTGGTCTGATCTGTCCGAATCAGATCTGGCTGAGAGAGTGTCGAGAGACAGCATGATTGGGGTTGAACTTTTAGGTCTTGATCATTTTGCTTGAGTTTTCTGGAAGTTGCCGATGACGAGCCTAGAAGACAGAGAATTTCCTTTAGAAGAACTTAAACCACCAATGGTTAACGGGGAGGTCATTTTCGAGGAGCCCTGGCAGGGTAGAGTATTTGCGATGACTATTCTATTGAATAAAGCGGGGCTATTTTCTTGGGACGAATTTCAATCTGAGTTGATCTTGACTATCGAACAGTGGGAGAGAAAAGGAGATAAATCAGAAGACTACAAATATTACGAGCGTTTTTCAGACGCTTTAAATTCGCTACTAGGAAAAAAAGGGATTGTTGCAGGAGAAGAGCTTATTGAAAGAACTGAGGAGTATGTGAACAGGGCGCACGGTCATGATCATTAGGTTAATAGCGAAATTTTACCCTTTGGTTCTCGATTCGAGGCTTAAATCATACAACTTTTGTTTACTTAGAGTGTGAATAGTCTGATCGGTTAAAGCTCTTCTTTTTGTCGGTGTTCGCGTAAAAACTCTATACCGCAGGTAAGTTTTTTTGCCACCTTCATTGTTTCGTCTATTACTCGCCAAAAAGGAGTTATGTTTTCATCGGAAGCTGAGAGAAGGAACTTCTCGTAGGCGGCTTCTGCAGAGATTCTCAAAAAAATGCCAGTCGATACGGGGCAAGTTTTGTCTGCTTTGTATTCTCGTGCCAAATCCTCTCGCATAGTCAGAAAGGAAGTCGAATGTCCTTTGGGAATTTTTCGGACATACGCATCGACGATAAGAGGAGTAGCAACCAGCATTCTGCTGCCCTCTGGAATATCCGTGAATTTTTTTTCCAGCCGGACAACCTTAATTTTTTTTTCTACATTTAGTTTCTCAGTCCAAGTGCGCATGATGAGCTCCTGAAGGTCTAGTTCTGATCAAACCAATGTTTTGTTTTATTGGCGAATGCTACTAGAGACAACATTACGGGAACCTCGACCAGAACTCCAACTACGGTAGCCAGAGAAGCGCCCGAGTTTAGGCCAAAAAGCGAGATAGCGACCGCCACTGCCAGCTCAAAAAAATTGGATGTAGCGATCATGCATCCCGGCGCTGCTATATTGAAACTAAGCTTAATTCTGATCGCCAAAAAGTAGGCTAAAGCAAAAATACCGTAGGTTTGAATTACTAGGGGCACCGCAATTAGAAATATTGCTTGAGGCTGTGCAAGTATCTTATTCGCCTGAAAACCGAAGAGTAAAATGACGGTTACGAGTAGCCCTGCAATTGATAACGGTTTAAAACGGTCAATAAGGTTATCCAATCTCGGCATTTCATTGTTTTTCAAAAAGTAAG
>CACFPX010000032.1:0-19943 GCA_902568205.1 K189A clade bacterium | reverse complement strand
AGATTTTTATTACAGGTAATTTAATATGATTAAGCTTGCGTCATTAGTGACTATGATTTTGCTTTGCAGCACGTCGCTTGGCCAATTCTTGGGTAGCGAAGTCGAAAGGTCACCTACAATTGCGTCCGATTTAATGGTTCTGGATGCTTCACAAGTCGCCGAATCAGATCGTGTTGCGGTTATAGGCAACAAAGCGATTGTTAACAAATCGACGACCGCAAAATATGCAAGTGCTCTCGCTGTTGCGGCTTCACTTTTGGTTGTGCAAGATTCTGCGAGCGGGAAATATGGCACTTCCGACGGTGGCATTATTGTACGATTTAGTGAAGGGGAAAATCTTGCTGACATTGCTTCAGACCATGGACTGACTATAAAGCACGAGTTTAGTGCGCTGCCCATGGGGGTGCTGATGCCTTCTGATATTGATGCTGCTGCCTTCTATTTAAGTTCTCTCAGAGCTGACTCTAGAATCGTCACAGCGGACCTGGATGTTAATTACTATGACGCCAAGCCTAGTTGAGGCAAGTTAGGTTTTTGGGTGATTCACGACCAGATTTTCTTGATATGGCGATGCCTTTATAAGCGATAAGTACAGTCAACCTCTCAGCATCAGCTGAACGATTCAGAGACCATCGCTCAACAAGAAAAGCAAATTTGGAGTGTGGTTGAAAGGGCACAGCCAGCATATACTCAAAATATACTGTCACAAGGTAAGGAAAGCAGATGTTAGAGATCCTATTTTGGTTAGTGCTTATCGTTATCGCTTTTATTTTGGGTACTCGCGTCTTTCTCCAAGGACAGGATTTGTCAGTTTTTGACCGTTCCATCGAGTCGAGCATGTGGAGCGGGGAGCCTAGCGAACAGCATTATAATAGCATCGACTCAATTGCTGGATTGCTCGAAGCGGGCAATGAGCATAAAGATCGCAAAACCCAGTTGTCAGAGAGCCGTGTAGCCATGGATGAATGGGGTACCAGTGCGGATATGTCTGGCATTCGGCTAGAGAATGTGGAGGCAAATGGAGTGCCGGCAGAGTGGGTGCTTGCTGAAGGTGCAGATCCTGACAGGCGACTTCTGTATATTCATGGAGGCGCTTTTATGATGGGAAGTCCTCGGAGTCACCGGGCTATCACCACGACTCTCTCTAGGATCACAAATTCCAGCGTGCTTGCCATCGATTATCGCCTTACGCCTGAAAACAAGCGCGTTGCCTGTATAGAAGACTGTCAGGCTGCTTATAAATGGATTTTGGATAACGGGCCGGACAGTCAGGCAGGTGCTCCTGACGCTTTCTTTATTGCTGGAGATTCGGCGGGCGGCAATCTTACCCTGACCACGATTGCTTGGGCACGGGACATGGGTTTGCCTTCAGTCGATGCAGCCGTGGCGCTTTCGCCACTGACAGATTCGACTTTCAGCTCACCTAGCATGCGTTCGAATCTTGCTACAGATCATATGTTGGGACCGAGCCTTGGTTCTATAACTAAGATGCCGGGGACGATCCGCGCGTGGTTAGGGTTGATGCTAGGTCGAGTTAGACCAAACGATCCGCGTGTGTCTCCGATATTCGGTGATTTGTCGGGCTTGCCGCCCACCCTTGTACAGGCGAGCGAAGCTGAGGTGCTCTTGGACGATTCAAGACGTTGGGTAAACAAAGCCCAGGACGCTGGTACAGATGCGACCCTTCAGACTTGGCCCCATGTGCTGCACGTCTGGCAGATCTTTGGTAATGAGATGCCTGAGGCAAGAGAAGCCTTTGAAAACATTGGCCGTTTCATCAGAAAACACGATTCAGACGCCAGCGCGATCTAGTTGTTCTCAAAGTCTTACTGCGAGGAATAAGCAAGATGAGTCAACGAGAGCTACAAATTCGAGCTCCTGATACGTCAAGTGAAGACCTTGCAGAGATTCTCACTGAAGATGGTGGTGTGATTCTCGAGGATTTTGTCTCTAAAGCTGAAGTCGAAGAGATTATGAGTGATCTAAGACCGTACATAGATACGACAACGGAATCCCAAAATGATTTCGGTGGTTTTAAGACGACGAGGACAGGCGCGCTGATGGCGCGGTCCCCGCGCTGCAGAGAGTTAGCGATCGACCCCAGAATTCTTGGTTTAGTTGAGGCCTTTCTAGGAGCGTACGCCAACACTTTTCAACTGCACGTCACCCAGGTGATCAACGTTCTCCCAGGAGAAAAAGCGCAGATGCCCCATCGAGATCGTTGGGCGTGGAGCCAATTACAAGAGTCTTCGGACAATGATCCGCCGGTTAACAAGGTAGTCGCTCGTCTGATGACCGAAATTGAACCTCAACTTAACTTGATGCTGGCCATAACAGACTTCACTGAGGAAAATGGCGCTACCCGTATTGCACCGGGTTCGACGAAGCTTGCGGATGAGGAGAAGCTTTCCGAAGAAGCATTTGTTCCAGCAAAAATGAGGTCCGGCTCTATGCTGGTGTTTACCGGTTCTGTGTTTCACGGTGCGGGCGCAAACCAGAGCCAATCTGCTCGGGTTGGGCTTAATATTGATTATACGCTGGGTTGGTTGCGCCAAGAGGACAACCAATATCTGTCTTGTCCGCCCAGTATTGCTAAAGATCTCGATCCCAAACTGCAAGAGTTGCTTGGCTATCAGGTGGGCGGCCCTTCTCTTGGTTATTTCACCCCTCCGCTTCCGGCGGGACAGGATCTCAGTCCACCTAAGAAGGCCTTCCATCAGCCTGGTCAGCTAGTACGGCTTGACGAGGAAGGGCGACCCTATTTAGTTGGCGATTGATCTAGATTTGTTTGGCAACTCGAAGGTCAAAGAAGGACTGCGCGCCAGCTATCGGCGTATCTCTCAGCTGCTTATAGATCCTGGGGCACTAGACTACCTCTTTGAGTAAATAGTGTACTATCGCCGCACAGATTTGACTGAATTTATTAGTACTAAGAACAAAAACGAAGGGGCTCACTCATGAAATTAAAGGGTAAGGTGTCACTCGTCTCCGCTTGCGGGAGAGGTATAGGGAGGGAAATTGCATTAATCCTGGCCAGAGAAGGGTCTAATCTAATCATCAATTCTTTTAGCAAAGAAAACACTCAAACTTTAGAAAAAGAGTTAGCAGAACTTGGGGTCGAAGTGGTCGCTGTTGCCGGTGATATCACTAAGTCTCAGGTTATCCTTGAGACAGTAAATGCTGGTATCGAGACTTTTGGAAAAATCGATATCGTAATAAACAACGTAGGCGGCGGTTCTGCAAGCGAGATTGAGGACAAAGACAATCCCCTTGCAGAGGTGGAAGCGGTCTGGGATGGGACCTACGCAATGAGTCTTAAGGCCCCAGTGTTGATGTGTGAAGCGGTGATGCCCCATCTTATTGAGAACAAGTCGGGGAAAATCGTCAACATTTCATCATTGGCAGGTCGGCCAGGGATGCCGCACGTTGATCTGGTACCTCTGTCCTCAAGTTACCACAGCTCTAAAGCTGGTTTGATTCGTTACACCCAATTACTCGCAGATCAAATGGGGCGTCACAACATAAATGTCAACGCGATTTGTCCTGGAATTATTTACACGGATGGTTGGAAGGAGATCTCCGAAGAGATGGTCAAGCATCATCCAAACTACAAGGGGGAAGATCCTAGGGAGTGGTTTTTGGGGGTCAGCGGAGGAAGATATGCCGAGGGAGGTGTGCCGCCAACACCTATGCGAAGAGAGCAAACAACTGGCGACATAGCAGAAGCTGTGTTATTTCTTGCTTCCGATGCATCAGCGAATATCACCGGTCAGACCTTGAACGTCGACGGTGGAATGGTAAAGGACTGATTAATTAAACATGAATATATACAACCAGGATCTAGAATCGAATCTCGCTAATTTTACCGCGTTGTCTCCGATATCGATGATGCGGAGGGCGGCTTCCGTTTTCCCCGATAAGTTGGCTGTAGTCTACGGTGAACGTCGTCTAACCTGGGGTGAAGTGTATAGGCGATGCGCTAGCGTATCTGTGGCGTTGACTCGGCGCGGTATTGGACGCGGTGATACGGTTGCAGTCCTTAGCGCAAACTTGCCGGAGATGTTTGAAGCGCACTTTGCTATACCTATGAGTGGGGCTGTGCTTAATGCGATTAACATGCGATTAGATGCTGCGTCGGTTGCATTCATTTTGGAGCATGGCGAGGCGAAGTTGTTGCTTGTAGATAAAGAGTTTGGGCCTCTTGCTGAGCAGGCTTTGGGTCTTATGTCCTCACCGCCTCTGGTGATTCACATCGATGATGACTCCTATTCTGGGGGCAAGCTGATTGGTGATAAGAATTACGAAGATCTGGTTTGTGAGGGCGAGGACTCTCCCTTGGTGGAAATGTCTGTAGATGCGCTCGAATTTTTGCCGAGCGATGAGTGGGACGCGATCGCATTGAATTACACTTCCGGAACCACTGGTAATCCAAAGGGGGTTGTGACCCATCATCGAGGAGCATACTTGAATGCGGTGTCTAACGCACTGTCATGGAATATGGGAGAGCATCCTGTTTACCTTTGGACCTTGCCGATGTTCCACTGTAATGGTTGGTGTTTTCCTTGGACTTTGGCTGCTAGTGCGGGGATCTCTGTTTGTTTACGTCAGGTACGTGACGAAGCCGTGTATCATGCTATTGCTGAGCATGGCGTGACTCATTTTTGTGGGGCCCCTGTGGTCCTGAATACGTTGTTATCGGCCAGTGACGAGCTCAAAGATCTGATCAAACACGACGTCAAAGTGATGACGGCTGGTGCAGCCCCGCCTGCGGCGATCATAGAAGGTATGCAGGCTCAGGGGGTCGAGGTTACTCATGTGTATGGTTTGACTGAGACATACGGTCCGGTGACTTTGTGCGCTTGGAGGGAAGATCTGTGGGGAGGATTAGACGATCAAGAGAAAGCAGAACTAAAGTCCCGTCAAGGTGTTGGCGGGCCTATGCTTGAAGGGCTTATGGTAGCTGATCCAGAGACGATGATGCCCGTTCCCAAGGATGGCAACACAATCGGTGAGATCATGATGCGAGGCAATAACGTTATGAAGGGCTATTTGAAAAACCCTTCAGCGACTCAGGAAGCGTTTGTAGGTGGTTGGTTTCATTCTGGTGATCTCGCAGTCTGGCATGAGGATGGTTACGTCCAGATCAAAGATCGTTCTAAGGACATCATCATTTCAGGTGGAGAGAATATCTCTAGCATCGAGATTGAAGATTTATTGTTTAGACACCCTGATATTTTAGAGGCATCGGTGGTTGCGAAAACTGATGAAAAATGGGGAGAGACGCCCTGCGCTTTTATTACTTTACGAAAGGAAGACTGCCAGTTAAATGAAGAACAAGTGATTGAATACTGTCGTGATAACTTGGCTCGCTTTAAAGTACCTAAAAATGTCGTATTCGTTGAGTTGCCCAAAACCTCTACCGGTAAGGTTCAGAAGTTTGTCCTGCGAGAGTTGGCCGAGGCTCTTTGACCGTCTCGGTGGCAAATCTGGCCTAACGACTTAGTAAGAATTTCATGTTAAAGGCTTAGTCTTATTTGTCTACTTGCCACTCCAGGCGCATTTTGTGGCGGCTTTTCTCAATATGTCTCGGTTACTTTCGTTGGCTTCAGGCTCAGATGCACCGAAGATGGCTCTTACCCAGTGCCCATCTGTAGCGTTTGGTAGGAGAATGAACTTTTCACCGAATTCGTGCCTATCTCGTTGCATTAGTGAATAGCGTTCTTCAACATCATCCACGTAATAGTCTCTTTTATAGTCGTTAAGATTATCTCCTAGCATTAATATCAAATTGTGTGATTGACTGATCTTTTTCTTCGTTGGCATTTTATTAGAGGTATCTCTATAAACCGTCAGATGTTCTTCGTTAGCGAATGGGAATTCCAAATAGCGTAATTGTCTAAGAGCATACTCGTAGGTATTTTTTCCTTGGTCTCTATTGGTAACGTAAAAGACCTCTACGTGGTTTTTATGACAGAAACTTAAAAACTCTTTCGCCCCCGGGACGGGTGTAATCAGGTTTTTTGGTATCCAACGATCCCATATCTCGTCGTCAAAGAAATCAATCCCTTGGTTTATTAAATAGCCCCAGTAGCTCGCTGCATGGACTATCGTGTTGTCGACATCAGTGATTATCCCGAGTGGTTTACTACTTTTGTTATCTTTCTTTTTGAGGAATTTTTCTACTCGTAGCTGAGCTAAGTTAAAAGCTTGGTAACACAATGCACCATATTCGGCAGCCGTTGCGGACCAGGCGACCGCCCACAATAAGGGGTTTTGATTTAGGACATTTCGTGTTGCTTTCCTAGGGCGATCATCAGTCCTGGCGCTTTCCGATAATGATGCGGTCACACTGCCTAATAGAAGAGAAGACAACAACTTTCTGCGGTCTAGGTTATTTGGTTTTTTGCTCATTCACGTCCTTTTTTATAATTACCTAGTTCTCTCTGTTTTTTACAACATTTATCAATAAAAAGCTCTTGCGAGCTAGAACTTGGGCCAGATGCGTTAGTCATGCCACTCGCGAAAAGCTGAGAACATTCAGATATACTTTTCGAAAGGTGTAGAAAAGGCCAACCAGGATGAGTGAACAAAATAACTATTCAGTTTGTACGGTATGCGATATTGGTTGTCAGCTTAGAACGGAAGTTCAAGACGGCAAAGTGCAGCGCGTAATTGCCCACGATAACCCGGGGCTTGCAAAGAATATTTGCTATAAAGGGGTCGCGGTACCAAGCATTCATAATCATCCTGATCGACTGCGAAAGCCTTTGAAGCGCGTTGGCGAGCGTGGTGAAGATAAGTGGGAAGAGATTTCCTATGAACAAGCTATGGATGAGATTTCGGAGCGCTTAAAGAAAGTTATTGATCAGTATGGGCCTGAGAGTTTTGCGGTGTCTACCTCCGGTTGGAACACCCAGGTGACCCACAGCATGGATCGCCGATTCATGAATCTTTTAGGATCTCCGAATTGGATAAGCGGTGTTTCTCTTTGTGCAGGAAATACAGCCGCCGTGAATAAGTTGACCTACGGTTGGTTCCCTATGGGCGACTTTAGCAGCACCGACTGTATTGTTCTGTTTGGTCATAATCCGCGTAAGCACTCGTGGACACCCATCTTTAATCAGATTAATGCGGCGCGTGCTCGAGGTGCTAAGGTTATCGTTCTGGATCCCCGAATTTCAGGTCAAGCTGAAAAGGCTGATCTCCACCTACGACTTCGAGCAGGAACCGACGCTGCGATGTGTTTGGGTTGGTTGAAGGTGATATTTGATGAAGAGCTTTATGATAAAGAGTTTGTTCGAGACTGGTGCGTCGGGTTTGAGGAATTAAAGGCTAGGGTTGACGAATATCCGCTAGAACGAGTCGAAGAAATTACCGGTGTTGATCGTGAGCTCATTGCGGAGGCTGCGCGCATCTATGCGAATGCGGACGGGGCTATTATTCCTTGGACGCCTATCACCGATATGCAAATCTCGTCGACTTCTGCGATTCGTCTGCACTCTATCTTGCGAGCGGTGACCGGCAATCTAGATATAGCAGGTGGTGAGACCTTTGGTGGGTTCAATCAAAGCTACATCCCAGAATCTGAGATGGCTTTGCATGAGGAGTTGCCGATCGAGCAAAAAGCCAAACAGCTAGGCTACGATGATCACCCCGTATACACATATCGTGTGGCGGAAATGCTTAAAGAACCTACCGAAAAGGTGTGGGGCTACCCTTATGCAGATATCGTAATGGGTTGTCACATGGCCAATCCTTCGAATGTGTTTCGGGCGATGGTGAGCAGTGACCCATATCCTGTTAAGGCATTTTTTGTCCTGGGTAACAACGCGTTGATGAGCTACCCCAATCAACATCAAATTCTAAAAGCGATGATGAATCAGGATCTCATCGTGGCGCACGAGATATTTATGACCCCCACAGCGATGCTGGCTGATTATGTTCTGCCTGGAGATGTTTTCACTGAGCGTAATCACATTGCGGATGGTTGGAGCTGGACCACAGCGCTTAGGTTGTCGCAGAAGGTAGTTGAGCCTGATGACGGAATTACCAGTACTTACCAGTTCTGGAAGGACCTGGCAGAACGTTTTGATCTTGGTAATCACTTTCCTTGGGAAAGTCTGGAAGAGGTTATCGACCATCGTTTGTCTCGGTCTGGCCGAACATTTTCTGAATTTGAGCAATCCGGATATATGGAGTTGCAAGATTTTGAGCCTCGCAAATATCTTAAGACAGGATTTGCAACGCCTTCTGGTAAGGTTGAGTTGTCTTCTTCGATTCTGGATGAGTTAGGGTTTGATCCTCTCCCTTACTATCGCGAGGGCCCCGCGCTTACCGAGGAGTTCCCTTACGCGGTGTTCTCTGGCGTTCGCGAAGATCCGTTCTTCCAGACTGGTCAGCGAAATATTCCGGAACTTCGTAGCCGATGCCCCTTGCCAAGTGTTTATATTCATACTGATGACGCTAAGAAAGAGGGGCTTGTCGATGGGGACTGGATTGAACTACAAACGGCATATGGAAAGGTCACTGCGGAATTGTCTGTGCAAGAAAGCATGAAACAGGGGCACCTACGAGTACCACATGGCTGGTGGTACCCTGAATTGCGTGGCGACGAAACCCTTGCTGGTGCCTTTATTTCAAGTGATGCCGTCTTATGTTCAGACGATGATGAGTTTTTAGACTACGAGCAGGGGATTCCGCATTTCAAGGGTTATCCTGGACGTGTGGTAAAAGTAGAAAAGCCCGCACAGCTGAAGGCGTCGTGATTGATCGAGTGATTAGCACCTTACGTCAAATGCAGCCAAGCACAGTCATACGTCCATTCTGCGCGTGGTTCGAAACTAATGGTTAAGGTTGCGGATTTGGATTCCGGTATGAGGGACTTTCTCTTGCACTTGCCGTGTCCAAAAATAAATCTCAATGCCTTCAACAAACCGCCGCCCCTAGCGGAGAGTCGCGTTGCGCTTATTTCGAGCGCTGGTTTGCGTCTTAGAGATGATGCTCCATTCACTGAGTATGCAGTCGATTACAGGATTTTGCCTAAAAACAAACAATCAGAAATTATTCAAGATCACATGAATGCGTCTCACGATCGAACTGGATATCTTCAAGACCTAAACACGATATTCCCCTTAGATAGGCTGGAGGAAATGGAAGCTGCTGGAGAGATAGGCTCGGTGGCCAGTTACCATTACTCCTTTATGGGAGCAACTGACCCGACCGCTCTTGAATCTCAAGCTCGTAATTTGGCGAAAATAATGATCAAGGATGAAGTGGATGTCGTCCTGCTCTGTCCAGTCTGACCTGCTTGCACCTCCGTCGTGAGCGGAGTGGCACATTTTTTGGAGGATGAGGGACTTAGTACGACCCTGGTAGCGCTCGTAAGAGAGCATGTCGAAAAAGTGCAACCGCCGCGAGCTCTATGGGTTCCCTTTATGTTGGGTAGGCCTTTCGGAGAACCGAATAATTCTGAGCTGCAACGAAATGTCATTAGGCAGAGCTTTCGGCTTTTAGACGAGCAGTCTGGTCCCATACTTAAAGATGCTGATCTCCCGGAATTTAAACTTGAAGAAACAGAAGGCTGGGCGTGTCCGGTCAGTTTTTCGCAAGAAAGGGCTGGAGATTCCGTTGGAGATCAAATAGCGAAAGAAGTCGTCGAGTTGCGCCCCTGGTATAATCTTCACTTCGAAAATGGAAATAGAACAACCGTAGGGCTTTCCAATTCTAGTATAGAGGAGTGTGCAGAAGGGCTTGTGAACTTCCATGCTGAACCTAACCAGATTGCGAACGAAGTAGGAGAAGTGGTCAATAATCTGCGTTGGTGGTCCAGCGATTTAAAAGCGTTCTATATGGAAGCTGTAATTGCGCAACCAGGTAAAGTGAGTGCTGAGGACCTGGAGAGTTGGTTTTGGGACGAAACTTCCGCTGGGTTCCTGTTTCGGGAAATCCGTCAGCAGTGTGTTAGTCACCCATCACTAGAGGTCAGAGAAGTTGGTAAGTATATGATCGGCGAATTGGAAAGCGAATACTATGTTCGTCAATATAGCGGACTTGATCTGTAAAGAGTAAGAAACCGAATCTTCATTTGCGAGTATTGGGTTCATGAGTAGAACGCCATCTTTCTCAAAGTTCTCTTTGATTGAATCTACTCACTAAGTTCTCTTGCGTTGGTTAGGTTCTATTGGACGCTTTCGAGGCGTTCGATTACCGCCTTGAGATTGATTGTTTGCTGATCCCGTCTTGGAAGTTCCGTCCGGATTGGTTTTCTTTTGCTCAGGATCAGGTTTTCTCATCGATTTTCGCTTTCTGAAAGTCTTTTTGGATTGTTCTTCTTCGTTCTGAAAAGGTTCATGGTTATTCTTATTGGCAGACGTTTTGTGCTTTGAGCGCAGATTCGTTTTTTTGGATTTTTTGTTCCTTGTTCTCTCTGAGTTTACGTTGCCCTTGTGTTTGTGCTTGTTTTTGTAATTTCGGGGCGACTTAGTAGCGGATTTTTGATTGTTGTCATTGGATGATTTGTTAACAACCTGGGAATTATCTTCGTCCTTTTCAACCTTAAGTTCGGTAATCGTCAGTTTTTTTTGAATCAGACGCTCTATTGTTTTGACTCGAGCTTTTTCTTTTTCTTCTATGAGTGACCAAGCGATGCCTTCGGCGCCGGCGCGTCCGGTACGACCAATTCGGTGCACATAGCTTTCTGGTTCCTGGGGCAAATCAAAGTTGATTACATGTGAAACATTCTGGATATCGATACCTCGAGCGGCGATATCGGTTGCAACTAGAATCCAGGCTTTCCCGTTCTTCTTGAAATTAAGTATGGCCCTTTGGCGAGCAGCCTGACTTTTATTCCCATGGATTACTTCTGCAACAAAGCCAGAATTATTGAGTGCTCGACCGATACGGTTAGCACCGTGTTTTGTTCGTGTAAACACAATTGCTCGTCGTAGGTTTTTATCTCGTAATAGCTGCTTTAGTGCGCTGGACCTTTCGCCATTCTTGATTTGATAGATTTGCTGATGAATTTTTTCAACAGAAATCTGTTTAGGAGCTATATTGATCTTTGTGGGATCTTTTAGAGTCTCTTCCGCGAATTTTGCGATTTCTCTAGGCATTGTGGCAGAAAAGAGTAGTGACTGGCGCGTTCTTGGCATCGTCGACAATATCCGTCGGACATCTGGAATAAAACCCATATCCAGTAGGCGATCGCATTCATCGAGTACTAGGAATTCTGTTTTCCTTAGATCGACGTGGCCCTGGTTCATTAGATCCAACAAGCGCCCGGGAGCAGCGACGAGCACATCGACACCTGAATGCAGTTTCTTCACCTGGGTTCCCTGTCCGACTCCGCCTATTACGCAGGCGATGTAGAGTTTTGATTTATATGAAAACTTTTCGAGCTCCGCGTGTATCTGGAGTGCAAGTTCCCTGGTAGGTGCGAGGATAAGTGAGCGAGGAGACTTAGGCTCTGCTCGACCTTTTTTAATTTCTTTAATTCTCTGGAGTAACGGTAAACCAAAAGCGGCTGTTTTTCCTGTTCCTGTTTGAGCAAGGCCGAGCACATCTCTCCCTTTAAGGATCTCGGGGATCGATTTCGACTGAATCGGAGTGGGTGTATCGAACCCCATTTTTGCTAAAGTCTCGCAAAAGCTGGCTCGCAGACCTAACGCCCCGAAGGAGTTGTTAGACATCAATGTCCTATTGAAATTTATGATTGGAACCAACGGGCTCCATTATGTTGCAGGGCTTATACCTTTGTTCGAAATGGGACCCTGCCGCTTTAAGAGGCGCACAATGTTCTCCCTCTGCCAGGAAGTCAAGACATATAATTATGCGCTCGAAATGCTTGTGGCGATTTCTTGATCAGGATATCCGCTTGTGAATCGAGGGTTAGTGCCTCAAAACTAATTAAATTGGGGTAATTGTTAGCGAGTCCTCGCGTTTCGTAGAGCGACTAGTAATTTTTAAACCCTGATTTACCAGAATTTGTTTTCATACATCAGGATTAACGACAAGCTAAACGCTCCGCCAGAAATAAAGACGTTCCAATCGCGATGGCGCAAACCAAAGAGGTTCAGAAATATAAATACGGTGCCGACGATAAAAAATACAACCAGTAGTTGCCCCAGTTCGATGCCGAGATTGAACCCAAACAAGGGCACTAGGATGGAAGATTCGTCCATCAGCAAAGCGCGAAAGTAGTTAGAAAAACCCATTCCATGAATAAAGCCAAAAATCAAAGCCATCAGGTATCTGCCGGTTAGTTTTTCTGACTGCATTGGTTGTCTGTGACTGGATACATTGTGAAGCGTAGTGATTGAGATTGTGACGGGTATTAAAAACTCGATTAGATCAGAAGGAATAGTTAATAGGCTTAATGAGGTCAAGCCTAAAGTTATACTGTGACCGACGGTAAATGCTGTGACTAAAATCACGAGTTGTTTCCATTGCTCTAGTCGGTAAACGGCGCATAGCGCTACAAGAAATAGCATGTGATCGTATCCAGCTAGATCAGAAATGTGGTCGAAGCCTAATTGAAGATAGAAGGGGAGCGAGTGCATTTAAAAAACAAGGGTATGTGTTGGGGTCTTTTTATTAAGCATTAGACTGGTGGAGTCACCATTTACATGAACGTAGATAATATTAGTCTGGTCATAAAATAAATCGGTAAAAACGGCGTTCTTGATCTTCAGCGACCTCAACGGTGCTTTTTGTGGATGCTCAAAAGTCACTCCCAGAGCAGTATTTATCCCTTCACCTTTTAGCTTTTTGGTTTTGATTTCCAGAGGGGCCTGCTTTCCGTTCGCTTCAATATAGAAATAGTGGTTTAGGTAGTCTAACAGCAAGAGATCAGCGGTCGGTGGTTCGTCTGGTTGACAAAATCGTAGCTCCGTACTCTCTGGGTCGAAAACTAAAGCCTCATTTACGTCCGTTAGAAATAGCCTAAGGTTAACTGTTAGTAATTCTTCTTCTTCTGAGTATTCAATCTCGCTGAGCGAGAGCTTAAGCGGATGTGAAAGTGCCGTAAAAGGCTGAAAAAGAAACAGTAAAGCGGCCGTATAAGTAATGACTAACGGCAAAACAATTCTTAGGTCTGGGTTTCAGTCTGCATTGATTCGGCAACTGCCTGGACTTCTCTAAATACCCGCATGAGGTTTTTGCCCCATATTTTTTCGATCTCTATTTCTGAATAGCCTCTGCGCACCAGTTCGATTGTTATGTTCATGACTTCACTTGCGTCGAAAACATCGTCGATTCCGCCGCCACCATCAAAATCACAGCCAATTCCGACATGATCGATTCCGGCGACTTTGACGATATGATCGATGTGGTCTACGACGTCACCGATAGTCGCCGACGGGGTGGGAAATTTTTCGTTTATCTTGTTAAAGGCTTCTCTCATTTCCGAACGTTCACTGGGTGTCATTTCACTGGGTGATTTTGCATTTGCACGCAAGGATGTGATCGCCGCTTTTCGCTCTGGGTTATCTGGTTCGTCGCGCAAGTAGTTGGAAAGCATGGTTAATTGCACGACGCCACCGTTCTGCGCCATTAGTTTTAACATTTCATCCGTCATATTTCGTTTGTGGTCGGTTACCGAGCGTGCATTAGAGTGGCTTGCGATGATTGGGGCCTTCGAAACCTTAATTGCGTCATAAAAGACATCGTCGCTGCCGTGCGAGACGTCAACCATTATCCCCAGACGATTCATCTCTTTAACGACTTGCTCGCCGAATTTGCTGATTCCCTGATGTTCTGGTCCCTTTGCGTCAGTAGCCGAGTCGGCCAGGTCGTTGTTCGATGAATGGACTAGTGTGATGTAGCGAACGCCTTTGTTGAAAAATTCTTCAACGTTCGAGATGTCGTCTCCTATAGGGTATCCGTTCTCGATGCCAATATAGATTGCGCGTTTGTTGGCTCTTTCCAGTTCGTAGGCGTCATCAGGATTCAAGGCAAGTCCGACGGCCTCTGAATTGTCCTGAGTGGAGGCGATTACAGCGTCAATCATTTCGAGAACCAGGTTCTTGGCGCGTTCATTTCCATTGTCGTCTCGAATATCTTGAGCGACGAATGCCGCAAAAAAGACAGCGTCTAACCCACCTTCTTTCATCCTAGGATAATCGACTTTCGAGCCAGTCTCGTAGGGATCGTGACGCTCTGAAAGATCAAAGCCGGGTTCGATCATACGGATAGGTGTGTCTGCATGAGTGTCCAGTGTCAGCACACGGTCATGAATTTCTAGGGCTCGCTGTTTTAACTCTTCTTCGTTTTTATTTTCTGAACTGCAAGCGCCGAAAACAAAGGTAATAATACTACAACAGAGAAAGAGTACTGAATTTTTAACCATCACCGATCCTTAAAGTAACTGCGAAAGAAGCAAGTGTGTAATCCGAATGGTCAGACTAATGGCCATTGGAGCAATAACAGTATCATAGAACAATTTCTCCTGGATGTTTCGACGAAAGCAATTGGGGGGCGAATTGGGCTCGGGAGCGTCTAGCATTCAGTGTCACCCTGAGGTTTCTGGTTTTTCACAGTTTTAGTCACTAAGATATGCGAGAAAGCTATTTTGCTGCTATCTAAAAAGTTCGATTGATTTGCTTGGAGGAGGTTTAGGTTATGGACTTTATGAAGATGCTGGAAGATTGGCGCAGAATTTTAGGCCGATCCGTATTTGTATTTCACATTATGAGCGTTGTTATGGGTGTGGTAGTTTTGCTTAGTGTCATGTCTTTGCCTTACCTGAACGGTGGTTCTCCGAGCAACGCTGAGTTGGGTTATGCCTTTCTGGGCGGCTTGCTCTGTTTTTTTGCGTCTTGCGCCTTCGGAGGCGGGGTTCGTTATGCCTTTTACGGTGATTTTAAATTGATGCCCGGTCGAAGTTTTCGGCATTATTTTTCTGGAGATGACGAGGGAGAGCACTCCGCATACATTGCGCAATCGCTGCCCACTCGCTCTCAACGGGGCGTTGACGATGATCTGATCGATGGGGTTGGAGAGATGTTGTCGACTGGCGACGTGGATGGATTTATGGACCTCTTTAACCGATTCCAGTCTGCGGAGACGGTCGCGCCTGGAGAGATCTCCGATGAGCTTGCTCCGCGGATTCGCGAACTTGGCCTGGAGCGTAATTGCGAAGAACTTTGGGAACAGGGTTACACAGTCATAGAGGATGCTGCGCCGCCAGAGTATTGGCAGGAACTTAGGAAAACCATTTTAAAAGCTGGTTACCCGGGAGTCCCGGGCTCGACCCTAATGGAAAAGTACATGAATGTCGCTGAAGCGACTATAAACCCTAAAATGATGGCGCTTGCTGAGTTCTCGGTAGGTGCTGGTTTTATTCTCAGTAATGTGGCTTCTTCTATTCGCAGGAAGGGAGACCGAAATATAGGATTGCATTGCGATCAAGTTTGGCATCCCGTCCCGTTTCCGGAGAGTAACTTGTTTTTGACGGCCTGCTGGGCCTGCGATGATTTTACGTTAGAGTCTGGAGCGACGACGGTTGTGCCCGGTAGCGCATCCTTTCGTCGACCGCCGAATATGGACGAAGTGGCCACCATTAAGAGGGTTCCGATTGAGTGTAAAGCGGGTTCGATTGCCGTCTGGGACGGCAGGACCTGGCACGATAACGCGGAACGAACCATCGATGGTGACCGTGCGGTTTTGCATGTATCTTACACCCGTTTAGCGATGCGTCAGATGGAGGTTTATTCTCGTTCGGTTCAAGACAGGCTTATTGAGCAGTTTGGTGAGCCGATGGCCCAGCTTATGGGTCGCTATGACTTCCTTGCCAAGCCCGAAGGCAAAGCTAATACGGATGGCTTCATGCGGGCTGTCGCCTACGCGCGCCGTTAATGAGTGTAAATTGCCTGCGAACGACATAACAAAAATAAAGTTGTACGGTAACGACCATTCTCCCTGGGTCCAGGCGATTATGTTGGGTCTACATGAAAAAGAAGTGGAATATTCGCGTTCTACTTTTCCGCCTTTGGAAGTGTTTAAAAAGTGGGGGCCCATGATGCCCGCGGCCAGTATCGATGACGGTCCGTGGTTTTTAGAGTCAAAGGAGATCCTGCAAAGGCTCGGATATTCGAAGGTTTCTGAGGAGGATATGCTTGCAGTGAGGAGATCCTGGAGCGGTGTGATGCACCGGGCTGATTATTGGCCGCGTTTTTTTGGAGAGTTTAGTTTAGCCAGCGACCCGAACGACTCATTTGTGCCTCGATTTGTTGGTAATTTTCTTCGTGCGTTAACGATCCTTTACTTTTTCTGTCTGATTCGTTTTGGCGTAATCGCTCGAGGGTATCAAGATCCAGATAATCATGGTGATGCATTCATCGAATGGGAGAATCGTTTTTCACTGATGCAAGGTCGCTTTTTGGCGGGAGATAAACCGGATTCTGTGGACCTGCTCCTATTTGGGATCGTGCAGTGTCACTGCAGTATCCCTGTGCCGACGCTTTTTGACTTGCAGTCTGACCCTCGACTTCCTCGAACTCGTGAATGGATCGGTAACATGCAGACACATTTTTCAAACTATGGCTCACTTTACTCCAATATTTATTTCGCTCCTCACGCGCCGGGACCTAAACCGGCTAAAGGGGTTGATCAATTTGCATTTTGGTTAGGCATTATAATTGGTATTGCTTGCTTGCCGTCTACGATTGCTGTTATCGCTTTTTTTATTTATAGGAATCGAAATTTAAGAGGCGCCTAACTCGATAATTAAAGATTAATTCTGCATTGGTGCTTCGTCGTCCCATCTGAATCCGATTCCTCCAGGCTGCCATACTCCCTCTCCGAGCGGACTCGGAGAGTAGATGTCTAGCTGAATAGGTAGTCCGAAATTAGGTTTGAGTGAGTCGACTGCCTGAACGGTGCTTCTGTGCATGATTCGCAAACCTTGTTTATCAGCTGGCAGGTGGGCTTCAGGTGCGGCTCGGTGGGCTACGGCGAGGTTGTCGATAAAGAGACAGTCATTGGTATCGTATTCGTAGTCGATGGAGTAGCCGTTTTCGAAGCCAGCGTTCAGCAAGTCGTTATATTGATTGCATAGAATCTTGAGCTCATCCGGATCGAGTAGTCTAAAAAGATTTTCTTTCGGATCTTTCATTATAACCGCACCTGTCATCCCCAGATGGAGCCAAACGCTGTTTCGTTTAGTCAATGGATGCAGATGTACCATTGGGTGGACTATCCCAGAAGTAGCGTTCACGGAGGACAAGCGACTCCAGTATTCCTGCTGCTCGTATTCTAATGCATCAAACGCGGCAGATTGATGAGCGAAGCATGTGCCGCCGCCTTTTTCCGGAGCGCGGACCATGTGATACCCAGCGTGTGAAAAAGTACCAGGGTTAAAGCTGCCATCGTTATGCCACTGAGGGCCGACTCCTAAAATTCCTTCATTTGTATCGTTGGACAGTCGAAAGATGTGATGATTACCGTTTGGGGTAGCGGGGTGTACGCCATGCGTGCTGTGTAGGGCTTTGCCCCCCCACCAGCAGCTCGCTTGAAGAAATTGGTCTTCGGTAATAGCTTGTTTGCTCTTGAATACAATGAATCCGCGGCAGGCCATTATATATTCCAACGCTTGAACGACTGGGTCTGGCGGTGGCTTGTTAGCGGCCAGGTCCATGTTCTCGATGATGGCGCCAATCGGGTCTAGTTGGTATAGCCTGGCTCCAAAATCCTCTATGACCGAACTTCGTTCAGTGTCGATGGGCAGCATGGTTGGAGTGTGTGTATTCACGCGCTTTTTGCCGGGAATTTGGAATTAACGAGTAGTTTAATTCATTTGTTTTTTTAGTTTAAGAAGGTGTGGTTAAACAGGTAATCCACAAAGCTTGTTATAATAGGGTGCTTTCTCTGGTTAGGAGTCTCTTCATTGAAATACAAAACCTATCTAGTCCATCTCAGCATTTTTTGTTCCTGTTTCGTGTTTTCTTTTTTCTCTTCTGCTTTTGGTCAAAAACCAGATAACGAATCAACTTTGACGAGTTCAGGTTCATTGACTAACAATCAACCAGCTTCGGGTTTGCTATCAGCATTCTTTGGCTTAGATAACGCATTACCTTTTCGCGCTAATCTTCTCTGTCTTGGCGCCTCCGGTTTGGATGGTATGCCTGTCGTGCTCTCTCGCACAATCGAACCAGACAGCTTACAACCTGAAGACTTTCAAATCGTGACGAAGTTCGGAGTAATTCATAGTCCTCATTGTGTCACGCTTAGACCTGCGCAAGACCCGGGAGAGTTGAGAACCGCTTTGCTTATTGGTGAGTTTGGTAATGGGGACGACGATCCACCAGCTCTGGTGCGCGTGGTAGGAGACATATTTTCTGATGAAAATAGCGCGGGAAAGCGATCACGAGTGAATTTCCGAGGAGCTCAGGTTGAGGTGACACCGCTCCATGAAGGGCCGTCTTTAGTCTTTGCGGAAATTGTTCCGCTAAGCGAGGTTGCTAAAGACACACGCGGGTCCGCTTGTCCGGATGAGGTAACTCAAATAGTTAGAGTTGTCTGGAATGGAGGTGTGCGCTTGCTGAATCGGGAGGAACTTGGCGATTTTGAACGCATGCTCTACGAGGTAACGGTGAGAACAAAAGACTCGAGTGAACGACGAATTAACCCGGCTGCTCTGGGCGATCTTGGAGACGGCGATAATAACCATCTCCTGTGTCTGAAGACCGAAGATGCTGCTGTTTCAGTGAGGTTTCCTGCGGGGTACTTGGCCGATCCAAACCTCGATCTAAATCCAGATACCTCTGTCAAAATAGACAGTGCAAACGCTAAGAACGGCGATAAACCTGATTAACGTGTTTAATTTGCAACCTAACGAAAAGCAAACGCAGCTATAGTCTGTTTTTTTTATCGTCGGTTACAGGAACGTTAATAACGATGGACTGGTCTTCCGCTCTGGTCTTCTCTTGGAACTGCTCTTTTTTGCCGAGGCTTATCTTGTTTTTCAGGCTCATCACGTAAGCCGCGGCAGCAAGTATCAGAATCGCTCCGGCTTCTCCGATGAGAACGAGCGGCTTCATTTCTTTGCTCTGCATCACGATGAGCCTGCAAAGGGCTGTGATGGCGATGATCATTGGAAGGGTGACAGGTATCCGGTTTGTGCTGTAAAAAGCGCCGACCATCCCAATTATCTCAGCGAAGATAAACAACATAAAAAGGTCAGAGAGCAGGATTTGTCGCTCGAGTATCATTCCCCACAGGTGCTGTGCCGAAGCGATGCAAGTTGCGATGCCAATTAGAGCTAGAAGAAGCTTCTCGCTGGCGACTGTTGTCCAGTGAAGCCCTTTCGTTACTGTGGGAATCTTAATCCTCATTTTTTGAACTGCCTTGCTATTAGTAGCTTCTAGGTGTGATCCCGTACCCAGAAGAGTTTTCCATACTAATTGTAACGCTCCCACCCATTCCAGAATGATTGCTACAGTAATAGTAGAGGTTGGCCAGGTTAGAATCGCTGGGGATTTGAATCTGCGTGTAGGCTCCGATAGACCCTGGCTGTCCAACAAAAGAGACATTGTCGGAGAACTCGGTTCCGTTGTTGTGAGTGCCATTGGAAGTCAGTGAGAACCGAACGGGGTGATTGCTGTTGGAGACATCTGACTGCAGAAACCGGTAAGTTTTGCCTCTTTCTAGGGTAATGGTGGGTGCAATTTCGCCGTCGACTGAGTAATTGTTACTTGAGGAGTACCCATCAGAGACGCTTTGAATGATGACCACAAGTTCGACGGGCGCCTCGCTAGTGGTTTCGGCGACGTCGGTAATGTTTATGGTTAGGTTTTGGATGGTAGTGTCAGTGCCATCTGAAACAGATACCGTGACAGTATATGAGCTTTTCGTTTCATAGTCTGGCGCGTCTTTAAAGCTGAGAGTACCCGTTGGTGAGATTTGCAGAAGATCAGCGTCGGCGCCGGCCAACATATAGTCGAGCTCAT
>CACFPX010000031.1:0-25766 GCA_902568205.1 K189A clade bacterium | reverse complement strand
AATCGGAGTTGGCGGACCGGATTGCCCAGGCAACGGGAGCCAGAGTGATCATGGACACCTTTATCCCTAGACTTCAGCGGGGAGCAGGGAGAGCTGAATTACTGCGGTTGCCGTATTTTGGGGAACAGGCTGCAGAGGTGCTGGAAGGGACTCGTCACATTATTTTATGCAGCAGCCAGCCACCCATTACGTTTTTTGCGTATCCTGATAAACCGAATTGGTTGACTCCCGAAGGGTGCGCATTGCATACCCTTGTAGAGCGCGATCAGGATGTGGTTGGGGCATTGGGAGCGCTTGCAGAAAAGGTTGGTGCAGATGGAGTCGATGCGAATCTAGTTACGCTTGAACGTCCTGAGCTCCCCAAGGGAGAGCTCAACCCAATGTCTATTGGTGCATCACTAGCTAACCAGTTTCCAGACGATGCAATCGTAGTAGATGAGGGAGGAACATGTGGTGGTGGTGCGACAATGTTGACTAGAACTTGTCCACCACATGATTGGTTAATGCTTACCGGAGGTTCTATAGGTTATGGAATGCCCTGCGCTACGGGCGCCGCGGTGGCCTCACCAGATCGGCGGGTTATCTGTTTGCAGGCAGATGGTGGTGGGATGTACACGGTGCAGGCCTTGTGGACACAGGCTAGGGAGCGGCTGGATGTGACGACTATCATATTTGCAAACCAGAAATATTCGATCCTTCAGATTGAGTTTGGTCGCGTTGGCGCCCATAACCCAGGACCTAAAGCAATGAGTATGCTGGATTTGGGGAATCCAGAATTAAATTGGGTATCATTGGCGGAGGGAATGGGAGTGCCTGCCTGGCGCGTAAAAACCGCAGAAGAGTTTAACAAGGCCCTGGCTGAATCTTTGCGGACCCCAGGACCCACGTTGATCGAAGCGATGATCTAGAGAATATTCAAGCGGAGAGAAATATGAAATTTGGAGCTCAAGTTGGGGTGTATCGAAATACATGGGAAGAGATAGCCAGTGTTGCCAAAACGATGGATCGAGGCCGCTGGGACAGTATTTGGTTTGCTGACCATTTCATACCTCCTCCTGGCCGACCTGAAGAAGAACACCTGACCGCGCACGAGGGCTTTACGGTTTTATCTGCGGTTGCAGCAATGACGGAACGACTTCGAATGGGTCATCTGGTTTTAGGTAACACCTATCGTAATCCCGGACTGGTCGCAAAGATGGCCTCAACCGTTGATCATATTAGTCAGGGACGCTTTGTTTTGGGTATAGGAGCTGCTTGGTTTAGACGTGAGCATGAAGCTTATGGATGGGAGTTTCCTTCGATGAAGGAACGACAGGACAGGTTTGAAGAAGCCTGCGCGTTGATCAGAGGATTGTTTTTGTCAGATGCCCCCGTGGACTTTCAGGGAGCTTATTACAAGTTGGATAAAGCGCCTCTCTCCCCGGCCTGTTTTCAGGGTCCTCATATCCCCATTCTCGTTGGTGGAACCGGTGAGAAGAGAACCTTGCGTACTCTCGCGAGATACGGGGACATCATGAATTTAGATGGGTGGGCGGGAGGCCCCATGACCGCCGAGTACTTCAAACACAAAGTTGGGGTGTTGACCAAACATTGTGAGGATTGGGGTAGGGACCCATCTGAAATCAAAAAAACGGTACTGATGCCAACGCTAGTGAGCGATAACGAGGATGAAGTGGAGGCTTTTATTAAAGGCAGGAATCTAGGGGAAGGGACAGCTGCGGGCTCTAAAAGTTTGGTTATTGATCGTATAGGAGAATTGATTGATGCTGGCGCCGAGGAAGTGATGTTGGGAGGTATATCGACGGTGGTGGCTGAAAATTTTCAATTCGTAGACGAGGAGATTCTTTCTGTTTTCGATTAGGTCAAAAAGATGAAGCATCTGCTTAGTGATGAGGCTTTTCGTAGTTTTTTAATAGATGGTTACGTTGTTATTGATCCAGTTTCATTGGGAGATGATTTTCATGATTTTCTTTATCAAAAAGCCGAAGGTATTTATGAGTTAGTCAAAAATGCTAAGACTAAAACTCCGCACTTGGACATTATTGGCGATAATCTCAGAGCCCAGATTCCTTTAATCGATCGGTTGCTGGAGGATCCCGGAGTAAGCGGAGCGTTAACCAGCATACTAGGCAAAGATTATGTGTTACACCCACATAACTTTGTTCATCGAAGTGGACCGGCCGACCAGGGCTTCCACCAGGATGGCAATTTGCCTTGGAACGAACGTGGTCACTATCGTTCCCACCACCCAGATTGGGCGATACTGTTTTATTACCCTCAACAGGTGACTTTGCTCAATGGTCCTACTGAAATCCTCAAAGGCTCTCAGTATTGGACGACGGACTTCGAAAAGGAAGACGGAGATTGGCATCGAGGTGATCCAATTGATCGCACGGAAAAACGAAACCTCCTGGGCGGTGATGACTTAGAGCAGAGAGATTTGCAACTCGAACAAGAAATCCAGTCTCTAGGCGTGCCCGATGTTGAGAGGTTGTTTTTGACTCTTCCCAAGGGAAGTGCAGTCATCTGTAATTACGATATTTTCCATCGCGGTTCGCGGAGTTTAGAAGGTCAGGCATCTAGGTACATGTATAAATTTCATTTTATGCGAACCACAATGCCAGAGAGTGCTACCTGGGATCATCGGGATTCAGACCTGAAACTTGAAGACGTTCGTAAAGAGCTCCATCCAGTAATTAGTCACATTTGGAATTGGAGTAAAGGTGGTCTTTCAGAAGAGAAAGGCACAACGACAGAGATTGATGTTGACGAATTAAGAGGTGCGTTGCGATCTCCAGATGAGAGCAAAAGGATAGAAACCGCATATCTGCTAGCAGTGATCAAGAACTCTGAGGGTGAGGGTCTTTTGTTCGACGCGTTGGAAGATGATTTGGAGTCTACTAGAAGGGCCGGTTGTTATGGCATCAAAGCGTCGAAAGTGCCAGACGTAGAAAGACTTATAAAGCTTACTCACGCTGAGAGAATAAGTACCAGGAGGATGGCGGTTTATGCACTTGGCAGCCACGTGCTTTTGAACGAGAAAGAAGTTGTCGCTGCTTTAATCGAAAGACTCAAATTTGATGAGGACGATCTGGTTCGGTCTAATAGTGCTTACGCTCTAGGTCAGGTAGTGCGTCAAGCACGTCATCATGGATCAGAGATAATCGACGTTTTAATAGAACGATTGTGTCCTGGCGTTGAGCTGAATAATACTGAGGTGGCGCTCATGCCTAGATCTACGGTAAGACAATCCATTGCCTATGCGTTAGTTCAAGCTTCCGCTAATCATGAATTTACAAATCAACAGTTAAGTAATTTAATCGATGCGGGGTTAGACGATAACGATCGTTATGTTCAAGGGCTTACGGTAGAGATATTGAGAATGGTCAAGGATGTTGAAAAACAGACAGTCGATCGCGTACTTACCGTCCTGAGTAGGACTCGTCTAAGTCAGACGCCTGTGTGGGTCGAGTAAGGAAGCACTCAATGAAGATCCGTGTTTTTCCGGAATTATCGGAGAACACTACCCTCGATAAAGCACGCATTAGCTTGTTCACAGCGACTAATATTAGTTTGTGTAGGCAACACTCAGAAAATAAGAAGCTTTGAGCAATTGGTTTAGTATCGATACAATATTGGGGTAAATAAGAACACGATAAATAACTGAAGCGTGTGGCGGGAAGGAAGCCTTGCGCCATCGGTTGGTAGTTAGGGAAATGTAAAGGGGAATTTTAATGGCGATGATTCTAAATGAAGAGCAAACTATGCTTAAGGACAGTGCAAAGGATTTTTGTACGAACAATACGCCGATTGGTCAGCTGAGGAAATTACGCGATGAATCCAGTGTTGATGGTTTCGATCGTGATAGCTGGAAAGGCATGGTTGACCTAGGCTGGGCTGCGATCCCCTGGAGCGAAGAGCACGGTGGTTTGGCTTTTGGATATAAAGGTTTAGGTGTTGTTACAGAAGAGTCTGGAAGAACGCTCACCGCAAGCCCTCTTTATTCGTCAGTTTGGGTTGGAGGAACGATCGTCAATCTAGGCGGTAGTGATTCGCAAAAAAGCGACTTGCTAACAAAAGTTGCTGCAGGAGAGCTGCTACTGGCATTGGCGCTAGAGGAATCTCATCGACACAGTCCTTACAATATAGCTACTCAGGCCGAGTCTAGTGGCGATTCTTATACTCTTAATGGCAAAAAAACGTTTGTATTGGACGGTCACGTGGCCGACAAATTAATTGTTGTCGCTAGGACCTCCGGTGAGACTGCGGAGCGGGACGGGATCAGCCTGTTTCTAGTAGATAGGGAAGCGGAAGGGGTTAATGTCATACGAACTATTATGGCGGACTCGAGAAATGCTGCCAACATCGAACTGAGTAACGTGACTGTTTCTTCAGATTCGTTGATAGGTGAGCTTGGGAAGGGTGCGGATGTGCTAGACCCTGCCTTAGACATCGCTCGAATAGGAATTTCAGCAGAGATGCTCGGCAGTTTGCAGGAGTGTTTTGAAAGAACCGTCGATTATTTGAAAGAAAGAAAACAATTTGGTGTCGCGATTGGGTCCTTTCAGGCTCTCAAGCATCGGGCAGCGAATATGTTCTGTGAAATCGAACTGTCTAAGTCATGCGTTCTCGAGGCTCTAACGGCTCTTGAGGAAGATCGAGATGCAGAAGAGGTTTCAAAATTGGCTAGCCTGACGAAAGCTAAAGTAGGTGAAACCTTTAACCTGGTCTCGCGAGAAGGCATTCAGATGCATGGTGGTATAGGCATGACAGATGAATTCGATATTGGATTTTTCATAAAAAGGGCTGCTGTCACTGAGCAAACCTTTGGTGATGTCAACTTCCATCGCAACCGGTTTGGTGAACTAGAAGGCTACTAACCAAAGGGATTCAGTTCACCAGGTTGGAGTGAGGTAGGTCAACGATTTTTTATACCGATTTGATGGCCGAGCTGCTCAGGTAGGGGGAGCTTGGAGTGCCTTTCTAGAAGTGCTTCTAATTTGGACTGGACTTCGTCAGGCAGGGGGGAGGAGCGTCTTGTTTGCATATCAATATGCATACCAATCTGCTCTGAGGTGGCTGCAAGGTAACCTTCTTTTTGGTGGTACATCTCTTCAAAGATGTGGATTCTCTTCGAATCGAAATTGATCAACCTCAGCTCGACTCTCACTTCGTCGCCTAGAGACAATTCATTCAGGTAGTGCACGTGCGCCTCTAAAGTAAAGCATGACCCTATACCGCTTTCTGTGTAGTCCTTGCCTATACCCAGATGGTCGTAGAGGTGGTCTATACCGTGATCGAAAATAACGTTATAAAAGGCCATATTGAGATGGCCATTGTAATCTATCCACTCTTCAACAACGGTTTCAGTTGGACAGACAATAGGGACGCTTAATTCTTCTGCCATTTGGAATACCAGCTCCGTTAGTGCATCGTGTGGCTGATGTTAACTGCTAACGGTTCTCTTTTGTAGTTACCTCTATAGAGGCTTCATATGAACTGGCTCATTTGAGAATTTGTCTTAAAGTGACCTTGATTATAAAAATGGAGGGAGGCGGCATGAAAAAAGATCTTGGTCAGGTCTCTCGTTTTCTATTAGTGGGCGGTTTGATTTTCATCGTCGATGGTTTGGTGTTGTTTACGCTGATCAATGCATTATCACTGCCTCCGCTCGTATCTAGAACAGTATCCTGTTCAGTCGCGTTAATGGCAGCCTTCTATTTGCATGCAAGGTTTACTTTTTTGGTAAGTCCTTCACGAGGGGCTCTTTTCAGGTACCTGGTATCGCAGAGCCTAAGTGCGGGCTTAAATTTTTCGGTGTACGCGGTTTGGTTAGTCTATGGATATTCTTATCAAGCGCCGCTGATTGGTCTGACTATTGGATCCATCTCAGCAACGATTTTTAACTACGTTGCTAATAAATACTTCGTTTACCGTTAGCTATGTTTAGACGCACGTACCGGTCATGGAATTAATCCACTTATCGATCAGTGTCACACCTTCCTTATGAACTAAGGTTCTGCCGATTTCTGGCATCATTTCCGCAGGATCCCTAGAGCTCAAACGAAATGACATAATGGATTCGTGTGCTTGGCCTGGGACTATGGAATACAGAAGACCACCTGACCCTCGGCCCGTAGCAATTGGAGGTTTGCACCTGCCGTTGGAGCGAGGTTCTAGGTCGGAGTACTCTAGGAGTAAAGCGGACGTGTCTGCGGGGCCCTTTTGATTATGGCAATGCGCGCAATTGATATCCAGGTACGCCCTGGCGCGGGCTTCTATTGACTCTGATGGATCAGAGAAGTCAGCGAGTTGAGGAGCTTGTTCAATATTAGGTAATCCTGTCAATTGCCCGTTTTTTTGAAGGTGCAGTAACTGGTTTTCTCCATAATGCGTTTTTGAGTGGTTCAGGTGTCTAGCCTTTAGACCAATGGGTAGTAATGCTCCTTCGCTATGGTTGGTCGTGTGACAACTTGCGCATTGGTTTTTGCTCGGTACCTGGTAGAAAAATTTTTCGTCTGCATCGGCGAGCATTAATTCCTGCAGGTCACCGGTGATGGTTAAATAGGCGTCTCCGCCTTTCCAGATGTAGGGAAGGGCCTCCCAGCCGCTTTCTTGCATTACTAACAAGCGTGTCTCGATGAGCCTCGTGTTGTCCAATGTTAAATCTTCAGGAGATCCACTCCAATTACTGTTGAGGCTCACTGTTTGCTGGTTGGAACTTCTATAGAAAAAAGTTTTTGAAATGATGGTGCCGACTGGAAATACAAAGGAATCGTGTTCCTCATAAACTGCCGCCTGACCTTTGGGAAGTCTAAGCGTTCGGAGTTTCGACGCGTAATCAGAAAATAACGAAGAATTGAGATTATAAATGGTCGAATCGTCAGAAATCTTGATCGAATCTCCGTCCAGCCAAACCAGATTCCAGTCCGAAAGTTTTTCTGGGTATTCGTTTGAAAGGAAGAAATTACTGTTCTCAGGACCTGATTGGCCGCAACCTAAGATCAGTGACAGACAAAAAAAGAACGAGCAACATAACAGAGGTAACGTCTTAGCTTTCACTCAGCACAACTTCCGTTAGCTTTGGAAGGACGCAATTATGTGAAGCCTCGTCGATTCGCGGTTCTGCGAATTCGTTGGCGAGGTCTATATTTAAGATCTTTGCGTTGCCATTTTGAATGCAAATTAGCTTAGAATCGGGCTTTGCTGGGTTTTTCATGCCATCCCAAATGACATCAGGAAATTGACCATTTTCGCCAAACACCGCGTTTTTAAGTTCCAAGAGATAGTCTCTACCCGGCTCAGAACCTCCACCGACGAATTTGTTGTCGTAAATGAATATTCCTTCAGGATAAGGGTCGAATTCCTCTGCCAATTCACGTTGACCTGCGTAGTTGGCGCTGAAGTAGCTTGAGATCACGATATTCGCTGTGTCATTGTTGTTGAATTCATTGTCAAAGACTTCCACTAGGTCGTTGGAGTTGATCAATATGCCTGACCCTTTGGGCACACCAGAGACCGCGGTGCCTTCGGCCGCAAAATTTTCAGTATTGTTTTCGATAATTGAGTTGTTGAATACTCGGGTACTATGACCTGTTTTCGATATCTGGGGCATGTTAAATACAAGTATCCCGCCGGTATTATTCCTAGCCAAGTTTTCGAAAACGTCGGCGTTAGTAGAGTTTTCAATCTCAATGCCCGCCACGTTGTACTCTGCTCTATTATTTTTAACAATGATGTTGTCTGATTGACCTACATAAATACCAGCATCTGAAGCAGCGATCGCTACAGATTCTTGAACTAGAAGATTAGTGGTTTGTACAGGATAGATGCCGTAGGCACCATTCTTTACGTTCGGACCTCGGGTCCACTCCGTGCGCACTCTCCGAATAACAATGTTGTTTCCTTCGTTAACTTTCAGTGCATCACCGATTGTATCCTCAATGGCTAGGTCCTCGATGGTAAACTCACTCGCATTTACACTAAGGCCCTCTGCTCCCGCGATTTGTTCGGAAAAGCTTAGAATGGTTTTGTCCATCCCAGCGCCTGTTATCGTTACGCCATCGGAGTTCATGACCAGACTGCGCTTAAATTTAAATACTCCTTCAGGAATTCGGATGATGTCTCCTGTTTGAGCTGTCTCCATCTGAATTCTAATCTCTTCTTCCGGGCTCAAGCTTTCTTGAGTGCATCCCAAGACAAAGAGCGAAACTAACAGTAATAGAAGATAAGTCTTGAGGTGTTTCATTAGCGAGACTCCGATTTCTTAGAGGAAAATTATATCAGAAGAAGCGTACGATCTATGGTCCAGTAGGCGGCTACCATACCTACGATCCAGCTCGCGTAGGAGATACCCTGCTGTCTGAATTTGATTTGAGCCAGCAACCAAGTGAGACCTGCAAGTATGGCGATCACCATGAGCTGGCCGAGCTCAATGCCTATGTTAAACAGTAGTAAAGATGACCAAAAAGAGTCTTCCGGTAATCCAATTTCTCTAAGCGCGCCGGCAAACCCAAGACCGTGGAGCAAGCCGAAAAAAAACGCCATTAGCCAGGGTTTGGCCAGGGTCATAGAGGATTTAGAGGCGCCGCTAACAAGAAGCTCTCTTGCTAAGAAAACGATGGAAAGCGCAATCACCGCCTCGATAGGACCTTGGTTGAGTTCGACCAGTTGCAGGACGGACAGAGCTAACGTGATGCTGTGAGCCACTGTAAATGAAGTGATGGTCTTGATAAGAGCGATGGGGTCTCGAATTAAAAAGAATAGGCACATGACAAAAAGGACATGATCAATGCCAAAAACAAGGTGTTCGATACCCACTAGCAGGTAGGAGCTCGTTTGTGTCGCTTCTCCCCCAAGATCCAAGGTAGGATCTTCAGGCCTAAGCAGGTAATTTTTGGCCTCTCCGTCAATTGAATTCCATCTGACCATGACGTCGGTGAGCGTAACAGACAGACCATCTATGTGGATTTTCGAGTTTTTAAGCTCGCAATCGGTAATCCAGTGGTGAAGAAGGGCTCCATTTGTTATCTCGATAGGCAATCGATCGTTTACTTCGCAGTTTTCGGGAAAAATTGGATTCAGTGGCAGTCTTCTGTTTTGCACGACGGGTTGCTTCCACAGAATTTGAAATAAAGATTTATCGCTTTGAGTTTCTATCTCGTCTATTTGAAGGTAAGCGGGCCTAACTTCGTGACTTTCAACCGCGAGGGAGAATAGAAATAATGATAAAAAGAGTAGCTGCCGTCGCATCGATTATCAGTTAGGAAGGTTTACAGAGTACTTATTTCTAAGATCAAGGAAATATTGCTCGTTTGCCGTCCTGCGCGTTTCTTGCTGGAAGTCTATCAGGACCCTCTCTTTAACTGTCTCGTAGCCCTTAAGATAGCTTTCTTGAATAGATTCAAGTATGAGAGTGTGAAAGCCATAAGCAGATTTGACTGGGCCTTGCCATTGCTTACTAGGCTCAAGATTCGCTATTGATTCAGAAAATTCCCTGCCGAAGAGATCTGCTATCTCTCGCTCTGAGCGCTGGTTGTAGGTTTTCTGCAGCATAAAGGGATCACCCAGGTCCTTAGTGATCAATAGCGAAATCTCAGCATCTTGTTTAGCGTCTTTGCGTCTATCTGACGAAAAGTATCGATGTTGGAAGGAATATCTTTTTGGTTGCCTATACTTTTCGATGTTTTGGTCGTAATGGTCTTTGAGAGTTTCTTCATCGGGCATATCAGTTGTTGCGATATCTTCTGTGAGAAAAGTGAGTTTTTGTACCATTCTTCGCCTGACAATGGTGTCGTTTTGATCCAGACCTAACCGCTTCGCCTCACGGTAATATATTTCTTCTTTTATTAGTTGTTCAGTGAGATTTTCGAGCTCCTTCTCAGTTGCCGGTCTTCTCATTTGCATCGCCCATTGGTCGTTTAGCCGGGAGAGGTCAGCTTCTCTGATATCTATTTGATAGGAAATCTCCTCGGAATCTACAAATTCTGCCATCGCGAACAGACCCGCACCCCCTATAAAGAATAAAATTAGTGGGTCTTTAAACCATCTCATTAGTTCACCTCAAAGCCGCCTGATACAGATAAAGATACGCCTGTCACATTATTGGCAGACGCAAGGTAAAGTGCGGCTTGTCCCATGTCCTCGCTAGTTTGTGGCCTGCCAAGAGGAATACGCTCTCGCATCATCTCTTCAAACTCTCGGGTTTTTTGAGTGTGATCCTTTGCGTTGGTAGGTAACAAGTGTTCGAGCCACATTGCGGTTCCAACCATGCCAGGGCAAATGGCGTTAACTCGGATACCATCGGGAGCTAGCTCATTAGCCAGTGATTGCGTGATCCCGATTGCGGCAAATTTAGAACCACAGTAAGCACTCATGTTGGCGTATCCCTTCTTGCCTGCGATGGACGCCGTGTTGATCACCGAGGCCGATTTAGATTTTCTTAATTCTGACAAAGCAGCCTTGGTCATTAGAAATATACCCTTTGTGTTAACCTCAAATATTTTATCCCAGGCTTCTTCATCAAAAGATTCTATTGGACCAGAATTTACGATACCCGCGTTATTAATCAAAACGTCAAGTTGACCAAAGCATGCAACCGTCTCGTTGACTGCCTCTTCACAGCTTTTGAAGTTAGTAACATCAACAAAGCAAGCTTTTAAATCTGGTGAGTCCTTTTTAAGCGCATCAATATCAGAATTACTTGCTAATTCGTATGTCCAATCATTTGAATCGGCATTGAGGCCTATGTCGGCGATCATAGTGGAATAACCTGCGTTCAGAAAAGATTTTGCTATACCGGCACCTATACCTCTCGCTCCACCTGTTATTAGGACAACTGGGTTACTCATCGGTTCAAGATATGCTTTAAACTAGCTCGTAAGAATAGTAATCAGCTTAATGCTTTTTAAAAGCGAAGTTAAGTTAGTTTGAGTTAGAAGAATACAAGAGGTAATAAGCTATGTATGAGACATTGAACTATGATGTTGAGGACGGTATTGCGACTATTTGTCTGGACAGAGCGGACTCTGCAAACGCCATGAATCCTTTGATGGCTAAAGAATTGAATCAGGTTTCCTTGGATGTATCTCAAGATGAAAGTGTCAGGTCAGTTGTTCTGACCTCAACGGGCAGAATGTTTTGTGCTGGTGGTGACTTGAGTGAATTTGCCAGTGCCAAAGAGGGCGCGGGGCGTTTGATGATGGAGATGGCAGCAGATTTACACCTGGGGCTATCTAGATTGAGTAGAAACCGGGCACCGGTGATTGCGGCTGTAAATGGCACTGCCGCAGGAGCAGGGTTCTCGCTAGTGATGGCCTGTGACCTTGTGATCGCAAGTGAGGGCTCGGTATTTACTATGGCTTATACGAATGCCGGTTTGTCGCCAGATGGCTCTTCCACCTATTTTATGCCTCGCCGAATTGGAGATCGGAGGACCAGAGAACTCATGTTGACGAACAGGGTGCTTTCTGCTGAGGAAGCATTAGATTGGGGTATTGTTAATAAAGTAGTTGCGAAAGATGAACTGTCCAGCGAGACGATGAAGCTCGCGGGAAAGATCAGTCGTGGTCCGTCGCTTGCCTATGAAAAAGTGAAGAGCCTTC
Source organism: K189A clade bacterium (assembly GCA_902568205.1). Lineage (GTDB taxonomy): Bacteria > Pseudomonadota > Gammaproteobacteria > Pseudomonadales > Azotimanducaceae > UBA4421. Next base: position 14,163 of record CACFPX010000031.1, on the reverse strand, counting down.
TAGATAGTTCCTTTAACCAAAGTCTGGAAACTCAAATGGAGCTAGAGACTCGAGCTATCTCTGAGATGGTTATGACAGAAGACGGGCAGGAAGGGATCAACGCATTTCTTGAGAAAAGGAGCCCGACCTTTAAGGGAAAATAGAACGGTCAACTTGATTAACTGATTAGTGATGTTCGAATTGCCCTTAACGGTTACTGATTAGTGGTCTTGGCTCAGTCGTTTGTGCTTCTCTGGGTGACCCAGGTACCCATGACTATGATTAGTAGAGCGATCAGAGTGGATGGAGTGACGTTTTCTCCTAAAAAGGTGGAAATAAAAAACATAGAGATGAAAGGGGATAAAAAAATCAGTTGAGCCATTCGTCCTGTGTTGCTGGCGCGCTCGAGTGCCCTTTGCCACAAGATGTAGGTGATACCCATTTCAATTAAGCCCACCCATAAGCCGAATGCAAGAACATACCGATCGATTTCCGGTAAGCCTGGGCCATTCAAACACACGATGAGAGAAAATGGTAAAGCTGTAGAAAAGGCAATGAAAGTAAGGCTTGTTGGGTCGCTGCGGCTCCTCTTCCCAGCGATCCAATAGAGAGCCCAAAAGACGGTGCTTAGCAACGCCAAGCCCACGCCAATGGTATCGATGGTCTGTCCGGTAGATGGGCTAGAAAAGTACACTAAGACAAAGACCCCTAAATAGCTGAGACTAAAGCCGAGCATTGTGTTTTTTGTTAATGACTCTTTTAGGAGTGGTATCGACAAAACCGCAAGTGAAATCGCCCACGTGTAGTTTAGGGGCTGGGCTATGTGCGCTGGTAGGCGGTCATAGGCGGAAAATAGAATTAGATAATAGGCGAAGGGATTCAATAGCCCTATCACCGGGGCTATTAATCGGTCCTCAGCCGCAAGGTAAAAACTGCGCTTAAATAACAAGACCATCAAGAAAAATGACCAAGAAGCAAAAATGCCCACCAAAAGGAGTTGTTCAATAGCGAGATGATTGAGGCCCAGCTTAAACGCGGTCGCAACAGTAGACCAAAGTATGACTGCTGCTAGACCGTATGCCAGAGCTTCGCTTTGCTTGTAAATGGGGCTTTGATTCACGGTTGTACTATACTGTTACTTTGATTTTTAGGTCGATCTAAATGAGTGATCTGAGTTCTTTTATTTGTTCAGATGAATTGAGGCTAAATGTAAAAGCAAATCTGGGCAAATTTGAGGCGGTCATGGCGGATGAAGATAGTTTGAGGCGAGCCGCTGTTGCTATTGTAGTAACAGACGTAGGTCCGGGAGCAGATATTAATGGACTTCAGGATGTTGAGGGATGGTCTGATCAAGCGGCTATTATTCTTACTCGTCGGTCAGAAAAACTTAAGAACCATCCGGGTCAATGGGCCTTGCCAGGGGGAAAATTGGATGCCGAAGAGAATTACATTACCTGCGCTTTGAGAGAGCTGGAAGAAGAGGTAGGTGTCTCGCTTGGTATAAACCATGTTCTAGGCTTTTTAGACGACTTTGTCACGAGATCCGGTTTTGCGATTACTCCAGTGGTCGTTTGGGGCGGGACTGAGTTAGAAACTACTATCAATCCGCAGGAAGTCGCTAGTGTTCATCGTATACCTGTTACACAATTTTTTCGCTCTGATGCGCCGCGTCTGACAAAGGTAAACACCAGCGAGCACCCCATTTTGAGAATGCCAGTAGGATCCGACGTGATAGCCGCGCCCACGGCGGCGATTATTTATCAGTTCAAGGAGGTCTGTTTGTGCGGTCGACCTACTAAAGTCTCACATTATGAGCAGCCAAGATTTGCATGGGAGTGATCACCCGGTGGAATTGTCTTGACTAGGAATGTGAGGTTCTAGAGAATTTTGGTATTTAAATACGGGAGAATGCGACGATGACAATCCAGGAAGGATCGAGCTTGCCAGAGGCTACGCTACATGTGATGCACGAAGGCAAGCCGACGGCTATGTCGGTTGGTGATTTGTTTGGGGGGAAAAAGGTTGTTTTGTTTGCGGTACCGGGAGCTTTTACGCCTACCTGCTCCAATGCACATTTGCCTGGTTACGTTGTTAAGGCCGATGAATTAAAAGCAAAGGGCGTGGATAGCATTATTTGCTTGTCAGTCAATGATGCTTTCGTCATGGATGCCTGGGGAAAGGATAAGAATGCGGAACAGTTGATGATGGTGGCAGACGGCAATGGGGAGTTTACGAAGGCTCTTGGCCTCGAGATGGATGGGTCAGGTTTTGGTCTGGGCACTCGTTCGCAGCGGTACGCGATGATCGTGGATGATAGAACTGTCAGTAAGTTATCTGTAGAAGAGCCAGGCAAGCTTGAGGTCAGTGCGGCCGAAGCTATTTTAGAGGCGCTCTAATTCAAGTAGGACCTCCTTTTTTCTATTAATTAGCAGGCGGGTTTCTGCTCCTTTAAGAGTTTTGGGGAGTATTTGGGCGAATTAAACATTCTTGGGCTGCCGTGGCTACCAAGTGACCATCCTGAGTGAAGAACTTACCTCTGACGAAACCTCGCGCGCCGCCAGCGTGGGGTGACTCTTTTGAAAACAAAAGCCAATCGTCCGCTCTGAAAGGTCTGTGAAACCAGATTGAGTGGTCGAGGCTTGCACCCTGTATGCCGTCCCGCAGTTTTTCCCGCCCGTGAGGCAACATGGAGGTCGACATAAAATCCAGATCCGACATGTAAGCCAGTAGACCCAAATGGATCCAAGGTTCGTCGTCAAGACGATCTCGCGCGCGCAGCCAGGTATTCTTGTAGGGTGGGTGGCTTTCTCCTTGAGCAATTGAAGTCCTTTCTACTGATCTAGAGTCGATCGCTTCAAAACGAAAGGCGAATCTTGCAAATTCGTTTTGTTCCTGAGAGCGCGCCTTATATGTTTCTAGGTCTCCCCTTAAGGCGTCTGGCGGAAGCAAGTCTGGAAGCGGTTGAGAATGTATTAAGCCTGTTTCCGCTTTTTGCCAGGAAGAGGACAAAGTGAAAATAGCTTTGCCATTCTGAATGGCAGTTACCCTGCGAGTTGAAAATGATTTGCCGTTTCGTATTGGATCGACTTCGAAAAGAATTGGTTTAGTAGACTTACCTGGTCTTAAAAAGTAAGAATGCAGAGAGTGCAGTTGATGCTCCTGCTTTACAGTTCGATAAGCCGCTGTAATTGCTTGAGCTAAGACCTGTCCACCAAAAACATGTTCTGAAGGATGGCACTGGCCTCTAAATAAATTAGCTTCGATTTGCTCGACATCAATTATTTTTATGATGTTTGTGAGGACCGAATTCATCAGGATTTTGTTCCGCCTTTGCTGTTTTTTTTTCTATTATAGAAGACGGAATGATGATTTGCTTGTCTCTCTCGGTGTCGGTGGCAAAATGACAATGTATGGAGGAGAAATGAATGTTGATTACTAGGGTCTACACAGGCACCGATGGGAAAAGTCACTTCGAGGATGTGGAAATCGAGTTGTTAGATAAAGGCCCGATGGGGAGTATTTCGTCCCTTTGGTCGGCTAAAGGAGTACTGTTTAGAAAGGTGAGCGGTGACTACGACTTGGATTTTCATAATGCTCCGAGGAGACAATTTGTCGTTAATTTGACCGGAGCGGTGGAGATCGAAGTTGGGGACGGCACAAAAAGACAATTAGGGGCGGGAAGCATTTTATTGGCAGAAGATACCGAAGGACAGGGTCACATAAGCCGCAGTATCAATGGTGAACCCAGGGAATGTTTGTTTATTCCCTTGTCTGATTAAGGAGGAAAATATGGGATTGGAGGTATATCAGTTCGGCTGTTTGAGCGACAACTACGGATTTTTGATTCATGACCCCGAATCGGGAGAAACTGCAACAGTTGACTCTCCTGATGCAGTGGCCATTGATGCTGCTTTGGAAGAAAAACAGTGGCGATTGACGCACATCTTGAATACCCACCACCATTTTGACCATGCAGGAGGTAATGAAGCTCTAAAACAAAAATGGGGTTGCACGGTCATTGGTTTTGGAGGCGACTACGATCGCATTCCCGGAATCGATCGTAAAGTTGCTGAAAACGACATTGTAGATTTTGGTGGAACCAAAGCTCGTGTGCTTGAGGTTGCAGGCCATACTAGTGGTCATGTTGCTTACCATTTTGAGGAAGAAGGGATGGTGTTTGTTGGAGACACCATATTCGCGCTAGGCTGCGGGAGGTTATTTGAAGGAACGCCTCAGCAAATGTGGTCTAGTTTGCAAAAGCTGATGTCGTTGGCCGACGATACTATTGTTTACTGTGCTCACGAATATACTCAAGCCAATGCGGCCTTTGCTTTGACGGTTGAACCTGGAAATCAGGACTTATTAGATCGATCAGAGGAAATCAATCGCCTGCGCGCCAATAATATACCTACGGTTCCCACGTCCATTGGTCTGGAACGAAAAACAAATCCGTTCCTTCGACCAAATAGTGCAAACCTTCAATCCACTATTGGATTGGTTGGGGCCTCGCCGCTTGAAGTTTTTGCCGAAACCCGTCGACTAAAAGATAATTTTTAGCAGATCCCAGCATTTCAATGCAGCAGTCCCACGTGGGTGCAACTTTTGCGCTAGTCGCTATGACGATCTGGGGCATAGCGCCCGTTTATTTTGTCCTTGTTGGGTTTGCCTCTCCAATGGAGATTTTGTCCCATAGAATATTTTGGTCGGTTCCGCTGTTATGTTTGATCATAAGCTTAGCGGGGCAATGGGGTGAGGTCTCTCGTCTGTCTTTCAGAGAGTATGGGCTTCTGTTTGCGAGCTCGATATGCCTGGCGATCAATTGGTTGGCTTTTATTGTCGCGATCTCGGAACAAAAAATAGTCGAGACAAGTATTGGATATTTCATTAACCCTCTGGTTAGTATATTTCTAGGTTGGATTTTTTTAAAAGAACGACTCAGATATGGTCAATGGATTGCTGTGCTGTTTGCTCTTGTCGGGGTTTGCTGGGAGCTTTACTCCGATCGCTTGATACCTGTTTTTGGTCTGACGCTAGCAGTTTCCTTTGGGATTTACGGACTGCTTCGAAAACAAGTCAATCTTCCGGCGGCTACTGGCTTGCTGGTCGAGTGTTGTTTTCTTCTGCCTCTTGTTTTGGTGTTTGTTGTCTTCTTTGATATCTCCTTAGAGTTTAGAAGTGATGGTCAGTTTGCGCTACTAATGTTAGGGGGCGTTATTACAGTAGTACCTTTACTTTTTTTTACGGCCGCCGCGATCAGATTACCTCTGGTGATCTTGGGTGTTATCCAGTATGTAGCACCTACTTTGTCCCTTTTGATAGCCGTCTTGGTTTATGAAGAAGGTGTATCTGACGCAAGGTGGCTCACTTTGACTATGATTTGGCTAGGCTTGCTAGTTTTTTCAGGCGAGGGTTTTTATCAGCTCTTTTTGGGCAGGCGAAAGGTTGCCTCTGGCGATCAATAGGATCTATCTCCAGACAGATAGTCGCCTGAGAGCATGGCTTTGTGGAGTGAGTCGAGGGACCTTATCCATGGGGAAGGTTTCATGGCCTCTTTGTTAGGAAGACTGGCAACTGCCTGACGCGCCAGCTCTTTAGACTCATAGATGCCAAGGAGAAGAACATAGAGTAGTTTCCCATTAGATGCGACTCTCGCACCGGAAAGACCGACAAGGGAGGAAGCGTTGGCATGTTTTTCTAGGGCATCTTTGTTTGACAGCGCTATGAGCTGAACCGCCCAGAACGATTTGGGTAAGTCCAATAATGGTACAGGCTCCTCTGTTCTATAGGCTAGTCTGAAATAGACTGGTAGCTCGGAAGAGTTCGAGTTTTTAGGACTACTTGTAGAGCTGATGTTTTTTGCGGGCTCAGTATCCGTTTTCGCTGGGATACTTCGACTATCTTCTGAAATCTGGGCGTCGACTACTTGCGCTTGTCGTTGCTCTCTTTTTATGGCTTCCGTTTTTGGGTTTCTCACGAGTGATTCAGAGCGTACGCAATCCCACTCCTCATTGTCGTCGGACGACTGACAGAACCAGGGCTTGAGTGTGGTGCTAGCAATGTCGGTTTGTTGAGCAGTCGTGGAGCATCCCGAAATCAAGAACGCTAGCACAATTAAAAGGTAGATTTTCATGCCGCGACTACTTTGCCTTCGGAAGAGATCAGAGTAAATAGACCTCTCTTGATTAAATTGATATTTTTAAATTGGAGCTATTTAGTAAAGATGTACTCAAATTAGTAATGGGTTAACTACCGGGAGCTACCAAAGGAATAATATGGCCGAGTTTTTAACCGCTTATAGAAAAGTCCCAAGAGTCCTGCGACTCAATGTTGCTGGAATGCCTACTGACTGGGTGAGTTGGCAGGAGGCAGTATGCCTCTATTCAAGAGATATTGTTGTCTGGACTTTGGGTGAACCCGTCTTAAAAATCCGGGGAGGTTTCTCAAGACACAATGGAATGCAAAGCGAGGCCGAAATACATGGAATCATTGCCTGTGAAGGCAGAGTGGTCCCTCAGAAACAAAGCATACCGCCTTTAACAAACAACGCCCTTTTTAGGCGTGATCAAGGGACCTGTCTCTATTGTGGGAAGGATTTTTTAGATGTTGAGCTAACTCGAGATCATGTTGTACCAATCTCAAAGGGTGGCACTGATGAGTGGGATAACGTCGTGGCGGCTTGCAAACGCTGTAATCACTTTAAGGGCAGTAGGCTCGTGGAAAATTGCGGTATGGAGCTATTGGCTTTGCCTTATACGCCCAATTATCCTGAGTATCTGGTTTTAACCAACAGCGGGAGAATTCTAGGTGACCAAATGAACTTTTTACGGAAAAGCTTCAAAGCAGAGAGCAGGCTTCTACAGTAGTGTTTATCTGAAGCCCCTGAGGCAGTCATAACCATGTAGCCAGTCTTGGCTCGACATAAAAATTTCCGGGATGAATCGAGTTGAAAATGCCAGTCTTATATATTCCGCAAATCTTTGAGGTCCGTGGCTATTGAGCAATTTGAAGGTTTCTTGTTCTGTGTATTTAGCAAACCGATTGATTCTTGGCCGCCTGTATTTGGTATAACTTGATAGTGCTTCGTTTGTTTCTTCTTCGTAATTTTCCAGCATTCGGCTGAGAACCCAGGCGTCTTCGATACCAGCATGTATTGTTTCTGGAAACAACCAACTCTCCTGATACCAGGCAGAGCCGAGCTTTAGGTCTGAGTGCGAAAGATTAATATCCTCTTCGATGGAGTTTTTAGAGACGCTTGGCTTTTGGATTTTTGCTGTTATTGCCGCATCGCGGATTGAGGGGTGCCAGTGACCAGGGTCTAAATTTTCGGAATGTGGTATTAAGAAAATAATGTGTTGAGCCTCTTTTGTGCTGAATTGGATAGCGGTTTGCCTTTGCCCTAACCAAGTCGTATTTATATGAGCACTGTCTTTGTCAAATGGCATTCTGGCGTAGAAAGTTGAGAATGCGGCTTGAGTCGTATCCTCAGGCAGTTTTCGATCCGTCAGGGCAATTACGTTTTGGTTGGCTTTGATGTCTTCTAGAGAGTTTTGCTGATCGGATTGAATTTGGTCAGACAGAAGAATTTGCAGGCTCGCTTCAGAGATGTTGACCAGGTTAGCCCCGTAACGGTCATAATAGAATTTGCCTAGGGGGATCTCAGAAATAAGATAACCTGACTTGCTTAACCTGATCATTTTCCGATTGGGTGCTATGGATAGATCGTGTACGTGATCTTCAGACTTGAGAGCTACGATTATCCTTGAAATATTGGCGGGCAGAATCGCCGCCGGCACCAGGGGAGTATGCTTGGTTTGTATTTGAGTAAGCTTGTCTAGTCCGATGTTTTGGCAAGCAAGCCTTAAAATATTAGCTGTCGGATTTGAACCGATGATTATCAGCCCAGGCATCTTTCAGATTCGGCGCCACCGCGTCTCGCCCCTTAAATCCTCTAGTTCAACGCCGAGATTAGATAATTCCTCTCTGATTTCATCCGCCCTCTGAAAGTTCTTCTCCGCTCTCGCTGCATGCCGTTCTTGAATAAGTTTTTCTATCTCGTTTTCGCTCAACGAAGCCTCTTTAGAGCCTTGCTTGAAATAAGTTTCGGGCTCTTGGTCGAGAAGACCCAGTAATCTACCCCCTGCCAGTAGCATTTGTGTCGCTGCAAAAACCTCCTGTTCGGATTCCGCTCGCTGAAGGACTGCCGCAAGATCGTGCATCGCTGCCAGTGCTTTTGGTGTGTTCAGATCGTCCATGAGAGGCACTGTGACGCCTTTGGGATACTGGTCGAAAGACAGTTTATTGATTAACAGATCAGATGATGTGAGGCTCCCACTTTTGTCACGAAGTGATTGGTACAGTGAGTCTAAGCTAGATTTAGCCTGGATTACTAAGTCATCGGACCAGGCGAGGCGCGAGCGATATTGACCAGACAATAGTGCGTACCTTAAGACCTCACCGGAGTGTTTTGAGCAGAGGTCTCTGATGGTTTTTACATTGCCCAGGGATTTAGACATTTTTTCAGCCCCAAGATTCAGCATCCCATTGTGTAACCAATATCGGACATAATCTGGTGAATCATTGGCGCACCGACTTTGAGCTGCTTCATTTTCATGATGAGGAAAGGTGAGGTCAGAGCCTCCCCCATGTATGTCTATGGTTTGGCCCAGATGCTTACTTATCATCGCTGAGCATTCAATATGCCAGCCTGGTCGGCCAGAGCCCCAGGGGCTATCCCAGCCCGGTTGGTCCTGACTGCTTGGCTTCCAAAGCACGAAATCTTTAGCATCTTTTTTATAGGGTGCTATATCTACTCGAGCTCCATCCACCATCTCGTCAAGAGATCTTCGAGACAGCTCACCATAAAGCGGATCAGCCGGTACGTGAAATAGGACGTGTCCTTCATTTTCATAGGCGAAACCTTTTTCGACCAACACAGTAATCATGCTGATAATCTCTTTGATGTGGTGGGTCGCTCTGGGGGTAACATCCGGAGGCTCGACACCAAGTGTTAACATGTCTTCTTCGTAGGCGTCCGTGAAGCGATCTGCTAACACTTGTATGGATTCGTTGTTTTCGATCGCTGCATTATTAATTTTGTCATCGATATCAGTGACGTTGCGGACATAGGTTACTTTTGGATAAACCAACCGCAGTAGTCTGACTAAGACATCAAAAACAACCGCTGGGCGGCCATTGCCAATATGCACGAAGTTATAGACCGTGGGGCCGCAAACGTAAATCTTAATGTGCTCTGGGTCGATCGGTTCGAATTTTTCTTTCTTACCAGATTTCGTGTTGTGAAAATGAATGTCAGTCATGGTCAGATTTTGTATCTTATTTGAAGTGAGTTATTTTATTGGATCGCTAGAGATCATCACTTTGTCGCTCTCGGTTTTCAGATAAAAACAACTAGATCTATTGGTATGGCAGGCGGGACCCTCTTGGTTTACGAGAAGCAGAATAGAGTCGCCATCACAATCTATATACATTTCTACCATCTTTTGCTTGTGACCCGATTCTTCGCCTTTTTTCCAGTAGGTTTTGCGGCTTCTGGAATAGTAGCAAACTTGACCCTCCTCAAGAGTACTTCTAATTGCTTTTGCATCCATCCAGGCCAGCATGAGTACCTCTTTTGTGTCGATGTCCTGTGCTACAGCGGGGATAAGTCCGTCCTGATTAAATTTCAATGCCTCTAAGATGCTATCTAGATCGAAGGTCGTACCGCTCGCTGAGCTTTCAAGCTCCTTTAGATTAAGCATAAGCTTCTTCCAGGTAACTATAGACAGTGCGCAGCGCCATTGCCTCACCCCCCTCGGGCCGTGCAGGGCGAGTTTTCGTATTGTAAGCCATTAGGTCAAAGTGCACCCAATCTGTCTGATTGGAGACAAAGCGTTTGAGAAAAAGTGCGGCGGTAATTGCGCCTGCGTATCCAGAGCTAGATGAATTCACCAAGTCGGCAATTTTACTGTCCAACATCGAGCTATACGGCTCGTGTAGAGGCATTCGCCAGACAGGATCAGAGTTTGTCTCCCCGTGAGTGAATAGTTTGTCGGCAATTGAATCTGAATCAGTGAACATGGCTGATATTTCAGCACCTACGGCACTGCGGGCAGCGCCGGTTAATGTTGCAAAATCGATGATTAGATCTGGTTCACTTTCACTGGCCAACGCTAGGGCATCGCACAGCAATAGTCTGCCCTCTGCGTCCGTGTTGTCTATTTCTACTGTTAATCCCTTTCGTGTGGAAAGCACGTCGCCAGGGCGAAAAGCGTTTCCAGAGATTGAATTTTCGGCTGTTGGAATTAATAATCTCAGTTGTACGGGGAGGTTTTGACTCATAATGAGTTTGGCTAGTCCAATGGCGATTGCTGCTCCGCCCATGTCTTTTTTCATTTGACGCATACCTGCAGCAGATTTCAGATCTAATCCCCCGCTATCAAAGGTCACGCCTTTACCCACAAGGCAAATCTGGGGATTTGATTCGTCTCCCCATTGCAGATCGACTAGTCTTGGGGGATCTTCCGCAGCTCTTCCTACAGCATGAATGGCGCCGCAGCGGTGGTCCAACAATTCATCTCCAATCCAGCAATTAAAGGAAGCCTCATACTGCTCAGCTAATGAGAAAACCTCAGCCTCCAAGTGCGATGGTGACATGTCGGATGCGGGCGTGTTGATTAGATCGCGCCCCAGACTTACTGCGTCCACTGTCGCGAGAGCTTTTTCTCTTAATTGTTGGTTCTTTATCTCAAGTTGTGCAGGTGCTCTGAAAGGTTTTCTATAGCGATCAAAAGAGTAGGCGCCAAGTCCCCAACCAATGATGGTGTTTAAATCGATTTCTTTGTCGACCACATAGACGCCCTCTGGCAGCTTGTACGGAAGATTTCCGAGGGTTTCGAGCGTTGCCTCACCGTCCCAACCAACTAGGACGCTTGACTTTTCTGCGCTCGTGACCCAGGCCGTTTGTCCAGGCTTTCCTGCAAATCCTTGATTTTGTGACAACTCACTATCAATTTCCGAGCTTTCACCTCTCCATTTTTCGTAATCCGAAGGATTGAGTAGGATTATTTGAGACGGCTGTTCTGCTTTTGAAATGATGCTTTCTGATTGGCTCATCTGCTTAGTTTAAATGGTGATGGTGGTGGGGTCGAAGAGAAATTGCACAAGTGCTCTAGTTAAGCATCTTGATGGGTAACTGACTAAGACCTAAGTTATTGCCATCGAAGATTTTGTCTGCCCGATAACTTGACCTTACTAGAGGACCGGCAGCTGCCTCCTTGAAGCCCATCTTCAATGCGAGCTCTCGGAGATCTTCAAACTGCTTTGGTGAAACCCAGGACCTGATTGGAAGATGATTTTTTGTGGGTCTCAGATATTGTCCCAGTGTCAGTAGATCAACCTGATGTTGCCTGAGGTCGATCATGGCCTCTTCAATTTCATCTAATGACTCCCCAAGGCCCAGCATGAGACTCGACTTGGTGAGTAATCGACTGTTCATCTGTTTTGCTGTTGATAGAACCTCAAGTGTTTGCTGGTAACCAGCTCGAGGATCTCTTACCTCCGTCGTTAATCGCTCTACGGTTTCCAGGTTTTGAGCAAAAACGTCTAGTCCTGACTCAACGATAGTTTTGATCGAGTTTTTAGAGCCTGAAAAATCTGGAGTTAATGCTTCGACCTTGACGAGAGGCGTGCGCGTTTTGATTTCTTTTATACAGGCGGCGTAATGGCTAGCACCGCCGTCTTCAAGATCATCTCGATCGACCGATGTTAGAACAACGTACTTCAGGTTCATCAGTTGTACAGATTGAGCTGCGTTTCCAGGTTCTTGGGGGTCGAGCCAGCCCCTAGGGTTGCCGGTGTCAACTGAGCAAAATTTACAAGCTCGAGTGCAAACTGATCCCATTAACATTATCGTCGCGGTACCATGGCTCCAGCATTCTCCTATGTTTGGACAGTGTGACTCTTCACAAACGGTAGACAGGCTATGAGATTTGACGATCTCTTGAACCTGTCGGTACTTGCCACCTGTTGGGATTTTAACTCGTAGCCAGTCTGGCTTTTTTATTATGGGACGCTCAGAAGCCTTCGAGATCTTAATCCCATCTTTGATCGCCTTTATTCCGTTTTTCGTTTGGAATTTGACGCCACTCTGAATTTTATCGTTGACCATTTTGCTCATATTAAAGTCTGAACCTAGAGGCAACTAGGTGGCTTGTTGTCCTTCTTGAAACTGAAGATTGTGGAGGGTGTAGTATAACCCTTTTGCTTCGATAAGCTCCTCATGGCTTCCGATCTCCGCGATTTGTCCCTTGTCCATGACCATTACCCGATCTGCTTCCTGAATTGTTTGTAATCGATGCGCTATGATGATTGACGTTCGACCAAGCGTTAATTTCCTGAGCGCATCTTGTATTAGCAATTCTGTTTCGGTGTCTATACTTGCCGTCGCTTCATCTAACACCAGAATTTCTGGGTCGGCGGCTAGTACTCTTGCAAAGGCGAGAAGCTGTCGTTGACCCTGGGAAAGGTTTTGTCCCCTCTCCGATAGAATCGAGTGATATCCGTCTTCTAATCCCTCGATGAATGGGTGGGCGTTGACCGTTTTGGCAGCTAAAATCGCTTTCTCTTCTGAGACTCTGGGGTTTCCGAGAGTCAGGTTATCGAGGATAGAGCCGGAAAAAATATGGAAATCCTGGAGCACCACTCCCACTCTTGATCTAAGGTCTTTGCTTAAGATTTTATTGAGATCTATTCCGTCTAGATGGATAAGGTTGTCGTCAAAGTCATAAAATCTCGACAGAAGTCTGATTAGGGTGCTTTTGCCTGAACCGGTTGGCCCTACAATAGCTAGCTTCTCTCCTGGTGGAATATTGAAACTGACGTCTTTGAGCACAGGTGTATCTTCGTCATAGGAAAAATTGACTTTATTGAAAGTTACCTCACCTCTCAGGCGTTTTGGAAGAATAATTGGATTGGGCGGTTCATGTATTTTTTCATCCCAGTCCAATGCCTGAAAAATTCGCTCGCCACTAGCCATCGCCCGGAAAAGGATATTGGTCTGCTCACCAAGAACCACAATCGGGTTGAAAAGCATTCCAATAAATTGAGTAAAGAGGACGACTTCCCCGAGCGACATTGATGTGTCGACTACCAAATTTGCACTAAACCAAATGATTACGCCGATTGCAGCGTGAGCGAGACTGTCATTAAAGGCACCGTAAAGAGTTTCGACCCTCGCTAATTTGGTCTCATAATTTCTATTTTCCGTATTTGTTTTTGTATATCTCTCGTAGTTCAGTCGCTGCCTATCTGAAAGTTGAACGACCTTACTTGTGTCTCATAGAGTCAGCACAACTCGGCACGCAGACCGAATTATAGTCATTGATAATGGCAATATAATCGAACAAGGAACACATGAGTCACTCCTGACAATGAAAGGATACTACGCAGAACTTGAGAGGATTCAGCGAGAGGGTGGCGAGGACGAGCTAGGATCAATAAGAAGCGCGATCTCATGAGCGAACAGATAGCCAAAATCAAAAGAGACTACTCGATGTTTGATGCGGATCTCAGCGGAGCCGTACTGAACGTCAGCTTGCTGGGCAGATTATTTGGCTGGCTAAGGCCTTATAGAGCACAACTGGTTCTATCTGGTATTCTCGTTTTAGTCGCATCCTTCCTAAATATTCTACTCCCAATAACTATATCGTTAGTTGCGATCGACTACATAATCAGATCCGAAACAACTACAAACGCACCCGATTTCGGCTTAATCGGACTAAACGACGCGCTTTCACAGTCCTTATCAATTCATCCTCTTTTGGCAGCCTGTTTGATGTACGCAGTCTGCCATAGCCTCTGGGCGGCAATAGCCCACGCGCATCGCATGACTCTTATCGGAGCGGTGGTTAAAGGTCTAAGAGATTTGCGAAATGATCTGTTCGCTCATCTAGAAACAAGACCTTCTTCTTTCTACGATCGCGTCGCTGTAGGCCGCATAATGACGAGAGTCACGAACGATGTCGAAGCGCTATATGAACTATTGAGGGGGCTCGGAACTCTTATCGGCGAGTTTGTACCTTTTCTGGTCGCATTAACCGTAATGTTCGCGATTAATACCGAGTTAACGATCACTCTTCTCATCGCCTTACCTTTGCTAACCATAGTTACCTTCTATTTCAGGAGTAT
>CACFPX010000030.1:0-26248 GCA_902568205.1 K189A clade bacterium | reverse complement strand
ATATCTAAGGATGGCGTGATAACGGCAAGCCACCTGATTAACGATATAGTCAGACACGCCGAAGGAGTAATATCTACAGAGATAAGGCAGGCGATAATTCAGGAAGCTTCTCCCCGATAAACGTCGAACCTTACTAGCTTCCCATGAATTGAAAAATTTGGCGTGCCTAACTGAGCGTCCTTTGCTTTTCGCTTTACAACAACCCTCTCACGAGACACCCTCTTCGCGATTTCAATTAGATTCCCAACATCCTGGCTAATCCCAGAAAACAGAGCTCTAAGGTGCTGCAATTCCAACGATGGAAGGCTTTTTTGCCTAACACTTTGAAACATTGGGTCCAAATATACTGTATCCCATGAACTCGTAGTTTGCTCGAGAATAGGGATACAGTCTTGGCAGCTAGTCGAAACATTTTCCATTCCAAAAACCTGTTCTCTTAGAATCAACCAGATTAATGGGTCTTTTTCCAAGGAGGTTAATTTGTTCTCGGTTAATGCCAAAACCATAGTGTCAGCGCCGAACCCGGAAAAACAGTCTAATATTGAATAGGTCTTTGAAAACCGTTTTGCCTTAGGAATACATGCCCTTACAAGATTAGAAAGAAAAGGTTTTAAATGTCTTTGTTCTCTTTTTACATACAGGGGTTCGGCGAAGCCAGGCGTAATAAGACCAAGTCCTTTACCGGACAAAAAAAGAGCTCTTTCATTCCCAAACTCTTTCATGTTGGAGAACTCACGAATCTCGCAATAGTCTCTAAACCGATCTAACTCGCTCTCCATAACCCGCTCATAATATAGCTTCAAAACCATCCTATTACTCCGGGCAATGATCGCCTCTAACTGAAATCACAAAGATTTAAGCGACTATCTGTCGACTGCCTTAACCCAAGGAGAATCTCCCTCTAAATAAACAGGCAACGCAAACTCAGGAGCCCTACTTATGCCCTCAAGATCTAACCGTTCCATCAAATCGAGAACCGAGTCAGCTTCTGGACGTAATCCGGAATAAAATCGGTCACCTTCAATATTGACAAGCCACTCTGGTTGCTGGCCGACACCGTTTACTTGGTTTTTGATTTCCATGAGCCATTCTGGTTCTAGATCAAATAATTCTGGTGCACGCAGCACCTGCACATCGCGCGATGAAATTTCATACTGCGCCAAGTAGAAAAGATTCTTCCGACTTTTAATAGATACCCACCAATTACTTACTGACAAACGCTGAAACGCTGTCATCGCCAGAACCATCGGACTTTGAATAGATAGAACCTTTCCACCGCTTGCAAAAGCTAAAGCTTGTGCAATAGCAGCGCCTATTCGAACACCCGTAAACGAGCCCGGTCCAGCACTAAACCCTACCAGGTTAGTTGAGAGGCGCTCGATTCCGTTTTCCTCATAGAGCCTATTCAACATAGTAAGGACATGCTCGTTGTGAGTTTTATTTAATAGTTGACTCTCAACGAAGTCTTTTCCCTCCGATCGTAAAGCGAGGCTACAATAGGGCCCAGAAGTCTCTATAAACAATGTGGTACTCAATTTGGTCACCAATAAAAATTTGCTGTCTATTTCAGAAGCTTTGACAAAAATCAAAGAACTCGTCGTCCCCGTGCTTCAGACAGAACCTATTTATCTGGATTCCGGAGTGGGTCGAGTCTTGTCGGACGATGTATTCTCTCCAATTCCTCTGCCCCCTTTCAAGTCATCTGCGATGGACGGTTTTGCTCTTAGACTCAGTGATTGGGGTAATAGCAAGGACAAAACCTTTAATATTGGCGGAGTTAGTCTGGCGGGCCATCCAAATTCAGGCCGCATTAAGCCCGGTGAATGCGTTCGTGTTTTTACGGGAGCTAAAGTTCCTGACGAATGTGATCAAATAATATTGCAAGAAGAAGTGGAATTTGCGGACGAATCAATAGTCCGTTTTCAAGACCACCAGCCAAGTGAGACATATGTGAGGCCAGTCGGTCACGATATTGACAAAAATCAGCAAATCGCTATGAAAGGACAAGAGCTCAATCCAATTTCACTATCCAGGATGTCCGCTTCGGGTGTAAGTAAAGTCAACGTTTTTAGAAAACCGAAAATAGGCGTTTTGTCATCAGGAGATGAACTAGTCTCGCCCAAAATCCCGTATAGAGAACTAAAAGACGGTCAAATTTTTGAGTCTAATAAAACTTTTTTGCTCAGATCTCTGGAAAAGCTCAACGTAGAAATCGTGGACCATGGCAGTATTGGAGATTCTCGAGAAGAAACTAAGCAGGCTCTAAATACTGCCGCGAAGTCATGTGATCTACTAATAACGACTGGCGGCGTATCGGTCGGAGACGCCGACCACATAACAAAAACGATCCAAGCACTGGGTTCTTTGGACTTCTGGCGGCTTAACCTCAAGCCCGGCAAGCCCCTGGCTTTTGGAAGTATTGGAGATTGCGAAATACTAGGTCTTCCAGGAAACCCTGTTTCAACTATCGTGACGACATTGCTTCTGGCCTATCCGCTAATCGAACACCTTAAAGGGACTAAACCTAAAGATCCTATAAAAGTTAAAGCACAAATCAAAACGAACATCCTACACTCTCCCGGGAGAACCGAGTACCAAAGAGGACTATTCGCATCAGAACCAGATGGAACATTAGTCGTTGAGCAGTTGGGAGATCAAAGTTCTAATCGCTTAAGCTCGTTCAATAACTGTAACTGTCTGATCGAAATCCCAAGCACTCGAGGCAATTTGGCACTTAACGACGAAGTAACAATCTTGCCATTGGTAAATTTCGGTATTCTCTAGAAATATCTATGAGTTTAGCTCTTTAGAAATACTCTCCTGAATCTCTTTCAAATCATGACCCTGACCGTCAACCTCTATGTACTTCAACCCTTTACTTACCAAAGCTTTGTAGTACTCAACTAGTGGGTAGGTCTCCTGATAATAAACCGATAAACGCTCGCGAACAGTCTCTTCCATGTCGTCTTCCCTGTGAACCAACGCTTCTCCGCTCTCATCGTCTTTACCCTCTACCTTTGGCGGGTTGTATAAAATATGGTAGACCCTTCCCGAACCTGGATGAACTCGTCGCCCCGTCGCTCGCTTAACCAGCTCTTCGTCGCCAACTTGAATCTCAACCACTGCATCTAAAGTCACGCCCGCCTCGCTCATGGCCGTAGCTTGGGGGATTGTCCTCGGGAACCCATCAAAAAGAAATCCGCTTTGGCAGTCAGCCTGGCTAATCCTTTCCTGCACCAACTCAATAACAATTTCATCCGAAACAAGGGAACCAGATTCCATAACTTGCTTCACTTTCAAACCTAATTCACTTCCGGATTTTACAGCCGCTCGCAGCATGTCACCCGTAGAAATCTGAGGAATCCCTAAAGTTTCTTTAATGAATTGTGCTTGGGTGCCTTTGCCTGCACCCGGGGGACCCAAAAGTAATATCCTCATCACCAATCTCCTCTAATAAAATGGCTGCGTGCAACCCAATAAACATTGAGTCGCCATGCTAGGTTTTGCTTTCTAACGATCGCTAAATCTATTCTCTTATAAATAACGCTATGGTTTCAAAATGGCTCGTGCCAGGAAACATATTGAAAAGAGCAATCTTTTTGGGTTTGAAACCCTTTTTTACAATCGTTTCAGAATCGCTTGCTAGCGATTCGCTGTTGCATGAGACATAAACGATCTTCTCACAGGATTTTGCATCGAGCCACTTGGAAAAATGAGGGCCAGCCCCACTGCGAGGAGGGTCTAACAATAACCCGTCGCATAACTCCTTCTCGCCAGGTGACTTTTCATATAAGTCAAGAGTAAAAAATTGGGTGCGATGGCTCAGGCCATTATTTCTGGCGTTAATTGATGCCATTTCTACAGCCTCCTCGGAAAGCTCGAAGCCACGGACCGATGCACCTTCCCTTGCTATTGGCAAAGAAAAGTTACCTATCCCACAAAAATAATCATCTATAACTTTATTCTTTAGGTCTCCAAAAAAACAAAGTGAGGTTCTTACCAAATCTTCATTCATCTTAGAATTAACTTGAATGAACTGCTCTGGCTTAAACTGAACGAATAAACCTTGTTCTTCTAGCGAATAACCTAGAAGAGATTCACTTGTGTCCGTTTCGAGCAGCATCATCGAATCGTAACCCGCAGACTGGAGATAGACAGACACCTGCTGCTTCTCAGAGAACCTTCGCCAAATACCAAGATCAAGTTCGGTAAAACTTCTGAGATGTCTCACGATGATTGCCCGACCCAGATCTCCTTCTGCTACTTCAATTTGGGGGATGAACTGTTTTATAGAACACCGCGAGATCGTTTCTTTTAAAATGGGAATGAGATTTGACAATTCGTAGGTCAAAATCTTACAAGCGTCCATTCGAGCAACGCGGCTGCTGAACGACTCTCTGAAACCAACCAGCACCGTGTCCCCCAAACACTTGACTCCTAATCGCGCTTTGCGTCTGTAATGAAGAAAATTATTCACCACAGGATCTAAAGTCTCTTCAAAAACGATCCCTCTGCTTTTCAAATCCATATTCAGTTTTTTTGACTTTAGTTCCAATTCCTTTGAGGGCAGCATATGCAGCATGCTGCATCCTCCACATCTCGGATAGCTCTTGCATGCAATATCTGTACGATCTTGAGAGGACCTAACTACTTCGATCGCATCAGCGTATTTAATTCCTTTTTTTTTCTTCAGGATTCGAGCGCTCACAACCTCTCCTGGCAACGCATTTCGAACTTGTACCCGTCTTGCGTTTATCTCGGCTACGCCTTCGCCATTAGGAAGCAAATCTGAGATATCCAGAACAACTTCTTTATTTACGGGTTTCATTCATCCTACTGCTGTGTTTGATTATCAACTTTCTGCTTGTAAGCTCTCGTCCACTCAAAAGACTGTCGATAATCTTTCTATTAATAACCTTCAATAGCTTTAGGTTAGCGCCATGAAGGTTCTCCATACCGATATTTACCGAGAGAAGATCTTTGCCCGATATTCCTCTCTCCAAACTTGGTTTTATCTTGTAGAACCCCTGATCGGGAGCAAATTGGTAGTAGTCCGACTCTGAAATTTTAGCACCGGAAGCACCTTCATAACTAAAATTCACCTCGTAACCTAACGAAGCCAATAATTCTATTTCAAATAGGCGTAGGCATCTTTCAAGTTGATTAGATGCACTAAGCGAGTCCAGGGCTTTGATCGTACTATAGTAAATTCCAGGATCCGGCTCTCCTTCAACAAACAATTTTTGAATAAGCTCCAACACGTAAAACCCAACGGAGAGTCGCCGACCAATCAAATCGTACTTCTTAACGTATTCAAAAGAAGACACGGTCAATAAGCTTGATCTGCCACTAACTCCGACATGACCCAAAGTAAACGGCTGAAGTCTTTGAAAGCCACTTCTCTTAGACAACCGCCTGACACCAGCAAACTTACCCCTACTCTCGCTCAGAAATTGAACAATCTCTCTCCCTTCACCGTAGGGCCGAGAATGTAAAACTAAAGCATTATTGTCTGTGGAGGAAATCAAAAATAACTTTTCGTAAGTTTTTTAACGATAACCCAGTCTGTGTAAACCAACGGTCTGATTCGTCCATCCCTTATCAACTTTTACCCAAAGTCGTAGCATTACCTTTCTATCCAGCAAAATTTCTATATCTCTGCGTGCATCCGATCCAATCCGCTTAAGTCTGAGTCCCTTCGAGCCAATCACTATTTTCTTTTGACTATCTCGTTCAACATGTATGCACGCTCGTATTTCAGTGAGGCGCTCAAGCTCAGCAAAAGATTCTATACTCACTGCAGCACTGTGAGGCAACTCATCTCCTAGCTGCCGCATGACTTTTTCTCTTATTAATTCCCCTGCAATAAACTGTTCAGATTTATCTGTTATCTGATTTTCTTCGAATAAATGACTTCCCTCTGGAAGCAGCTTGAAGACAACATTGCGAAATTCTTCAATGCCATCCTTCTTGAGGGCACTAATTGGTAGAATCTCTTCGAACAGATCGAACGAACTCAAATTCTCAATCTGAGGAAGCAAATCGGTTTTTTTCTTAACTAAATCAATTTTTGTTAACCCACAAATTGTCTTACCAGCTCGACCTTTCAATAGAGAAACCACATGTTCGTCGGCCTCCGTAAATTTACCCGCTTCAATTAACAGCACTGCCAGGTCAACATCACCTAACAGGCTTTTCGCGTTATCAACCATAAATCGATTCAACGTATTTCTAGTCTTTTTGATGATTCCAGGTGTATCGACATAAATCGCCTGGTGAGACTCTCTCGTATCAATTCCCAGCAAATTTACCCGGGTAGTTTGCGGTTTGCGCGAAGTAATGCTGATTTTTTGACGTAACAGGTAGTTCAGTAAAGTCGATTTGCCTACGTTGGGCCGACCAAACAACGCCACATAACCACTTTTTGTTTGTTCAGAATCGCTGGTATTCAAGAAATCACCCTAGGCCTAGCGCTTCGAGCTCTTCAATAATTCTTTGAGCCGCGATTTTTTCGGATAGTCGACGCGAGGCACCTTCTCCAAATTGAGCAATATTCAAGGACGGCAGACTGCACTTCACTTTAAAGCTAAGGTCGTGGTCCTGTCCGGTTACGGACTCAACTTCATAAACAGGTAGCTCCTGACTATTACCCTGTAAGATCTCTTGCAGCCGCGTTTTAGGATCTTTCAAATTTCCAGGTTCCAAGTCTATCAATCGGGACCCAAAAATATTTGTTATTAGATTCCTACAGTCCTCTATTCCGCCATCTTCATGAACTGCGCCTATTACAGCTTCTAAAGCATCCGCTAATATTGAAGGTCTTGTTCGACCACCGCTCTTCAGCTCTCCAGGACCTAGAAGAAGATAATCAGGCAAACCACATTCTAGGGCCACCTCTGACAGCATGTCCCCTCTCACCAAAGCGACTCGCATCAATGATAATGCATCCTCATGAAGTTCCATGTGTCTGCTATAGAGATCAGTCGCTATGACATACCCCAAAACCGCATCGCCTATGAACTCCAGGCGTTCGTTATTCTTGCTTGAAAAGCTCTTATGCGTTAACGCCAGGCTGAGTAAAGAAGAATCAGAAAAAAAATACCCCAAATTTTTTTCTAAGTCTGAAAAATTTGTTTTTGGTTTCACAATCTCAAATTAGCCCCACAGGTCTCTTTTGAAAAGTAACATTATTCGATAAGTCGATTCTGCGTAAAGGTTGGGAATTCAAAACCCGGATCTTTATGCATCCAGACCGCAACAGCTTTCCCGACAATTTTTTCTTCTCTCGCCGGCCCCCACACCCTTGAATCCTGGCTATTGTCTCTGTTGTCTCCCAACATCAAATATTGCCCCTCTCTGAGAGACCAAGATCGTGATCCATCCATGATATTCATCCTTAAAATCGAATAGTTCTTCTCTTCAATTGCTTCAAGGTACTCCCTTATAACGACTCGACTGAACGCATTTTCTGACTCTTTAACAAACTTATACTTCAGTCGGGCTCCATTAATATATAGCGCTTTATTTTCATAGCGGATTTCATCCCCAGGAACGCCTATTACTCTCTTAACAAAAAACCTTGGGTCGTGAGGAGGCACAAACACCATTACATCGCCTCTTTCAGGATCGCCAACATCGAGAATCTTGGTACCAAAGTAAGGGACTCTAAGACCATAGGCGTACTTATTGACCCAGATAAAGTCGCCAACCTCTAGAGTCGGGACCATGGACTCAGATGGAATTTGGTATGGCTCGCCAATAAAACTCCTGATGATCAAAACCAGAAATAAAACTGGAAAAAAAGCTTTTGAATATTCAACAAGTTTAGGATCTTCGGCGTCCGCGTTTTTAGCAAGTCTGGATTTTTCAAAAACCACCTTGTCGATCAACCAAACCACACCTAAAACCAACACCACCCAAAGCAGTATCGCCGGCAAATCAATATCCATCGTTGCACCAAGACCGTAAGGCTAACCACGATCTACTCACCCACTTCATTCAAGTCTCCAACAACATTTCATTTTTAAGATAGGTTTATCTATCAACTTTCAAAACCGCGAGAAACGCTTCCTGAGGTATCTCAACTTTTCCCAATTGCTTCATGCGCTTCTTTCCTTCTTTTTGCTTTTCGAGCAGCTTTTTCTTTCTCGTTATGTCACCACCATAACACTTTGCGGTGACATTTTTTCTGAGCGCTTTGACCGTTTGCCTAGCAATAATTTGGCCGCCTATAGCGGCTTGAATTGCGACATCGAAAAGCTGTCTTGGAATGACCTCCTTCATCTTTTTAACAAGGCTCTTTGCTCTGTTCGCGGCTTGATCTCGATGAACGATACATGCAAGAGCATCGACCCGTTCACCATTTATCAATATATCCAGTTTAGTAAGGTTAGCGGTCTGAAATCGATCAAAGCTGTAGTCCAGTGACGCAAATCCTCGGCTCACAGACTTTAACCGATCAAAAAAATCCATCACGATTTCTCCCATAGGGAGGTCCCAGTCCATGGAGACTTGACCTTGTGTAAAGTTCATTTCCTTCTGAATTCCTCTGCGCTCGATACAAAGCTCAATAACAGAACCAACATACTCCTGCGGAACCAAAATATTGGCGGACGCTATCGGCTCACGCATTTCTTTATAATTTGATATCAGCTGAGAAGGGTTGTCGATACTTAGCAGAGATCCATCGTTAAGTTCAGCCTCATAGATGACTGTTGGCGCGGAGGTAATCAAATCCAGATCATACTCTCGCTCCAACCTCTCCTGGACGATCTCCATATGAAGCATTCCAAGAAAACCACAGCGAAAACCAAATCCAAGCGCGTTGGAAGTTTCAGGTTCATAAAACAAAGAGGCGTCGTTCAAAACTAATTTACTTAGGGCGTCACGAAAGCTCTCAAAGTCTTCTGAATTCACAGGAAATAGGCCAGCGTAGACCTGAGGTTTGACCTTAGTGAATCCAGGCAGCTGTCCAACAGACTCAGCACCCAAATGGACAATCGTATCGCCCACTGGCGCTCCGGTTATCTCTTTGATGCCGGCAATAATATAGCCAACTTCTCCGGCCATTAGAGATCCGGTTTCGGTGCGTTTCGGCGTGAACCGACCCACCTCATCGACCTGGTAGCTTTTACCAGTCGACTTAATGAGGATCTTGTCTCCCTTGGTAAGACTACCCTCTACAATCCTAACCAAAGAAACGATCCCTAGATAATTATCAAACCAAGAGTCGACAATCAGAGCTTGAAGATGGCTATTTTTTTTCACGCTAGGCGGTGGAATATTTTCTATTAGAAACCCGAGCAATGCGTCTACTCCCTCGCCGGTCTTTGCGCTGACCTGATGAATATTTTCAACCTCAAGTCCAATAATTTCTTCTATTTCTTGGGCGACCCGATCTGGATCCGCTTGAGGCAAATCAATTTTGTTCAAAACTGGCAAGACCTCTAATCCCTGCTCTATCGCTGTGTAGCAATTTGCTACGGATTGCGCCTCAACTCCCTGAGCGCAGTCCACAACTAACAACGCTCCTTCGCATGCTGCCAACGAGCGAGACACCTCATAACTAAAATCCACGTGTCCCGGCGTATCAATGAAATTGAGTTGGTACTTCAAACCATCAGAATGTTTATAGAAAAGAGTTACACACTGAGCCTTTATCGTGATCCCTCTTTCTCGCTCCAGGTCCATAGAATCGAGGACCTGATCCGCCATCTCTCTTTCCGCAAGACCCCCACACAGTTGAATCAGACGGTCAGCTAGAGTCGACTTCCCATGGTCGATATGAGCGATGATCGAAAAATTCCGTATTAACTCCGATCCAGACAACATGTATACCCAATTTCTAAACTGGATTGATTATCCCGGAACTTTGAACGCCAAGAAAGTCGGAGTTTGATTTCTAATAACTAGAATAGGGTAGGTTCGGCCCGCCGTTAGTCCCGCAGCGATCCTATCCAAGCTAGCGATGTCAGAAACTGGCAAATTATTCAACCGAGTGATCACGTCTCCTGTCCTGATGCCCGACTGTGCGGCTTCCCCTTCAACCTCAGCAACAGCCACACCACCCTGAATACCGATCCGGTTTAACTGCTCTGGCGTTAACTCCTGCACCACCAAACCTAATCGGTCGGCCTCGCTTTTATTTTCCGCTAAGACTCTTCGCGCCCCTGCTTCAGGTAGCTCTTCAATAACCACGTCCAAAGCCATCTCATCGCCACCTCTAACAATCGTCAAGTTTGCCTTTTCGCCAGGCACGACTCGCCCTACCGAGTGTGGTAATTCAGAGGATCGTTCTATCGGCTTTTTGTTAAATTCGATGATGATGTCACCCTCTAGAACACCGTATTTTGAAGCTGGGCTCCCTTCTAATACTTTAGCGACAAGGGCGCCTTGCGGACGATTCAATCCAAAACTTTCTGCTAGCTCTTTGTTGACTTCTTGAATCATCACTCCTAGCCAACCTCTAGCAACCCGCCCATCTTCTTTCAATTGGTTAGAGACCTCTATCGCTACGTCGATTGGAATCGCGAACGAGACACCCATAAAGCCGCCAGAATTACTATAAATTTGAGCGTTTATACCAATAACTTCCCCTTTTAGATTGAACAAAGGCCCTCCGGAATTGCCAGGGTTTATCGCAACATCCGTTTGAATGTAAGGGACATAATTTTCATTTTTCTCTGTGGGCAGACTCCTTCCTTTGGCACTCACGATTCCCGCAGTTACCGAATAATCAAAGCCAAAAGGAGATCCTATAGCTAGAACCCATTCGCCTACTTTAAGTCGCTCTGAACTTCCAATTTCCAAAGTAGGCAAATCGCTACTGCTCTCCACCTTCAAAAGGGCGAGGTCAGACCGTGGATCTGCGCCGATCAACTCTGCCTCTAGCTCGCTTCTATCACTAAAGCGCACTAAGATCTGGCTGGCGTTTTCCACCACGTGGTTGTTAGTTAGGATATAGCCGTCTTTACTGATAATGAATCCACTACCCAACGATCTAGCCTGTGGATTGGGAGATCGCCGGTAAGAACCGGGTGGTCCAAAAAATCTAAAGAACTCCTCTAGCCTTTCGTCCCCTCTGGGCCTTCCAAAACTTCTAGCACTTTGCCTCTTGCCTATTGTGCTTATATTAACGACGGCTTTGGCATTCGCTTCGACCAATTTTGTAAAGTCAGGCAGATCTCTCGCAGAGACAGAACCGAAAAACATACATAAACATGTTCCTACAAAAACAAACCGCATCTTTTTAATAAGCAAGAAACCTCCTATCACGCTTCACTTTCTATATCGCTCTAAATCGGTTTTAGATAACTTAGTCACCTAAACTAGTTTTCTTTTTTTAATCAGAAATGGTGTCCTTTGCCCATCGGGTCATCAGAAAGATGCTTGCCGGTAAAATCGATAGCAAGATGAATAGAAGCCCAATCGAGTCAATAGAAAACACAACGCTCTCAAATAACAAAACTGCTCCCAAGACTGCCAGAGGGAAACCATAAACCTTAGTTACCACTGCCACCAAGTCTTGTTTAGTCAGCTCAGTCAAAACTTCGACTGACGCACCTCTTTCCTTACGGAAGCCGCATCGCAAACTGCATCCTTGGCAAGATGGGGTCTCACGCTCCATAGTCAACCCATTGACGCCATTTTTTACAATATTTGCTTCGCATAAAAACTTACTCTCGTTAACTCTTAGATAGACCCCGTAAACACCTTCACGTTAAACAGCATAGAAACCAAACGTTTCTTGAATATTTCTAGCAAACCAAATTTTGTGCCATTTTGTATCGCCTTCCACCAGAATGTGGCGTTTCCCTATATAATAGCGAAAGCCTAAACATCACAATACTAATGTCTCAACGTTTTGCTACTGACATACTAATTATAGGGGGCGGCGCCGCTGGTTTAGCAGCGGCACTGCATCTCGCTGACTTTTATCGCGTAACGCTATTATCAAAAGGCTCGATGGAATCGGGGTCGTCAAATTGGGCACAAGGAGGAATAGCGGCAGTCACCGATCCTATTGACTCTTTAGAGTGTCACCAAAGCGACACTATTAACGCCGGTTCAGGTCTATGCCAACTTAATACAGTGAAAACGGTCGTCGAATCTGCTCCGCTGGTGATCGAACAACTCAGTAAGTGGGGGGTCGATTTCGATTTGAGAGGTAATGAATACCACTTAACAAAGGAAGGCGGACACTCTAACAGAAGGATCCTCCACGTGGCCGACGCTACTGGCAAAGCCATCATCGAAGTATTGACGCAAAAAACTCTTGATCACCCAAATATTGACTTGTTTGAAGATAAAGTCGCCATTGATTTAGCAAAACGAAGAAACACAGCGGGGCAATTTAGCTGCACTGGGGCTTATGTCCTCAATAAAGTCAGCAGTAAAGTCGAGGTATTTCAGGCGTCGCACACCATCCTTGCCACGGGAGGAGCAAGCAAGGTTTATCTCTACACGACTAATCCTGATGGATCTACCGGAGACGGTATTGCCATGGCATGGAGAGCGGGTTGTCGGGTTTCCAATATGGAATTTAATCAATTTCACCCGACGTGCCTGTACCATCCGCACGCGGGTAGTTTTCTGATCTCAGAAGCTGTTCGTGGGGAAGGAGGAGTTCTTCGTTTACCTAATGGCGAGCGTTTCATGCATCGTTTTGACGACAGGAAAGAGCTAGCTCCAAGAGATGTGGTAGCCAGGGCTATAGATTTCGAAATGAAGCGCCTTGGAGCCGATTTTGTGACCATCGATATATCCCATCGATCTCAGCAATTTATTTTGGACCACTTCCCAACAATTGCAGACAAGTGCTTTTCTTTAGGAATGGATATGACCAAAGAAGCTATTCCAGTTGTTCCTGCAGCACACTACACATGTGGAGGGGTCACAGTAGACCTCAATGGTCTTACCGATTTACCGAACCTTTATGCGATTGGTGAGGTCTCAAGCACTGGTCTTCATGGTGCAAACCGTTTAGCCAGCAATTCGTTGCTTGAGTGTTTGGTATTTGCAAAAAGATGTTCGGAGCACATCAAAGGAGAAGGGATATCCCAAGTAGAACCTGGCTTCATTCCCCATTGGGACGAATCCAAGGTGATCGACTCTCAAGAGAGCATTGTAATCGCTCATAACTGGGAAGAGCTAAGACGTTTTATGTGGGATTATGTTGGCATAGTAAGAACGGATAAACGGTTAAACCAGGCCATGCACAGAATTGAACTTCTCAAAGAGGAAATTCGAGATTTTTATGGTCACTACAAAATCAGCAACGATTTGATTGAACTCAGAAATCTTGTCGATGTCGCCGAATTAATAGTTAGTTCTGCCCTGAAAAGAAAAGAAAGCAGAGGGTTGCACTACAATACAGATCACCTTGATGAACTCTCAGAGTCCAGGGACACAATTTTAAAACCCTAAATTAAGAGAAGCAGCCCCGTGAGGCCAGCTCTAAGAAGAATATAACTCTCTCGATAATAATTGCGAGCTTTCCTCTATTCTTTGCCATTCTAATTCGGTTAGGCAAATCGTTCGCTTAATTCGACTCCTGGTCGTTCTGATCCTTCGACAATCTATCTGTTTTTTATTTTTCTTGGCTTTATTTTCTAGAGAAACCTGGTCTTCCCTTGAGCTTGATGCCTTTTGTCCTATTACCACACTTGAGAATGAGGCAAGAAGAACAGTAACCAAAAAACATATCACCCATTGCTTAAATTTCAATTCTCGCCTCCATTTGTCGCTACCTCTCAAATAATCCAGAAATACTGCGTCACTTTTCCAGCTGAAAACGCATAATTTTATCCACGACTAAAGCTACGTCTTCGTCCACCGGTGCCGTTGCGCCTCGCAACCAGTCATAGATTTGCCAATCTTCTTCAAGCAGCAGCTTTTCATATCCTTCTTTTTCGTTCTCCTCCAGAGAAAAAAAAGATTGCTCCAAAAACGGCTGTAATTGCAAATCAAGCTCCAACATGCCGCGCCGACTTCTCCAATAGAGTTGGTTGTACTTTAAGGACTTCATTTACTTCGATATGCTTACTATACGTTTAGTTTTATCGGTGAGTATTCTTTTGCAGAATCATAATCTATATGTATGGAAAGATGCATCGATAATTTCGATTGTAGGCCCCGATGCGGAAAATTTTCTTCAAGGTTACATTACATCAGACATAAGTAAGAACTCTCAAAACCAGCTAAAACCAATGTCCATAACTGATATAAAAGGACGAGTAATCGCTTCAGGATGGACTACTAAACAGGGTGAAGGCATCGACCTTATTATTCATACGTCTTTAAAAGAGACTGTCGAATCTTTTTTTGCTCCATATATAAGATTTTCAAAAAGCAGTCTACTGACTGATCACAAAAGAGTCTGCCACAGCAGCTCAGGACTTCAGATAGCCGAGGGGTACTTCGTTGAGTTGATAACTGACGAATCCGTGAGTGACGTATCTTTCTCTAAAGATCAGGAATTGCTAGAAATTCTAACCAAAAACAAATTCGTATTCGTAGAAGCCAGAATTAGTCAAAAATTTCTGCCACAACAGCTGGGGCTACATTCGGTTGGTGCTGTAGACTTTGATAAAGGCTGTTATCTTGGCCAAGAAATTGTTGCCCGTGTGCAATTTCGAGGTTCCGTTAAAAAAGAAATTACGATGACCGAATTTGAGAAAAACGCTATATCTTTAGGAGATAAGCTATCTGATGGCTCTATTCTTATCCAGGCACCAGAATCGGGTGTAGGACTTGCAGTAACTAAAGCAAAAAGCTCTTAACGGATATCTTGCCAATCTATCGGTGCGAACTCTCTGTCCGTCAGATAACGATTGGCTTGCGAGAAATGTCGACATCCAAAAAATCCTCGATGCGCCGAAAGTGGTGATGGGTGGGGTGCTGTCAGAACCAAATGTCGGTCGCGATCGATAAACTCGCCTTTTTTCTGAGCATAATTACCCCAGAGCATAAAAACCAAGCTTTCTCTCAATTCGCCCAAATTCTTTATAACCAAGTCTGTGAACCTTTCCCAGCCTCGACCTTGATGCGAGCCAGCTTGCCCGTGCTCGACGGTTAATATGGAGTTTAGTAACAATACTCCCTGTTCGGCCCAGCCACTTAAATCACCCTTATTTTTCGCAAGAGCCGTAACACCAAGATCAGCAGATACCTCAGTTAATATGTTAACCAAGGATGGAGGTAAAGGAATTCCACTGCGCACCGAGAAAGCAAGGCCATGTGCCTGGCCGGGACCATGATAAGGGTCTTGCCCAATGATCACGACTCGCGTTTCCTCTACGGTAATCGAGTTCATTGCGCAAAAAATTTCTTGCCCAGGCGGGTAAACCAAAGTCTTCTCTTTTTTAACATTAACCAGGAATTCCCGAAGATCCTTCATGAAATTCTGGTCAAAGGCGTCACCCACCAACTCCAACCATGAACCTTCAAGCTGAATTCTTGAAGCCATAATTTCAGCTACTATTGCGTAACTGAGGGAAAAGCAGGACATCTCGTATAGAAGGCGCATTCGTTAGGAACATGACTAACCGATCAATGCCTATGCCCTCCCCAGCAGTCGGCGGCAGACCGTATTCCAAAGCGGTTATATAATCATGATCAAAATGCATGGCCTCGCTGTCCCCGCTTTCTTTGAGTTCAGATTGACGTCTAAATCTTTCTGACTGGTCGACAGGATCATTCAATTCTGAAAATCCATTCGCATACTCTCTACCACCGATGAATAACTCGAATCGATCGGTCACCTCGGGATTACCATCCTTTCGCCTGGCAAGGGGTGATACCTCTGCCGGATATTCGGTCACATAAGTAGGGTCTTCCAACTTGTCTTCGACTTGCGCCTCAAACAGTTCAAGTTGCAGTTTTCCTATCCCCCAGGCCTCCTCACACTTTACTCCAATATCACCCAACAAGTGCCGCAGAAAATCTTCATCCTCGATTCTATTTTCCTCAATCATGGTGTGCGTGCAAATTGCTTCACTCATCGTTATTTGACGAGCGCCCTTACCAAAATCATACTCTCTATCCTGATAAACAATCTTGCTACTGCCGGAGACAGAATGAACCAACTCGCTCAACAGCTGGTCAGTCATTTCGATAAGATCGCGGTAATCCGAGTAAGCCTGATAGCATTCGAGCATTGTAAATTCCGGATTATGCCGGGTAGACAGCCCCTCATTTCTAAAATTTCGATTAAGCTCGAAAACTCTCTCGAATCCGCCAACAACCAATTTTTTCAGGTACAGCTCCGGAGCAACTCGCAAATATAATTCTCTGTCCAACGCATTATGAAAAGTGCTAAAGGGTCTCGCCGTAGCTCCTCCGGGGATTGGGTGCATCATTGGCGTCTCGACTTCTAAATAACCAAGATCTACGAAAAATGTCCTTATTTTTTGTATTAAGTCTGAACGTGCTCGAAAACGGGTTCTCGTTTCAGAGCTCATAATCAAGTCTAGATATCGTTGTCTATATTTCACCTCCTGATCTACCAATCCATGATATTTCTCAGGAAGAGGCTGCAAAGTTTTGTTCAACAAAACGACATCCGACGCGGATATAGTCAACTCTCCTTTGTTTGTCCGCATCACTGTGCCTTCGACACCAACTATGTCTCCAACATCCAACAAACTTAAGGTATTAGCATATTTTTGCTCTCCAATTTTTTCTTTAGTGAGATAGCACTGTATTTGTCCGGAGGTATCTTGAATTGAGATGAAACTGGCCTTCCCCATTACTCGCTTGAACATCACGCGCCCGCACACCGAAGCCTCATGAGACAAATTTTCCAATTTTGACTTATCTATACCCTCGTATTTTTCATGTAACTCAACCGCGCTATTATCCCTTCGAAACGAATTGGTATACCCTTCAGAGGAGTCAAGCCACTCTTCCATTTTCCGTTGTCGATTGATTCGAATATCTCTTTCTTCAGTCATATTGTTCCTATGTATTTTTCGCTATAGGGAAGCTTTTAAACTGGCTTCAATAAAAGAGTCCAGCTCTCCGTCAAGAACCGCGCTAGGGTTAGAACTTTCGATATGAGTTCGCAAGTCTTTTACCCTTGATTGATCCAAGACATAGGATCTTATTTGGCTGCCCCAGCCTATGTCAGCCTTCGAGTCTTCAATTTCTTGTTGCTCCAAACGTCTTTGCTGTAATTCCAACTCATAAAGTTTCGCCCGTAACTGTTTATAAGCATTGTCCTTGTTCTGGTGCTGAGATCTCTCGCTCTGACACTGGACAACCGTATTAGTTGGCAGGTGCGTAAGCCTAACGGCAGAATCAGTGCGGTTAACGTGCTGCCCTCCCGCCCCACTGGCACGATAAGTATCCACTCTTACATCACTGGGGTTTAGATCAATTTCAATATTTTCATCGATTTCAGGCGACACGAAAATAGAAGCAAAGGAGGTATGCCTGCGATTCCCGGAATCAAAAGGTGACTTTCTAACCAAACGGTGCACCCCTGTCTCTGTTCGCAACCACCCATATGAAAATTCACCCTTTATGAGGACCGTTGCACCCTTTATGCCTGCCACATCGCCTGAAGAAACATCGATAACTTCAGCATTAAACGAATGCTTCTCCGACCATTTTAAGTACATCCTCAATAACATCTCTGCCCAATCTTGAGCCTCGGTACCCCCTGAGCCAGACTGGATTTCAAGATACGCATTATTTTGATCCATCTCCCCGCTGAACATTCTCTGGAATTCGATTTGGGAAAGTTGAGATTCCATCCTCAAGATCTCGGCAAACACATCTTCCAACGACTGATCATCTTGATCTTCTAAAGCCATATCAGCTAGATCACTGAGATCTTGGATTGACGCCCGAAAGCCCTGAAGAACATCTAAAACTCTTACCAAAGAGGCGCGCTCAGAACCTAAAAGTGTCGCTTTTTCAGGCTCTTCCCATATCCCTGGCTGAGAGAGCTCTCTTTCGACCTCTTCAAGCCTCTCCATCTTGCGAGACAGGTCAAAGATACCCCCTTAGAACAGATTCACGCTCGATCAAGTCCTTTACTTTCTCTCGAATAGTCGTGATCTCGGTCATATCTTTCCCATGTGAATTTATTGTAATTAAAGCCAGTCTCGACTTTGGGAATTCTAAGGGATACCTTCAAGGTACTCCACTATCAACTGGATAGTTTCCGAACCTGCGTAACGATTTATCTGGAGTTTATAAACAACATGAACCTGTTCAGGGTTTTCCTTTAAAAAGGGTTGTCTAAACGCGATAGCATCCACGAGCAAGTCGTCCTGAGCTAGCGTCATCTTCAGATGCTCTTCGCCCACAACTCTCTGGCTTACCAAGCGGAACTGTCCATCGAATAGAGGCTCTGAAAATTCATTGCCCCAAGGTCCCGCCTCTTCAATAGCTAATACTAATTCTTTAGTTAAAAATTGATTCTCTAATTGACCGTCACTAACTATTCTTCTATTTAATTGATCGTCAGAGACTGATGAAGCCACAAATTTATCAAAAATAACCTTAAATCTTTCGAGATGCACTTTCTTAATTGACAATCCCGCGGCCATAGCGTGTCCGCCGAATCTCAAAAGAAGCCCCGGGTTTTTTGCTGCAATTCGATCTAATAGATCGCGAATATGCAGACCCTCTATACTTCTCGCGCTTCCCTTAATCTCGCCATTTCGTGAATCGGAGTCGTCAGCAAATGCTATAACCGGGCGATTAAATTTTTCTTTTATTCTACTAGCTAAAATACCCACAACCCCCTGGTGAAATCTATCGCTGTATATCGCAATCCCATAACCAGAAAAACTTCCTTCATGCTCGCTTAATAACGAGCTAGCTTGCGCTAACATATTACTCTCTATTTCACGACGTTCCTTATTGAGCTGATTCAAGGAACTAGCGAAAGCCTGCGCTCTTCCAAAATCCTCTTCCAACAAACACTGAATACCTACTGATATATCATCCAGACGACCAGCCGCATTAAGTCTTGGTCCTATCGAAAAACCAAGATCCTGAGCACATATAGTCGATAGCTCTCGCCTTGCGATTTCTACTAACGCTTTAATTCCGGGCCTACATCTGCCCTTTTTGATTCTTTGGATGCCATGATAGATCAGAGTTCGGTTGTTCTTGTCTAAAGGCACCACATCAGCAACCGTTCCTAAGGCAACCAAATCGAGATAATCGGCAAGATTTGGCTCTGGTCGATCTTTATTAAACCAGTCTCGCTCTCTCAGTATTCGCCTGATTACTCCCATCAAATAGTAAGCAACACCAACCCCCGCCATGGACTTACTCTGAAACTTTGACGTTTCTATAACTGGGTTAACCAGTGCGAAAGCGTTTGGTTTGCTTGAGCCTGGTAAATGGTGATCCGTTATCACAACGTCGACACCGATTTCATTTGCTCGAGCCACACCATCAACACTGGATGTACCATTATCGACGGTCAACAGTAACGCAGGTTCAAAAGTCTGTGCTAGCTCTACTATGTCGATAGATAAGCCATATCCAAACTGAAATCTATTTGGAACTAAGAAGTCGACGTTTTCAAAACCAAAGGCTCTGAGACACAGCAAACACAAGGCCACTGACGTCGCTCCATCAGCATCATAATCCCCGATTACTAGTATTTTTTCCTTTTGGAAGAGCGCTGAAACCAATCGATTCGCAGCAACTTCAACATCAGGCATCTCATCGGGAGAAAGCAACGTACTAAGAGAAAGGTCCAGATCTTCCACCTTTAGAATACCCCTAGCGGCATAAATCCGATTTAGGACGGGGTGGTCGCTCAGATGAAGTTGAGATTGGAAATTTCTATTTACGATTTCCATTCGGTCTTCCGTTCCAGCTAAGACATGCTCTCCAATCTTATATCAACTACCCCGTTGGAGACCTCTGGTAGAGAACCAATCGTTAATATTGCTTTTTGCATAACATGTTCCTCCACGGAATTAGTCAGGATGACTATTGAGGCATTATCACTCTCATCCTCAGATTCTTTTTGAATAACCGCCTCAATACTGATATCGGACCCCGAAAGTATTTTCGTCACGTCTGCCATGATCCCTGGCTTGTCGAGCACATTAATTCTCAGGTAATGGGGGACACAAACCTGATCCATTGCAACTAACTCGAAGGTCGGAGGGTTAGCTTTCTCTTTGCTCGAACCCTGTGAATCTGAACCAAAATCCAACAGATCTGCAAAAACTGCTGAGGCTGTTGGCAAACTTCCTGCTCCCGGACCAGAAAACAACATACTTCCAGAGGCATCCCCAATAACAGATACCGCATTTTGTTCAAACAGAACATTGGCTAAGAGTTGTTCTTTGGGGATCAAAGCCGGATGAACTCTGGCTTCGATCCTGCCACCATCATTTCTTAATATACCGACGTGCTTAATGCGGTATCCAAGTTCGCCAGCATAAATGATGTCTCTTGCGGCAATTGACCTAATACCTTCTACAAATACTTTTTGAAAATCAAAGGGCACATCAAATGCTAAAGACAAAAGAATTGTTAACTTGTGGGCCGCGTCTATGCCGTCTATGTCGAAGGACGGATCAGCCTCCGCAAAACCTAATTCCTGCGCTTTTTGTAATGCAGACTCGAACGATAAAGACTGCTGCTCCATGGCAGTAAGTATGTAATTACATGTTCCATTTATAATGCCAACCAACTGTTGTATCCGATTTGGGACTAAACTTCCTTGCAACAGATTAATAATGGGAATCGCTCCCGCAACAGACGCCTCAAATTTCAGCCGGTTCTTGGTTTCTTCATTCAGTAACTCATTCCCGTGAAGCGCGATCACGGCCTTGTTAGCCGTTACCACTCTCTTTCCAGAAGCTAGAGCACTATTAATAAGATTCTTTGCGACATCCACCCCACCCATCAACTCTACGACCACATCAACTTGAGAGTCCTTCCATAAATCATCGATCGATTCAGAAAATTCGGCACCCATTAGATCGACACCTAGCCTTTCCGAGCGACTCGCAACGCGAACAACATTAATCGATACACCAGTCCTCTCGGCAATCAAAGCACCGTTATTTCTCACAATATCCAACAAGCCTTGTGCGACTACACCCAGACCAGCAACTCCAATTTTAAGCTCTTTCAACTTAACCCTCTTTTTGAACTATCAGTGTGCTCGAAAAGCTTGTGTTATAAACCCAATTCGGCCGCCAATCGTTCAGGAGGCAAGTACCCAGGTAACATTTCTCCGGAGGAGGTAATGATTGCTGGGGTTCCCTTAATCCCGATTTGCTGGCCAATCAAGTAGTGCGCTTCAACTGGGTTGTCACAACTTTTTTGTGGTATCCCCTGCCCCTTCTTGAGTGTTGTTATCGCGCCTCTGCGATCATTTGCGCACCACGCAGAGACCGTTTTATCAAAGGTATCGCCCTCCAACCCTGCCCGTGGATAGGCCATATAGCGAATTTCAATCCCTAAGGCGTTATAAGAAGCAATCTGGCTATGCAGTTTCTGACAATAACCACAATCAACATCGGTAAAAATGTTCACAAATGTCTTTACCTCCTTTGAAGGTGAAAAAATAATCATATCTTCCAGAGGTTCCTTAGAAAGAATTTCTCTTCGAGCTTTGTCTCTGCGTTTGTCTGTTTCATTTGAAAAACCCTTCCCTAAGGAGTAGAGATCTCCAGCAAACATGTATTCTGCGTCGGCTGTCACGTAGAGAGTAGTTCCTCCCTCCAAATCAATAGCAATAATCCCTGATACGGGACTGTTGTAAATGTCTGTGATTGGTAAGTCCGGGCGGAGATTTTTCAATCTCTGTTCTACAATTTGAAGATCAGGATCGCTCTTTTCCTGCGATGAACAGACAGCAAATGGCATTAACGATAAAGCCAGCATCAAAACGAACTGTTTCCTAATTAATCTCATAATTACCACCCAATGAATCTGTGACTACTTTGAATTACCGGCCATCCATTAGCAAACCATTATATTATTTTTCTACCCTCGCGGATGATGTTCTAAAACTAGTCCCTTTAACCTCTCTTGAGCAACATGGGTGTATATCTGGGTAGTAGACAAATCACTGTGCCCCAGCATCATCTGGACAGCCCTCAAATCCGCGCCGTTATCCAGCAAGTGCGTCGCAAACGCATGCCTTAGTGTGTGAGGTGATATCCTAGTCTTTATACCGGCAGCTGCAGCATATTTCTTAATTGAATACCAAAAGTTTTGACGAGTCATGCAACCTCCCCTTTTGGTCAAGAAAAGGTAACGGCTCTCACTACCCGGAAATTCTCCTCTAACCTCCGATATATACCTACCCAGCCAGTTGAGCGCTTCTTCACCTATTGGCACCAGTCTCTCCTTTCCTCCCTTACCCAATATTCTGATCACTCCTTGACGCATATTCGCGTGTTTGAACTCAATGGTCACAAGCTCAGTAATCCTTAATCCACAGGCGTACACCAGCTCAAGCATAGTTCTATCGCGATAGCCCACAGAGGTGGTCAAATCAGGTGCAGCTAATAAGAGCCGAACCTCAGCTGAGGACAAACTTCCTGGTAATATTCGATTTTT
Organism: K189A clade bacterium; assembly: GCA_902568205.1. GTDB lineage: Bacteria > Pseudomonadota > Gammaproteobacteria > Pseudomonadales > Azotimanducaceae > UBA4421. Next base: position 3,691 of record CACFPX010000030.1, on the reverse strand, counting down.
CTTTGGATGAACCAGGGTATCAGACGGATCCGAAGACAATTTATTTGATGAGATCGCGAACTTATAAAATCCCTTGATAGAGCTCAGCCACCTCGCCGCAGTACTAGATGCAGCACCATTATCAAAGATATTAGACATATATTCGTGTAGATCGATACCCGACGCAGAGACCAAGTTCTTGGAATTGCCGCGAAGCCATCGCTCGGTTTTAATTAAGTCTCGACGGTATGCAGCCAAGGTATTGTCACTCAGGCTTTTTTGTAACCAAATAGCCTGCAAAAAGTCATCTATGTCATCGTATTCATTTTCTTGATTACGATGATTCATTCTGAATGCACCAAAGAGAGACTAATCTAGATAAAGCGCACACTTTTAGCACATTTCTAGGCATAAAACGCGTCATATTCGAAACCTATTGAGAACATCAATACCCATCTACCCGTGTTTGAATAGCTTTTTCGACGAAAAGCCTAAACTGGCACAGCTTTTGCTCTAAGTAAAGCAAGTGTCGGAAACAACACAAATTAGGAGAAGAATTAAAAAAAGTAACTTTCAAAGCGTAAACCAGCTTGCTAGAATTTTTCCCTTTCCTCTCTCTCCCCTAAGCCTAGCAAGCTGGTTTATTTGAACTAGCGAATCTTTTCTTTAATCCTAGCGGATCGACCCGAGCGTTCTCTTAGGTAATACAGCTTAGCCTTCCTCACGTCCCCACGTCGTTTTACTTCAATACTCGCAATCAATGGGCTGTGGGTTTGAAATGTCCTTTCAACTCCAACCCCATGAGAAATTTTTCTTACAATGAATGAAGAGTTAATGCCCTTATTTCGTTTGCCAATAACGACGCCATCAAATGCTTGCAGCCGCTCTCTTTCCCCTTCTTTTACTCGGACTGAAACGCTCACAGTGTCGCCAGGATTAAATTCTGGAATTTCTTTCTCCTGAGCCTTTTCTATTTCTTCTATAATCTTATTTCGTCTCATCACCGCATCCCAATTTAACCAATTAATCAACAAGGGTATCAAAATACTCATTGAGTAACTGAGTATCTCTATCACCCAAGCACGACTCCGAAAGTAATTCGGGTCGTTGCTCGTAAGTCTTTATCAACGACGCTCTGCGTCTAAACTCCGAGACTTTCAGAGGGTCTCCGCTTAAAAGCTCAGACGGCACTCCCATATCCGAGATAGTCTCTGGGCGCGTATAATGCGGGTAATCAAACAATCCTTCAACATAAGTTTCACTACAAGAAGAATCCGGATTACCCAGAACACCCGGTAATTGACGCGACATCGCGTCAATAAAAACCATAGCAGGGAGTTCTCCCCCAGACACTACATAGTTTCCTATTGAGATTTCAAGATCAACGCACTTCTCGATAAACCTTTCATCAACACCTTCATATCGTCCGCAAACCAATATAAAGCTCTGGCTATGCTCTGCAGACAAACGATTGATCAATTCGTGGTCCAGCGTTGCTCCCTGGGGGCTCATCAACAACACTTTCGCTTCTGCGGGTGCGTCTGCTCTTGCCTTCATGACAGCTTTTTCCAGAGTCGCAAACTTCATAACCATGCCCGGCCCTCCACCATAGGAGTAGTCGTCTACACGCCGATAGTTATCTTCCGCAAAATCCCTAGGGTTGTAGAGCTCAAATTCAATCAACCCGTTATTTACCGCCCTGCTAACAATCCCTTGGTCCTTTAGCGAAGAAAACATCTCGGGGAAAAGTGTCACGACTCCTAGCCACATCTTCAGTTCCACTCTTTTTCCCAATCTACAACAATCACCTGCTTTTTAGGATCTATACATTTCAAATACTTAGAAGAAAAGGGTATGAGCAAATCGGCCTCTTTCCCTTCAATTTCCATCACGTCATTAGACCCCGTCTCGATAAACCGTTTAAGAATACCAAATCGAAAGCCCTCCTGGTTCTCTACCACGCTGCCAAGCAAATCTGACCAATAGAACTCTCCTTCTTCTAAAGGCCCAAATACATTCCTATCAACACCCACTAGTGCGCCATTTAAAGATAGCGCTTCGTCTCGATTAGTCACTCCTTCGAGTACCCCAAGAAAATCTCTGTTATTTGACTTCAAATCAAATGTTAAGAGACTTCCCCAGTTACGACCCTCGTCTTTGGAGACATAGACAGCATTATAATTTTTTAAATTAACGGGAGGGTCTGTATAAGAGCTGACTTTCAAAAGGCCTCTTAAGCCATGCGGGCCTTTGATCTTTCCGACAATCTGAATGTTAGGCGCATCTGTCCGGCCCATCACGCACCTAAGTTGAAATCATTACTCCGCTACCGCAGCTTCGTCTTTTGATGGCACTTCTACATTTTCTTTTCTTGCTCGAGAGACTAATTTTTTAACCATATCGGTAGGCTGAGCTCCCTTCGACAACCAGTAGTCAACTCGGTCCATCTCTATACGATATTCTTGTGCATTACCTTTAGCGACCGGATTAAAATACCCCACTCTCTCGATAAACCGACCATCACGGCTCCTGCGTTGATCCGCCACGGTAATATGGTAAAACGGGGTTTTTTTCGAACCGTGTCGGGCAAGTCTAATTCTTACCATAGTGCTAAATACCTTCTATATGTCTGCTGCTTTCTTGACAGAAACACAACAACTAAACCTCTATCGGGATGCGGTATTCTATAGAAATGATCCTTTGATGCAAATGCCTAACATGATCGAGAACCCTACGGACAAATTTTAGGACTTTTACCTTTTTTGAAACGGAGGTGACTGCAAGCCTCCAAGCCCACGCATCATCCTCTGCATACCGCCTTTTTTTGAGACTTTTTTCATCATTTTCTGGGCTTGTTTAAATTGCTTCATTAAGCGATTCACGTCCTGAATTTGTTTACCGCTTCCCTTTGCAATACGCTGCTTACGGGAACCTGAAATCAAATCAGGAAACTGCCGTTCCTGTTTCGTCATCGAGTCAATAATCACGGACATCGTATTGAACAACCCGGAGTCCAGTGACGCCTGAGCTGCCGCGGGCAATTTACCCATACCAGGCATTTTATCCAACATACTCTCTATTCCACCCATATTAGCCATCTGATCAAGTTGATCCTTGAAATCTTCCAAATCAAAACGGTTACCCTTCTTTAGCTTTTGAGCAAACTTCTCCGCTTTAGCTTTATCTACTTTCTTTTCGGCCTGTTCAATGAGCGATAGAACGTCACCCATTCCCAGAATCCGAGAAGCTAGACGATCTGGATGAAAAAGCTCCAGCGCGTCAAGCTTTTCTCCAACACCCAGAAACTTGATAGGTTGACCACATATCGCTTTGACGCTAAGAGCTGCACCGCCTCGAGAATCTCCATCAGCCTTAGTTAATATAACTCCCGTAAGGTCCAACACTGCGCTAAAAGCCTGCGCAGAGATCGCAGCATCCTGGCCCGTCATTGCATCTACCACAAACAAAGTCTCATTAGGTTGAATCGCATTTTGCAATGAACGGATCTCGTCCATCATTTCATCATCAACACTGAGCCTGCCCGCCGTATCCACTATCAAAACGTCACTGACGTTTTTCTTGGCCTGTTCAACAGCCTGACTCACAATATCCAGAGGAGCCTGAGAGGGATCAGACTGGATAAAATCAACCTCTACCTCTGAAGCAAGAGTGCTAAGCTGATCTATGGCTGCAGGCCTGTATACATCAGCAC
>CACFPX010000029.1:0-26814 GCA_902568205.1 K189A clade bacterium | reverse complement strand
AGGACGCTGAAAGGGTCAAAGCCATCGAGAAGATCACCAATCACGATGTGAAAGCCATAGAGTATTACGTCAAAGACCGGCTCAAGGAACAACCAGGACTTGTGGAGCTTATTGAGTGGATTCACTTTGCGTGCACATCCGAAGACATCAACAACACGGCCTACGCCATAATGCTCAGCCACGCAAGATCAGACGTTTTAATGAACGTGATGAAAACCCTTACTGAAGAAATTGATTTGATGGCAAACTCTAATTCCTCGGTCGCAATGCTATCTCGGACACACGGACAAGTCGCCTCACCCACCACACTTGGTAAAGAGCTGAGAAACAGCAGTGAACGCCTAAAAAGACAATTAGCCCAGTTCGAAAAACTGGAAATATTGGGGAAATTTAATGGGGCTGTGGGTAACTTCAACGCCCATCAAAGCGCTTACCCTAATTTAGACTGGCCAACACTTTCTGCTGACTTTTTAGATCGCCTAGGTCTATCTATCAACAAATACACGACACAAATCGAACCTCATGATTACATCGCAGAAATGTTTGACTGTCTAAAACGCTTTAACCAGGTACTACTCGATTTTGACCGCGACATTTGGACTTACGTTTCATTGGATTATTTTAAACAAAAAAAGGTGGAGGGCGAGACAGGCTCGTCGACGATGCCGCATAAAATCAATCCGATAGATTTTGAAAACTCGGAGGGGAATCTCGGCATTGCAAACGCCCTACTAGAGCATATGTCCTCAAAACTGACCGTATCTAGACTTCAAAGAGACTTAAGCGACTCCACCGTATTGCGAAATGTTGGATCAGCGCTATCTCATTGTTTGCTCGCCTACAAATCCACCTTGAAAGGCCTAACAAGGCTCGAGGTAAACCAGGAAAGAATTCAACAAGATCTTGATAGAAGCTGGGAGGTTCTTGCAGAGCCTGTACAAACGGTCATGCGCAAATACGGCCTAAGCGAGCCCTATGAAAGGCTCAAAAAAGCAACCAGAGGAGAACAACTCGACGAAGAACTTTATCAGAGGGTCCTGGAGGAGCTTCAACTACCGAAAGAGGCGCTGGCCGAGTTACAGTATCTTCGACCTGAATCCTACCTTGGCTTAGCCATCGAACTTACCGAAAAAAATGATTGAATCTAGACTTAGCGTAATTCTCGCGGACTGGGAAACCTACCAAAAAGAGCTCAGAAAGATTAGAGAAGTCGTTTTCATTAAGGAACAGAGCGTGCCAAAAGAGGAAGAATGGGACGGCCATGACGAAAAAAGCTGGCACTTTTTGGCGTTATCAGGTGCTAAAAGACCAATCGGCTGCGCTAGATTAATGCAAAGCGGTCAAATTGGGCGAATGGCTGTTTTGAAAGAAAACCGAGGGCTAGGGGTCGGGGCCTTATTATTGAACTCTGTAGTTGAACACGCTAAACACCTAAAAATGAACCCTATTTTTTTGCACGCACAAACATACGCTATCGAATTCTACGAGAAAGCCGGTTTTATAGCCCACGGCAGCGAGTTTATGGACGCAAACATACCCCACTACGCCATGACCTTGTCCTCAGATCGCTAACTTATCCATAAACTCGTTAACAGGGGTTTCGATTAAGCGATCTAAGTCAACACATATCTCGAAAATCTCATTCACCCTTCCTTGAGGAAATCGCACCGCTAAGTTTCGGGCGAATTTATCTTCTAATATTGGTATACCTTCTTCGCGTCTTCTACGGTGCCCTATTGGATACTCAACCGTTATCTGATCACTAGTTGTACCGTCTTTGTAAAAAATCTGAATCGCGTTAGCAATAGATCGTTTATCAGGTTCGTGATATTCCTGGCTAAAGCGCTGATTCTCTTCAACCTCCATCATCTCGCGTAACTGGTCGACTCTCGGATCAGCTGCCACATCATCTTCGTAATCTTCTGCGACTAAATTGCCCTTTAAAAGGCCAATCGCGGTCATGTACTGCAGGCAATGATCACGATCGGCAGGGTTATTGAGTTGGCCAGTCTTACTAATTATTCGAATTGCAGACTCATGGGTTGTAATGACAATTTTCTCGATGTCGTCGAATCTAGACATCGCTTCTTGGTGCAAAGAAACAGCCGCTTCGACCGCGGTTTGAGCGTGGAACTCGGCGGGAAAGGAGATCTTGAATAGAACGTTCTCCATTACGTAAGATCCATAATCACGCTGAAATTTAAACGCCTCGCCTTTAAAAGAAACATCATAAAAACCCCAGGTGGGCGCAGACAATGCACTGGGGTAACCTATTTCTCCCTTTAACACCAACATCGCAAGTCGAACAGCTCTGGAAGTTGCATCACCAGCAGCCCAAGATTTCCTAGGCCCCGCGTTTGGCGCGTGCCTATAAGTCCTCAGACTAGAACCATCAAGCCAAGCATGAGACAAAGCATCAATAACTTGGTCGTGACTACCTCCTAACATCTGCGTAACGACCGCGGTGGAGGCAACTCGCACTAGCAACACGTGATCCAGGCCAACCCGGTTAAAACTATTCTCTAATGCCAAGCAGCCTTGAATTTCGTGAGCCTTTATCATGCCCACCAAGACATCTTTCATGGTCAAAGGGGATTTACCTTGTGCGACATTGTTTCTACTGAGGTAGTCAGCAACAGCAAGGATAGAACCCAAATTATCCGATGGATGACCCCATTCAGCTGCCAACCATGTGTCATTAAAGTCCAACCAACGAATCATACAGCCTATATCCCAGGCAGCTTTAACAGGATCTAATTCAAACTGGGTCCCAGGCACTCTCGCTCCTAAGGGCACAACGGTACCGGGAACCAGAGGACCCAAGTGTTTTGCGCATTCCGGAAATTTTTGGGCTAGAAACCCACAACCGAGGGTGTCCATGAGACAGTTTTTGGCGGTCTCCATAGCCTCTTTGCTAGAGATCTCATGATCGACCACGTAGTCCGCTATCTTAACCAGTTCACTATCAGGATCAGGCCTAACATTTACATCTACGTTTGAACTCATATTTTTTCCATTCACTACTTCTTAAAATCAAAAACCTCAATAAGCCTGGGTTTTAACGCTCTCCAATCGGTGCTAACACTCTTGGCTCCGGACCAACATAGTCCGCACTGGGTCGAATAATTCGGTTATTTACTCGCTGTTCCATGACGTGCGCCGTCCAGCCAGACACCCGAGAGCAAACGAAAATTGGGGTAAACAATTTCGTGGGTATACCCATGAAATGGTAGGCCGACGCGTGAAAAAAGTCAGCATTAGCAAAAAGCTCTTTCTCGTCCCACATCACCTTTTCAACCGCACACGAGATGGGATACAGAGACTCATCACCTACTTCATCGGCTAATTTCTCCGCCCACTGTTTGATTATCACGTTCCGAGGGTCAGAAGTTCGGTAGATCGCATGACCAAACCCCATTATCTTATCTTTTCTTTCGAGCATGCCGTGCACGCCTTGAGTTGCATCCTCGACCGAAGAGAATTTCTCAATCATCTCCATCGCTGCCTCATTAGCACCACCATGTAAAGGCCCTCGCAATGACCCGATAGCGCCAGTTACGCAGCTGTGCATATCTGACAAGGTCGAGGCGCACACTCGCGCGGTAAAGGTAGAGGCATTGAACTCGTGCTCCGCGTACAAAATCAGGGAAACGTCCATTACTCGTTGATGAAGCTCTGACGGAGAGTTGCCAGACAGCGTTTTAAGAAAATGACCTGCCAAGGAATCCTCATCGCTATCAGTATCAATACGGTTATCGTGGTGGCTGTATTGGTACCAATAATTAATGATCGAAGGAAGCGCTCCTAGCAATCTATCAGCAGCTCTCTGCTGGTTTTCAAAATCTCCTTCCGGCTCCAAGTTACCAAGCATAGAGCAACCAGTTCTCAGGACGTCCATGGGATGTGCGGAAGCAGGAATAGCCTCTAGGACACCTATTAGTTCTTCGGGAAGCTTTCGATAACCTCTTAAAGTTGTCTTGTATTCGTCCAACTGTTGTTGATTTGGCAACTCACCAAAATAGATCAAGTAAGCTACCTCTTCGAATGTGGCATTTTCCGCCAGATCAGTAATATCGTATCCTCTATAGGTTAAACCCGTCCCAGATTTACCTACTGTGCAGAGAGCCGTATCTCCTGCACTCTGGCCTCTTAGGCCTGCTCCGCCCAACTGCTTATCCACCATGCATTCCCCCTCAAGTCTTTAATGACAAATTCGTCTTAACTAATTGATATTTTTTAAAATTTATTAAGATTTACTCTCGAACAGTTCATCCAACTTTGTCTCATAACTGTGGTAATCTAGTACCTCATAGAGCTCATCTCTTGTTTGCATCTTATCTTGCACACTCTTTTGGGTTCCCTCTTTACGAAGGGTTTCGTATACGTCCAAAGCTGCTAGGCTCATCGCTCTGAACGCGGATAAAGGATATAAAGCCATCGAGATTCCGACACTTCTTAGCTCCTCGAGCGAATATAAAGGAGTCTGTCCAAATTCTGTGATGTTCGCCAAAACAGGCACAGGACACTGACTGACTATCTTTTCATACAATGACAGCTCCGTCATCGCTTCAGCGAAAATAGCATCCGCACCGGCCTCTACAAAGGCGTTAACCCGATCGAGCACCGCTTCAAACCCATCTACCGCGAGCGCATCCGTACGCGCCATCACTACAAAGTGGTCATCTGTTTTTGCATCCACCGCGGCCTTAATCCGATCACACATCTCGCTAACAGACACAATCGCTTTATTCGGCCGATGACCACAACGTTTTTCAGCTACCTGATCTTCGATGTGAACCGCTGCCGCACCGGCCTTTGTCATTTCTCTGATGGTTCGCGCGATATTGAATGCCCCACCCCAACCGGTATCTATGTCAACCAAAAGCGGGAGTTCGCAAGCGCCAGTTATTCGATGTACATCGGACAATACGTCATTGAGGGAGGTCATTCCTAAGTCCGGGAGCCCATATGATGCATTGGCTACCCCACCCCCCGACAAATATATCGAGCGATAACCAGACCTCTCTGCTAATAACGCAGAATAGGCATTAATCGTTCCCGGTATTTGGAGTGGGCTTTCTTCTGACAACGCTTTCTTAAATCTTCTACCTGCGCTCATTTCTCACTCTTTCCCAAAACTAAGACGCTTCCGTGCGGATAGTATTATACACGGGATCATCGGTTATTGATAAAACCATTGTGAGTTAGGATTTATTTAAACGAATCGAGTATGAGCTTTTTGAGCTCTGAATAATTCTCCGCAACAGGAAAGTTCGGATGAAGCTTTACGATATTCGCCGGAGGTCGATAAAAATAACCAACATCCGCTGCCATCAACATGGACAAATCATTGAACGAATCGCCTGATGCGATGACACGATAGTTGAGTGATTTTAGAGCTTCAACAGTCTTCTTCTTGGGGTCTTCTTGGCGAAGTTGATAACCCTCAATTCTATCTTCATTGATGATTAGTCGATGACAAAACAAAGATGGGTTCTGTAATTGCTCCATTAGAGGCCTTGCAAATTCGTAGAAAGTGTCTGAAACAACAAACACTTGATATTCAGACCTTGCCCAGTTTAGAAATTGCAAGGCTCCCTCTAAGGGCCTCAAAGAGCGAATATCCCTCTGGATCTGGCTTAACTTAATATCATGCTGATCTACAATCCGCAGCCGATAAGTCATCAGCTCATCATAATCGGGAATGTCTCGAGTTGTCTTGCGAAGCTCCTCGATTCCCGTGCTTTTAGCCACTGCTTGCCATATTTCTGGGACCAAAACGCCTTCTAAATCCAAGCAAAGAATGTCCACAATTCAACCAAAAACAAACTAATCTCTAAGCATATAGCATTTCATTATCAGTTTGGAATTTGTCGATGATCGAACGACGTTACGATGAAAGAAGAATCGTCCTTGTACTCAGAACAAAGAAGAAGGTCTCAAGATAAAAGACCAAAGTTTGTCTTATCTCGTAGGTAAATCCAAGCTATCAAAAAATTCGACTCGTTCCTTTCCGGTGGCCAAAGCAACGGCATCTTTGACTTTCCAGTGATCGAGATGAGGAGCGAATTTTTCGATGAAATCAAGCATGTATCGTCGCAAAAAAGTTCCCCGCCTAAAACCTATATGAGTTACGCTTGAATCGAATAAGTGGCTCGCATCCATACTGACAAGACCTTCGTCCGCAACAGCATCAAATGCCATACCCGCTACTATGCCAACACCTATACCCAGTTTCACATAGCTTTTGATTACGTCTGCATCCGTAGCAGTAAATACGACATTAGGAGTCACATCGATATTCTTGAAGGCTTCATCCAGCTTCGACCTTCCAGTAGCCCAAAAAACATAAGTCACTAGCGGATAGTTCCCTAAACTTTCGAGCGTGATCTCCTTTTGCTTTGTTAGGGGGTGCCCCTCTGGCACAACCACCGAACGATTCCATTTATAACAAGGCATCATGATTAGATCATTGAATAACTCCAACCCTTCAGTCGTTATAGCGAAATCCACGTCACCGGACGCAGCAAGGGAAGCTATCTGTTCGGGAGAGCCTTGCTGCATCTGCAAAGTCACATGCGGATACATCTCTCTGAACTCTTTTACTACCTGGGGTAAAGCGTACTTTGCCTGAGTGTTCGTCGTTGCTATCGACAAACGCCCTTCTTTCTGGGAAGAATACTCTTGCGCCAATTGCTTAATCGAATCAGTCTGCCTAACAATCTCCCCAGCCATTCTGACAATTTCTTCACCAGCCGGCGTTACATGAGTCAAATGTTTTCCGCTTCTCGCAAAAATCTCTAGTTTTAGCTCGTCTTCAAGAAGGCGAATTTGCTTGCTGATGCCAGGTTGAGAAGTATATAAACTCTGAGCCGTGTCAGAGACGTTAAGATTATGCCGGGTTACTTCCCAGACGTACCTCAGTTGTTGCAGCTTCATAACAAAAACGAATAATCAAAATGCTTAATATTCTCACAGAGTATAACATGTTTATTCGTTTGCTACACCACTGGGTACATGGCCGGAGGCGACATGCGAACTAGCGTTCTCGCAATGAACGGCTTGATCATCAAAGAAAATATCTGCTTCGAAGCTCTTTAAAAATTCCCCTTTGTCTCTACCACCCAAAAACAGAGATTCGTCTAATCTAATGTCCCAATGCCTTAAAGTCTTGATCACTCGCTCATGTGCTGGCGCCCCTCGTGAAGTGACCAGTGCAGTCCTTATCGGCAAGTCATCATTGGAAAACTGCTGCTGCAATTTATGTAGCGCAAACAGAAAGTTCTTAAATGGACCGCCCTCCAATGGTTCTTCAGCAGAGGAAGCTTCAGAACGACTAAAAGCATCTAGCCCACTCTCCTGAAAAACTCGTTCTGCTTCGTCAGAAAACAGGACAGAATCACCGTCGAACGCTATTTTCAGCTGATTTGAAAAACGCCTTCGGTTTCCAGCAACAGTCGAACCTATGAGCGTTGCCGCAGCGACCTGCTGATCCAACGCCTGTCGCACATCCTCAGCATTAGTGGACAGGAACAAATCACTGCCAAAAGCTCGTATATACTTATAAGGAGAATCGCCACTACAAAATGCTGCTCTCGTTATATTTAGCTTATGCGCTTCAATCGACTTAAATACCCGCAAACCAGTATCCGCGGAGTTGCGTGACAGCAGAATCACCTCAACAGGAGAGTCTCCAAGCTGATCGTTAAGCGACAAGAGCTTTTTAACTAAAAGGAATCCTTCTCCTGGCTCTAGCACTTGTTCCTCATGCTGGATCTGATAGCGACGATAAGCCTCCAGGCCTTCATTTTGATAAATCGAGTCGGATTCAGTCAGATCGAACAAAGCGCTCGACGATACTGCGACCGTTAAAAGATTTAGGCTCTCCAATTAAGCATCCAGATCAGGAATCAAACGACTTTCCAGTTTAACGATTTGCTCTTTGAGCTGAAGTTTTTGTTTTTTTAACCGTTGTATTCTCATTGAGTCATGATGATGTGTGTCTATCAGGTGCTGGACAACAACATCCAAATCATTATGTCTAGTTTTTAACTCGTCAAGCCAGCTCTCTAGCTCGTGCAAATCCAACGTGACCTCCAATAAGTCTGGCAAGTTACGCCATTTCAATCAGTCGTTATCAGAAGAAACCCGCGACAATGCTACATACCATCACAATCATACAAAGCCACCCAAGAGCCAAAAAACCCTGGATAATAATTCCCTGGTCGAAAAAGTCTTCGAGTAAATACCACATAACATCCACCACCTATTTCTAACTACTATTATAACTTGCAAACTCTGTTGCCGTAACAAAAATGAATACCGGCGAGATAACTAACGAAGGCCTATCCGGTGGCCTAAATAGTCACCATTTAAATCATGGTCATCGCAGCTCTTAATTTCTACCGAAATAAAGTCCCCCGCTTTGACATTCTGGGCTCCCTGTATAAAAACTCGACCATCAATGTCTGGCGCATCAAATATTGTTCTGCCAATGACCTGATCATCAATTTCTCCGTCGATAATAACTTCTAAGGTATTACCAATATGCCGAGCTAATCTTTTGTAACTAATGGTCGCTTGGTGCTCGTAAACAATATCTTGGCGGTCAAGTTTTTCCCGCTCTGAGAGAGCACCGGATAATTTGTTCGCTCTGGCTCCTCCTACCTCACTGTAGGTAAAACAACCCACCCTATCTAACTTTGCTTCATCCAGAAATTTCAGAAGCAAATCTAAATCCTGCTCGGTTTCTCCTGGAAAGCCCACTATGAAATTTGATCGAATTGACAAATCTGGGATCTTTGAACGCCAACTTTGTATTCTTTCTAGCGTTTTCTCGCTTGATGCAGGACGCTTCATGGCCTTGAGAATCGGGGGGGATGCGTGCTGAAGAGGCATATCCAAATAAGGCAATATCTGCCCTTCAGCCATCATCTCAACCAACTTATCAACATGGGGATAAGGATAGACATAGTGGAGCCTCAACCAAGGGGCAATGCCAGCCAGTTCGCTGCACAAGGTAAAAATATCTTCTCTGTAAGACGGCTCTGACCCTCTCTTGTCGCCGTACTGTCGATCTAATCCATAGGCGCTAAGATCTTGAGCAATCAACAGCAATTCTTTTACTCCATTTTCGACTAGTGCTTGAGCTTCCTCTACAAGCTCACCCAGCGTTTTCGAAGTAAGAGGCCCCCTCATTGTTGGTATGATGCAAAAGGTACACTTATGATTGCAGCCCTCAGCAATTTTCAAATAAGCATAGTGCTCAGGCGTTAACAACACTCTATTCCCTGAATCGCGCCCAATCAAAGCGGGATCATACAACCTGTCTACAGACTCACCATTCAGACTTTTTACTGCCTTTACAACCTGAACAGTATCGCCCGGGCCTGACACAAATTTAAGACCGGGGTAACGGCGCAATAGCTCTTCTTTCTCGACCCCCAAGCAACCAGTTACAACAACCTGCTGCTCATTTTCCATAGCAGCTTCGATGGCCGCATAGCTTTCCGCTTTGGCTTGATTAATGAATCCACAGGTATTTACAACAACGACACCAGCGTCACTATTTTCTCCCACGACTTCAAAGTTTTCGTCGGCAAGCGCTGTGACTATGTGCTCTGAATCAACCAAAGCTTTCGGACACCCTAAGCTAACGTAACTAACCGTACTCAAGCACCCACTCCAATGGTTTAGATTTCCAATAGCGAGTATATCCCATGAAGACTTAAACACGGATGTTTTATCTTGAGATACAATATTTTCATGATAAACCTGCTAGTCCCCATCAACGATCAATTAGTCGATCTTTGTGAAGATCATATCGTGCTGACCCCCAATGACAGGCTAGCCAAGGAATTCAGAAACAGCTACGACCAATACCAGATTGGAAAAGGCTTAACAGCCTGGACCAGCCCCGTCGTAAGAAGTTTAAATAATCATCTTCGATCCATTTTTTTCTACGGCCATGACGACGAAAATCAGAATTTAAGTGTGGTTGATAACCGGGCGTTATTCACTCAGCTTTACTCCATCATTCCAGAGAGTCAGCGTTCATTAATAAATCAAGCGATAGAGGCGATACATCTCATTCGCAGATATGAAGTCGACTTAGAGCACTATCGAGAAATTTCTTATAGATGCGGTACTCTGATGAGTTGGTATGAAGCCCTGTCAGCTAGCAACGGAACCGAGCAAATCCTCGAGAGCCAGCTGGCGACTTACCTCGCAAATAACGAGCTCGACACAACTCAACTATTACTTTACCAGTTTGAACACTTAACCCCTTCGGAAAAACGATATCTTGAGAATTGTTCAACCAAGTCCTCAATCGTTCTTGTTAATTCCGACAACTTAGTTGAGGAACTTCCGCAAGCATCCAAGGTTAACAATGAGACAAAACGCGAATCGTCAAAAAAATCCGTATTTCGATGCGACAACCTGAACCAAGAATTAGCAGGCGCTGTTAAATGGGCAACTGAGATAAAAAGAACGAAACCGGAATCGACTATAGGGATCGTTGTTCCCAATCTATCAGCACATTACAGCCAGGTGTCTAGACAAATTGCTGTGACCCTAAACTCTTTTCAGGGAAGCCATACCGAACAATTTAACATTTCTTCAGGTCAACCTTTAAACAAACACCCACTTTGGAAGCATGCGCTAACTTATCTTCGCTCTTATTATCGGGATCTCAAACCATACGAATACGAAAACCTAGCCACCTCTAGTTTCTTTGACTCCGATTACATCGCTAAAAGATTCGGCACAACAATATCCGTTTCGAAAAATAACAGCAATCTCGCTCATGATTCAAAACGTCTTAGTGACAACAAATCACCAAACCTTAATGAAAACGTTCAGCTCAACACACAACCTAAATTATTAAAAAACTGGATCGAAGATCTGCTAACTCACTTAAACGATATAGGCTGGCCGGTTGTCGACAGCATTCAAACCTTTGGTTACCAAGCCTATCAGGCCATTAAACAGGAGCTCCTTTTCCTAAAAAGCCTAGGAACTAACGAGACACTAACTCTAGACGAGGCCCTTGAGCTAATCGACTCTTATCTCAATACGATCACGCATGCGCCGGAAAGGAAAGCGCAAGACATTCAAGTTTTAGGGCTGATCGAATCTCTGGGTTTGCACTTCTCTCATCTATGGATTTGCGAGATGGATTCAGAAAATTTTCCATCACGGTGTAGTGCAAATGTGTTTTTACCCCAGAGCACTAAAACGAAGTATAAAATGCCTCAAGCAACTCAGCAGGAAGAATTGGGTTTTGCCAAAAGTCTCTTAAAGAGCTGGCATCAACAATCACCAAACCTCGTTTTCAGCTATTCATGTCGAAAAGGCGATGCAGAAATAACACCCAGCCCACTGATTCTGGAAGTTCCTGAAACCCCAATAGAACTGAGCCCCCCTAATCTAAACCCTGACTTTCAATTCCAAAGAATAGATTTGATTTCTACTCTCGACGAGAGAGGGAACCGGTATACGGGAACCTCCATTAGAGGGGGAGTACGCATGTTAAAGGATCAAATCAATTGCGGCTTTAAAAGTTTTGCTATTAATAGACTAGGTTTAGAGGCTTCGGAGACCCCCAGTGACCTCCCTGGCCCCTTAGAAAAGGGGATCGTTGTGCATGAAGCGCTTGCCAGGCTTTTTGCGAAACGCCATTCGAAACAAGCCATGGAATCCGTCTCGAGAGAAGAGACTGAAGCAACAACAAAACTAATGGTGGAACGATACTTTAAAAAGGCCCCCAATCTGTACAAAAACAGCGAGGTTCAGAGAATTTCAAGCTTGATAAAAACATGGATTGCTTTCGAAGTAAGCAGACAACCTTTTGATGTGATCAGCTTGGAAAAACCTTTTCGACTCGAACTCGCTGGAATCGAGTTTTCTCTTCGAGCTGACAGAATTGATAAAGTGGGAGAAGACCTAATTTTAATCGACTATAAAACCGGCAAAGTTAACCTCTCACAGGCCAGATCAGATAATTTAAGAGACCCTCAACTCGCTGCCTATGCACTTGCCATCTCAGGACTCAAAGGGACCTTTTTTGCCCAACTGGATGAAGAAAAACCAAAACTTTCTGGATTTTCAACTAATGACAACTTGGACGCTAAATTTAAATCCGTTCCTGATATTAGGCTCGACACTGAAATAAAAAAATGGTCAATTCAGCTTGAACAAACCGCTAACGATTTTAAAGAAGGCGAAGCAAACATTTCGCCGACTCAAGGGTACTGTGCAAACTGTCATCTATCTGGCTTTTGCAGAATTCAGTAGTTCCAATGGCAGCCAGGTTCGACATTCCTGACCAAAAAGAAAGATCTGCGGCACTTGATCCTGAAAAATCATTCATAGTGCAAGCACCTGCTGGTTCAGGTAAAACTACGCTGCTTGCGATGCGCTATATAGAACTTCTTTCTCATGTTTCCGCTCCCGAAGAAATACTAGCTATAACATTCACCAAAAAAGCCGCTAACGAGATGAAAGCTCGGGTGTTAGAACTTTTGAGCACAAAGGGGGCCACCACAAGAAGAGCTCGCAATAGCGATGAAACTCGAAACTGGGAGATACTCCGCAATCCTAATCGCCTAAGAATACAAACAATCGATTCATTTGCGAACGAAATAAACAACCACAGTTTTGGAGCTAACAATTATCGCGGTTACTCGATTAGCCAAACTCCTTGGGTACTGTATCGACTAGCCGCTGAAAGAACGATGCACCGATTATATGAAGAGGACTCTGTTTCATCCTTCCTAATGGGTTTTCTCGAATTTTGTTCGAACGATTATGAGCGAGCCTACAGGATGATAATTGATATGCTGAGTATGAGGGACCAGTGGTTAGATATCACTCAGCTAGTCATCAAAGAATCCTTTGAACCCGAAAACCTGGTTCGGCACTTCAATTTATTAGGCGACTTAATTTGCCAACGCACAATTGAGAATCTGGCTCAAAAACTTACGAAAGCAGACGAAGCATTAATAAGGATGGTCGAGCCCGAAATACCCTTAACGCAGGCAATTCCCATAATTGCTCGCGCATTGATCACAAAAGCTGGCTCCTTCAGAAAACGTTTGACGGTAAAAGAGCACATGGCTTTCTCTGACAAAGACCTCAAATCAAGACTCTCAGCCTGGATTGGCGAAATCAGTGAACGAGAACTCTTAGCCGACTTTGTGACGATCCAACACCTTCCTGAAAACATCGAGCTGAACGATATTCGAAGCATTACCGATTGCTGTATCTGTATCGCCGTTGCTGCAACAGAACTAGAGTCGGTATTCAGAGAACAAAGAGAAATCGATTTTACTGCCATTGCCATGCAAGCTCAATCAAGTCTAGGCGACCAAGACAGTCCCTCAGAACTGGCTTTGTCACTAGGGTACCGTATTCAACACATTCTGATCGACGAGTTTCAAGATACCTCGAGAAGCCAAATGAAATTCTTCAACCAGCTGACCGAAAGCTGGAGTCATAAAGATGGACATTCATTTTTTGCTGTGGGAGACCCCATGCAATCAGTTTATTCATTCAGAGATGCAGACATCAGAGTATTCAATGAAATCAAAGAAAACGGTTTGGCCCAGCTACCAGTTGACAATCTGTCACTAAAAGCCAACTTTCGATCCGATCCTAAACTAGTAGATTGGATAAATAGTTTATTCTCTGCTGAAAAGGCGAACAAAGAGAATCAGCTTCTGGGTGAAACGAAACAAACCCCTTCAACTCCTGTTCTGCCCAAGTCAGATAAAGCTAAGGTAGAGTGCTATGAATTTGAATCAGTAGAATATGAAATAGCATCGATCGTAAAGCACCTCTTGAATCTCAAAGGTACCGAGGACTCTATAGGTATATTATGCAGATCTAGGAGCCACTTGAAACCGTTAATTGATGCTATTGATTTGCACAATATAGGTTGGCAAGCAAACGACATCTATTCGCTAGAAGAAGAACCCCTCACCAAGGATCTATTGGCCCTTTACCAAACGCTTTTTTCGACAGACTCAAGATTAGCCTGGTTCTTTATCCTGAGAAGCCCGTTGTTAGGGCTGACTCTAACGGAACTTGAAATGGTCGCACAACAATCGGATCCCTGGGACTATATCAAGTCTAACAAGAGACACGATCTTCGACTAAACCGCTTGCATGATGCGTATCTCTGGGCAAACACATTCAAGCATGAATTTTCACTCAGAGAGGTTTTAGAAGGTTTTTGGGTCCGACTAGGCGGAGTTGACGCTTACGGTCAAGATGGTCTCAATATCGCCATTGCTTTTTTTGATTTCATCGAAGAGCTCGGCGAGCTGGCCTATGACCTAGAGCAGTTAAAAGAGTCTTTGTCTAACCTCTACAGCCCTCCCAAGCCTGAAGGTTCGAACATTCAAATCATGACAATCCACAAGGCCAAGGGCCTCGAATTCGATCATGTAGTCGTACCATTTTTAGATCGACGCACACGGGTGGAAGAGAGCCCGATACTCCAGTGGAGTCTTGAGGAAAAAGGTCTGCTAGTAGGAGCTAAAGGTGATCTTATTTATAGCTGGATAAACTACCAGAGCAAAAAAAAATCGGAAAACGAAAACGAGCGTTTACTCTATGTAGCTCTTACAAGGGCTCGCCGGACCATGTTTGTGAGTTATACCCGCAAGGCAGAAGCCTCAATCTCTGGACTAGCGAGATATTTAACAGATTTTTCTTTTGTAAAAACTGATCAACACTCAGAAAGTCTTCCAAAGCCATCCTCTCAAACTAAATCGGAGAAAAATCCCAATAATTTTCTAAAACACTTGCCATCTGATTATAAATGGAAAACAAAATCACAGCCGTTAGCTAGATCTACTTTACCGCTCGAATATTCAGAGGAAACCTCAGACGAAGAGCTCGTAACCTTTGAAATGATCCTGGGCCAAACGGTTCACCAAGGATTAGCTTGGCTTACGACAAATGAACACCCTGACCTTAAAATTCTTAAAAGCCTGATCCACAAATGGTCAGCCAACAGGTACTCCGAAAAAGAATTAATCTATGAACTAGAACAAAAAACCGATGAACATTTATGGAGAACTTTAAACAGCAAACAGGGACAATGGATATTAAGACAGCGAGAGGATCACAAATCTGAGTATGGCATGACCGGTGTAATAAACGGATCAATCCAGCGAGTTTTTGTAGACCGGATGTTTGTTGAAAACAAGCTACGTTGGATCATCGATTACAAAACCGGCACGCCACTAGCCAACCGCGACCCCGAAACTTTTTACAAGGCCCAAATCGAGCTTTATAAGAATCAACTCGAGCGATATCAATACATCGCAAAAAATATCTACTCAGAGCCGATTAAAACCGGTCTCTTTTTTACCGCAACAGCAACTTTTAAAGAAGTGACTCTCTGAAACTTCAAAACTTCAAAGTTTGCCCATTGGTTGCTCTAGATGATACTCCGGTTTACCATCCGCGCCCTGAAATAAAAAGAGTCTACTCTTTCTAAACTGGTTAGCCTGAAGCTAATCTCGATATAGAAACTCATAGGGCTTACATACAAGACATTTTATGAAACTAGAAAATATAAATATTTCCGATCATGAAGTACTCATAACGCCAGATTCGCTGAAATCTGACATGCCAGTTTCGGCGGCAATTACCGAGCAAATAAACGAATCAAGGAAAATTGTAAGAAACATCATATCAAAGCAAGATAAAAGACTGCTTGTCGTTGTTGGACCGTGCTCAATACATGACCCAGAGGCGGCAATCGACTACGCACATAGACTAAAAAATCTATCCCTATTATTGGACAAGAAACTCTATATCGTAATGCGCTCCTATTTTGAAAAACCACGCAGCACGGTGGGGTGGAAGGGTCTGATTAACGACCCCTACCTTGACGACAGCTTCAAAATTTCAGAAGGGCTTAAGATTGCGAGAAAGCTTCTTTTGGAGATCTCAGAGATCGGTTTGCCGCTTGCGACAGAAGCCCTTGACCCCATTACGCCTCAATACCTTCAAGACTTGATTTCCTGGTCTGCAATAGGTGCGCGAACAACTGAATCACAGACGCACCGAGAAATGGCGTCAGGTCTCAGCTGTGCAATAGGGTTCAAAAATGGCACAGATGGCTCTTTAGATGTAGCTATTAATGCTATGCAGTCTGCAGTCGCGCCCCATCGATTTTTAGGTATTAATCCTTCCGGTCAGGTTAGTATCATTCACACGCGAGGCAATCCAGATGTTCATGTAGTTCTGAGAGGAGGTTCTAACGGTCCAAATTATGAAAAAGAAGCGGTCCTCGAGAGCGAACAAAAATTGCAAGGAAAAGGACTCAATCCTTCCATTATGATTGATTGCTCCCATGCCAACTCAAACAAGGATCATAAAAACCAATCCAAAGTGTTAGACAACATCAGCAAACAAATCCGAGAAGGCAATGAATCAATAACCGGAGTAATGATTGAAAGCAATATCGGGTCGGGGAATCAATCGATAGGCGACAAATTAGAGTATGGCGTTTCTATCACCGATGCATGCGTAGACTGGGATGAAACTGAACGAATGCTGAAAAAACTAGCAGAGAAGTTACCCTAGTCTATCTAGATTAGGTAAAGTAAGCGTTCTCATTGTTGGAATGGTCTGTTAAATCCAGAACCCCTGACAGCTCTGGAACTCTTTCCATGAGGGTGGCTTCAACGCTGTTTTTCAGTGTCACGTCGACAGCGGCGCACCCTTGACAACCTCCGCCAAACTGCAGGACCGCAGACTTCTCCTCAGTAATCTCTACAAGCGAGACCATTCCACCGTGAGCTGCCAAACCCGGATTAATCTCACTTTGCAGAAAGTAATTCACTTTATCTTCAATAGGAGAGTCAGGTTTAATATTCGGGACTCTTGAATTCGGGGCTTTGATCGTCAATTGCCCGCCCATCGTATCTTCTTGGTAATCCACCTCGGCATCTTGAAGAAATGGTTCGCTTCTCGCCTCAAACCAGGCTCTAAAACCGTCATAATCCACGGGGATGTCGCCTTCTTCTTCCTCACCAGGTCGACAGTAGGCAATACACGCCTCGGCAGACGGGGTGCCTGGATCCGCAACGAAAACTCGAATCCCAACATCACCATCCTCTTGCTGAGACAACAGATCCTTTAAATACGATTGAGCTTTAACAGAGATTTCTATCAATTTGCTTCTAACTTGCTAACATGCCTAGCCTGACATTATATACTCTTTGTTCTGAATTTGCGCACCATCAACGACAAACTGTTAAGGTCGACCGGTGGACTCAGACATATCTATATCTAGTAGTGCAGCACTCCTCGACCAACCATCTCTCCTTTTAGTATTCGATCAATAGCGCCAGACAGACTGTCTAGGTGTAATACTTCCTCTAAACTAGAGAGATCTACTTTCCAATCAGAGGCCAAACGATTCCATATAATCTCTTTTTCACCAATCGGTAATTGAACCGAATCCACTCCTAGCAAATTCACGTGTCTTAAAATAAATGGCAATACGGTCGCCGAAAAACCCGGCCCACCAACAAGACCGCAAGCTGCTAAACTGCCGCCGTATCGGAGGCCTTTTAGCGCATTAAACAACATGTCTCCCCCGACAGTATCAACAACACCGGCCCAGGTTTCTTTCAGGAGAGGTTTTTCTAATCCTTCCATAATTTGATCTCTACTTAAAACTTCTGAAGCTCCTAAGGAGACCAAGAAATCCTTTTTATCAGACTTACCTGTAACCGCGTGGACCTCATGTCCCATCTGAGCCAGCAATTTCACGGCAACCGAGCCCACTCCGCCAGTCGCTCCAGTAACCAAAACTGGCCCAGAATCCTTTGATAGTCCTGCCATTTCAAGTTTCTGAATACATTCTGCGGCGGTGAAACCTGCCGTGCCAATAATCATACTGGAACGCAAATCAAGGCCATCAGGCATTTTTACGACCCAATCCGAAGGAACTCTTATCTTTGCTCCAAAACCTCCCGCAGTATTCATTCCCAGATCGAAACCAATAACTATCACTTCATCTCCCTCGGAAAACTTTGCACTGGAACTCTCTGCAACAGTCCCCGCGGCATCGATACCTGGGGTATGTGGATAATTACGTGTAACTCCAGGACTTCCACTAGCAGACAATCCATCCTTGTAATTCAATGAGGAATAAGCAACATCGATCACGACGTCGCCATCGGGCAAATCATCTACCTCACGCTCAATAATGCTCCGCTCAAAACCATTTTCTGTTTTCTCTACCCAAAATGCATTGAATTTCATATCTCTAAACTACCTATTTATCTATTTTATTATTTGATTACTTGATCACACCGCTCAACAAATCGTGCACCCTGTCGAGCGTCCCGTTCACCTTCCCCAGAAACTTATCGACGGGCGATTTATTTATCTCCCACTCAACCTGATAAACTGACCTCTCCGAACAAAGATCCACGATATATTCATCACTTGTCAACAACTGGTCCACCAGGTTGAGTTCCAGAGCCCTCTTCCCGTACCAGGCTTCTCCAGTGGCTACTTTTTCGATATCCAAGTCAGGACGATTATTGGAAACAAACTCCTGAAACAGCAAATGAACGTCTTCAATCTCCTCTATGAATTTCTGACGTCCTTCCTCAGTGTTTTCTCCAAATATCGAGAGTGTTCGTTTATATTTACCTGCTGTTAAAAGCTCTACATCCACATCATTTTTTTTCAAGAGCTTGTGAACATTAGGAATCTGAGCGACCACTCCTATGGAACCAAGCAGCGCAAAAGGGGCAGCGATTATTTTATCAGCAACAGAAGCCATCAAGTAACCGCCACTCGCCGCGACCTTATCGACGGCCACGGTCAGAGGAATACCTTTTGCTTTAATACGCTCAAGCTGAGAAGCAGCTAATCCATAGCTATGCACCATCCCGCCAGGGCTTTCGATGCATACGACAACTTCATCTGCTTCATTTGCCAGAGTCAATATAGCGGTTATTTCAAGACGCAAGTTGTCTAAAGAAGAGGCTTTAACGTCTCCTTCAAATAATACGACAAAGGCTCTTTTTTCAGTCCCTTCAAGTTCCTTGTTTTGCTCTTCATCTCCGATTTTTGACTCGCGGAGTGCTTTTTTCTGTTCCTTCTTGGCCCTCTTATTTTTTTTTGATTCTTCTTTAGCTTCCTGCTTTCTGGCTTTTTTAACCAGGTCTGAATCAATAACACTCGATTCCAACGAATACTTCAGATCTCTGATACGATCATTCAGTTTATGTATGCTTAATCGGCCTTCATTAGTTCTGGATTGTCCCCTGGAGCCCAAACTCGCCAAGGAAGAAATCACAATCAGAAGAGCCACAACAACGGTTGCGGCCTGGGCTAGGAACATCAAATACTCGAACAAAAATTCCATTTAATTTAGTTAAATCCTGAAATCAACATCAGAAGATGCATCCTCCCATTGCAGAGGTTATTATTCAATTCCAAACAGTATTGACTACCAATTATTATTGCCCTTATGGCAGATCACACTTCAACAATCGATAAAATCGTCGAATACTTAACCAACAGCTTTGACCCTGCCGCCGCCGGTGAGATAGATGCTCGCATAGAGCTTCGCATGAGCGAGGAGTCCATAAATTTTGTCATTCAAGATAAAAAAATGCAGATGGGTGAGCAAAAAAAAAGCCCAGAGATCACTTTGTTTTTTGAATCTAGTGATTTGGCCTACGAAATATTTACGGGCACCACAGAAATGGTCAACGCCTTCATGAACGGCCAGTTTAAAAGCGACAGTAACCTAATATGGGTATTTCACATACTGGGGGCTTTTCGAAAGAACTAACCGCTATTTTGACTTAGAAATTCCTCAATAAGCCAACCTGAAATTGCTGTCTTGGGCGGTGTCTGGGGCAGATTATTCCGTTGAAACCATTTTGCTTCTGCGATCTCCCCTGGCTGACAAACGACATCTCCTGAATCATATTCAGCGTGAAACCCGAGCATCAAAGAATTAGGGAAAGGCCAGCTTTGAGAACCGAAATACTTGAGGTTTTTTACCCTCAAGCCCACCTCCTCCATTACTTCTCGGTGTACTGTTTGCTCGATACTCTCACCGGCTTCGACGAAACCCGCCAATGTGCTGAACATACCATTTGGCCAGGCAGCATTCCTAGCCAAGAGCATCTCTTCGCCCTTGGTAACTAAAACAATAATGCTAGGTGATAGGCGAGGATAAGCAACAAACCCGCAGCTTTCGCAAAGCTTTGCGCGATCTTGCGGGTGTTCACTCATCGGTGCACCGCAACGTCCGCAGAACTTATTAGTGTTATGCCAGTCAACTGTCTGTAATGCGCGTCCCGCGAGATAAAAGGTATCCATAGCCGTACGGCCCAGAATACCTCTCAATCCAGTCAGGCTATAGCCTTCAGGTATATTTCCCTCGACGCCAAGTGCATAACAGCCTACGCCTCGAAAACGCCCCAACAAATGCCTGCTCGAGGTTTCTACGTCAAACCAGCGAAAATCATCGGCGGTTATAGGCTCTGGAACGCCTGAATTAGTTTTACAGATCAGCTGGTCGCGCTTAAATGCAAAATAGAGCGCGTCTCCAGTATCTAATCCCTCCTCTTCGTTAATTAGAGGTTCAAAATCGTCGAGTTCCTTTGGCCACATCCTATTATTTCCTGCTCTCGCCTTTTCAACTACATATTACGCTAACGTAATTATTTACGCCCGCTTGACTAGAAGGCATTAGTCGAAAAGAATAGATCCCTGTCTAGTTGAAGACACTGCGCGTCCTAGACACCTAACAGTATTAACTCGTAGGGGAAAGATTATGAACGGCCTAGCTATGAACTCGTTTTGGCAAAATTTTCTCGGACATGCACCAGACTGGTATAAAAAAACGGTTGTTCTATTTTTAGTGATCAATCCGCTATTGCTCTTATTAGCAGGTCCCACTGTGACCGGATGGGTGATCGTGTTGGAGTTTATTTTCACCTTGGCAATGGCCTTAAAGTGTTATCCATTGCAACCTGGAGGCCTAATCGCGATCGAAGCCGTCGTTTTGGGTATGACGAGTCCGCAAACCGTGTACGACGAAATCCTTGCGGCTTTCCCTGTCATTCTGCTCCTCATATTTATGGTAGCAGGTATCTACTTCATGAAAGAGTTACTACTCTTCACTTTCACAAAGATTCTGCTAAAAGTTAGATCTAAGATTCTGCTGTCTTTACTTTTCAGCTTTACGGCGGCCTTTTTATCTGCGTTTCTAGATGCTTTAACCGTGACTGCAGTGATCATTAGTGTCGCTGTCGGCTTTTTTTCGGTTTACCACAAGGTCGCTTCAGGCAAGCAATTTACTGATGAACATGAACATGGGAGCGACGACTCAATTTTAGAGGCTAACGAAGCTGATCTTGAGGAGTTCAGGGCTTTTCTTCGAAATTTAATGATGCATGCCGCCGTCGGTACTGCTCTCGGCGGTGTCTGCACGACAGTCGGAGAACCCCAAAACCTTTTGATAGCAACTTACACAGGATGGGACTTTATCGAGTTTTTCGTAACCATGGCGCCGGTGACTATGCCGGTTCTTGTGGTTGGCTTGACGACTTGCATCATACTAGAAATCGTTAAAAAGTTTGGCTATGGAAACGTTTTACCCGAGCGCGTGAGAGAGATATTAGTGGAATTTGACGAGCACCAAAGCGAAAGCCGAACAGCTAAAGACAATGCGCGCCTAGTCATCCAAGCCATTAGCGCTGTATTTTTGGTCTTTGCCCTAGCTTTTCACGTCGCCGAAGTCGGCATAATTGGTCTGACAATAATAGTACTTCAAACCGCCTTCAACGGAGTCATTGAAGAGCATGATCTAGGACACGCGTTTGAAGAAGCTCTGCCCTTTACAGCACTGTTAGTCGTGTTTTTTGGCATAGTCGGTGTGATTCACGACAACCACCTGTTCTCACCAGTCATAACCTGGGTTTTGAGTCTACCAGAGGCCCAACAACCAGGGATGTTCTATATAGCAAATGGCTTACTATCAGCAATCAGCGATAACGTATTCGTCGCGACAGTCTATATTGGAGAAGTGCATACTGCTTATACCAATGGCGATATATCAAGGGACTTGTTCGATAAACTCTCGGTAGCGATTAACACGGGAACCAACATTCCCAGCGTGGCAACACCAAACGGCCAAGCCGCTTTCTTGTTTCTGTTGACATCTTCAGTAGCCCCTTTGATTCGTCTGTCTTATATGACGATGGTAAAGATGGCCTTGCCTTACACCATAACCATGGGTGTGACAGGCTATCTTGCAGTCACATATATCTTATAAATCGGACTAGTCGGGCTCGCGTGAAGAGCGCCAGATCGAAGCATTAGAATTTCTTTCCTCGATAAAGGAGAGAAATTCTTCATGTTCTCTCACTTCGCTTTCACTGGCTTTTACTTCAAGAAATCCACTTAAACTTTGCGAATCAGTGGCACTTACGTTGATCATCTTATCGACATGATCTTCCGACTTAGCCTCCTCTGCCACATCAAACAAACCTCCCTGGCCTCCGGTAAGCAGTAAATACACATCAGAGAGAATCTCAGCGTCCAACAAGGCTCCATGTAAGACTCTCTGAGAATTATCGATTGAATACCTTCTGCATAGCGCGTCGAGACTATTACGTTGTCCAGGATGTTTTTCCCGAGCGAGCGCCAAGGAATCCACAACAGAACTTTGATCTTGTATGGAAGGCAAGCCCAGATTTAGTAGTCCGATCTCATGGTTTAAAAATGCAACATCAAAGGGAGCGTTGTGGATAATTAATTCATCGCCCCGCAAGAATTCCCTAAATTCGTCCCATATATCTGCAAACCGGGGTTTGTCTGAAAGAAACTCTTGAGTGATACCATGAACCTCTAGAGCTCCATCATCAATTTCTCTGTCTGGATTAATATATTTGTGGAAGTTACGCCCTGTTAAACGTCTATTAACAAGCTCTACACAACCAATTTCGATTATCCGGTGTCCAAGACCAACTTCTAATCCGGTGGTCTCTGTATCTAATACCAATTGCCTCATCTTGTTGCTAAAAGATTATCTATGGCGATGTTGGCTGCCTGATCAACCATTTCATTTTCCGTATGCCCGCTGTGCCCCTTGACCCACTTCCATTCCACAGAGTGGTTGACAACAGCCGCATCTAATCGCTTCCAAAGGTCGACGTTTTTAACAGGTTTTTTCTGTGAAGTAATCCAACCCTTTTTCTTCCACCCATCGATCCACTTAGTGATTCCATCCTTTACATATTGGGAATCAGTGGTAAGAACAACATCCATAGGCTTTTTTAATTGTTCCAAACCCTCGATTGCCGCCATAAGCTCCATTCGGTTATTCGTAGTTTGCTCCTGAGCACCAGAAAACATTTTTTCGGTGTCGCCATAGCGAAGGAGCGCTGCCCAACCTCCAGGCCCAGGGTTTCCACGACACGCTCCATCGGTAAAAATATCGACTTTAATTACTCGCTCCAAAAAAGTACTTAGCTGGTCGTTCTAAAGCTAGCTGCAGGCACTAAGTGTCTTACGCGGGTTTCTTTAATCAAATTCATGTTGCGTACTAGGTCTTTTCTTTGAGCCAACATAAACATAATTCCTCCAAAAGGAAACCTGACCAAATTGGGTGCCCGCGCTCCAACACGAAATTTAGTTAAGTAGTTTTCCTTTTTCAGATTCAGAGAAATCGGAAAACCCAGTCCTCCGTATTTAGGTGTTTCAATTAATTCAAGTTCGAGCAGAGCAAACCAATCAAGAAGCTTGAAAGGATTCAGAAAACGATATTCACTAAAATCGTCTGAAACGAATTTGGAGTACCAGCTTCTCAGAACATAAAAACTGAAGGCATTAAAACCGATAAGTAACAGCTTGCCGCCAGGTTTTAGAACTCTCACAGCTTCCCTCAATCCCAGCCTAGGGTCGCTCTGTTTTTCA
Organism: K189A clade bacterium; assembly: GCA_902568205.1. Lineage (GTDB taxonomy): Bacteria > Pseudomonadota > Gammaproteobacteria > Pseudomonadales > Azotimanducaceae > UBA4421. The sequence continues at coordinate 2,832 of CACFPX010000029.1, read as the reverse complement.
AGATCATGATGGATAACAATGCCATCAAAAAACTGGCTTTTGAACGGAAGAACTCCCGATTCAGACGCTGGAACAAATTTAGACATCTTCTGCATAGCGTCAGAACTAGAAAATAAATCCCGTCGAAACTGACAGCTCAAAGAATGGACAACAGCAGGTTCGTCGCTGAGCAACAGAAATCTCTCTCCGTGCATAAGAGACGATAAACTAGCAATAACGGGCGATTCAGTAACGAGCATTTCTCGCCCAATATTCTGCGCCCAAATCGTCATTTGACCGCTACCCTAGACATCAAAGGCATATAAAGATAAAAGACTAGTTTCGCTCAAGACCGACCTCAGATTGGGCTGCAATGAAGAAACTATTCAAGCTCACCCGATCGTTTCGGGTTTTCAAGCCGTCCTTGATTTGAGCTAACTCTTCGTCAGGAAGAGCCATAGGATCCCCATCTTGTACTCTGGTAACAGTCACTATAGCCGTTCCATTGGCCAGGCTTACCTCTCCTACTGATTTCTCTAATTCAGCGGGTCTGGGCAGTTCAAAGGCAACATTTAAGATTTCCTGAGGAATTTCCTGATTGCCAGTTCTAACGGCTAGCTCATGAACAGACCAGCGGAGACCATTCTCACTTGCCACCTCCGTCACAGAAACCCCCTCGATGAGTTTATCAAAAGCATCAGCCTTTGCTTCCAAGATCGCTATTTCGGCCTTTTCGTTTCTAATTGATTCTTGGATGTTTCCAGAGACTTCTTCTATCGAAATGGGCTCTGGCTCTGACCGACTAACGACCCTCACCACAACTGCTCTATCGTCATCTATCTCAAACATAGGCCCGTTCTCGCCCACCACTGAAGCCTCATCGAAAAGACTATCCAAAAGATCAAGATCGCTGAGCCATTCATTGTGTTCACCCTGGTTATTCATGGTGATATCGTTCGCGACAACAACTGAGCCCTTCAATTCCTTGGCAGTCTCCGAAAGACTATACCTTTCATCGTAAGAAAGTCGCTCCAATTCAAGCATTTTTTCAGTAAAAAGCTCCCGCGCTAATTCTTCTCTTAAAGTGGCTGTCAGGTCACCTCGCGATTCTTCTAACCCTGGATAATCCACTTCTTGAAGACCGTCTAGTCTGATGATGTGATAACCAAATTCTGTTTTGACCGGCTGTGAAATAGACCCTTCTTTTTCCAAAGACCACAAAGCTTCTTCAAATTCAGGAGCGAACACTCCTTTACCAGCCGAACCCAAAGAGCCGCCTGCTCTCGAAGACCCCGCATCATCCGAAAGCTCCTTGGCTAAAACCTCGAAATCAGCCCCTTTACTCAAGTCTTGATATATGGAATTAACTGCTTCAAGAGCTTCAGATTCAGTTCGGTCTGAGTCAATCGACACTAAAATATGTGAGCTCGCTCGTTGCGCGTTTTCTATCGCCTCGTCCTGACCATCCTTCCAGGCTACTAAGATATCTTCTTCAGATATTTCTAGGCTAGCATCACTAGTCAGGCTCTCCACAGAAAGACCTAGATACTCTAATTCTAAGGATATATCTGTCATATACAGATCCAGCTCTTCGTCATAGCGCTCTTTTATTTCTGCCTCTGAAACTTCCACTCCTTCTTTAAATTTCTCCAAACCAAACAAAAGATACGCAACGTCTCGTTTTTGAGTTAGTAGCTTTATAGCTTCCTCAACTTCCCAATCCGAAGTAAAACTAGAACTCGCAATACCCGTTCTTAACAATTCAGCGCTGAGCGACCTGCCATATTCATTTACGAACTGAATTGGGCTATACCCAAGCATTTGTACCTGCTGAAGGTAAGTAGGCTCATCGAACAGGCCGTTTTTCTGATAGACAGGATTGTCCAACAATCTTTGGTCAACTAATGCCTTTGACGTTCGAATATTGAGATTTTCAGCTGTTTGAAAAAGAACTTCCTTTGTTATCAGTTGTTCTAACGCATACTCGCGTAATTTCAGACGATCAATGCTATTAGGATCAAAATCCTCACCCACCTGGAAAAGCAATTTTCGACGCTCTCTTTCAGTCTCTCTCTCAAGAACAGTCTCGGTTATTTCATAATCACCTATCGCCGCAATAGTGGGGTCAGAAGCTAAAAAGAGGTTGGTAGCGCCAAACCCAAAAAGAGTAAGTACAACAATGATAGCGCCAGCTAATACTTTAAACCCTAGACTTTGGGTTTGGTTTCTCAATTCTTGTAACATTTCGGAAGCACCATAAAATTAATTCGACATAGATAGAGCATAAAAAAAAGGGCGCTTCTGGAGCGCCCTTCCCTAGAAAACAGACCTATTAGTTCAACGCGTCCTTAAGGCCTTTACCTGCCTTAAAAGCGGGTACTTTCGCTGCTGATATCTGAATCGTAGCGCCAGTCTGAGGGTTTCTACCTGACCTTGCTGCTCTCTCGCGTACCAGGAAAGTGCCAAAGCCCACCAAAGAAACTGAATCATTCGCCTTCAAAGAACCAGTAATCGCATCTATTGTTGCTTCCAAAGCCCTTCCTGCATCCGCCTTGGAAAGATCCGCCGAATCCGCAATCGCATTAATCAAATCACTTTTATTCACTATATGCCCCTAAAAAAAGCAGCGCGCACTCGATGTGGGGAGAATATTGATTTGTTGCGTTTGATAAACAATAACCTCGCTCAAATAAAGATACTCGCTATACGGTTGATAACAAAGCTTATTTAGCTCACGACGTTTTATACCAATAGGTCGGCTACCGCGCAACCCATATAGAACAATAGTTTTCAGACTTAATGGGTCTTGACACCAACCGAAATATCTTCTCGTTTTTTCCGCGTAGAGGATGA
>CACFPX010000028.1:0-27189 GCA_902568205.1 K189A clade bacterium | reverse complement strand
TTGCACATGGGAAGAAGGGAGGATGGGAAAAAATTTTGGAGGGTTTCTTATAGTGATTTTTAAATATAACAATAAAGTGGGCTCAAGAGCTTTCTCGATATGGGCCTTTTTCATTTTACTTTTTTCTAATTTGGCATATGCCGAAGCAGAATCGGAAGAGGATGTGGCGGAACTTGAGGATCTAACGGTAACTGATGTGCCGGATGATCTCTCGATTTTGCCTAGCGAACCATCTGAAGGCGCCTTTGGCCTTAGCCTGTCTCTTTTAGAGACACCTAGATCTGTCACAGAGGTGAGTTCGGAGCTCATAAAAACCTATGCACTTAGGAGTGTGGATGATTTGGTGAGGCTTACGCCGGGAGCCTTCACGAGTTCCTTTTTTGGTATCCGAGGATCGATGGATATAAGAGGTGAGGCATCCGACAATTATTTTCGAGGGTTTCGCAGAATCAATAATCCCGGTGCTTTTAATACCATTGTACGAGGAGCTCATACGTTGGAGATTCTTCGAGGTCCGGTCTCTCCCTTATATGGAAGCGGTAGTGTTGGAGGGCAATTAAACTATTCACCAAAGACAGCTAAAAGTGAAACGGCCAAGTACATTTCCGAGCCCACTGGCCGATTAGATCTGACTTTAGGAACTTATAATCAAAGGATTCTTTCTGGGGAGTATGGCGCGCCCTTTGAGATAGGAGATAAGCAGGCAGGTCTCTACGTCTTCGCCGAGATCGAGGACTCCGAATCCTTTTATCATGGCTATGAGCCTTCTAGCGAACTTGTCCAAGTAGCCTTTGATATGGATTTTAGTGATAGGACTACTATCGAAATTGGTATCCAGAATCAGACGACGGATAGCATTCAGGTTCCCGGATGGACTCGAGTGACTCAAGATTTGGTGGATAATGGAACCTACATCACGGGCACACCATCAGTACGAAATAACCCTGATAATCCAATCGGTGCTGACAGACTGACTCCTGGGGAGTCTGGCTTCATTACTCCTAATGCATTTTTCGGGATCAATAGTTCGTTCAGTGGTGTAACAACCTGGTTCGTTCCCAATGACCCTGTGGACGACGATGATTTGATTTTCACGTTTAATGGTACGACTCAGACCGTTGGTCCATTAGGTGGATTTGTAAACCCGATAACCAATGTTGGAACAGCACAAATTGATCACAGGACAACGTTCATTGACGATATCGATTTTGCGGATACAACAGCAAGGACAGCCTATCTTGATGTGGTAACAACCTTTGACAGCGGTTTGGTATGGAAAAATCAGCTTTTCTACGACTTTCTAGACCATACCAAACACCAGAGCTGGGGTTTTACTGCTTTGTACCCTGGGGCTGAAGTCATGGAGATAAGGTCTAGTCTTACGTTCGACTACGAAACCGAAAGTATGGCAACCACAATGGTTGTCGGGATCAATTATCGTAGAGAGGATATGGACCACAGGGAAGCGTGGTATGACGAGAATTTTGACAGGCGCGATATGTTGGTGGGCCCAACACCAGACGATAGAATCGACTGGGCTGTTGTAGATCCCTTCAAAGACGCCACATTGCTCTATGATGACGAAGGTAATGTTACCGGCATCGAGGGTACTGTCCGAAGAAACTTCAATGGCGATCAAAAAAGCTTAATGCAGAATAACGGGGTTTTCTTTCTGGCGGATACTAGTTTCGGGCCACTCAATATTTTGTGGGGAGGTCGATATGATCAATTCGATGCGAAGTCTGAAGAAACAGCCGTTGGTTTGTTGGGAATCCCTTTTGATTCATCGGGACTTCAAAAGGGTGACGAAGATGCTACGAGTTATAACGTTAGCGTGTCTTATGAAATGGACTCAGGATTTATACCTTACGTTACCCAAGCAGAATCTAGTAGCCTTAGCACGAATCAGTTAGGTGGGATTTATCCTGGCACAATCGGTGATGGAAGCTTTGTCCAAGACTCAGAGATTTTTGAGGCAGGTTTCAAATATAGCGGTTTTGATGGAGCTCTATATGGCGCCGTAGCTTACTATGACCAGGAAAAGACCTTTCGGGACGCTCAAACGCAGGCGTTAGTGGCTGTTTATGGAGATGGCATAGAAGCAGAACTTAGATGGGTCATTAGTGATGCCTTTTCACTTAGCGCGACCCTGACAAATAGTGATACCACGGAGATCAGTGATGGCGCCCTGGCTGTGATAAACCAGGCTCAGTTTGCAGCTATGAACGGGTTAGAGGTGACTGATTTATACGGCGGCAGAATCGCAGGAGCAAGAGCGACTTTCCTGGGTAGTCAGGTTGAAGCTGATCGGGGCGGTTTGCCGGATACTGTGATCAGCGCTTACGGTAGTTACTCCCGATTTATAAATAGCGGCAAACTGATTGCTAGTCTAGGTTTCACCTATGCAGACAATACATACATGGATATTACTCAAGCAGTAATGTTGCCATCATACTCGGTCTGGACAGCTTCCCTGAGTTATCTCTCGGACAGCTATGAGATCATGGCGACAATTAATAATGTTTTTGATGAAGAGTATTACACATCTGCGGACCTGTTCGATGCGGTTGTAGTAAAGCCTTCTGAAGGCACTACGGCGTCCGTAATCTTTAGCTACAAGTTCTAGGTAATCAGATGCAAAAATAGACGCGATGATAGAGAGGGGTCAACCAAGTGTTGGCCCTTTTTCATTAAAAACCACACTGAAATTAACCTCTTAAAGCAGTGGTTATGCAAACCGGAAGCAAAAAGCAAATAGCAAGTGAAGAGAGTTGAGCTAGCGTCCTTCGTTATACCGTTTAATCAAATTCTTAGCAGCTAGCTGATGATCGGCGAGCATTTTCTCCAAATCAATACCAGTAAGTTCTCTATTTTCAACCACCCAATTTCCTGCGACCAAGACAAAATCCGCTTTATGGGCGCCAGACAAAATCAAGCTTGCGAGAGCATCACTAAATCCACTGAAACGGGGTTCTTTTAGGCTAAACATTGCGATATCGGCTTGTTTTCCCACAGACAATTCTCCAATATCGCTTCTTCCTATACTGGCAGCAGAGCCGCTGGTTGCCCAGCGTATCGCATCGAGATGCGAGATTTGTTGGGCGCCACTTTTGAGTCGTTGAAGTAGCATAGCCATCCGCAATTCTTCAATCATATTTGAACTATCGTTTGAAGATGAACCGTCGACGCCTAGTCCTATGTTGACTCCGGCCTTCTCAAGCTCAAATACTGGGCAAATTCCGGAGGACAAAATCATGTTCGAAGAAGGGCAGTGGGACACTCCTACTTTTGCATTCCCTAAGCGGGCAATTTCGTTCTTATCGAAGTGAATCCCGTGAGCTAACCAGATTTTATTATTTAGCATATTCATATCTTCAAGATAATCCAGTGGCCTCATTCCAAAGTGATCGAGGCAGAATGCGTTTTCATCTTCCGTTTCTGCCAAATGGGTATGAACTTTGACGTTGTAAGTCGAGGCCATCTCAGAAGTGGCTTCCATTAACTGACGAGTCACCGAAAAAGGGGAGCACGGTGCCAAAGCGATCTGAAGCATCGAGCCTTCGCCGCTGTCGTGATGGGTCTTTATCAGACGTTCACTGTCCGCCAAAATAATTTTCTCGTCCTGTACCACGGAAGATGGAGGAAGGCCACCTTGATCAACCCCCAAGGACATTGATCCCCGGCAAAGGACTGCTCGTATGCCTAGGTCGGAAGCTTCGTAGACCTGCGCATCGATTGCATTTTGTAACTCGTTAGAAAATAAATAATGATGATCGACGGTAGTTGTGCATCCTGATAGAAGGAGCTCCGATAAGGCTAAGCGAGTCGAAATTGAAATGTCCGAGATACTTAATTCTGCCCACAGCGGGTACAAGTTTTCCAGCCAGGCAAATAGTGATTGATTCAGAGCATTTGGGAAGGATCTTGATAAGGTTTGATAAAAGTGGTGATGCGTGTTGATAAGTCCTGGTAGCACCACTAATTTAGAGGCATCAAATACTTGATCCACTTCCTCGGAAGGTTTTTGACCTTCGCTTACCAGTTCTGTGATTTTTTCGTCTTCAATTACCAACCCACCACTTGCTTCCTCTGTCGAATAAATCGCGAGTGGTTCTTTTATCCAAATTCTTTTCATGGCTCTTCTTTGAAGCGTCATTTCTATAGTTTACCTGATGTAACAATTTCACTTAATTTAATGTCGTATTGAATTGATTAAGAATTCAAGGGAGTTTTTTTAAAAAGAAACTCATTTCGGGGTCGGGGATTCAACCTAAGCTTTCGACTATATTTTAGTATCTATGCTTGATGGATGGTTTGCGAATTTGTGGGCACAAATATTTAGATTTATTTTGGCAACTGTTTTTCATACTTGTCCCAGTTGTTTAAGAGCTCGTCTATTACGATAGAGCCTACTAGGTAGATCGATTCTAAGGAATCTTCCATTGCTGTGTAGCCCTCGTTTTCTCTGAGTAAATAATCGACCGCTGTTATACCCGGTGGAGGCATGGTGAAATTACTGCCGCCTCTCAGGAAAAGGAATCGGTCTTTGTCTGCTTTATCTATTTTATCGAGATAGGTGGCTGCGAGGTAAGTGCCCGTATCTTCCATGGCCGAGGTGACGAAATCAGTTTTGCCGTCCGACCAGTAATGTACCAATTCATTGGCCCATTTGTTCGATATAGCACCGTGCCAGAATGTCATTGCAGCAATATGTCCTCCGCGTAAAACGAATGGTGGCTTTTGAGCGTTAGGATGCTCGGTATAGGCAGAGCGAGCCGATTTCAAATTCTCGTTATCTGAGAGCTTGGCGTCTTTTGTAAGATTGAAAGCCCAATCTCTAAGCGTAGGATTTGCAATAAACAATTCCCCGTCAGACTCAGGCTTATTAGAGTCAAATGGACGTTTGGAGTTAAAAGCAAAGAAACCGGTCGTCCAGTTTTTAGGAATCTCCCTGCTATCTATTTGGTAACCGAGGTCACCATCAACCAAGTATGAAGACCAAGCAACTGAGCCGATCGAAGCATCCTCAGGATCAATTCCTGCGATGCCTGCTATAAGCCAATAGGCCTTGCTCAGGTCAAATCTTTCGTCTAAACCGAGCGCCATTACAGCTGAAGTTGATTTAGCAGTTCCTATTCCAGTCACCATGCCTAAGATTTGAGAATCAGGATTGTAAAATAGGTTGTGGTGCGAGTGGGGGAATGAAAATTCGGTATCTAGTTTTCTGCGTTCCTTCCAGAATTGGAACTCGCCGGGTTTGTCTCCTTCGTCTTGGCCTATTTCGAACATGGTTACAATGACCGCTTTTACTGGAATCGGACTTGAAATAGGAACGGATATTCCTTCCTTGGCGTTAATCTGTTGAGAGCAAGAGAGGTATATTAGGATAACCAACAGAGTTGCTATAGCTTTGATCGGGAAGATATGAGGGGCACTCAATTTAGTGGTTTGTTTACTGAGTATAAAGTACATAAATAGATAGAAATCGAAAATTATCTTTTTAAAGCAATTCTAATGCCAACGGTAGGAAGAAAAGTTTTCTTTAGTAGTGGCGACGGTTTTATTCCTCTCGTTAATACCCTGTAAATTGCAATATCGCGAAGGAAAGAGGTTTCGATGAGGGATCCAGAGGAACGCATCTCAGATTCTCCTGCCCAACGCTTTAACTTTCAGGTGAAATTAACGGAATTTTTGCACCAACGAGTAGCGCCGCGCACGCTATAATGGCGCAGCGCTAAAAGCCGTCTTTCACAAAATTATTTCATGAAAGTGAAGTTCCCCGTTAAATTCATCTTCTTTTTACGATTTCAGCCAATCTGGCGCTTCGAAGCCGCCCATCTCTTGAGTTATGAGTCTTGCGAATTCGATGGTCCGGTAGTCCCTATAAGAAGGGCTAAATGCCTGAATTCCTATGGGTAGGCCGTCTTTAGAAAGTCCGGTCGGGAAACAAGTACTTGGCAGGTAGGTGTTGTTAGGCAAGCCGGCCCAGAAGATATGTTCTCCGTAGGATCGCTCTTCGCCATCGACAGTCACGCTTCTTTCTGCCCAAGGACGGTGATCGTGTTTGATCGCCGGCGCTGTGGACTGAGGGCACACTACTATGTCCCAGTCTTTGAAGAACTCGTCCCAGGCTCTTCTGAATTTTTCTCTCCTGAAGTCGTGTCGGATCCAGTCGCGATGGAGCATCACGGCCGCGCGAGCATTAACAGCTTCGGGTGATCCATCTTCCGGGTCTAAGTTCTCAACGATCTCCTGGATTTTTTCGACCACCGCAGGTGAGTTGGCGCTGCTCATGACTGCGTTGGTTAAGGATAGATAGTTGTCGTGAGACTTGCGAATGTCGAATTCAGGGCGCGCCGTGTCTGACACCTTGGCCCCCAATTTAGAGAGGGTGTCCCCTATCGCGTGAACTCGTTCCTGTGTTTCTTGACTGGCTGGAGCGAGATCGTCTGTTGGCCACAGAACGACTCGGAAGTCCTTAAGAGAGCTTATGTCATTCTCCGCGAGGTTTAAGCTCCATCCTACCGCTTCTCGTTCGGTCGGCCCCGCCATGATTCTAAGTGCTAGAGCAAGGTCCTCTGCGCTTCTCGCCAGCGGACCGCAAACCGAAACATCAGCATCAGGAACGCCTTCTATGATTTCATGTCCAGCCATCGGAACTACGCCCCAGGTCGGTTTTAGACCGTAAACACCACTGTAATGAGCTGGAGTCCTGACAGAGCCGCCTATGTCGGATCCAGCTTCCAGGCTAGAAAAGCCGGCAGCGGTTGCGGCTGCGCTACCTCCGGAAGATCCACCAGGTGTGTGATCCAAATTCCAAGGGTTGTTCGTCGTGCCATAGATCTCGTTATAACTTTGGAAATCTGCTAGATCGAGCGGTACGTTTGTCTTGCCAAGAAAGTGAGCCCCAGCAGATTTGAATCTGCTGACTATTAACCCGTCCTTGTCAGAAAAGTTATCTTTGTGTGCGATATCGCCCCATGTTGATGGTGTGTCCTTCATCACGTAGGACTCTTTAATGGTCATTGGCACGCCGTGTAGAGGACCTCTGAGTTCGCCTTTTGCTAGGTCTTCGTCTGCTTCCTTGGCTTCTCGAAGTGCTTGGTCAAACCTCCTGACCGGGACGGCGTTGATTCTCTCGTCGTGCTTTTCAATCTGATCGATGTAAGCTTGAGTCAATTCAAGAGAGCTTATTTTTTTGTTCTTTATTTGCTCTGCTAGTTCTGTAGCAGACTCGAAAATAATGTTGTTACTCATGTGTCCCCATCCTTCTATATGAGCCATTGAATTTAGTTCAGCCGATGCGACTTGGCAAGAATCTAAATTAGCCTAACCCTGCTAGCGTTGGTTATCGACTGAAATAAAGCTCTATCGTCTATTGATCGTCCGAGTGTTTTCCTGTCGACGAGTGAATCCTTTGCGATCGAAATGCTCGAGTATTTCGATCGCGATGTTTCTGCTTATACCAGTGAAATCCCTGAACTCGGCGACGGAAAACGGACCTCTTTGAGCCAGTTCGAGGATGTCTTTTTCTATAAGTTGAAGTATTTCGGGAAGATAGAAGCGGTGGGTGGCTATCTCAATTAACTTCCCGAGTTTGACCAGTTCGCGCATTTGTTTTTCTAACCCCGGCTGAGGCTTTTTTAGCTCCTTGGCGATGTCTCCACTGCTTGGAGACTGCTTGGGCTGGAGTTTTGCTTCCAACACCTTCCAGATATTTTTAAGTTCGTTGGGTATTTCGATCTCAGAGGATGTAGACCGATAGACTCCTCCAGTCTGCTCGATTTCCCCTGCCTGTGAAAGCTCGTTCAGGACTGATTGACGAAGTTCTTTTGGAATGGACTTTGGTAATTCGTTTTCCCGAACTCCGTTTGGTTTGCTGTTAACCGCATCAGAAGCAACTTTAAGGTGTTTCTGCCAATCAGATAAAGGTATTGCAAGGTCCTCGAACACCCGAGCGTTATTTTCCTCGAGCACTCGCAGGACCGCTTCTTGGGTGACTAGCCAGTTTTCGCGTATCTGACTAATTTTCGCGTTGCCCGTATCCAGCAAACTTAGGGTGGCTTGTTCGAAGGAGGAAGCCGCATTAGCGTTTATTTCGGCGAGTCGTTTTTGCGATCTTCTCCGATAAACGTTCTTTTCTTGAGCTAATAACACTTCGGCTCCGCCCAAAGTTAAATCTAGGCTCTGATCCCTCAATACTAGTTTGTCGCCTCGAAATGAAGCGATCGGTTTGTCCAAGACAATGTCCGCGAGGCCTGACTCTCCGGGTTTTAGGGAGTTGCTCTCTAACAGTGCGATTCTTCCCGTCGAGTGGGAGGTGGCATGATAAATGTGAACCGGGCTCCAGTGTTTTATTGCTCTAGGAAAGTTTGGGAGTGTCTTGAGCTCGACAGATAAATTGCTTGGTTTTGGAAGAGGTATCGTTGTTAGCCAGTCGCCTCGCTCTATTTCGTCGACACGAATTCCAGTTAAGTTGATCGAGCATCGGTCTCCAGGTTTTGCGACTTCAACTTCATTGTTTTGGGCGCGAAGTCCTCTGACCTTTGCTGTTTTGTTGCTAGGGTAGTGGGTAAGGGTGTCGTTTACTGCTACTGACCCTGAGTGAACTGTCCCTGTTATAACGGTGCCCGCTCCAGATATAGCAAACGCGCGATCGATAGCTATGCGAAATATTTTGTCTGAAGAGTTCATTTCGTTGTGGCGCTGCTGTTTTTTTAGATGTTCCAGTAGCGGCTTAAAAGAATTGGGCTCATTGATGCTGGTTTTGAAAATCGACGCGTTTTTAAAGGATGATTTTTCCACTAGCTCAGCTATTTCCTGTTCGCATTCGATTAGTCTGTCTTCATCAACCATGTCGGATTTAGTGAGCGCAATTGTGCCGCTCGATACGCCTATCAGTTCAAGAATGTCCAAGTGTTCTTGGCTCTGGGGCATCGGGCCATCGTCAGCGGCGATTACCATCAGAGCGTGTTGTTGCGCGGCGATCCCAGCGACCATGTTGTGAATGAATTTTTGATGTCCTGGAACGTCTACAAAGCCTAGCGATCCGTCTCCGAGGTAGGCAAAGCCCAGGTCGATAGTGAGGCCTCGTTTTTTCTCTTCATCAAGACGATCAGTATTTATACCGGTTAGCGCCTGGACCAAGGATGTTTTGCCATGATCTACGTGTCCGGCCAAGGTGATAATCATCCAAGCTCTCCTATGACCCTAGTGAGTTCCTCTAAAGGCTCGGCGCCTCGCATGTCTAACCAGACTCGATCCTCTTTAATCCTGCCAATGATTGGGGTGCTCAAACTTCGCATTTTGGACAAAAGATCTTCTGGTTTCATCTGGTTGTGCTTTACAACTAAAGCCAGGCTTTCGACCGTTTTGTCAGGTAGTGCACCGCTTCCGATTTGCACAGTACTGATTCTGGTTTCTAGCGAAAAATTTTCACTAAATACTGGCTTGAGGGTTTCAGCGCGATTTTCGAGCTCGGTAACAGGAGTTGTTAGTATTTTTAGCAAGGGCAGTTTTTGATCTAGTGTTTCTGGGTCTTCATAGAGCCTCAAAATTTTGCTGAGTATGGTTAAGGTCAGCTTGTCAGCACGTAGGGCACGTTTAAGCGGGTTTTTTTTGATCTGATCAATCAGTGTTTTTTTTCCAACGATAAGGCCCGATTGCACAGCACCCAAAAGTTTATCGCCGCTAAATGTTACGAGATCGATGCCTTGGTTAAGTACGGATTGCGGTGTTGGCTCGCTGGGGAGCGACCATTTCGATAGATCGATTAGTGCTCCACTCCCTAAGTCCACGCAGCTAGGGATACCCTGCGAGTTCGCAAGTTTAGCGAGTTCTTTTGCCTCTACTTCTTCTGAAAAACCAGAGATATGATAATTACTTGGGTGTACTTTCAGGAGCATGGCAGACTCTTTCAGGACGCTTTCAAAATCTTCTATATGGGTTTTGTTAGTTGTCCCGACTTCAATAAGGTTGGAGCCGGATTTTGTCATCAGCTCTGGGAGTCTAAAACTCCCGCCAATCTCAACAAGTTCGCCTCGAGAGACTGGAACAAATTTTCCTAGAGCAAAAGTGTTTAAAACTAACATCAATGCGGCAGCGTTGTTGTTAACTATCGCGGCCGCTTCGCACCCTGTCAGTCTTGATAATTGAGCTTCAACAAAAGCATCTCTTTGTCCTCGAGAGCCTGTATCAAGGTTGTACTCAAGGTTAATAGGTCGAGAGAGAAGGGGGGTGATTTCTTCAATTATTGAAGGGTCAATTAGTGCTCTGCCAAGATTGCTGTGAATTATAGTTCCGGTCAGATTGAAAATTGTTCTGTAGGTTTGCGAATCTAGCGCTTGAAATATTGGAGATAGATAGCCTGATGGATTGATTGACCAATCGGGCACTTTTTTTGAGTTGCGTATTTCTTTCTGGATATCGCGTATAGCTTGTTTGACGGCAGACGGTCCAAATCTGCTTACGGCGACTTCCAGGCTGTCATCCTTCATTAATGCGTCCACACCCGGTAGATCACGCAGCTCGTACATTTCGCTCGTCCTGTAAAGTAGATTACTAGTCTAACTCGGGGGTGTTCTGGTGGCCAACTGCCTGCAAATTCTCGAGCAGTCTCGTAGTTGCTTGTTTACTCTAAAATATCGATAGTGATGCACACGGAATCTATTGGTTTTTGGGAGAAGAAAATAGTGACTAATTCGACTGGAGCATTGGGGCGAGTGGGGTTCGTAGGTCTCGGCGTAATGGGCTTTCCGATGGCGGGTCACCTAAGTGGATCTGCAGAAACAATCAAGGTGTTTAACCGAACCCAATCAGTCTCGAAAAGCTGGCTAGAGAAATATGAAGGTGATGGCATTGCATGTGAGACCCCAAAAGAAGCAGCTATTGATGTAGATGTTTTGTTTATGTGTGTCGGAAATGATGATGATGTCCGCTCGGTAGTTTATGGCGACCAGGGAATTATATCGGGCTTAAGTGAGGGTTCTTTGTTAGTTGATCACACTACTGCATCCAGTCAATTGGCGGTTGAAGTAGGGCAGGCTTGTGCGGAAAGGGGTATAGGTTTTTTGGACGCGCCTGTATCGGGTGGACAGGCTGGTGCCGAGAGCGGTGCTCTGACGATCATGGTGGGCGGCGATGAAAAAAATTACTCGCAGTGCCTACCCTACCTTGCCTGTTACTCCAAAAAGTGTGAGCTAATGGGTTCGGTTGGTTTTGGTCAGCTAACGAAGATGGTCAATCAAATATGCATCGCCGGCGTGTTACAGGGCCTTGCCGAGGGTATTCACTTTGCTCAGTCTGCGAATTTAGATGTCGAGAAAGTCGTGGAAGTGATTTCCCAGGGAGCAGCTCAATCTTGGCAAATGGAAAATCGTGCTCTCACGATGAATCAGGATAAATTCGATTTTGGATTTGCGGTTGATTGGATGCGGAAGGATCTCGGTATAGCTCTAGAGACAGGGAGGTCTTTAGGTGCAAAGTTACCTCTTACTGCGCTGGTCGACCAATTTTATGCAGACATACAAAGTCAGGGCGGAGGTCGATTTGATACGTCTAGCTTGCTCAGAAGGCTGAACAAGCCCAGCTAGAAGTGTGGCCCCGAGTTCAACGAGAGGAAGCTAAACTCGAGATTTATTAGGAGTAATCGCGTTTTGTATATCCTTTATATAGCTGTCTTGGGCGACCAATTTTATAGGCCGTAGACACCATTTCGTTCCAGTGAGCGATCCATCCTGGAGTTCTTCCTGTCGTAAAAATTACGGTGAACATTTCAACGGGAATGCCAATCGCCTTAAGTATGATTCCTGAATAGAAATCGACATTCGGATAAAGGCGCTTTTCGACAAAATACTCGTCTTCTAGCGCTATTCTCTCGAGCTCTTTGGCCATCGCAAGAGTTGGGTTGTCTTCTACGCCCAGCTCTGCCAGCACTTCATGACAGGTTTGCTGCATTACTTTGGCTCTGGGATCGTAGTTTTTGTACACCCGATGACCAAACCCCATGATGCGAAACGGATCGTCTTTGTCCTTTGCCTTGTTGATGTATTCCGGAATGTTATCAACGCTGCCAATTTCGTCGATCATGTTAAGAACAGCCTCATTAGCGCCTCCGTGTGACGGTCCCCATAAGGCTGCAATTCCGGCGGCGATGGCTGCGTAAGGATTGGTGCCTGTAGATCCAGCGAGTCGCACAGTGGAGGTGGATGCATTTTGCTCATGGTCTGCATGCAAAAGAAAGATGCGGTCCATCGCCTTTGCAATGGTAGGGCTGACTTTATAGTCTTCACCCTTCTTAGCAAACATCATATGTAGGAAATTTTCTGCATAGCCCAGATCTTCTCTTGGCTCCACGAAGTCTTCCCCCAACGCATTTTTATAGCCCATGGCCGCCATTGTTGGGATCTTTGCGATTAGCTGAAGCGAGGTTTCTTTCCGATCTTCCGCGTTGTCGATATCCAAAGAGTTGTGAAAGCTGGCAGCGAGCGCTCCAGTTACTCCGCACATGATAGCCATCGGATGAGCGTCAGTTTTGAAACCCTTAAAGAACTCCTTAAATTGAGAGTCAACTGCTGCGCGAGATTTTACGCTTGCGATAAATTCATTGAGCTCGGACTCAGATGGCAGCTCGCCATTCAAGAGGAGGTAGCATAATTCGAGATGTTGAGATTTTTCCGCCAGTTGCTCTATTGGGTATCCTCGATGAAGCAGTATTCCTTGATCACCATCAATGAAAGTGATTTCGGAATCGCAAGCGGCGGTAGAGACGAAGCCTGGGTCATAGGTGAAATATCCCTGTCCTGTGAGCTTACCTACGTCTACAACATCAGGTCCGTTTGTTGCCTCATATATCGGCAAGTCAATGTCTTTGCCATCTATGGTCAGCTTGGCTGTTTTGTCCGTCATGCGTTTCCCCCAATAGTAACTGCAGTCCCAATTCGTATAAGTCAAACACTCCAGGCAGATTTCTTCTTATTCTCTGTTTGTGTGGCTCTTTAAAAAAGCTGTGTCAGGGCGAGCAGGTTATTAGAGCGCAGCTAATGCGTCAAATACTAGTTGACGAGCCGGAGGAACATTTTCTGTCAGAATTGATACTCACAGCTCGTTAAATTTGTTTTGGGACACGATCTAAGTAACAGAACGGTATGGTTGGATTGTGCAAAAACATTCCTTTTGAGTATTGGCGGGTGATCAGAAACAAAGTTATTGTTTCCTATTGGGAATATATTTGTTTTTTGATATTCCCTTGGAAACTTGAATAGCCGGCCCTATATTGCTGGAACGCGAAACGCAGTTCTTAATGAGTTACTTAGTTGTAAACGAACTTAAAAAGAGACTAGCGCAAGCAGAGTAGGTCCCGGTGAAAATCTGTTTTTTAATGAATTTATAGTTGTTTTTTATTATTTGGTTCATAATTTAAGTTAAGAAGTTTTAGGAAGCGATCTATCGCAGTTAGATTGGTGAGGCGCCACGCTCTGTTGCCAATGCGAGATTGCATTAGGAATGGTTATATGAAATCTGATCGACCAGTAAACATTAATCCGTTAACAGACTATGGCTGGCCGTTTACCGCCCTGGTGTCTATAACAAACCGCGTGTTGGGGATCGTGCTTTTTGCAGGCGTCGCGTTCGGACTCTATTTGCTGGATATGGCTCTGGCGTCAGAAGAGAGCTTTGCACAAGTCACGGGGATGATGCAGCTAACCTATATAAAGGCAGCGGTTTTGTTTTTCATTTTCTCCCTGACGTACCACTTGGTAGCGGGAGTTAAACATTTGTTACTAGACTTCCATATAGGCGACTCGTTTGAGGCGGCTCAGATTGGCTCTGCCATTGTCGTCCTATCCTCTTTGTGTATTACAGGCTTGATTGGATTTTATTTATGGTAACTCAAGTACTAAGCTTCAGCCGAAGCGGGCTAACCGACTTTGTAACGCAACGTGTTTCGGCGTGTATTATGGCTGGATACACGCTGCTACTTACCTGGTTTTTTTCAACCACAGATGTGACTCACTCGATATTGCTAGAATTTTTTGTTAGTACACCTGTGCAAATATTCAGCACGATGACAATTTTATCAATTTTAGCACACGCTTGGGTTGGGCTCTGGACAGTTGGAACTGACTACATTCGTAGCGCTCATCTGGGTTTTATTCCTGGGTTAGCAAATTTTTCTACTGCGATTAGATTTCTGTATCAAGTCGTATGTCTGTTGGTTATGTTCATATATTTGATATGGGCTATGAAGTTAATTTGGCAGTTCTAGGAATTAAGTATGGCGAACATTAGAAAGATGGAATTTGACGGACTGATAGTCGGGGGCGGCGGGTCAGGGATGCGCGCTTCTTTGCAAATTGCCCAGTCCGGCTTGAAAACAGCGGTCATTACGAAAGTCTTTCCAACCCGCTCTCACACAGTTTCAGCTCAAGGAGGTATAACCTGCGCAATTGCGAGCGATGATCCCAATGATGATTGGCGTTGGCATATGTACGATACCGTAAAAGGATCGGACTATATTGGTGACCAAGATGCCATTGAGTATATGTGTTCGGAAGGCCCGCAAGCCGTATTCGAACTTGAGCATATGGGCTTGCCGTTCTCTCGAACCGAAAATGGTCGAATCTATCAGAGGCCCTTTGGCGGTCAATCCAAGGATTTTGGGAAGGGTGGTCAGGCTGCTCGAACTTGTGCAGCAGCGGACAGAACAGGCCATGCGCTTTTGCATACCCTTTATCAGGCTAACGTCAAAGCCAATACGACATTTCTTAATGAATGGTTTGCAGTGGACCTCGTTAAAAATCAGGATGGTGTAATCGTCGGCGTTATTGCCATCTGTATTGAAACAGGTGAGGTTGTCTATGTGAGCTCTAAAGCCACGGTGCTGGCAACAGGCGGAGCAGGGCGCATTTATGCCTCAACTACCAATGCGCTCATGAATACCGGTGATGGGACAGGTATGGCTCTGAGGGCTGGTGTGCCCATGCAGGATATGGAGATGTGGCAGTTTCATCCTACGGGTATTGCCGGTGCGGGTACCCTTGTAACGGAAGGGTGCCGCGGTGAAGGTGGTTACCTTATAAATCGTGATGGAGAACGGTTTATGGAGCGATACGCTCCGACAGCGAAGGATCTGGCTGGAAGAGACGTTGTTGCACGATCAATGATATTAGAGATTCTAGATGGCAAAGGGTGTGATCCTGAGAATCCTGCTAACGATCACGTTTTGCTGAAGCTCGATCACCTAGGTGAAGAGGTTCTGAATAGCAAACTTCCGGGCATTTTAGAGTTATCAAGAACCTTCGCGCATGTTGATCCAGTCAAGGAACCGATACCGGTGATCCCAACGTGCCATTATATGATGGGTGGTATAGCGACTCAGGTCAGCGGTCAGGCACTAACACAGGTTAATGGGGCAGATCAGGAGGTGCAGGGTCTCTATGCTGCAGGTGAAGCGGCCTGCGTTTCTGTTCATGGAGCGAACCGATTAGGAGGAAACTCATTACTGGATCTAGTGGTTTTTGGTCGTGCTGCAGGCATTCACATTGAAGAGGTTATGCGGCAAGGGGTGTCTTATCGCGACGCATCCGATAGCGACATAGAGTCGTCTCTAGCGAGACTCTCTCGTTGGAATGATTCTTCTAGTGGTGAGTCAATTTCCGATTTGAAGAAAGAATTGCAAACGACAATGCAGAACAGTTTTGGCGTTTTCAGAACAGAAAAAAACATGCAAGAAGGGATCGTGAAATTACAGGATCTCAGGCAAAGAATTGATAGTGCTTATTTGCCGGATAAGTCGGATTCATTTAATACGGCCAGACTTGAGGCGCTAGAGTTAGATAACTTGCTTGAGGTTGCTGAGGCTACCGCCATAGCGGCTGAAGAGCGCAAAGAAAGCAGAGGCGCACATGCTCGTGACGATTATGGTGAACGAGATGATGACAATTGGTTATGCCATTCAATGTATTTCCCAGAAGAAAAGCGGGTCGGTAAGAGAGATGTGAATTTTACTCCTAAGACTGTTGAGACGTTCGAGCCAAAGGAAAGGGTGTATTAGAGGTTTTTTATGCAAGTAAGTATTTATCGTTATAACCCAGATGTAGATGAAGTGCCCAGCATGCGCGAGGTGGAGGTCGATCTTCCTGAAGGGAAGGACTTGATGGTGCTGGATGTTTTGGAGCTTATGAAGACGCAAGATTCCACGTTGAGTTATCGCCGCTCATGCCGCGAAGGTGTATGTGGCTCCGATGGTATAAATATGAATGGACGAAACGGGCTCGCATGCATTACCCCTGTTTCTCAGGTCGTCAAAAGGGGGAAACTGGTTTTAAGGCCCCTTCCAGGTCTTCCTGTCATTAGAGATCTCGTAGTCGATATGACCCAGTTTTACAAGAACTACGAGAAAGTAACGCCTTACCTGGTTAATGATGAACCGAGGCCTGCTCAAGAGAGATTGCAAAGTCCAGAAGACCGAGAGAAGCTGGATGGTCTTTACGAATGTATCTTGTGTGCTTGTTGTTCTACTTCGTGTCCGTCTTTTTGGTGGAACCCTGACAAATTCATCGGCCCGGCGGGGCTCTTACAAGCTTATCGATTCCTTGCTGACAGTCGTGATACTGCAACTGCCGAACGTCTTGCGGATCTAGACGATCCTTTCAGCGTTTTTAGATGTCGTGGCATAATGAATTGCGTGAATGTTTGCCCCAAAGGTCTTAATCCTACTCGAGCAATCGGTAAGATCAGGACGATGTTGCTCGAGACCGGCACGTAGAGTTTGGTTCAGTTGGAAAATCGATTTTAGTTCCCATTTTCTTACATCTATTTTCGCTAAATATCCTATAGAATAGACTTCAGTTTCGTCACGCAACCCCTGCTGACGATATGGCAGGCGAACAATGGATATGGGAACTGATTAGATGGCCGACAGTTTTTTTCAGAAGATGCAAAAAAGCTCGCATTTAGCGGGACAGAGCGCAGCTTACATAGAATCTTTATATGAAGTGTATCTGGATGACCCTTCTGAGGTATCGGATTATTGGCGCGAGTATTTCGAAAAATTACCCCGCGTGGATGGAGTTTTGGGTGCGGATACACCGCATACATCGGTTGTAAAACACTTTGAACGTCTCGGCAAAAATCGACTCAAGGCGAAACCTGAAAAGGTTGCAACGAATGTTTCGAGCGAGCATGAGTCCAAACAAATGCGGGTGCAGGATCTAATCGCGTCTTACAGGTCTAGAGGACACAAAAGGGCGAATATAGATCCTCTCGGCATCATGGAAAGACCCTATATGCCGAACCTTGAGTTAGCATATCATCATCTGTCAGATGCAGATTTAGAAGAGACCTTCCAGACCGGAGGGTTTCACTATGAGGGTGGAATCGCAAAATTATCCGACCTGATAGTGGCGTTAGAGTCGACCTATTGTTCGTCCATAGGTGCCGAATACATGCATATTGTAGATCCTTCGGAGCACCAGTGGGTTCAACAAAGGTTAGAGGTAAGTCGGAGCCAGCCGAATTTTTCCAGTGAACAGAAAAGAGCAATCCTAGAGCGGTTAACCGCGGCTGATGGTCTAGAAAAGTTTCTACAAAGAAGATATCCGGGGACCAAGAGGTTCGGTCTTGAGGGCGGAGAGAGCTTGATTCCTATGCTTCACGAATTGTTGCAGAGATTGGGATCACACGGAGTTTTGGAAAGTGTTATTTCAATGGCTCATCGAGGCCGATTAAATGTTTTAGTTAATATTCTGGGCAAGAATCCCGGAGATCTCTTTGATGAATTCGAGGGAAATATCACTCAGGAGAAAGGTTCGGGCGACGTTAAGTACCATCAAGGTTTTTCTACAAATGTGAATACGCCTGGAGGCGAAATGCATTTGGCTCTGCATTTTAATCCTTCCCACCTAGAAATAGGCAGTCCAGTTGTGGAAGGCTCTGTTAGAGCACGACAGGATCGAAGGAGGGACTACGAGGGTGGCTTAGTGGTGCCGATCATTATCCACGGGGACGCTGCGTTTGCTGGCCAAGGTGTGGTAATGGAGACTTTTCAGATGTCTCAGACCAGGGGTTTTAAGACCGGTGGAAGCATACACATCATCATAAATAACCAAATCGGTTTTACTACTCATCGTCAAGTTGACTCTAGGTCCACGGAGTATTGCAGTGAGGTGGCGAAACTGGTGCAGGCGCCGATACTACATGTTAATGCCGATGATCCTGACGCGGTTGTTTATGCGATTCAATTGGCGGCCGACTATCGGATGGAATTCAGAAAGGACGTGGTCATAGACTTGGTCTGTTATCGTCGTCGAGGCCACAACGAATCCGAGGAACCGATGAAGACTCAACCTTTGATGTACGAGAAGATTCGGTCTCATCCAACGACGCATAGTATCTATTCTGAAAAACTGATTTCGGCAGCCGTCGTATCTCAGGAAGAATCGGATTCTCTGGTAGAGGCCTATCGAGAAAAATTGGAAAGTAGTGGTAATGTTGCGCTCAGCATAGTTCACGAGCCCGATGAGGGTCTTTTCGTCGATTGGAGGCCTTATCTGGGACACGACTGGGATGCCCCGGGAGATACTTCCTACGATGCGGCCAAATTACAGAACATTGCTCATCGTATGGAAGCGCTTCCGGATGGGTTTGCAGTGCATAAACAGGTGCAAAAAATAATCGAAGATCGTCACAAGATGGCAGCGGGTGCAATGCCGATTAATTGGGGCTTTGCAGAGGTGATGGCTTATGCTTCTTTAACTGAAGAAGGGCATCCCATCAGGTTGACTGGGCAGGATGTCGGCGTTGGCACATTCTCTCATCGCCATGCTGCTCTGCATAACCAAAGGGATGGCAAACGTATTATTCCGATCAATCTTCTACGAGAAGATATTACATTCGACATTTACGACTCTCTGCTTTCCGAAGAAGCTGTTTTGGCTTTTGAGTATGGCTATGCAAGCACCGCTCCTGACACAATGGTTATTTGGGAGGCTCAATTTGGGGACTTTGTAAATGGCGCCCAAGTTGTGATTGATCAGTTCATAAGTTCTGGTGAGACCAAGTGGTCGCGCCTTTGTGGTTTAACGATGCTTTTGCCCCATGGGTTGGAAGGAGCGGGACCTGAGCACTCCTCGGCTAGATTAGAGAGATTTTTACAACTCTGTGCGGAACACAATATGCAGATATGTGTCCCGAGCACTCCCGCACAGGTTTTTCATATGCTTCGACGCCAGGTGATTCGGCCCTTGAGAAAACCGCTAATCGCTCTGACCCCAAAAAGTTTGTTACGTCATAAACGTGCTGTATCTAGCCTTTCTGACCTTTGTGAGGGTAAGTTTTATAGCGTCATCGGTGAGACCGAAGCGGTTGACAATGAGAAGGTTGAGCGGTTGGTGCTATGTTCAGGGAAAGTATACTACGACCTGATTCAAGCCCGAGAAGAGGTGGTGGGGTCAGAGTCCATTGCTGTTGCGCGAATGGAGCAACTGTATCCGTTTCCTGAGAAAGAGTATGTGGCTGAACTAACGCGGTATCCTAGTTTAAAGGAAGTTATCTGGTGCCAAGAGGAGCCCATGAATCAGGGAGCCTGGTATTCGATGCAACATCGACTTAGAGAGCCTTTGATTTCGCTTGGCGACAAAATTGAGCTTTTTTATGCTGGCCGAGACGCCTTTGCTGCCCCCGCTGTTGGTTATCCCAGTATACACAACGAGCAGCAAAAGCAGCTTGTGGACGATGCGCTATTTAAGATTTTCAAGTGAAAAACAAAAACAAAAAAAGGAGTTCGGTATGGATGTAAAGGCTCCCGCTTTTCCAGAGTCAATATCAGAGGGCACGGTCGCAGAGTGGCATGTAAAACAAGGTGAAAGCGCGAAGCGCGACGATTTGCTCGTTGATATAGAAACCGACAAAGTTGTTATTGAGGTCTTTGCGCCAGAAGACGGTGTCCTAACCGAAATAGTAAAACAAGAAGGGGAAACGGTCCTGTCCGAAGAGGTTATTGGCTCCTTTGAAGCTGGTGCATCTGCTACTTTGGATGCTGATCCTTCGTCGGAAATCTTGGAAGAATCCAGCGGCGAAGATTTCCCGGCAAGCCCTGCAGCGAGGAAGTTAGCCTCGGAGTCGAACGTTGACATAGCTTCCGTCGAGGGAACGGGAAAAGGGGGGCGTATAACGAAAGAAGACGTTGTCCGGACTATGTCGCAACCCGAAAAGAAAGGCAGTCCTGATAAAATAGTTTCCCCTGAAAAGGAAATGACTCATTCGGAATCTTCGTCCAGTGATGCTGCTGTTAATTTGAATTCTGATGAGCGGGTGGAGCGCAGAGTCGCTATGACCCGAATGAGAGCGACAACGGCCAAGCGACTGGTAGAAGCGCAGCATAATGCTGCGATGCTTACGACTTTCAACGAGGTCGATATGTCCCCGGTGATGGCTTTGCGTAAGCAATACCAAGAAGAGTTTCAGGCGGCTCATAATGGAACTCGCCTGGGTTTTATGTCTTTTTTTGTGAGGGCGGCAACGGAATCGCTGAAACGATTTCCTGCAGTTAATGCATCAATAGACGGAAATGACATTGTTTATCACGGTTATTTTGATATAGGAGTTGCTGTCTCCACAGACAGAGGACTTGTGGTGCCAGTTGTTAGAGAGGCTGATGCATTGAGTCTCGCGCAGATAGAAGATCAGATTAATGAATACGGACAAAAGGCACGGGCTGGAAAACTTTCTCTTGAAGAACTCTCAGGAGGCACCTTCACGATATCGAATGGAGGGATTTTTGGCTCGCTAATGTCGACTCCAATTTTAAATGCGCCTCAAACCGGAGTCTTGGGTATGCATAAAATTCAGGAGCGGCCTGTGGTTGTTGATGGAGAAATAGTAATTAGGCCTATGATGTATCTTGCGCTTTCCTATGATCACAGGCTGATTGATGGCCGCGAAGCAGTCCAATTTCTAGTAGCTATCAAAGGGATGATAGAAGATCCTGCGAGAATATTGTTGGAGTTATAAGATGAAGGACAAATATCAAGTCATTGTTATTGGAGCCGGTCCTGCGGGTTACCACGCTGCGATACGTTGTGCGCAGCTAGGTTTGAGCACGGCTTGTATCGATAAGATGGTTAGCAAAGACGGACAGCCAACTTTGGGAGGAACCTGCCTTAATTGGGGCTGTATACCGTCGAAAACTCTTTTGGATGCCTCTCATAAATTCCATGAACTTGGTCAAGGAATGGAACAGATTGGTATTTCAACTGGAAAGGTCAGTATCGATGTAGCGAAGATGATGGAGAACAAGGAAGCTGTTGTTAACCAGCTCACAGGAGGTGTTAGCGCCCTTCTGTCGGGCAATGGCGTTGACATCCTAGCGGGTACTGGCAAGTTATTGGCAAATAAAAGAGTACTTTTCACTGACCATGATGGCGTTGAGTCTGAGTTAGCCGGCGATGATATTATCCTGGCGCCAGGATCGGTGCCCGTCGAAATTCCGGCGGCTCCTCTCGATGATAATCTTATTGTCGATTCTACTGGCGCTCTGGAATTTAACGCGGTACCTAAAACGCTGGGTATTATAGGTGCGGGTGTTATTGGTCTGGAGCTTGGAAGCGTATGGAGTCGACTAGGATCTAAGGTTGTATTGATTGAAGCATTGGATGAATTTTTGCCCGTTGCAGATCAAAGAATAGCCAGGGATGCGTTAAAAATTCTTGAGGGACAAGGCCTCGATATAAAATTAGGCGCTTTGGTTACTGAAGCGAAAGCTCAAAAAAACGTTGTAAAGGTAACCTATAAAGACTCAGATGGAGAGCATCAGGCAAAGTTCGATAAGTTGATTGTAGCGGTTGGTCGCCGTCCTTATACAGAAGGCCTCTTAGCTCCGGATTCAGGGGTGAATCTGGATGAACGAGGATTTTTATATGTAAATGACCTGTGTTCTACGGATGCGCCAAATGTTTATGCGGTTGGCGATGTGGTGCGCGGACCGCAGTTGGCACATAAGGGCATGGAAGAGGGAATAATGGTTGCCGAACGAATCGCGGGAAAAAAACCTCTAGTCAACTATGATGCCGTACCAAGTGTCGTTTATACCCATCCCGAAATTGCCTGGGTTGGAAAAACCGAACAAGAATTAAAGGCGGAAGGACAAGAGTTTGAAGTCGGGACTTTCCCATTTGCTGCTAGTGGACGTGCTATGGCATCGGGGGAAACTCAAGGCTTGGTGAAAATCATAGCTGAAAAGTCGACCGACCGTATTTTGGGTGTTCATATATTGGGGCCCCAAGCCTCTGAGATGATAGCTCAAGCGGTAATATCGATGGAATTTAGTGCCAGCGCTGAAGACCTGGGTTTGACAATGTTTGCTCATCCCAGCTTATCTGAGTCAGTGCACGAGGCCGCCTTGGCTGTTGGCGGTCACGCCATTCATATGGTTAATCGAAAGAAAAAATAAGTCAAAATCTCTTGAAATATCACGACGGAGGACTGATATGAACTTACATGAGTATCAAGCGAAGGGGTTATTCGCTGAATATGGACTGCCAGTATCCGAGGGTTATGCGGTAGACACGGCGGAGGAAGCTGTTGAGGCCGCGAAAAAAATAGGAGGCGATCGTTGGGTCGTCAAAGTTCAAGTACATGCAGGAGGGCGAGGCAAAGCAGGCGGGGTCAAGCTAGTCGATTCTTTAGAAGAAGTCCGTGAGTTTGCTAATCAGTGGATAGGTAAAAACTTGGTGACTATTCAAACCGATGAGAATGGTCAACCGGTCAGTAAAATATTTGTAGAGAGTTGCACAGAAATCGAGACTGAACTTTATTTAGGTGCTGTAATCGATCGGGGCTCTAGGCGTGTCGTGTTTATGGCTTCTACCGAAGGTGGTGTGGAGATTGAAAAAGTAGCTGAAGAAACCCCTGAGAAGATATTGCGAGTAGCGATTGACCCTTTTGTGGGCGCGCAACCCTATCAGGGGAGAGATTTGGCTTTTAGACTTGGATTAAAAGACAAACAGATTCGCCAATTTGCAGACCTATTCATGGGTTTGTCCAAGTTATTTATGGAGCTGGATTGCTCGCTGCTGGAGATTAATCCTCTGGTTGTTACCTCTGAAGGAGACGTCCATTGTCTCGATGCTAAAGTAAACATTGATGGAAACGCACTGTACAGGCAAAAGCGTATTTCCGAAATGAACGATCCCTCACAAGAGGATGAAAGAGAAGCCCAAGCTGCGGAGTACAACCTAAATTATGTGGCTTTGGATGGAAATATTGGGTGTATGGTCAATGGGGCAGGGCTGGCCATGGGAACCATGGATCTGGTGAAACTTCATGGGGGGAATCCCGCAAATTTTTTGGATGTGGGCGGCGGCGCGACTAAGGAAGCAGTAGCGGAAGCCTTTAAGATTATTTTGTCAGATGAAGCAGTGAAGGCTGTTTTAATTAATATTTTCGGTGGAATTGTCAGTTGTGCAACGATAGCGGAAGGAATTATAGGTGCAGTTAAAGAGGTTGGGGTAGCCGTTCCCGTCGTTGTCCGTTTCGAGGGCAATAATTCGGAGTTGGGCAAAAAGACACTTTCTGAAAGCGGGTTAAATATTATACCGGGCGATTCTTTGGTGGATGCTGCTCAAAAAGCGGTTGCCGCGGCAGGAGGTACATCATGAGCATTTTAGTAGGTAAAGACACCAAAGTTATATGTCAGGGTTTCACTGGTGGACAGGGTACTCTGCATAGCGAGGCATCGATAGCATACGGAACAAAGATGGTAGGGGGTGTTACTCCTGGTAAAGGAGGGTCTGAGCATTTAGGTCTGCCAGTATTTGATACCGTTAGTGAGGCTGTTGATAAGACAGGCGCGACTGCATCAGTAATCTACGTACCAGCTGGATTCTGCAAGGATTCGATTTTAGAGGCGCTAGATGCTGGTATAGAGTTGATTGTCTGTATCACCGAGGGCATACCGACTCTAGATATGTTGGCAGTTAAGGCAAGACTGGACATAAGCGGTGCTCGAATGATTGGACCTAATTGTCCTGGGATTATTACACCTGGCGAATGCAAGATAGGTATAATGCCGGGCGATATTCATCTTCCAGGGAAAGTGGGAATAGTTTCTCGATCTGGAACCTTGACTTACGAGGCAGTTAAGCAGACAACCGACAAAGGCTTTGGTCAGAGTTCTTGTGTTGGGATTGGCGGTGACCCGATACCTGGTAGTCACTTTATAGATATCCTTTCGTTGTTTCAGGAAGATCCGAGTACTGAAGCGATCGTGATGGTGGGAGAAATAGGTGGTACGGCTGAAGAAGAGGCCGCAGCCTATATTAAGTCGAACGTGACAAAACCTGTTGTCAGCTACATAGCGGGAGTTACGGCTCCACCAGGCAAAAGGATGGGTCATGCTGGAGCAATCATAGCGGGCGGCAAAGGTACGGCGGACGAAAAGTTTGCCGCTCTCGAGGATGCTGGCGTAAAGACAGTTCGCAGCCTTGGAGAGATTGGGGATGCATTGTCTGAGATGACAGGTTGGCCCTAGGCTATCACTGAACGTTACCTAAACTTTAAAATATAAAATTCGACAAAACATTGCCTCAGGGTTGTACTAAAAGGTGTAAGGATGAGCGAAGCGCAAGAAACTCAAACTCATAATTTTCAAACAGAAGCAAAACAGCTGCTTCAGCTAATGATTCACTCTTTGTATTCGAATAAAGAGATATTTCTTCGAGAGTTGATTTCTAATTCATCGGATGCAATCGATAAATTGAGGTTTAAAGCAATCGAGGAGCCTGATTTGATTGCAGAAGACTCGGATTATCGAATCGATATTAGCTTTGATAAGGAAACCAAGACCTTGGTGGTCGCTGATAACGGTATCGGCATGTCCTATGACGAAGTGATCAGCAATCTCGGAACGATTGCCAAGTCAGGCACGGCAGAATTCTTGTCTAATTTAACGGGAGATCAACAATCTGATTCGCAGTTGATTGGACAGTTTGGTGTCGGTTTTTACAGCGTTTTCATGGTGGCGAATGAGGTTGAGGTCCTGACAAAGGCTGCTGCGGAAGGATCTGGCGTAAGGTGGGTCTCCTCGGGAGAGGACTCCTACGAGTTAGAATCCAAGGGTGATTTGGAACGAGGAACGAAAATTATCCTGCACTTGAAGGACGATTGTTTAGAGTTTGCGGATGACTTCAGGCTCAGATCGATTGTCAGGAAATATTCTGATCACATCGGGGTTCCGGTTCGGATGGCTAAACAGAATTTTGGTCAAGATGACACTGAAGAAGAAAAATCTGACTCCACGGAGGACGAATTCGAGGCTGTAAACTCGGCTAGAGCTTTATGGACTCGTTCAAGAAGTGAAGTAGAAGAAGAAGAGTACAAAGAATTCTATAAGCATATCTCACATGATTTTGAAGACCCATTGGATTGGAGTCACAACAAGGTAGAAGGAAAACTAGAATATACGAGTTTGCTTTATCTGCCCAAGAGAGCGCCATTTGATCTTTATAATCGTGATGCTCCAAAGGGCCTTAAGCTATATGTGCAGAGGGTCTTTATAATGGATGAGGCGGAACAGTTCCTTCCTTTATATCTTCGTTTCGTTAAAGGGGTCATTGACTCCAATGATTTACCGTTAAACGTGTCGAGAGAGATACTTCAACAAGACGAGAAAGTGGTCTCGATCCGTAACGCTTTGACGAAGCGAGCTCTAACCATGATGGAAAGCATGGGTAAAAAAGAACCCGAAAAATATCAAGAATTCTATGATGAATTTGGAGAAGTTCTGAAGGAGGGCGCTGGAGAGGATTTTGCTAATCGAGAGATTATTTCAAAATTGCTTCGCTTTGCGAGTACCAAGGGCGAAGGGGACAAAAAATCGGTTTCTCTTGATGAATACGTAGAGCGAAAAATAGATGACCAAAAAGACGTTTACTACATTTGCGCCGAAACGTTTTCAGCCGCTAGTCAAAGCCCTCACTTGGAAATCTTTAAGGATAGAGATATTGAAGTGCTGCTAATGTACGACCGTATTGACGAGTGGCTTATGAACTCTTTGACCGAATATGGAGAGGCCAAGTTTGTGGATGTGATGAGGGGCGATATTGTCCTTCCTGGCGAAGAACAATCAGAAAAGGATGACGATTCCAAAGAGGCTGGAGAAGAAGAGGTACATCCGCTTGTTGAGCGCATCAAGTCGATTTTGGGTGATAAAGTAGACGAGGTAAGAGCTTCTAAGCGTCTTACCGATTCTCCTGCCTGCCTGGTGTTAAATGAAAATGCGATGGGCATTCAGATGAAAAAAATCATGGAAGCCAGCGGCCAAACTCTCCCTGATACGAAACCGTATTTTGAATTTAATCCAACTCATCCTTTGCTAGAGCGACTCGATGCTGAACAAGATGAAGACCGGTTCTCTGATATTGTGGAGCTTCTTTTTGATCAGGCGAATCTGGCTGAAGGGTCAGCCTTGCAGGACCCAGCGCAGTACGTCTCCCGCCTAAACAAGCTATTGTTAGAGTTGTTGGACTCATAGATCCTTTAACCCATGCGCATAGCGATCGTAGGTGGCGGGAATTTTGGTACTGCTATAGGCAACATTGTGGCCGCGAACGGCCACGCTACCAGCCTGTGGATGCGCGATTCTGATCAAGTCGCAGAAAGCCTAACTAATCGAGAGAACACACGATATCTGCCGGGGCATCCCTTAGAGAGTCTGCTGGTTCCGACTGATGATCTTGAAAACGCTGCTGCCGATGCGGAAATCATATTCGTAACGGTGCCTAGTTATGGATTCAGGGATATCTGCCGTCAATTAGCGCCATTTGTCAGAAAGTCGGACCTACTGGTGAGTGGCACGAAAGGAATAGAGCCGGTTGGTTTCAGACTTATGAGTCAGCTGATCGCTGAGCATACCACCTCTGAACATATTGGTGTTTTGAGTGGTCCAAATTTCGCGGAAGAAATTGCCGACAAGCATTACACGGGCAGCGTTCTTGCTAGTGAGAGTGCGCAGGTAAGAGCAAAGGTTCAGGAAGTGATGCGTAGTGAAACTTTTCGTGTGTATCCCAGTCAGGATATCTTTGGAGTGGAGCTTGGAGGAGCGTTAAAGAACATATATGCGATTGTTTGTGGGATGGCGGTAGGACTTAACGTTGGTCAGAATACGATCGGTATGATAATTACACGCTCTCT
>CACFPX010000027.1:0-27392 GCA_902568205.1 K189A clade bacterium | reverse complement strand
CGACCAGCGACACCAAAAATTGGATCAGTGGTTTGATGCGCTTAAAACTCTGCGTTTTCTACATAAAGCTGAGAGCCATTATCCAAAACAATCGTTACTCGGCACTCTCAGAGTCCTCCCTCCAAAAGAGCGAGAAATTATCGTCTCGAAAAACCCAAGACTTTCTGAGTTACTATCCGGCTTTTAAAGTTAGTTATGAGAAAGTAAACAATAAAATCAGACAGTAACGACCAATCAAAGTAAAATCCTCAAAAGCAGGCCTTAATTAGCAGAGATATTGATTACCAATGACAAAAGTATTCATTGATGGGCAATCGGGTACGACCGGACTTCAGATTTTCGATATGCTTCGTAGCCGTTCCGAACTGGAAATCATCACGATCCCAGAGACTCAAAGAAAAATACCAGAGGCTAGAAAAGAGCTACTCAATTCGTCTGATATCACCATTTTCTGTTTGCCCGATGATGCGGCGATAGAGGCAGCCAAATTTAGAGAAAGCGAAACTCGAATAATTGATGCGAGCACCGCGCACCGCATCGACGACCAATGGGTTTACGGACTACCAGAGCTCAGCGAAAATCATAGGCAACAAATCCGAGATGCTGAATTAGTTAGCAACCCAGGTTGCTACCCCCAAGGGTTTATATTGCTAGTGAAACCCCTGATAGATGCGGGAATTATTGAAAGACAAGCCGCTCTTTCCTGTAACGCTGTATCAGGCTACTCCGGGGGGGGTAGGCAAATGATCGAAGAATTTGAGATAGGCGATACTGCAAAAAAACAACTATTAGCAGTGAACGACTATAGTTTAACTCTCAATCACAAGCATGTGCCTGAAATGCGCAAGTATTCCGGGTTGACGACAAATCCTTTATTTCTCCCCACCGTAGCTAATTACTACAAAGGTATGATCGTTCGAATTCCGATACACCTTGGGAGCCTTGCAGAAAGTAAGGCCGATACCGTCGTAGAATGCCTAAAAGAACGATACCGAAAGTGCCAATTTATTAGGGTCCATGACTATAACAACGTTGATCTGTTAGAGAAGGGTCGATTAAACCCAATCGGTTGCAACGATACTAACTTCATGGACTTGATGTGCTTTGGAAACGACAGTCAGCTGGTATTGCTAGCTAGATACGACAACCTAGGTAAAGGAGCAGCTGGAGCAGCCGTTCAAAACCTAAATATCATGCTTGGTATCGAGGAGGAGAAAGGATTATGAAAATTCCCATTCAAGAATTACCTACGAATCAGCTCAACGCTCTTGTAAGTGAGTGGTCAGATGCTCTTCAAATAAAGCAGGGCCAAAACCTGAAGCTAGATCTTAGTCGAGGCAAACCCAGTCACGCGCAGCTCGAGCTCAGTCATAAGATTTCTAACCAGCCTATTGAAAATTACTTTTCTTCTGATGGAACAGACACACGGAATTACGGGAACTTGACCGGAATCGCCGAAGCAAGGGCTCTAGGTGCAAAAATTCTAGGAACCTCGCCTGAAACTACCTACGCAATAGGCAACTCCAGTTTATCTTTAATGCACCTAACAGCAAACACAGCGCTACACCATGGGCTTTGGAATGACACGAGGAAATGGGCAAATTCCACGGCTCCTAAAATGATCACTTTAGTGCCAGGCTACGACAGGCACTTCACGGTTTGTGATTCTCTGGGCATTGAAATGGTTAACGTTAAAATGGATGCACAGGGGCCCGATATCACAAAACTGGAATCGCTCATAGAGGACCCATCTATAAAAGGAATCTGGTGTGTCCCCAAGTACTCCAATCCTACGGGTATCACTTACTCCGACGAACAAGTGACAGCCTTAGCAAACCTTGCCAATAAAGCAGCAGCGGAAGATTTCGTGATCTTCTGGGATAATGCTTATGCGATTCACGACATTCAATTTCCAGGAGATGAACTTGCTTCAATAGCGGAGGCGGCAGAGCTAGCCGGCTCGCAAGACCACATCGTGCAGTTCGCCTCGACCTCAAAGGTCACTTTTGCGAGCGGAGGAATAGCCTTTATTAGCTCTAGTCCTTTGATACTGGAAGCTTTGGAAAAGCAAATCAGCTCTTTTTCAATAGGCTCGGACAAAGTTAATCAGCTCCGCCACGCCCAATACCTCATGGAAAATCTAGAAGAACACATGAAAGCTCATGCAGACCTGCTGGCTCCAAAATTCTCTCTCGTTCTCGAGTCCTTGGAAAATGATCTAGCAGAGCTTGAGATCGCAAACTGGACTGAACCCAAAGGAGGCTATTTTATATCTCTCGATACAACTTTGCCTGTAGCAGATCAGGTAATTGAGTTAGCTAAGACAGCAGGGTTGGTTCTAACACCAGCGGGCGCCACTTATCCCGCCGGAACAGATGAAGAAAACACAAATATCCGAATCGCACCTAGCTTTGCAGAAGAGGATGAACTTAAAACTGCCATGGAAGTTTTAACGCTATGCGCTAGACTGATCACAGCGAGAGAAGTAATCAAGCAAAGGTAGTAGCAGTTTATATGGCAAAGTGGTCAATAGAGAAATTTGTAGTTCCGGACCTGCCCGATCAAGATCGTTTCCATGATTTCGCCTTGCCCTTACCGATGATGAGAGCAATACATGAGCTGGACTACGAATACTGTACTCCTATTCAAAGTCAGGTACTGCCGTTGAGTCTTGCTGACTATGATATTACTGGGCAAGCGCAAACTGGCACAGGGAAAACCGCCGCATTTCTTATCACCCTATTAACACGTTTTTGGGAGGCGCCTAGGACCGAGGCACCTGAAACGGGAAAACCAAGAGCCCTCATCCTAGCACCCACTCGAGAACTAGCGCTACAAATTGAAAGCGACTCAAATGACCTAAGTAAATACATGGACGAATCAACACTCTGCGTGGTTGGAGGAATTGATTTTAAAAAACAAAGAGATAAGTTGCTCTCAAAACCCGTAGACATACTGATCGCTACGCCAGGTCGGCTTATAGATTTTATCGACAGAAAGGACATTGACCTTAGAGACGTCGAAGTTTTGGTTATAGATGAAGCGGATCGGATGCTGGATATGGGCTTCATTCCCGACGTCAGACGGATAGTTTATAAAACGCCTCATAAAAGACAGCGTCAGACCTTGTTTTTCTCCGCCACTTTCAATGACGATGTTATGCGCCTTGCCCAATCGTGGACAATCGAACCCGAACACATAGTGATCGAACCGGAAAGTGTGGCCACTGACACTGTCGATCAAAAATTTTGGCTTCTCTCTAACACTGAAAAAAACGAAAAACTCTTGAAGTTATTGGAAACCAACACGATCGGCCAAACTATAGTGTTTGCGAATAGACGAGATGAAACGCATAGCCTCACCCATTTTCTGAAATCAAAGAAAATCGATTGCGAAGCCCTCGCTGGGGACATTCCACAGAAAAAAAGGCTGTCTACCCTCAACCGCTTCAAACAGGGGAACCTCAAATTTTTGATCGCTACTGATGTGGCTGGAAGAGGCATCCACGTTGATGGGATCTCACACGTGATTAACTATTCACTTCCCGAAGACCCAGAAGACTACGTGCATCGAATTGGTCGGACTGGACGCGCAGGTAATGAAGGAGTCGCTATAAGTTTTGTGACTGAGGACGACGCATTTAATCTACCAGCCATCGAAGAATACGTAGGAATAAAGGCCAACTGCGAACAACCAAGCTTCGAATAAAAAAAAAGTGCTACTTTATAACGTCTGCGCTGAATTATTGGCAGTACCGAGTTTAAACAAGCCAACAGAGGAATACGTTATGACAACCAAAGTAGCAGTGATACAACACAATGCAGGAACCGACGTTGAAAAAAACCTTTCCACTTTGGAAATACTTTCCAAACAAGCCGCAGGTGAAGGCGCAGAAATAATATGTTGGGCCGAGGCTTTCGCTTATTTAGGTCGTCACGAGGGAAAGCTGGAAATACTGGAGCCTTTGCCTGAGGGAGGACCAATCCTAACTCGTTGTAAAAATCTCGCTAAAAATCTTGGTGTAGAAATTCTTTTAGGCGGCTTTCACGAGTCCGACCCTACTGATTCAACCAAATGCTTTAATACCAGTGTTTACCTGTCATCCACTGGAGAAATCAAGGGCACATATCGAAAAGTCCATCTATTTGATGTAGATATAGCCAATGGCCCAAGGTTAATGGAATCAAAACATACCACGCCGGGTGATCAGGCGGTCGTCGTTAATTCGCTGATCGGCGATCTCGGAATGACAGTTTGTTACGACCTAAGGTTCCCAAACCTTTTTCAAAAACTGGCGGACATGGGCAGCTTAGCAATCTCTGTTCCTTCTGCTTTTACCAAGACAACTGGCGAGATGCATTGGCATCACCTCCTCTGTGCAAGAGCAATAGAAAATCAAACCTATATTTTTGCTCCAGCTCAACATGGCCAGCATAGTAAAAATCGTGCTTCGTACGGCCATTCTGTAATCGTCGACCCTTGGGGTAGAATCGTGTGTGAACTGCCCGAAGGAGACGGATATGCAATTGGCGAATTTGATCAAGAAAGAATAGACAGTGTTCGAAGTCAATTGCCCAGCCTTTCAAATCGTCGGACCTTTAATTAAGTAGCTCACGATGACAGACGCCAATACAAGACTCGCGATCGGCATTGTACAACTAGCAGCCGTACTCGTAATAATCGCTGCGTTAAAAGCAGCTCAAGATCTCTTTGTTCCCTTCCTGCTAGCAATCTTTACGGCAACTTTGGCAGCTTCCCCTATGTTTTGGATCAAGCGTCAAGGCGCTCCAAGCTGGCTCGCAATTTGTCTGGTCATCCTCGCAATTATCCTGATGATTCTGTTTTTCGGAGGCATTGTCGCTCAATCCGCGACAAGCTTTATGGGAAAGCTTCCGTTCTATCAAAGTCAACTTTTAATCATGCAAGCAAATTTAATTGATTCCCTGGATCCATTCATTAGTTATTTCGATCTGGATCTCGACTTAGCCTCAGCCTTTGGAAATTTTTCACCCGCAACATTCATGAATTTAGCGGGAACAACAATATCCAGTCTTGGTTCTGTCTTGAGTAACAGTTTCCTCATTATTCTCACGGTGATCTTTATTCTTGCGGAAGCCACTTCTTTTCCGGACAAATTGAGCGCGATTCTAACCAACCCCGAACGCGGTCGAGTTTATTTCTCCGACTTCACCCGTAACCTGAATAACTATATAGCTATCAAAACGACAATGAGTGTCATCACAGGCATAATTGTGACTCTTTTCCTTTCGTTATTGGGCGTCGATTTCCCAATTCTGTGGGGGCTACTCGCCTTCCTACTGAACTTTGTTCCCAACATTGGATCTGTCATTGCGGCTATACCACCTGTGCTTCTTGCTTACGTACAGTTAGGTGGTTGGTCCGCCACATTCGTCATTTTCGGATTCTTAATCATAAACATCGTAATCGGGTCATTTATCGAGCCTCGGTACCTGGGTAAGGGATTAGGACTTTCACCGCTAGTGGTCTTTATATCCCTAGTCTTTTGGGGTTGGGTGCTCGGTCCTATCGGCATGCTTCTTTCGGTGCCTCTTACCATTACCGCTAAACTAGCTCTCGAGGCAAATCCCAACACAAATTGGATCGCCATACTTTTAGGCACAACACAGAATGATGACTCCAAAAGCACAGAGAGTGATAACTAGGAAGCTAAGCTAAAATGTCTACGTTAGTCAGAGAAAATATCGCTAGTATGCAAGGCTATTCTTGGGGAGAGCAGCCTAAGACGAGTACGAATCTCATAAAACTCAATACGAACGAAAATCCCTATCCTCCTAGCCCAAATGTTATCAGGGCACTGCAAACTTTAGACACGGAAGGATTACGGACCTACCCAAACCCTTTGGCGGATGAACTGAGAGAAGAAGTTGCGAAGCTTAATCGGATCGCTGATGAGAATGTCGTGATCACAAACGGAGGCGACGAAGGTCTAAGACTGTCACTAACTACCTTTGTCGATCCTGGGGAGACCGTCTGTTTTGCAGATCCCAGCTATTCGCTCTATCCCGTCTTGGCTGCTATCCAAGGCGCAAATATCAAACCAGTGGCTTACTCTGATGGATGGGAGATCCCCGAAACATTTCCTGAAAAAATCAAATCCTTCGACGCAAAGATGTCTTACTTGGTCAATCCTCACGCACCGAGCGGCAATTTTTACAGCTTGGGTGCATTAGACAAGATAGCTCAATCAGCTCCTGGCGTCCTGCTAATAGATGAAGCATACGCCGATTTCATCGATCCAAGTCTAAATTATCAATCTGCTGATCTTCTGAAAAAACACGATAACGTATTAATTCTGCGCACGTTCAGTAAGGGCTACTCGCTAGCGGGCATTCGACTAGGCTATTTGATGGGAAGTGAAGCACTGATCTCTCCTATAATCAGCAAGACACGAGATAGCTACAATGTAGGTTCGATTCAGCAAAGACTCGGTACAGCCGCAATTACAGATCAGGAGTACTCAAAAAAAATATGGAAGAAAATTCGAGAGAATAGAACCCACTTACAAGATAGATTAACCGCCCTAGGTCTCACCAGTAATCCATCTCAATCAAACTTCATATTGGTTGAGATCGATAATCAAAGAGTTAACGCGCACTCCCTCTATTTATCATTAAAAGAAGAACAAATTTTTGTCCGCTACTTCCAGGATGACTTACTTAGAAACAAACTCAGGATTACAGTAGGGAACGAGGAACAGAACGAGTCATTAATCAAAGCGATCGAGAGAATCACGCGATAAATTAGTCATAAGAAGAAGATATAACTGCACAAAGACCCGACTTAACTGGAGAGAAATAATGTCTGAACACCTAGTTACTACTCAGCGCATAGCAGAGCTAGAAGAGGTCAGAGTAGAACACCAGTTCAACAGTAACGCGATTCGTTTTACTAAAAATCTTGGAAGTATTACCGGACTCAAGAGGTTAGGAATACACCAGGTGAGGTTAGCTCCAGGAAGAGACTCTACCACCCACCACTACCACGAAGCGGACGAAGAATTTCTCTACATTATTTCTGGAAACGGAATAGCAAAAATAGGTACTGAGGAGTTCGAAGTTTGCGCTGGAGACTTCATGGGATTCCCCTCGCCGTCTCTTCCGCACAGTATGCACAATAACTCAAACGAAGATCTGGTTTATCTCATGGGTGGAGAAAAGTGGCCGGTGGACGTTGTCCGTTATCCGGAACAACAGAAAACCATGATCAAATCAAACGGGAATCGATCTTGGACTCAAGACTCCCAATTATCAGAGCTGCCTCCCCGAAACTAAAACCAGAGCTAGCAATGTTGTGTTGATCAATAAGTTGTTAGACTGAAGATTCTAATTCAATTCTGACAGGAAGAATTATGACTCGATTACCGGCAGTGAGCCTTGCAGCAGTACCAGGACGAAGAGCTAAAACAGTGGAGGTTGCCCAAGTACTGGAAGAGAAGGGCTTTCCTGGCATTTACGGCCCAAGCCTCGGAGACAGTCTGTCTCTATGCAATGCCATCGCTCTATCAACTAAATCCATAGAAATTGGAACCAGTATCACTCCAATTTATACCAGGAATGTGATGGATTTTGCCCAAACCGCCGGTTTCTTGCACGAAATATCTAATGGTCGATTTAGATTTGGTGTTGGTGTCAGCCACGCACCAGCAATGACTCGAATGGGGATCACACAAGGCAAACCATTAGCGGACATGAGGAAATTCGTCGAAGAATTAAAAGCGGTTCCCAGAGTCGGAGATATGCCTCCTATTATTTTAGCCACTCTGCGTAAAAAAATGATTCAACTCGCTGAGGAAGTCGGCGACGGAATGGTATTTGCTAATGGAGCGCGATCGCACATGGGCGATTCGTTGTCAGTATTAACTGATGAATCTCGACAGAATGAAGGCTTCTTCATAGGCAACATGATCCCTACCTGTATCAGTGATGACAAAGAGGCTGCCGCCGCAGTAAATCGAAAAACTCTGACGAGCTATGCTTTCTTGCCAAATTACCGAAACTATTGGAAAGAAGCAGGCTACGAGCAAGAAATGACAGATGTGGAAGACGCCCTTCAGAAACAAGATCTAGACCGAGTTCCAGAATGTCTTTCCGATAAATGGTTAGCCGATACAACGCTTTTTGGTAGTGCTACCGAGGTTCGTGATGGTATCGAAGCCTGGTTTGATTCTGGGATAAAAACACCGATCATCGTGCCCTCGTCTGCATCTGGTGGCCAAATGCAAGCAATAGATGAGTTTCTTGCGCTCTGGGATTAAGAGCGTTAATCCAATCAATACTTTATGGATAATTCGTCACGGTGACGCCGAGGAAAGATCTCGGGACGGTGAAGATATAAATAGAGACTTAAAAGCCTGCGCTCACCAGGATTGGGCAATTATGAAACGCTGGCTTGTTTCAATGCCAACGGGGCCAGAGTGGGTTTTCTCAAGCCCAGCGTTGCGGACACTACAAACAGCAGAATTGATAAGCACACACTTCAATTCAGAACTCATAATAGATAATAATCTCTACCTCGCGACGGCTGACACACTGATAGATCGCATACGATCCACACCAGAGGATATTTATAACCTTGCTTTAGTAGCGCATAACCCGGGCGTTTCAATTCTTGCGAGCTCTTTGGCCCAAAAGAATGCGCCTATGCTCTTGCCAACCTGGGGAATTGCTCACTGTCAATTTGACGGCCCTTGGCACACTTTGTCCGAGCACACAAACGCAAAGGTATCGTTAGCAAATCCAAAATTGATTAAGACAAAGACGGATTAGATTCGAATCCTTTGGTCCTATATGATCAAGGATTTAGCAAAACGTATCCTTTGAAAATAAAATAGGTTTATTCAAATGGAATTTTTCTCATTTATCGTCCTCGTCTTGATAGCAGCCATCTTATGGCGCATTAATAGTCAAATACCGGACCTAATCTTTAGACTCTCTGAAATTCAACGCGATATCGCCTTCTTCAAAAAAAGCAAAGCTGCCTCTGACGATTTGGACCAGGATGATGCCTCCTCCCAGTGAAACCTTTTCTACCTTCGATCTGATCAAACAATTCAGGAGCGATCAACAACAAGCATTAGCCGAAAAGGACGCCTATGCCAATCTGTGTGTCATCAGCACCATCGGTTCCAACAAACAACCCAAATCAAGGACACTTGTTCTGAGAGCAATAGGAAATGATCTAGCAATATTCATCAACAAGAGCAGCCCAAAGTGGAGTGAGCTGAAAGGAGGAATCGCACTTCAAACCTACTGGGCAAGCACTCAAGTCCAATACCGCATGAGTGTTTCTTCTATTGAAATAGATAAAAAGACTATAAACGAATCGTGGCAGCTCAGACCTGACATTCCAAAAAAAATGGATTGGATTTATAAAGACACCTATCAACAAAGTTCGGAAGTGCAAGATCTCGACCAACTAAGAGCTGAGATTGACAAAATAAAAAATGTCGATGAACTTACAGCAACCGATCAAGCAGCGGGCCTTATATTGAAACCTGAGGTAATCGAGAGACTCAACCTCGACACTGAGGACGGAATTCACGACAGAAGACTTTATTTAAAAGAAGAACACCACTGGATAGAAAAACAGTTAGTACCCTGAGAACAAAGAAACTTCTGCTGCT
Source organism: K189A clade bacterium (assembly GCA_902568205.1). GTDB lineage: Bacteria > Pseudomonadota > Gammaproteobacteria > Pseudomonadales > Azotimanducaceae > UBA4421. The sequence continues at coordinate 17,728 of CACFPX010000027.1, read as the reverse complement.
TAACCCAATACAAAAAAGACAAATAGAAAATTCGGCGGAATCAAGAACGCCACATACGCAAATACATTTAGAAGATCGTTGTACGCTTGCTCTTCTTTTATTTCCAATCGGCTACCTATCGTCAGCCAAAGAGCGCCAGCAATTACGACGCTCAACACCAGTGATAAAACCAAGGCAGCCAATAGAGCTTCCTGTTACGGCAGATTGATCTGCATCATCCCTTTGGGTTTAGCACCCTCCAGGTCGGAGATCATATCGTAATTTGAAGCGATGTCCTCTGGAGTGGCGTCAACTCCTAGCTGAGTTCCCGTATTTTCAACAATACTCGCAACTGAGAAACGACCACCTTCCGCTTGCATAATCACTCCATTTGGAGCCTCTTCACTCACCAGGAACAGGGCCGCTGGGGTGACTGACTCAGGTGCAAGCTTAGAGTGAATAGCCTCCGGGATTAAACTTTCAGTCATTCTAGTTGCAGCGACAGGAGCAATTGTGTTGGTGTGAATGTTATTCTTTGCACCTTCTATTTTCAGGGAATTCATGAATCCAACTTGCGCTAACTTGGCAGCGCCATAATTAGTTTGTCCAAAGTTTCCATAGAGGCCTGTGGGAGATGTCGTCATTAAAATCCTGCCATAATTCTGCTCTCGCATAATTGGCCAGACCGCATGAGTGCAGTAAACGGCTCCCATCAAATGGACGTCAACAACCACCTGAAAATCATCCAGATCAATTTTTGAAAAAGATTTGTCTCGCAATATGCCAGCATTATTTATCAGAATATCAACTCTACCCCATGCCGCCATCGCATCATCAACCATGCTCTTTGCACCATTTCGATCAGAAACCGAGCCTCCATTGGAGATTGCTTCACCGCCCGATTCTTTAATTTCAGATACGACTTTCTCAGCTGCTTCAGACGAGCCCCCGGTTCCATCCATAGCACCACCGAGATCATTCACAACGACTTTTGCACCGCGTCTCGCCAGCTCCAACGCATGACTTCTACCTAAACCTCCTCCTGCTCCCGTAACTATCGCTACCTGACCTTCAAACGAAATACTCATTTTTTTCTCCTAACTGTTGTTACGGACGCATTCCAAATCGAACAGGTCCAACTAAATTATCCAACTGAGGCTGAATCCAATCGATCCACTCACACAACATGGGCCTCGTCTCCCGTGGGTCAATCAGTTCGTGTACAGCAAACGACTCAGCTCGCGGGAAAGGAGAGCGAGCCTCCCTGATACGTTCTTCCAGCTCTCTTCTCTTGGCTTCTGGGTTCTCTGCAGAGGCGATTTCCCGATGAAAAGCTACTGCGACTCCCCCTTCCAATGGCAATGCTCCCGATTCAACGGAGGGCCAAGCTAGGACATAATTACCTGGAGCATAGTGAGCAGCCGTAGCCACTCCAAAACCCTTGTGCACCTGGATTACTGCCCATGGTATCGTGGACTGAGATGCAGCACACACCGCAGCCATTCCATAACGAATTGTACCTTGAGCTTCAGATTCAGGCCCAATCATAAACCCAGGCTGATCAACAAAATTAACAATTGGCACATGAAACATATCGCACATTTCCACAAAGCGACGATACTTCTGAGCAGCTTCAGCCGTCATCGCCCCTGCATAAACCATGCAATCATTGGCTAAGATACCAACCGGTTGACCATTTAATTGCGCAAGACCGCATATCTGACTGGGTCCAAAGTCTTTTCCCATTTCAAAAAAGCTTTCCTGATCTACGATCATCTCGACAATTGCCCTCATGTCGAAACCCGCGTTGCTATCTCTAGGAACCGCCGTGAGCAAATCCTGCTCCATACGCTCCACCGAATCATGGCATTCATATCTAGGCGTCCGCTCATGAACACTAGAGGGCAAGAAACTAAGAAATTTCTTTATTTGCCCAAAAGCATCATGCTCGTCCTCAGCCAAATTATCGATCACGCCGCTGGATGCGTGCACTTGAGCGCCACCGAGTTCATCTTTAGTCAAGCTAACTCCTAATGCGCGCTCAACCAAGGCCGGACCACCAATCAAAACCTGGGCAGTGTGTTTTGTCATCACAGAAAAATGGGACGCGACCAATCTACCCGCCGGGAAACCCGCGACAGCCCCCATTGCTCCAGACACAACCGGAACCTCGGACATTGCATCAGCGATAATCTTGAACCTTGGTTCCGTGAAAACAGGTTCACCAACAGTGCCACCCTTTTTCGCGGAACCCTTTACACTGCCTCCACCGCCCTCAAGCATTCTTATCAAAGGCACTTTATACTGCACCGCCAAGTGTTCTGCATAGACACTCTTTCGTAATCCAGCAGCATTGGGTGAGCCGCCCTTCAAAGTAAAATCTTCACCACCTACAACAATCCTTCGCTGGTCTATCTTTCCAAATCCGACAATATAGTTGGCTGGCGCATATTCAATAATCTCGTCATGATCATCATATACAGGGCTGGCTGTTGCCTGACCATGTTCTCTAAACGAGTTTGGGTCTAACAGGGTATCGATACGTTCGCGAATCGTGAGCCTACCCTTAGCATGCTGCTTGGCTATACCTTCTTTACCACCCTGCTGTTTCGCCAGATGCCGTCTGCGTTCAAGTTCTTTGACTTCATTTTCCCAGGACATTGTCTATTCCGGATCGCTAAAGTTTGGGGTTCTGTTTTCAAAATTGGCGGTGATCGCTTCGACCTGGTTCGGCGTGCCAATCAATTGTCGTTGCAAAGCTTCCTCTAATTCCAACCCAAATCGCTCATCGGCGTGCCAGCTTCGCTCTAACAGTTTTTTACCAGCTCGCACTGCATCAGGAGATTTAGCAGCTATTTCTTTAGCTAATACAAAGGCCCTCTCAAGAGGGTTCTCATCGACATGGGTCACCAAGCCGATTTCTTTTGCCTGCTCGCCATTGAGAACGCGCCCCGTAAAGGTAAGTTCTTTAGCCACATCAAGGGACACCAAATCTCTCAATGTTTGAGTCAAACTCATGTCCGGAATAAGACCCCACTTGATTTCCAAAACCGACATCTTGATATCAGGCGCCGCGATACGAATATCTCCTCCTAGGGCGATTTGCGTGCCCCCGCCGTAGGCGACCCCATGTATAGCCGTGATCACGGGCATAGGAAGGTTCTTCCATATATAAGCCGCCCGCTGAGCATAATTTCCGGGTTCCGCACGTTCAACTTGCTCAGACTTATCGATTTCTCGAGGACCAGAAGAGTCTGCCATTCGCGCAAAGCTAGACATATCTAATCCAGCGCAAAATCCGTTTCCGTTACCTGACAGAACGACCGCCCTGACCTCTTTCGCTTGACTCAGTTTTTCGCCGGCCAAATGAATAGCTGAAAACATTTCTGGGCTCAGTGCATTATACTTTTCCGCCCGATTAAGTCGTACGTCAGCTATTCCTTCCCTAACTTCTAGCGTAACCAGATCTGCACTCATCGCTCCCCCTATAAATCCAAACACTCAGGCAAATGGCCAATAAGAATAACACCCTGAAGGCTCTCAAAAGAGCCTTTTATAATAAAAAAACAGCAAGTGGAACTTTTTTTCAGCCTCAAAGATGCGCAGTAGATTGAAAATCTAAACAAGATTTTGAATAACGGTCTAGGCCTCAACGACCGCAACAACCTGATCTTCTTCTACCTGGTCTTCAGCGGAAACTTTTAACTCAACCAGCTTGCCCGCTGCTGGCGATTCGACCGGAATTTCCATTTTCATCGATTCCAATATCATAATCACATCGCCTTCGGCGACATCAGCGCCAACCTCTAAAAGGATTTTCCAAACGTTCCCAGTGACCTCACTTTCGACCTCGTGCCTCGCCATATCAACTCCTTAGGGTTTAACCGATCTATCCTAAATCATAAACGATCGAGGAGACCTGTATCTATGTTCCCTTTTAAAAACTCGTCACTATTAAGTACTTTTTGCAACAGCGCCGCGTTAGTTTTAACTCCAGAAACGTCAAAAGCACGCAACGCGACAGAAAGTCGACCTATCGCTTGTTCTCGAGTATTACCTTTAGCCATCACCTTCGCTAACAGAGGATCATAGTATGGCGTTATCGTCTGTCCTCTCTGATAGCCTGTCTCTACCCTCACCCCAAACATCCTGGGCGGCCGAAATGTCTCTAACCTCCCAGTAGACGGGAACATCGAAACAGGGTCCTCGGCATATAATCTAGCCTCAATAGCAAATCCCTTTCTGACTATGTCTTGCTGATCCGGCAAAGGATGCCCCGCCATCAGACCTAGCTGGAGTTTGACCAAATCCAGGCCAGTCACTTCTTCCGTGACTCCATGCTCAACCTGAATCCTAGTATTCATTTCTAAAAAACCCATCTCGCCATTTTGCAAGAACAAAGTCTCTAAGGTCCCTAAGCTGCCATATTTAATTTTTCGACAAACTTCTGCCGCGAGTTCAGCCCGTTCGTTCAACATAGTTTCATCTAGCCCAGGTGACGGACTTTCTTCGATTAGCTTTTGATGACGGCGTTGAACCGAGCACTCCCGATCAAAAGCGTGAACACAACCTCCTTTTCCATCACCAATTATCTGAAACTCTATGTGCCTAGGCCTATCGATCCATTTTTCAAGATATAAACTTGAATCAGAAAAAGCTTTTTCTGCAATAGAACTTGCTCGAGCAATAGCTACCGATAGATCTTGCAGGTGACCGACGACCTGCATACCGATGCCGCCACCGCCCCCGCTTGGTTTCACAACTAATGGGAACCCTATTCCCCTGGCCAATTCGTCAATGTTTTCCTTATTTTCTAAGGCCTCTGAACCAGGAAATACTGGAAATCCATGTGCAGCCATTGTCTCTCGGCCTTTTACTTTCTCCCCCATTTGCTCAATCAAATCAGGATCTGGCCCGATAAAGAGCAACCCGCTATTTTTCACCTGACGGGCAAATGACGCATTCTCGGACAAAAACCCATAGCCTGGATGGATAGCATCAGCGCCATGCTTTTTGGCTATTTCTAGAATCGCTTCTTTGTTCAGATAACTCTCATTGGGACGGTTACCATCCATTCGAACCGCTGAACTTGCCTCATCAATATATGCCGATCCTTCGTCCGCATCTGAATAGATGACTAGACTTTCGACACCAAGCTCGTTCATCGCTCGAACAAGTCTTCGGGCAATGGCGCCTCGATTAGCAATCAAGACTCTTTTCAAGGGGAATCAGCTCTTGTATTCATAATATTCAGTCCAAGCTTCTTCAAACCCTGCAAGCCCTCTGTGAGCGGTCAACATGCTGGTTAGATTACTCTTTTTGGCCGCGATAACGACCTCACATATCTGTCGACGCAAAACATACGAGAGATCAAGCTTATACATGAATGTATCTGGATTGCCTTTGTGACCTTCTGGCAATTGCAATGGCTCAGTCATAAGCACAGTGGTCAATTCCTCAATCACTTCTTCCACGCCCATTGCTCTGACCAACTCAAGTGTTTGTTTAATCAACCACTTAGACTGATAGTCAGGACGGTCACATAGTGTTTTATATTCAGCCCATTCCATCAAATCGATAGTGAACTACCTGTCAGCAATTCATAAGCTTCCAAATATCTCGCGATCCCCTTTTCCACCACATCATCTGGCAACTCTGGCCCTGGAGGAGTTTTATCCCAATCTCCAGAGGCAACGACGGTTTCTAAATAGTTTCGTACAATCTGCTTATCAAAACTTGCTTGCTCCCTACCAGGCTCCCAATCGGCAGCCGGCCAAAAACGAGAGCTGTCCGGAGTAAAAATCTCGTCAATCAATAAAGGCTTCTCGACACCCGCTACCTGCCCAAATTCAAACTTTGTATCTGCAAGTATAATTCCTCTGTCCAGAGCGTAGTCTCTTGCTTCCTTGTAAAGCGAGAGCGTAGATTCCTTCAGCCACTCCATTAAATCGAGACCCACCAAATTTGTTCCTTCCTCAAAACTGATGTTTTCGTCATGACCCGTATCCGCCTTGGTCGAAGGCGTAAACAAAGGCTCATCTAATTTGTCGCTATTTCTTAAACCTGGCGGCAATGTGATCCCGCAAACCTCGCCGGAAGCTTGATAGTCTTTCCAACCACTACCGGTTATATAACCCCTCGCGATACACTCGATAGGGACCACTTCAGTCTTACGACAAAGCATAATACGACCGCTCAAAACATCTTTTTCCTCGGCGTTTAATCCAGGCACATCATCAACATCTGTGCTAATCAAATGATGAGCAAAACGATCCCCAAAATAGTCAAACCAAAATTTCGAAATCTGAGTCAGGACAACACCTTTCCCAGGGAACCCATTCTGCATCACCACATCAAAGGCACTAATCCGGTCAGTAGCAACAATCAGCAGAGCTTCTTCTGAACCCAAATCAACATCATATAAATCTCTTACTTTCCCTGACCTCCTATTTGGCAGAGAAAGCTTTGTTTCTAGTAACGCACTCTTCATCGGTTTTCTAACACCCCCAACAATTTTAAAACTTTAAGCAATAGACGCTCACGATAATGATCCACCGTCAACCATATGAACTGAGCCTGTTATAAATTTACTTTCATCACTAGCTAAAAATAGCATTAAATTAGCTATGTCTTCAGGTAGGCCATATCTCCCCAAAGGTATATTGGCTCGCATTGCCTCTCTCACTGAGTCTGGATCTTCTGGCTTTAGGCCCTTCTCAATACTTTCAATCATCCGGGTACTCACCGGGCTCGGGTTCACAGTGTTAACCCTAATATTATGGCTAGCAAATTCTCTGGCCGCAGACTTCATGAGACCAATGACTGCGTGTTTACTCGTTACGTATGGGGCTAGACGCGCGCCCCCACGCACTCCGGCAACACTCGAGGTAATGATCACGCTACCTCCGAGTCTTTTGATCATCTCCGGTACAACTGCTTTCAATCCTAAAAATGGTCCCTTCACATTAACAGCCATCAACCGATCAAAAACATCCTCGTCGTAATCCAAAATGGAAGAAATCGCACCCTCAACGCCCGCATTGGCTAGAAAAATGTCCAGTCCTCCGTACCGCTCCAGCGCGAGCGCCGCCATAGCCTGATTATCAGACCATTTAGTAATATCTGCCGCCAGGTAACTAACGCGATTAGTGGGGAGTTCAGAGCAAACTCGCGCCAAAGACTCCTCCTCCAAATCAACCAACAGTACCAATGCCCCCTCATCGACAAAGCGTCGAGCAACCTCACTGCCTATGCCGCCAGCACCTCCCGTGATAACCGCCACTTTATTTTCGAGTCTACCCATTCAGCATTCCCATTCCCTGGATTCCAAATCCATTCCGATACCCCACGGTCATTATCTTATAGAACCAATTGCAGAACTAAACCCAATTCAAGATTATTTACTTTTTACAAGACCCTAATGTCCAAAGTTTTTTCAACCAAAAATATCGAAACCTTGAAACTCTAAATTATGGCAAAGGATACGAATGCGAACGGATGGCCGAACGTCGCCGAACAAATAGGATCTTGATATCGGCCAAGATTTAAAGGATTCGCTTTAACTATTGTGAGTATACGGCTGACGGTGAGGCAAGGACCAAAGCTGAAAAACTCTAGACAGAGCTGACAACGCTAACGCGTGTTTCAACTCACCTGACGCCACGCAATCCCTAACCTGCGCCTCCCCCATCAGTTCGATATTTATCATTTCTCCTTCTCCGAGGGTCTGCTCGTCATCAAGATACGCATCCTCTGCGAGCCAATGATGGCAGAGATGATTGTGAAAGGCGGGATTGGGTTCCACACATCCAAGATACGTCCAGTGATCACTTTTGTAACCCGTCTCCTCCTTAAGCTCCCTCTTGGCAGCCATCTCGGAATCCTCTCCAGGATCAACCATGCCTCCAGGAGTCTCCAAAGTGACATAACCAACTCCAAAGCGGAACTGTCTTATCATCACGGATCTTCGTTCTTCATCAAGCGCCACCACGTTGACCCAGTCTACCGACTCTAAAACCAAACGGTCGAAGGCTTTATTATTTCTCGGGTTTCTTAAGGAATCGATCCTCTTCTCAAACAACATGAGTCCGGCTTCTTCATAGCGAGAACCCAGCTTTTCCCAAACCAACGAATCAGATTTGGCTTTATTCTTTTTCTCTTCCATATCTATAGATCCCGCTTATCAGTGAACTCACCAAATAACCTTATTCATCAAAAGAAATTGGCTTGGAACTAAATTTTTGCATCCCCTGTTCACCAAGAGCCTCGGTCCAGGGCATCAGATGATTTCCAGCCCTAACACCTTTTAGCGCTTCAGCAACACTTGCAAACTGAGTCAAAGTCTCTAGTGACCTTATCGTAGGATCAATCATCTTCCACCTGGAAGCATGAAAATTATCCAGCGCCACCTTAGGAGAAACCCACTGCGCATTCATTATCTCTTTCTCATGAGCAATAGCAGCTTGTCCCTCAGGCATGGCCGCAATAAAGAATCTCGTATCAAAACGCTTAGGTGCAAGCTCCGGAGTAATCCAATGGCTGAAGTACGCTAAAGATCCGCAATCAATAGACCAGTTTTCTGTTTCACAAATAGAATGGAAACCCCACTCATCATTGAGTAGCTTTTCTCGAGAAACTTGATGCTCCTCTTTATCCGTTGTACTTAATGAATTGATTAAACGGCCATTTTTTCTCACTAACAAAACTCCGCACTCTTCAAAACACTCTCTCGCCGCCGCGACCCAGTAACGCAAGGCTCCTGAATCCAGATTCATATTCAAAGAGGCCTGCTGATCAGACAGACCGTGACAAATATCCGGAGCCCAGTCAGTCTCATCGACTTTTCCGCCAGGAAAAACATAAATATCCGGAAACACTCCTTTCCCAGGGCGTTTTGCCATATAGACCGTGAGACCCTCATCCGAGTCTTTGAGAAGCATGACGGTTGCCGCCAAACGAATATTCCCCCTTACTAAAGGCTGCAAAACACCCCCTATTTACTTATTTATTCACGAATTTCGGTAGCGTACTATAATTAGCGTTTATCCGTTTCACGCTATTTCTGTATCGCCTAACTGATATTTCAAGGTCAGCTTTTGAGCGTAATCCAGTAATTCATCCAATAGACGATGCTTTTTCTCAGGCAACAGACTTTCTTTTCTTAGTTGTTCTATTTCAGATTGGAACTTCTTTATATTCAGGTGATCACCCTCGGCTAGTAACTTTTGACCAACCCAGTCAGACCAATCTTTCTTTTCTTGGTCGCTCGCAAATTCTGGAAAGCTCCTCATTTTCAAGCGTTCCAGCAAAACAGTTAAGCGTTTATCTCTAAAATCCAGTGTGGGGTATTCGCCTCTCTCTAGTGCTTGTTGAAAGGATAAACAACGGGACCTATCTTCATCTTGCAAAAATCCTTCGTATAATGCGGCATCCACATCGGTATTTGCCTCTCGATTTGGGTGTTCAAAGGCGCTGGCTATTTTCTGGCCCACCCCAGGCTGTCGCAGTTTTTTAGCTCTGTCCTCAACAATTTTCATATCTATTTCTAGCCGGTCAATATTCTCAGGTGTTAGCACATCGAATCCCACAACAAATGGGCATCTATTGATCCGAATCTCTCGCAACGGTAATCGGTCTTCAAAATCTTTGGAATATAGCCTGCTTTTGATTTCCTCTGAAGTCATGGAAACAAGCGAATCAATATCTTCCGCCAAATCGGCTACGATGACTGCATTATTATTAGTAGGATGACGAGCCAAGGAAATCACTGGCGCGACTCCAAAACGAGCTCTAGGGTAAATCCCTGAAATATGCAAGCAAGTCTTGATTCCATACGGTTCAAGTACTTGACGAACCTGCTTTTTATCCCTCAACGCAAAATAGTACTCAAAAATCTTCGGATGATTTTTGTAAATCAACTTCGCCATTCCGATTGTCGCTCTTACATCAGACAGCGCATCGTGAGCGCTTCCATGCTCAATTTGGTTGTGCTTAGTCAATTCCTCTAACTTGTATACTGGTAGCCCGTCTTCATCTTGAGGCCAATTAATCCCATCTCTTCTGAGGGCTCCGGTAGCTCTTACGAGATCAAGCAAATCCCAACGCGAGTTTCCATTTTTCCACTCTCTCGAATACGGATCTAAGAAATTTCGATAAAAAGAGTAACGAATAAATTCGTCGTCAAACCTCAAATTGTTGTAGCCGACAACACAAGTACCAGGCTCACTCATGGACCTTGAGATAACCCTGAGCGCGTCAATCTCTCTAATTCCTTGCGATTCCAAAATAGAAGGAGTGATCCCAGTAACTAAAGTTGCATTTGGGTTAGGCAAAACGTCATCAGGTAGAGAAACATAAGTGATGTACTCATCATCTAACAGGTTCAATTCTGCATCTGTTCGACAACCTGCGAATTGCACTATTCTGTCCCATTTAGGGCTCAACCCTGACGTCTCAAGATCATACCAATAGAAACTATTTGCCATCTTCGTTAACCTTTAGCCATCACGAATTGAGATCACCTGTGTCGCAGTACTCAGATCATATCAGAGGTACTTTACTCTTAGGCCCTGCTCTTGGATTAACAGTCTACCTCATTAGTCTTCAATATTGGTCAATGCCGCCAGAAGCTGCGATTACTTTAGGAGTAACGCTTTGGATCGTTACCTGGTGGATATTCGAAGCTATTCCTATCCCAGTAACCTCATTATTGGCCTTAGCATTGTTCCCGCTATCGGGAGTACTCAGCCCTTCTGAAGTTGCTAGAGCGGTCGGAGATCCCATGGTCTTGTTTCTCATGGGCGGGTTCATAATCGCTACGGCACTCGAAAAAAACAATGTCCATCACAGAATCGCCCTGGCAATGGTGAATGTTTTCGGAGGACAAAGCTCGCGGCATCTAGTCTATGGATTTATGCTGGCCAGTGCGTTCCTCAGCATGTGGATCTCAAACACAGCGACGTCTTTGATGTTGCTCCCAGTAGCTTTGGCCGTTATCAGCAAAAGTAAGGATCCAAACCTGGCCACTCCACTTTTAATTGGTATAGCTTATGCGGCAAGCATAGGCGGAGTGGCGACGCCCATAGGTAGTCCTACAAACCTGGCTTTTATGACGATATTCAATGCTTCTGTGGGCGACGACGTGAGTTTTTTTGAATGGATGTCCTGGGGCCTTCCCGTCACTGTCATTATGCTCCCTATTGCGGCCATATGGCTCACCCGCTCGCTGAATTTCTCTGGAAAGCTGGAACTACCTCAAGTGGGTCGCTGGACCGTCGCGGAAAAACGGGTACTTGTTATTTTTGTGGTTACGGTACTTTTGTGGGTCACTCGCAAAGAACCTTGGGGAGGCTGGACCGAGCTCTTGGGTCTAGCCTATTCAAATGACGCCATGGTCGCATTTTGCGCAATCACGCTACTTTTTATCGTTTCCGACAATGAGGGTGGAAAACTCCTCGATTGGGAATCGGCCAGTCAAATCCCCTGGGGGACCCTAATCTTATTTGGAGCAGGATTATCCATCGCCCAGGCATTTACGAGTTCTGGGCTCAGCTCGATCATAGGTTCGGCACTAGAAGATATTGCCCTTCTACCAATCTTACTGATCATAGCAACAATCTGTTTTTGCGTTACCTTTTTAACAGAGGTTACAAGCAATACAGCGACCACGACAATATTGATGCCTATCATGGCGGCAGCGGCGATGGGTGCAGCTATAGACCCCAAATTACTAATGGTCCCCGCGGCCATGAGTGCATCCTGCGCGTTCATGTTACCGGTAGCTACTCCGCCTAATATTGTAATCTTCTCTACAGGCGCATTTTCAGCTAAAACCTTGGTTTCTGAGGGATTCGCAATGAACCTGATCGGGATAGTCGTCATCACCCTGACCTGCTACTTGATCATGGGATAAGACTCTAAGCTTTTGTAACCGCTCAGTAGGACTCAAGGCCATCAAAACTTCGACCTCTTGAAAAAAAATGCTCCAATTTCTATCCGATAAGTCATAGAGGCGTTTAAAAGCAAAACGGTTACTCTCGTAAACGCCCACCGAAGCAATAAACGCATTATTAAAGCGGTCACTGTTGACTAAACCTTCATAAGTTGACCCTTGAAAAAACGGCTTCAATTCCTGGAAACACAACCTGACATGCTCCATACCGGTCCGTTTAATCGCCTCGAGATCCACTGAGTTTTTACTGGAAGCGAATTGCTCACGCAGGTACCTTTTAGCCAGGACAACGAATTGCTTAAAAAGATTCCACCGCTTTCTCCGATCCATAAATCGCTCTGCGCTTTCTTGAGACGCGCGGCTTTCTACCCAGTTAATCGCAGCTTGATCTCCAACGAAGTTTGCCAAACCCTCATTGAACTCGACGTCATTTTTCAGCCAGACATTTTGATGAAGAATTTCATGGATTACCAAACTAGCCAACTCATGATCTTTCCAATAAACAAACGTGTTTAGAACAGGATCCTCAAACCAGCCTAATGTTGAATACGCGGGAACTCCGCCAACATAGGTTTCCAACTCTTCCTGTTGCACCAATTTTTGCGCATGATTGATTGCTCCTTGTCGGGAAAAATAACCTCGATATGGAACGCAACCGACAATCGGATAACATCTGTTTACGGGCTCCACGGAGTAAGGTTCTGAAGCAAATACATTCCAAAGGACATATTCACGCTTCAAATCCACGTAGCTAGAAAAACTCCCTTTCGCGACTAATCCCAAATGGGACTCCGCATACTGTCTCATCGATTCAATCTTTATTAGCTGTTCACGCAATTCTTCATCTGTTGAAGGATCTAAAATCAGTTGATCGATGTTCTGTCGATTTAAAAGGATCTGCGTCTGCCCAGAGGCTAATTGATGGTAGAAACTCAGGCTCTCGCAGCCACTCAAAAGCATCCCCAAAAGGCTCAAACTCAACAAACGGATACCCAACAATAGTTGCCGTCGAACAAAAGCAATGCGAACATTCTTCATTTTTGAGGCTCGTTTACCAGTCAAGCCCATGAATACTATCAAAGGCCTAACGGCTATCCTATTTATGACTTTGAACACTGCAGCGGTCTGGTCTGTCTTGTGGTTTTGGGTCATTCAGCGAATCTGGACATCTGGCGAAAAGTTAGTCGACTTGAAAGAGCGAATGGACAAAATTATCTGGTGGTGGACGGGGGGAAACCGCTGGTTGCTCAAGCGTCTTGATCTCATCGAACCAGACATTGACTGGAAACACATAGACGACGTTTCGCTTGATAAGTGGTATCTAGTCATCTCAAACCACCAAAGCTGGACCGACATTATCCTATTGCAAAGCTACCTCTATGGGAAAATCCCTCCCCTAAAATTTTTCACCAAGCAACAACTCATTTGGGTTCCTGGAATCGGTTTAGCTATGTATGTGCTTGGGTTTCCCTACGTTAAGCGGGTCTCTAAAGCACAAATAAAAGCAAACCCTAATTTACGGAATGCCGATAGAGACAACATCGCAGAAGCATGCAAGGGCTTCAAAAACCATCCAACATCTATCTTGAACTTTTTGGAGGGGACAAGAAGAACATCGGCCAAACAACTCAATCAGTCAAGTGACTACAAAAACTTGCTTAGACCAAAAATAGGCGGCATCGAGTACGTCATCAAGGACATGGGAGATAACCTACACAAACTTATTGATGTAACCATCGTATACCCCGATGGAACTCCGACGTTCTGGCAGTTTGTGAAAGGAGAATGCAGATCAGTAAAGTTTGTCGTCTCCCATCACGAAATCCCAAAGGAAGTCCTAGTAGACAATGATATTGAACGCAGATCTTCCTTGTCGGGCTGGATCAAAACAATTTGGATGCAGAAAGATCAGCAAATCAGTGAAATGACACAAACCACAAATGTACCTTGAGCATTTCAACCTATCCGCAGAGCCCTTTTCAATCGCTCCTGATCCCGAGTTCTTATTTCTAAGCGACAAGCACGACGAAGCGCTTTCACACCTTTTATATGGACTCTCAAATGGCGGTTTTGTTTTATTAACGGGCGAGGTAGGCACGGGCAAAACAACCCTGCTACGCAATCTCCTAAAAATCATACCCCCCAAAACGAATGTAGCCTTCATACTTAACCCTCGACTGACAGTAGTTGAACTTCTTGAAACCATTTGTGACGAATTCGGGATTGAGCTCAAGGATCAAATCACTCCATCAGTCAAAAACTATATTGACGCGTTAAATCAATTCCTGGTCGAAAATAACGATGCCGAGCAAAGCGCTGTACTGATTATCGATGAAGCGCAAAACCTTTCCACTTCCGTGCTCGAACAAATCAGGCTCCTTACTAATATTGAAACCGACAACAAAAAATTAATCCAAATCGTGCTCATAGGACAGCCGGAACTCGAGGTAACACTTGCCAGAAACGAGCTCCGTCAACTGACTCAAAGAATTACCGCTCGTTATAGATTAGAGGCGCTAACGAAAAAGGAGACCAAGACCTATATCGAGCATCGGCTAGCAAAAGCAGGCTTAAACACCAGAGTATTCAAACCAAGCGCTATAGCTACTATCTTCAAAACAACGCAGGGCATACCAAGGCTTATCAACCTTTTGTGCGACAGGGCAATGCTCGGCGCCTATTCATTGGACTTAAACGAAATTGACTCGAGTTTGATCAGACAATCAAAAAAAGAAGTTTTCGGGGTTCGTTCACGAAAAACCAACCTCTCACTGACTGCATATCTCTTACCTTTTTCGATTCTAGCCCTACTCCCGCTTTGGTATTTTCTCTATGATGCGCCTCAAGATAAAATTGAAGTCCGTCTGGATGCTTCAACACCCTTAACCTCTCAAACCAATACGAGTAACACTCAAAAACAATCAGTCAGTTCACTAACGGAATATCGGTCATGGCTAAGTTATCAACGGGACCAAAGAGTCACAGACGGCGCTAATAGTCGATCTCTCGCTTTTGCTGAACTCTACTCTCTCTGGGGTCACTCCTATCGAAACGAATCATCCATACCTCCCTGCGAGTTCGCAAACGGGCTTAATCTAAAATGCTTAGAAGCAACGGGGACGTGGAACGACATAGGCAATCTTAACACCCCGGTCGTTCTTGAGCTGTGGCTAAACTTCGACAAACCTCAGTACGCTTTATTGGAAGAAGAAACAGAATCAGGCTATTCGCTTGTCATACACGGCGAAAAATTAAGGATAAATAAGACAGACTTGAACAACGCGTGGTTTGGATCCTACGAAACCCTCTGGAAACCCCCGCCTAACTACAAAAACCCTCTTGCATTAGGTGACCGACACCCCAGCATCGCCTGGTTAAAGGAAATTTTAGCGGCTAGTTACGATTATTCTTTAGACGCTAGTCAAGTTTCTCTTTACAACCAAAGGCTTCTGACGTTCATAGAGGAATTCCAGAGACAACAAGGATTGATGGTAGACGGCGTGATCGGTCCATTAACTTGGATCAAACTATCGGAATATCTGAATGTCTCTTCTCCAACACTAAAATCAAAATCATGACTTTTATATTAAAAGCGAAAAAAAAATCACAAGGAATAAAACACGAGCCATCATCGGCAGGAATCAAAAACCACCAGATCTTTGCTACAGCTTTTTTTGTTTGTTTGTTTTCGCTGACAGCGGGATTCCTCATATTCAGCGAATCTAAAATTAGTCCGGCGAGCCAACCACAAGATTCAGTTGAGAAATCTCAGAAGATAACCAAGTCGAATATCTCAAAAAAATCGACAGCCTTTAATCCACAATTCGAAAACACTCAGGAGGAATTAGATAGATCATCAACCATAGATGGCAACGAGACGTTTCTTTCAGGCATCGCTCAAAAAGTAACTAGCCACATTTACACCGAGAATCCCGCAGATAGATCAGTTTTTATAGAGGGCAAGGCCTATGAAATTGGAGACCGATACGAATCAATCGAAATACGAGACATCTCCGAGGAAGGTATAACCATAAGAATGATAAACTCGGGTCCAGATAGCACGGACCTAACCTTATCTCTGGTTGAAAACTGGTTAAAGCAATCGGGCAAAAACTAGGGCGATAGCTGATTCAAACGCAGTTCTAGCTCCCTGATCTTTGTATTCAGGGTTACTCTATAAGCATCGATAGACTCGATAGCCTCGACATTGTCATTTACCTTTCCAGAAAGATCGCCTCGAATTTGTGAAAAGCTTGCATTCACCTTGTTCACTTTATCGACCAGGTCTCTTTGACTTCGAACTATTTGTTGTAGCTGCAACTCTAGACTAGCCAGCTGGTCAATGATTCCTTGCTGCTGTTCAAATGCTGATTCATGTCGGTCAACTGCGGCTTGAATGTTTCTTGTCGACGCAACAACCCCATCAATACTTGCAGTAATTTTGTTAATGCTTCTCTCGTTATCCTTGATCCATTTTTTATTACGCTCATTTGAAACCGCCCACAACTTGCGAATTTCGTCCTGCCAAAATCCAATCTGTTCCTTTGTATCCTGTCCTTCTTGCATCATCGCGTTATCAGTCGCCGACAAACGCTCTTCAAGAACCATGAGTCTCTGATTAGCTTGGTCCAGTCTCCCTCTCTCTTCCCCTAACTCCTCTTGTTGAACAAACAAAAACCATCCAGCTGCTGCCAAACCCAGCAGAAGTATCACGCTAAAAATTCGATTAGAAAAAGATGAACCGTCCGAGCCTCCAGATGATCGACGCGATCCACCCCTACGATATCCGCTTTCTGATTCTGTCGAGAGGTCCGCCATGCGCCTACAACCCAAACTAAAGTTTTATCTTACCAAAAAAAAGAGCCTGCCAAGGCAAGCTCTATCAACTGATTTCAGGCACTTTTTTAAAACATGCGCAAAATACCAGCAAGAACAACCGTCAGCACTAATCCAGATGCGATCACGCCTTTAACTGTAGTCATTGTGTATTGCTTACCCCAAATCGCATTAGCCTCTAGGAGCGCGATAATGACACAGCAAATGACAATCGCCTGGGTATTAGCCATTATTGAACCGCTCGGCATATGTGCACTAGCCACCATGAACCATAGCATTGGAATGGAAAACAACGTATTCGTGCGAGAAGCAAGAGCGGCCTTTGGCGCGGCTTCAGCAGCGGCTGGATCAGCTTCCCCTCCTGCTGCCACGGCTTGGTTAGAAGCGATCACTATCTTCTGGTTACGCCAAATAATTCCCCAAACATTGAGGAGCATGAGCGTTCCAAGCACCGAGCCAACAATAATGTCAGCAGTCGAGGCAGACCCACGATATCCCAACATTACTAAACCCGTCAGAAAGGTTAGCAGGGCCGCCCAACGAAAATACCATAAGGCCCTAGGAACCAATTTAGAAAACGCATCGACTCTCGCCGCATCTTCTGCCTCTTTAAAGTATTCCGTTTGCACGAAGTTGAAATAATAAAGCAATCCAATCCAAGTAATACCAAACAGAATGTGGCTCCACCGAGCCAAAAAATCTACAACTATCATATCCATTAGTTAATCTCCCTTAGTTCTTCACAATTCACTGACAGACCTTTTATCCTAGTAATGCCTGCAGACTACTCTCAACCAAACTCACCTTTGCTTGCCGAATCATATCTCGAATTCAGAACATAAAAAACCCAGCCTAAGCTGGGTTTTTTTATCTCGTCGACGACAAGTTTTTCTACATCATGCCGCCCATGCCACCCATATCCGGCATTCCACCGCCAGGAGGCATCATAGCTGCCGATTTGTC
>CACFPX010000026.1:0-30269 GCA_902568205.1 K189A clade bacterium | reverse complement strand
GCGGACATATTCAATTTGCTCCTGTACATGATGAGCACAGCCCACCGGATGCGCTGTCGTACAGATAAATCCTCGGATTCTGGGTTTGACAACCATCTTTTCTACCTCATATTCTGACAAAGGGCATGCTGCCACGTTGCACACAAAAATCTTAACTTATGATACCGTTTGAAGCTGCCCAGCGCATCGCTCTATCCACATCAATCACAAAGGGACCGTCTCTTCGGACCGTTGCTAGCGCCAACTCACCATCAGCTAGCTCTATCACGCGGTCACCATCCATAGCCAAAATCCCCGGACCATGAAACTCCACTGACTGATTTAAACAAACCCGATCCACGGAGCTGACTTCTAAATCTCCAAACAATCCTGGAGACAAAGGAACCCTAACCGTCCGACCTTCATCCGAAAGATTAACAATTAATCCAGCGTCATCTTGCTGATAAACCGGGTCGATAAACCCTCCGATGGGAGACATACCAATCGAAGCTGGTTCTGCTCTTGTCAAAAGCAGCTTTTCAATGTTCCGAGGCTTAAAAGGTAAAAGACTCCCCAATTGATCATTAACCACTTTTACCAGGTCAATAAGAGCAATATCAGAAACAGTATTGTACTCAATATGAATGACTTTAGATCTGGATTTAAGTTCTACCTCCGTTAATCTTCCTAATGCATTGAGACCGGCCACAATTCCTGCAAGCGTAGGCTCTACCGATATTGGAAAAACATTATTGGTGCCCGTCGACAATGGAATCAGATCGATATCGCTGGACGATTTGACTATCGCTCGATTTGTCCCGTCACCGCCTAAAGAAACAATCGTTTTACAGCCCGCTTCAAGAAAACAACGCAGCCCTTCTTCCGTATCTCTTGAATCATTTTTAATGGGCGCGTCCAACATATGGACCCTCGCGCGGAGCTTCATGTGTTCGAGAGCCAGCGAGGCAATTCTGAAAGGTTCCCTCATCACGAAAATATCTGTGACGCCTACTGAATCGGCGCCTGCTGCGATACGAGCCACGATGTCCCTTTTAGCCTCATGAGTCATATTCGTAGCACGAGCAGCTAGGCGCCGGACATCGCGCCCGGACATGGGATTTACACAAAGCCCAATTTTGCTCAATCTATTGCCTTTATTTACTTAACTCACTGCTTTATATATTTCGACAAGAACTCAAAAGTGACAGCCGAGTTATAGTCCCTATTCACTTTTTTGCGAAAACCATGTCCTTCGTTTTCGGCGAGCACATACCAGACTGGTACGTTCGCCTCTTTCAAAGCATCGACAATCTGCTCGCTCTCTGAGAGCGGAACTCTTGGATCATTAGCGCCTTGAGTGATCAACACTGGAGTGATCATTTTGTTAACATGAGTCAGTGGGGAAATCTCGGTAAGAAACTGGCGCATAGCAGGTATTCGTTCGTCCCCATATTCCACCCTTCTTAGATCTCGCCGGTAGGGTTGGGTATTCTCTAGAAAGGTGACGAAATTTGAGATCCCCACTCGTTCCACTGCTGCTCGCAATCTCGATCCATAATGAACCATGCTAGCGAGAACCATGTAGCCACCATAAGACCCTCCCATGACGATTATTCGACTCTGATCGAGATGTTCTTGACCATCAATCCAATCCAGCAAGGAGCCGATATCCCGAACCGAATCTTCTCTCAACATCCCGTTATCCAATTTTAGGTAGGATTTACCGTAGCCAGCAGATCCTCTGACATTTGGCGCGATATAAGCCAGGCCAAGCTCTCTAACGTATGACTGGATCGTCGTTGAAAAAAATGGCCGATATTGACTCTCTGGGCCCCCATGAATCGATATCAACACTGGATGCGGTCCTGGACCTGGAGGTGAATACATAAAGGCCGGAATCTTCCGCTCATCGAAGGTTTCGTAGACAAATAACTCTGGTTCGACGAATTGATCCTGATTCAGGCCTGCTGTTTCACTGCGAGTCCAGCCAACCATTCGGCCAGTGTCCAATCCTAACTCATATATATCCGTAGGAGAGACCGGCGTGTTAAGAGACAATGCCAGACTCTTACCATCCGGCGAAAACCGCGAAGACATCAAAATGCCACTGGGAATCTGGGGTAACTGTACCCTCGAGTGGTCTGGCAATCTCAGCATGGTTAACCTAGAAATACCGCCTTCATTAACCGAGTACAACAACATCGCCTTGTCAGGCGACAACGCAAAACCCTCTACATTCCAAGGCTGCTCAATAGAAACCAAGTCAGATTTTTCGCTCTCAGGGTCATACCGGTACAATTGCATAAATTCAGAGTACTGGTCGGTAGTAAAATAAATCTCTCCGCTCAGTCCGTATTCAGCCTGCCCAAAAGATGCAGCCTGTCCTTTCTGAACAAGCTTTGAAAGTTCTCCCGTCGCTAAGTCCAACTCATAAAAATAAGATTCGTTAATAGAAATATACTGCGAGACAAGCATTCTAAGGCCATCATCAGACCAGTCCTCAATACCCCATGACCCTTCGTCAGTATCTAACACACTGCGGCTATTACCCGCTAAGTCCTGAACATGAATGTCCCAACTTTTTCCATTTCTTTGTGTTGTGGTATACCCAAAACGAGACGCGTCCGGAGCCCAAACTGCTCCACTGTATCTGGACTTGCCATCAGACAATAAACGAGTGGAACCATCTTCCAGATTGAGCATATACAGCTGATAAAACTCAGACCCACCACTATCTTTACTGATAATGACCTGCTGCTCAGCGCCTTTTTTAGGAATCGAGATTCCGCGGATCGGTTCAGAAAAAAATGTTAACTGTTCTCGAAAACCCATCGGCTGGGATACTCGATGAAGTTGAGTGGTTTCTCCAAAGCGCGTGACAATCAACATATTACTAGATTGCCAACCGACTGCGGTCGCGCTTCTGACATTCAGATAACGCGACAAGCGCTCTCCAACAGCAGAATCAATGCTCGGCACGTTGAGTGTTCTTATTTCTGCAGGAACGCTCAAATCAGCTGCGACAGCATTTAACTGGCAGAAGACAGACAAGAACAAAATCGATATTCTGAACGAACAAAGTTTCACAAAAATCCCCATAAAGTAACGCTAAGTAAACGGTGAGAAGCCATGATAAACCAAAGCGCTTGCAAACACCTGATTCTAAAACCAGACCTTGAAGTCGCGATGGTGCTTCGCTTCGAATTTTATTTACGCGAAGCTATTACTGCTTGCAGGCAATGCGGGGCTTTTTATCTGATCAAGGCGAGAGACTTTTCCGAAAAGTCTGTGCTATACGATGTGTCAAAGCTACCCCCCGAGAATACGAAGAAAACCATCGAGTCAGTCAGCCGCGGCTCCTGCAGCATTAATCGCGCTAACGATGAACTCTCGTTCCTCAAGTCACACGGGTCTGATTGCAAATATTTGGTCGTATCTCAAAACGGAGAATTCACACTGACTATCCCTAAGCAGGGCCTAAGAAACCATCCGGAAACAGAGAATTGGATAGATCAAACTTTCAAAGAATCCTAAAGGGAAAAACTCACTTTTGGCGGACAAACTCGCCGATAGTGAACGCGTGGGCGTGATCTTCATCGATTTCATGGCGCTCATTTCGAATACTAGACCAGCCAGCCCAATTGATATCCGGAAAAGAAACATCTCCCTCGATCACAGCTTCGATTTGTGTAACGTAGAGACGAGTCGCATGAGGCATCGCCTCTTCGTAAAGGCTTGAACCGCCAATGACAAAAAATTCACTTAAATTATCCTGCTCTGCCGCTATACGCCCGAGTTCAAATGCCTTGGAAAGGTCCGAGGCGACTAACACGCCATCCCGAGACCAACTCTGATGACGCGTTAGCACGATATTGGTTCGCCCAGGCAAAGGAGACTTCATAGATTCAAAGGTTTTTCTGCCCATGATGACCGGCTTACCCATGGTAGAACTCATAAAGTGCTTCATGTCTTTGGGGAGACGCCACGGCAACCCGTTGTCCTTGCCAATAACTCGATTGGTCGACATAGCCCAGATTACAGAAATGTCCAAAATCAATATCTCAAATCAAACAGCGATCGGCGCTTTGATCCCGGGATGCGGATCATACTCTAGCAACTCAAAATCACTGATCTTAAACCCTAAAACGTCTTTGACTTCCGAGTTGATTCGAATGGTGGGTAGGCTTCGCGGCTCTCTCAACAACTGTTTATCTGCTTGTTCAATATGGTTGCTGTACAGGTGCGCATCTCCCAAGGTATGAACAAAATCCCCAACCTCTAGATCGACAACCTGAGCGATCATCATATTTAACAGTGCATAGGAAGCAATATTAAAAGGGACTCCAAGAAAGATATCTGCGCTTCGTTGATAGAGTTGACAGGATAGACGCCCATCCGCCACGTAAAACTGGAATAGCGAATGACATGGCGGCAAGGCCATCTCATCGACTTCAGCCACATTCCAAGCACTTACTATATGCCTTCGACTATCCGGATTAGTTTTAAGATCTTCGACTACTCGAGAAATCTGATCAATGGTTTTACCGTCCGGGCCTGGCCAGGACCTCCACTGAGATCCATACACCGGTCCTAGTTCGCCATGCGCATCAGCCCACTCATCCCAAATATGAACGTCATGATCCACGAGATATTTTATGTTGGTTGATCCCGATAGAAACCACAGAAGTTCATGAATAATACCTTTAAGAAAGGTTTTTTTTGTGGTGACTAGGGGAAACCCTTCAGACAAGTCGAAGCGCATTTGATATCCAAACACGCTATAGGTTCCGGTACCCGTCCGGTCGTCTTTAAAGACACCGTTTTCCCGAACATGTCTCATTAGATCTAAATACTGCTTCATACTATTTCCACTTCACTCAAGGCCTCTAACATCAATTAGGTTAGTTGATTGCGCCTCGCCAACAAAATCAGGATGCTACCTATTATGATCATCGGCAAACATAAAAGCTGGCCCATGGTCATCGCTTCGAAAAGAATGAACCCGATGTGACTATCGGGCTCTCTGAAAATTTCGGTAGAGAATCTAAGCGAACCATAACCCAAAAGAAAGCACCCAGAGATAAAACCTGTGGATCGAGGCTTACCCGATAGCACCCACAAGAGTAAAAAAAGAATTAAACCTTCCGTGCATGCTTGATACAGAGGAGAAGGATGACGCGCAACACTTTCCCATTGACCAACGCACATTGGATTCAAATCTCGAACGACCTGGCAAGGATAAACTAAACCCGTGACGCTCTCAGTTATTCGACCTGGAAGTTCTGCGTTAACAAAATTGGCTAGTCGTCCCAGCCCCAACCCAATTGGGCACAACGGTGCCAAAAAATCACCCACTTCCAAGAATGATTTCTCAAAGCGCTTACGGAATAGAATGAGCGAGATAGCCACCCCAATAAGCCCTCCATGGAAGGACATTCCTCCCTCCCAGACCCGAACCAAATACAGCGGATCCTGTGCTAAGCGCTCAAAACCATAAAACAACACATAACCAAGACGTCCTCCAAACACTGCTCCTAATGCTCCGTAAAACACCAAATCAGACAGTTGGTCCTCCGTCCAGGATGAGTGCTTTTGCAGTCGCCTTTTCCCTAACCACCAGACCATCCCAAAACCCACTACATAAGATAAGCCGTACCAGCGAACCGCCAGTGGGCCAAGGGAGAAGATGATTGGATCAATCAAAGGGTAATGCATCTGCGTTTAATCTGTAACCTATCTTTAAAGCATAACCGAGTTTTGCTCGTGTGTGTTGCATACGTAACTGATAAAATACCAGCACGGAGAGAATTTATAATGTGTTTGATTCTGTTCAGCTATCGGCCTGATTCAAATCGTCCTTTAGTGGTTGCCGCCAATCGAGATGAAATTCACGATAGAGCGTCGCAGGCTGCTATATTTTGGGAAGACGACCCAACCATCCTCGCCGGAAGAGACCTCGTTGCTGGCGGCACCTGGCTAGGCTGCAATCTAGAGGGTCGGTTTGCTGCGCTCACTAATTTTTCAGGAGAAGGCGACCCCGTCACACCGAAATCCAGGGGGACGCTCGTCCAAGGCTTTCTCTCGAGTCAGCTTTCCGCAGTAGACTACGTCAACAAAATAAATGGTGCTGAATACGCGGGCTACAATCTGCTCGTATGGGATAGGCAAAGTTTGATTTATACCTCCAACAAAGCTCCGATGCAGGTACTCACGGCGGGGAACTACGGGTTAAGTAACGCGGAGCTTGGTGCGCCCTGGCCTAAATGCATAAACGGCAAAAAAAATCTTGCTGGCATTATCGATAGGCGATTTGACGAAAACGATTTAATTAGCCTTTTATCAGATGAGTTTATTGCTGAAGATCAATCCTTACCGCGCAGAGGTAGGCCTCTCGAGATGGAAAGAAAAATTGCGCCCTGTTTTATTAAAGATCCAGTCTATGGCACCCGAGCGAGCACCGTGCTCATACTAGAAGATCAATCACTCAAATTTACTGAGCAAAGCTACCTACCCAACGGAATCAAATCTACTCGAAAGAGCTATACTCTAGACATAGGGTAATTCAACTCGGCCACTATCAAGGGGAATCCAATGGACACATCACTTTCTGGAAAGACTGCACTGATTACAGGGGGTAGCATCGGTCTTGGACTTGCCATGGCAAGATCCTTTTATACCGAAGGCGCTAAAGTAGCCATCATCGCCAGACGTCAAGAACCTATCGATCGGGCCATAGAAGAAATTAAAGCACTATCAGGTAACGGCAATGTGCTTGGAGTGAGCTGCGACGTGACGGATATCGCATCTCTTGAGCAAATGCACGCTGAGGTAACCGATGAACTTGGAGGCATCGACATCTTGGTAAACAACGCGGGACAGTCCGCCGCGAAACCTTTTTTAACAATAACTGATGAAGAATGGCAAGCTGATATCGACCTTAAGCTCATGGCAGCGATCAGGCTCTCCAGGCTCGTCTGGCCCAACATGGAAGCCAACAGCTGGGGACGAATCATTAACCTGCTTAATGTATTCGCAAAGACCCCAGACGCTAACACCGCGCCTACCTCAATTACGCGCGCCGCTGGCATGGCGCTGACCAAAGTTCTCTCCGCTGAAGGCGCTTCAAAAAACATACTGGTTAACGCCCTGCTGATTGGTTCAATCAAAAGCGACCAGATTGTACGGCGATACAACCAGCTTAATCCTGAAGAGAGCCTCGACGAATTTATGGATAAAGCCGGTGCCCGCCTTCCCATGGGACGAATGGGAGAGGCCGAAGAATGCGCTAATACCGCCTTATTTCTGGCAAGTAATGCGTCTTCCTACCTCACAGGCTGTGCGATCAACATGGACGGCGGTCTATGTAAGGTGCCTTGAAGATTTTTGAATCAGGCATAAAAAAGGGAGACTGAGCTTCCCTTTTTATTTCACACGCCGATTATTAACTTTAGTTTATAAGGTTGAGATTGATCTCCTCGGTGTCCCGTTAATCGAAGCTCAGCAGCAACACTAACCACCAAATCAGTACATTGTGACCTAGACGACCCCTGAATATGACGTTCGGGTATACGATCGATTAACTTCAGTGTTGTCGAACTTAGCCTTCTCTTATCATCAACCCACATCTAGTGTAATTTGTTACTAAGTAGAAAATCATTTGGAGTATCGAATGAGCCCATTGCTCACGCAGCAGCAAAAATTTGATTTTGAGCAAGATGGCATCGTAAAACTGCCAAACGCCATCGAGGAAAACCTATTGACCAGGCTCAACCAGTGCTTCGAGTGGTCGATCGCCAATCCTGGACCCATCGCCGTCGGCAATCCCAGTGGAGATAACATCAACTTCCTCGATAACGCAAATCCGAAGGCCTACAAAATGTACAGTGACCTGGTTCTGGAGAGTAATTTCGGTGCCATCGCGGCAGAGTTGTGGGACTCAAAATATGTCGGTTTTTTTGCCGAACAGGTTTTTCTGAAGCAAGGTAAATCCCTACCTACTTACTGGCACCAGGATACCGTCTATTGGCCCTTGGGCGGGGAGCACTGGGCAAATTTCTGGATACCACTGGTCGAGATGACCAAAGAGCAATCGGTCCGGATTGTGCGCGGTTCGCACAAAGGCATTATGTACGATGGATCGACTTTTAACCCCAAGGATCCCACAGAACCTTTGTGGGGAGCAGCCGGTAATTTCCCTCGGCTTCCGGACATCACGGCGGACCTAGAGAAGGACCCATCGTCATGGGACATTGCAGGATTTGACGTCGTACCCGGCGACTTGGTCATACTGCACCCTCACAGCATCCATTCTGGAGGGAAAAACGACGACACGTTGGCCATTCGACGTAACCTAGTACTTCACTTCTTCGGCGATAAGTCCTATTACAGTGGCCACCTGCCCGATGCGCCAGGCATGTACGACCACAAACCACTCAGTGAAGGCGGAGACGGGTTTTTACAGGACGGCGACCTCTACAGGCCAGCGTCGATGATTAGAGCGAACCCTTAGTAAACGCAGTTGTTCTGACAGGCTCAAAATCAAATCAGGCTTGGACGCTTTTCTATTACCGCAGGGAAGTTCCAGTCCAATCCCATTTATTATTGATTTTGATTAAGTAAGTTTAAAAATCTTCCGATATCGTCGTTTTTACAGCAGGTCTCGATCTGATCAGCAGAAAGGCTCAGTTCACTTTCACAGTTGAATCAATCTCAAGAATCCAATGCTATTCGTAACTGTCCGTAATCGCCTGATATACAGCTACTTTCAAGTCAGATCGCAGATTCCATGGCGAGCCCATCAACTGGATCATTCCTACGACAACCATTTCCTCAACGGGATCGATCCAAAACACGGTTCCTGCGGCGCCACCCCAGCTAAACTCTCCGTTGCTACCTAGAACACCAGTTTTGACAGTGTCAGCGACGACGCCAAAGCCTAAACCAAAACCCGCGCCCAAATCGCGTTCACCAAGAATCGATACCGGGGACTCTTCCATATCACTTGATGTAATACTCGCAGTAAGATGATTCTTAGCCATATACTTAACTGTCTTTTCACCTAGTATCCGAACTCCACCTAACTCACCACCGTTTCGCATCATCTCAGCAAATTTCAGATAATCCATCGCCGTAGAAATAAGGCCCCCTCCTCCAGAATAAAGTGAGACCTCATCAAAATTAAACATAGCGCTTTTTTCGCTTGCTCCTGGAAGCAATGCTCCCGTTCGCACCAGTAGCTCAGTGTCCATGGCAAGAAGTTTGCTGTTCTGATAATCCCAATAATGGTTTGGCAAAAATCGTGCTTTTTTATCGGCAGGCAACTGAAAGAAAGTATCATCCATACCCAGAGGGTCAAAGATTTTTTCTTTGAGGTATTCCTCAAAGGACTGTCCTGATATTCGTTCAATAACTGCCCCGGTGACATCAACGGCAATCGAATAATGCCAAGCGCTGCCAGGTTCAAACTTCAAAGGCAACTTGGCGACAATCTTCGTAAACGAGTCTAGGTCTTCCTGTTCCCAGAGATTCGCGTCAACATAAAGCTTATCAACAGGATCATTTTGAGGATCAAATCCATAAGACAGCCCCGTAGTGTGCGAGAGCAATTGCTGCATGGTCATGTGATTTCTTACAGGCACCTGCTCACCTCGCTCATTTAACACAGTCAAATCCTTAAACTCAGGAATGAACTTGTGAACAGGGTCGTTCATGTGAAACTTTCCCTGTTCATACAACTGCATCGCGGCCGTCGCAGTTATCGGTTTGGTCATCGAGTAAATACGAAACAAATCATTCTTTTCCAGGGGTCTGGGATCATCGGCACCCTTATTTCCGACTGCCTCAAAATGGACCAACTTGCCGTTACGCGCGACCATAGTAACCACACCAGCAACCCTACCTTCATCCACATACTGTTGAGTCATCTGAGTAATACGATCAAGCCGCTCAGCAGACATACCAACACGCTCCGCCTTGGTTGTGGGCAAAGACTTTGCCATCGATGCATTCGTAAATCCGAGCGTGCCAATAACGATCCAAAGTAATGTCAGGTATCTCAATTTATTCTTCCGTTTATTTCTTTAATCCCGGAGCGCTAGAACCACTGTCAAGCGTTCTTCACAGCAAATTTTGCAGATTTGAACTATACAAAAAAGGGAGGCTACGCCTCCCTTTTTTTCTTCACAAACTATTTCCTGCCATTAGTTTGTAAGGTTATGGGTCAAGGTGATCCCAAAACGCCTCGGCTCAGCAGGATAAATGATCGTATAACCTAAATCAGCATTAATCGGTCTTCCGTACTTGTCGGTAGTATCTCCGTTGATCAACTCTCCGCTAGCAAGATCCAAAGCTCCTCTAAAGTACTTTTTACCGTTGAGGTTGGTGCCCCAGATAGCGACGCTCGTCTTATTGTTAGACAGGTCCCAGACGATCCGAGCGTCCAACAGGCCATAGGCTTCCTGTATGGATGTCTCGTACTGCTGAAGTGTGCTATATAAATCGCCTCGATGAGACCAACCGGCTCCCACCGTGACCATACCTCCATTATCCATCGGGATCTCGTAGGCAGCATGAAGACTCCAGTTACTCCCAGAAGGAAAATCGAGATAACCAAAATCATTGATGAACTCTTCACTCACGATGTTCGGAGCAACACCCACCAATCTGGTATCGGTCGTCGTGAACTCATCATATTCACCACTGATGTAGCCCATCGACGCTGTAAGATAGAGATTCGCCATGGGCGTTGCCTGCATCTCCATCTCGACCCCCTTCAGGGTAGCTTTCTGAGCATTAATTAAATCCGCAGTAGGCTGTCCGTTCTGTATCCGACTTACAGTGATCTGCTGGTTTTCGTAATCATTGAAAAACGCGTTTACGTTTAACTGTAGCCGATCGTCAGCGAGACGGCTCTTCATCCCAATTTCCCAGTTGTCTGAAATCTCCGGCTCAAAGGGACGCATACGGATATCGCCGTTCATCCCGCCAGCGCTGTAACCCCTAGCAAAGCTCGCAAAGACCATAATGTCGTCGTTAACATCATAGTTGACGATCAACCGAGGCGTTGCTCGTCCATAACGGACTTCTTGCTCACAGTACTCCATCGTTGCCGCGCCATTAGCATCCAACGGCATTCCAGGGCAAAAGTTACCTGGATCAAAGCTGCCATCTGTTCCATATTGGTAACGGCGAAACTCACGAGTGTCCTTGGTGTAACGGTAACCCGCGGTGACCGACCAATCATCGCTAATATCATAGGTCGCCTCAGCAAACGCGGCATAGGAACTATTAGTCCCGTGAGTCTCCTGATTCCGG
This sequence comes from K189A clade bacterium, assembly GCA_902568205.1. Classification (GTDB taxonomy): domain Bacteria; phylum Pseudomonadota; class Gammaproteobacteria; order Pseudomonadales; family Azotimanducaceae; genus UBA4421. The sequence goes on along the minus strand of CACFPX010000026.1, from coordinate 18,977 downwards.
CCTATTGCCATCATATTCGCAGCAAATATATCACCCAGAGTACCGAATTCAGGCGCACCAGGTACGGCTTCCACTCGCCATAAAGGTGCATCCTCAGCAGAAGGGTTCAGATCCGCGTTACGCCAGGCAGGAACACTGATCAAACCGGTCGCACTTTCATGGAACCAATAAGCGCCCACTGTCCAGGAAAGCCGATCATCGAAAGCCTCGCTTTCCAAAGTAAACTCTTGTGAGACTTGCTTGTAAGGATTACGACCATAACCAGTCACGCCACTAGCGGGACCTTCTAACACTTCAAGACCATTTGAAGGCTCTCCAACAAAGTCTGTTGCCCAACCCCAGGATTGGCTCATGGTTTCCATACTTCGCCCTGCAGTCAGCGAGTTCAACGTACCCCAGCCCATGTCCCAGCTTATGTCGAGTGCTACCTGCCTGGTATCAACTTCCAAAGCATTGGGATCGTTATCGTTGGAAAGGTAGTAGTCACCCGTGGGTGTACATGCCCTAACAAGGTCATCCAATCGGCCCGCAATCGCAGTCAGAAAATTAAGGCCAGTCGCGCCGCCACTAACCCCTAAGCACTGACCTAGGCCAGAAGTCTCTCTAGCACCAAAATAATCAGCAGTGAACATCGCCTCAAAAGTGTCCGTGGGCGTCCATAAAAGCTTTGCTCTAGCCGACTTTGAGTCGGTTTCGTTCCACTTGCGTCCGCTTCGATCCTTCATGTAGCCATCGTCTCGTCGAGTATTCATCGAGAATCGACCAGCCAGTACCCCTTCAATCATGGGGATGTTAAGCACAGCATCGGTGCTCATCTGCCCGGCATTACCGGTGCCTACCCTGACCTTACCTTCAAATTCATCAGTCGGATCACGAGTGATCACATGTACAAGTCCCGCCGTGGTATTTCGACCGAACAGCGTACCCTGCGGGCCTCTCAAGACCTCAACCCGCTCAATATCAAAAAGATCAAATACACTACCCTGAGGACGTCCTAAATATACGCCATCCAAATAGGTTCCAACCTTGGGATCCTGCGTCGGGCCCCAGTTAACCTGTCCAATTCCTCTTAAAAAGATCTGAGCTGTCTGACGCGCAACACCACTATTTTCAAAATTCAGGTTCGGCGTTACCTGCTCAATCCTCTGAATCTCTGTGATTCCTCTATCTTCTAAATATTCGGATGACAATGCGCTGATGGGAATAGGTACTGTTTGTGCTGTTTCCTCTCTTCTTCGAGCGGTCACAACCACTTCCTCAATTCCCTGTGACGCCACTTCTGCACTCGCCTGACCAGACATCAACAGCGAACCCGATACGGTTATTACCAGAATCAGTCCAGCAGAAACGAACAACGCTAGCCGTTCTAACATATTCGACTTCATGAAATTTCCCCTAACTTTTTATCGATAGCAGTGTGGCGTAAGCATCCATTCGGTCTGAGCGCGGCTCTCCCAAGCATACCCACCTCTACAAGGCCGATATTCACAGATGTGCTTTAGGTTGTCAAAAAGATATAAGCTTATAAATGTAAGAAATCTGGGTTATTTTTCTCACCCAAAAAACAAAAGATTCAAGGGAGATACTGGGCCAGCTGCGAAAGCGCCGAACGATAAACCGAGCGCTTGAAATCAACAATAGCAGTGATTGGATACCAATAACTCACCCATTGCCAATCTTGGAATTCTGGAGAGGCTCCTCCAGCTAAAATTACTTTATTGTCATTATCGATCAGTTCTAACAGAAACCACTTTTGCTTCTGGCCTAAAAATCCAGGATTAGAATTCTTGCGGGTCATGTGCTCTGGCAGACGGTACCTGAACCAGTCTTGAGTCGACCCCAACAACTTCACCGACTCCGGTAAGAGGCCGACTTCTTCTTCTAGTTCTCGATACAATGCTTTTTCTGGAGTCTCCCCGTCATCAATACCTCCTTGAGGAAACTGCCATGCGTCCTGCTTACCTACCCGTTTTGCCCACAAAACTTGTCCTCTTCTATTGGCAACTACGATACCAACGTTAGGACGGTAACCCTCTTCATCTATCAAAATCTTACTCACACCCACTTGCAGCCGGGGGAATTATTAACGGATTTTCAAATAGAGTACAAACTAGTTTAGGACATCCATAAATGCGAGAATTTTGAACATGGCGAATCATCTTTCGAACGAGACAAGTCCCTACCTCTTGCAGCATGCAGAAAACCCCGTCGATTGGTTCCCCTGGAACAATGCGGCGCTCGAAAAAGCAAAGACTGAAAACAAGCCAATTCTGCTTTCCATCGGCTATTCCTCTTGCCATTGGTGCCATGTGATGGCCCACGAGTCCTTCGAAGATGAAGCGACCGCTCAGGTGATGAACCAACATTACGTTAACATTAAGGTGGATCGGGAAGAACGTCCTGACCTCGATAAAATCTACCAACAGGCTTTTCAGTTGCTTAATTCGCAGGGAGGTGGCTGGCCGTTAACGATGTTTCTCGATCCCCAGACACTGCTACCATTTTTTGGCGGGACCTACTTTCCTAAAAACGCCAGATATCAACTGCCAGGGTTCGTGGATCTGTTAATGAGGATCAACGAAACTTTCGAGTCCAAAAAGGAAGAGCTCAAGGACCAAGGAGACAAGTTAAGCAAAGCCTTCGAACAGCTGAAAATTCCGTTAGTCGATCCTCAAATCCCAGACAAAGAATTACTCGACTTGTCTCGACAAAGCCTGGGAAAACAATACGACAGTCAGCATGGTGGATTTAGTTCCGCTCCCAAGTTTCCAACACCCACTAAAATATCAAAGTTGCTTCTCTATTGGGCGCACGAGAGAAATAAGGGGGGCTCGGACAAAGATGCGTTAGAGATGGTGATGACAACGCTTACCCAGATGGCCAGGGGAGGAATCTACGATCACGTCGGGGGAGGATTTTGTCGTTACTCAACAGACAGCAAGTGGACGATCCCACATTTCGAGAAAATGCTTTACGACAACGGGCAACTTTTATCCATTTTTGCTCGCGCCTTGCAGTTTGGGCCAGACCAGTTGTTCGAAGATGCCATTACCCAAACAATAGACTGGTTACAGAGAGATTTGAGGCATCCAAAGGGAGGCTTTTTCTCTTCCGTCGATGCCGACTCTAGTGGGGAAGAAGGCGCTTTTTATGCATGGAGGCGTGAGGAACTCAAAGAAATTCTTACCGAGGATCAATATCTTTTAATCGAGACACTTTATGGGGTCGACAAACCCGCAAACTTCGAAAACAAATGGATTTTCTATCGCAATGATTCTTGGCGCTCTGTTGTCGATCGCTTGCAGCTAGAGCCCGATAAAGCGCGAGAATCTCTTTTGCTCTCTAAAGACATCCTATTTAAAGCACGAGAAAACCGTAACGCCCCCCGAATCGATAAAAAGATCTTAACCTCTTGGAATGCCCTAACCATTAAGGGCATCTTGGAGTGTGCTCATCGCGTAAACGACAGAAAAGATTGGATAGCCCTCGCCTCGGAGGCTATCGACTTTATTCATGATAATCTCTGGGACGGAGAGACTCTGTATGCGACCTGGAAGGATAAAGCAAAGCATCATGGCTACCTAGACGATTACGGGAACCTCCTAGATACCTTGCTCATGATGTTAGAAACCGTTTGGCGTGAAAAAGATGCGCAACTCGCTGTACGACTTGCCAACTCACTGCTAGATAAATTCTACGACCAGGACGAAGGCGGATTTTTCTTTACGGCTCATGACCAAGAGACCCTGTTCACTCGGCCAAAGCCAACCATGGACCACGAGCTTCCATCAGGAAACGGCATTGCCTCCTCTGCTCTGTTGCGGATTGGAAACCTCATGGGCGAACATCGATTTATAGAAGCTGCCGAGAACACGTTAAAGTGGGCCAGAGTTGCGCTTGAGCACTTACCTTCAGAACATTCTTCATTACTGGAGTCTCTTCAAGAACTAAACTATCCCTCGCAGCTAATTATCCTCAGAGGCCCAGAAGAAGAAATCGCTATTTGGAAAAAGAGTTTATTGGATCAATATACTCCTTGGAGGCAAGTTTATTGCATCCCCTATTCCATAAAAAATGAGACTCCGCCTTACTTACCTGGTCTCATCAGCGCAGACAAACAGCAATCGCCACTAGCCTACGTCTGTCAGGATCTTTCCTGCTCTTTGCCTATCTCATCCCTCGAGGAATTGAAAAGTACGCTCAATTAGGAGGGAGACCACGCCAAATTGAGTTCGCGTGCCGCCTTTACGTCATCCAGTCTTCTGACTGGCAAGGTATGAGGCGCCGAACGAAGAACCTGTGGATCCTCTAGCATTTCCTTTCTGATTGCTTTCATTGCCTCGACAAAGCCATCCAGCTCAGATTTATCTTCTGTCTCCGTAGGTTCTATAAGAAAACATTCCGGCACCAACAAGGGAAAATAAGTAGTCGGCGCATGAAAACCATAATCAAGCAGTCTTTTTGCGATATCCATCGCACTGACGTCATGCTCTTTTGCTTCTTGAGCAAAAGTAATAATAAATTCATGAGTTGCCCTGCGATCCGGGTACGCTAATTGGAAGCCGCTTTGAGATAGCTTTGCCGCAAGGTAATTCGCGTTAAGTGTTGCGTATTCCCCTACTCTCGCCATGCCTTCATCTCCCAACAACAAGGCATAAGAAAGCGCTCTAAGTAGTATCCCAGAATTCCCCGAAAATGCAGACAGCTTGCCTATGGTTTGCTCTGTTTCACTTCCCGATCTCCACGAAAACTCGTCAACGTCTCCTTCCTTTTCCTTTTTATCTACGATTGGTATCGGCAAGAAAGGCAAAAGTCTCTCTGAAACTCCAACGGGGCCTGCGCCAGGTCCACCTCCCCCGTGTGGGGTAGCGAAGGTTTTATGCAAATTCATATGCAACACATCGAAACCCATGGTTCCGGGTTTGATTTTTCCAAGTATCGCGTTCAAGTTGGCCCCATCGTAGTAGAGTAAGCCGCCGGCTTCGTGCACGGTACTCGCAATTTCGCTAATCTGACGCTCAAACACGCCGCAAGTCGAAGGATTAGTCATCATTAAACCTGCGGTCTGCGGTCCGACTTTACTCTTTAGCTCATCTAGGTCGACATCTCCATCGGGGCCAACGGCTATCTCAGTTACTTCATACCCACACATCACCGCCGTCGCAGGATTTGTTCCGTGAGCCGCACTGGGAACGATAATCTCCCTTCTCTGATGGTCGCCGTTTGCCTCGTGATAGGCCCGAATCATCGACACCCCAGCGAATTCCCCTTGTGCTCCCGCCATCGGAGCAAGCGAGACACCTTTCATTCCTGTCAACTCTTTCAAAATTTCCTGAAGGTCATATAAGCACTCTAAGAATCCTTGACTGATATTTTCTGGCGCTAGGGGATGCCTATTAAGAAAACCAGTTAAACTCGCTGCTTTGTGGGCAGCTCTGGGGTTGTACTTCATGGTACAAGAACCAAGAGGATAGAATTGACTATCAATAGAAAAGTTCTTTTTCGACAGGTTGGTATAGTGCCTGACCGCCTGCAGCTCAGAGACCTCTGGCAACCGAGGTAATTCAACTCTCAATAGCCCATCGGGAATATCTGCTAGCAGGTCATCCGAGGTATCGTCCACTCGCTGGGCGAAAGCCCGGCGTTCAGGTGCTCCTCGGTCAAAAATTGTCTTATGTTCTTCAAATTTCACGTCGAGAGCTCACCAAGTACGTTAGAAAACACATCAAGATAACGATCCATTTCTGGTACCGTTCGCTTCTCCGTAACGGCTACAAGAAGCTTATTTCGGACAACGCCTCCTTCGTCGGCCGCACCTTCAATGGGAAGGCCGGCCAAAATGTTTTGTTCTGTCATCAGGGCAACCAATTCATTGGCATCCACTGGCAGTCTTAGAACAAACTCGTTGAAGACAGGGCCCGGGTACGCGTCCTCCACCCCTGACAACTGCAACAGTTTTTCCCGCAGATAGTTAGTGTTTTGATGAGACTTTATCGCGGTCTCTCTCAGGCCTTTCGCCCCGAGCAAACTCAAATAAATCGTACCCGCGGTGACCAGCAATCCCTGATTGGTACATATATTGGAGGTCGCTTTACCCCTTCTTATATGCTGTTCTCTTGCTTGTAGAGTTAACGCATACCCAGGCCGACCGTCTAAATCCTCTGTCTTACCAACGACACGCCCTGGAATTTGCCTAACAAATTTTGACTTACAGCAAATAAACCCAAACGAAGGACCCCCTGATGACATGGGGATCCCAAGAGGCTGACCATCTCCACACGCTATATCAACTCCATCATCGCCCCATAATCCAGGTGGTTTAAGAACGCCTAAGGACATAGGGTTCACAACCGCGATCACAAGAGCTCCTTGGGAGTGAGCCCAATTAGTAATTTCATCAACCTGTTCAAGTCTCCCAAAAAAGTTCGGTTGCTGAATCACGACAGCTGCAGGAGCTTGATCTGCTTTTTTATTTATCGCCAAGACCCCATTGCTTTCAATCGGCAGTCTCTCTAGCTCAATGCCTTGGCTTGAAATGATCGTATTAGTGGCTGACAAATAGACTGGATTAAGCGCTTCAGCGTATAGGACCTTGCCCGACTTGTTAGACTTATTTGATCTCACGGCCATCAATATAGCCTCAGCAAGACCGCTAGCGCCGTCGTAAACTGACGCGTTTGAAACATCCATCGCCGTCAGTTGAGTCATCATCGATTGGTATTCGTAAATTAATTGCAAAGTTCCCTGACTGGCTTCCGCCTGATAGGGCGTATAGGCAGTCATAAACTCGCCACGACTCGCTACGTCCCAGACGGCTGCTGGAATATGATGGTCATAACAGCCAGCTCCAAGGAAACACAAATTTCCTTCGTCTCGAGATGCTCTTTCTTGCATCCTCAACATCATTTCAAGCTCGGATAGACCAGATGACAACTCGCTAGAACGTTCTTCAGAAAGCTCGCCTGGTATCTCATCAAACAACGCTTCGATATCGTCAGCGCCAATCGCCTCTAACATCAATTCCACATCTGAGCGCGTATGTGGAATGTACGGCATAGTTAACTCCTCGTACTAATCCTATTGATCCTCGCTTTCGCAGAGCTCTTGGTAGGCGTCCGCATCTAGTAGGTCATCAAGTTCTCTTTCGTCAGTTACTTTTAGCTTAAAAAACCAGCCGTCTCCATACGGGTCCTGGTTGACAGTTTCAGGGGAATCCTCCAGCACCTCGTTGATCTCCTCCACCGCTCCGCTCACAGGAGCGTAAATGTCTGATGCCGCTTTAACCGATTCAACTACGCCGGCCTCTTCGCCAACCACGATCTGCTGGCCCACCTCAGGTAATTCTACGTACACGATATCCCCAAGCGCGTCTTGAGCATGATCGGAAATACCGACGACTATGAGTCCTTCCTCATCTTGTTTCGCCCATTCATGCGTCGCCGCATATCCAAGCTCCAATGGTACTTCGCTCATTCTCTACATTCCCTTTTCAACTTCTCTTTATCTATTTTTTCGCTTCAACAAGGACCTTGCCGTGTTTTACAAACGGAGGCTTCACTACTACAGCTTCCACTAGTTTATCACGAATTTCCACTCGACACTTTTCTCGGGCCATTTTTGGTACTCGCGCCAAGGCGATACTGCAATCCATGCTGGGGCTGAAACTGCCACTCGTAATAACACCTTCACCATGATCTGTCAGCACTCTTTGACCATGCCGAAGGACCCCTTTTCCTATCAATATAAGTCCAACCAATTTCTCATCTAGCGCGTGTCTTCTTATTTGGAGAGCATCACGGCCTACAAAATCTCGGTCTTCAGGTTCCCACTTAACCGTCCAGCCAAGATTTGAGACCAACGGATCAACCTCTTCGTCCATGTCGTGCCCATACAAATTAAGCCCAGCCTCAAGCCTTAAGGTGTCCCGCGCTCCTAAACCGGCTGGCACGGCGCCTTCGTTAACAAAAAAATTCCATATACCGACAACTTGTTCATTCGGCACTATCAATTCGAATCCATCTTCACCGGTATAACCTGTTCTGGCTACAAGTACTTCGTCGATTAGTACGCAAGAAAAGGGCTTTAACGATTCAAAGTCATAGGCCTTACTCCAACTACCGATCGCCTGAAGAGAACGCGGTCCTTGGATTGCGATCATTGACAAGTCAAGTTCTTCGAGTTGAATCTGTTCGAGATTTTGCAAATCGAGCCAGGCCAGGACTTTGTCTTTCGTGGCCGCGTTAGTCACTAGCCTGTAGCAATCGGACAAACGATAGACGATCAAATCATCAACAACCCCTCCTCGTTCGTTCAATAAAACGCTGTATAGAGCCTGGTTAATTGCTAAAGACCCCACATCATTTGCCAGTACTCTACGTAAAAAATCGCTAACCATTGGTCCTTTGCAATCAATTATCGTCATGTGCGACACATCAAAAATGCCTACTCCATGTCGAACTGCAAGATGTTCTTTTATTTGAGAACCATAATGAATAGGCAGAGACCAACCTGAAAAATCGACCAGTTTACCGCCCTGATCCACATGAGCTTGATTGAGAAAGGTCCGTTTCAATTCCAATGCTATTGCTCCTTATTAAAAACGCGAGATAGGCCCATAGCCGCTGGCTTCTCTCACAATCTGTTTTTTTATCCACCCTTGCTTGTTAAAAAAATCAATTGCAGTGTTCCGCAGCCAACTGAAGCGGGGGCCAATACTCGTATAAGCTCGCAAAATACTCTCTAAAAGGTATATCACGTAGTCAGATCTAATCTGCCTTCGAATCGAGTACCTGTGGATTGCACTTTCATCATCCAATCCTTTCTCAGAAACAACCTCAAGCAAACTCCTAACATCTTCTAATCCGATGTTTGCCCCAAAGCCAGCGAGGGGATGAATGGATCGCGCCGCATCTCCGAGCAAAACTACACTCTTGTTTGGAGCAAAACTTTCAACGCGCTGTTGTAACAGAGGGAAAATAAATCGCTTGCCCACTTCCTCAATTCTACCTATCCGATCATCAAATGTTCGCTCAACAAGATCTGCAAAGTCTTCATCAGCTTGTTGCTGCCTGCTTTTTGCAAGCTCTTCTGTCTGCGACCAGATAATAGTTCGAACATTGGAGCTCGTTGACGGCAATGCTGCAATGGGTCCAGTATCTAGGAATTTTTGCAGCGCGACGCCATCATGCATTAAATCCGATCTGACGATGCTTGCCAGAGCGTAGTGATGAGAGCTAACTTTTTTAAGCGGGATACCCAGCTGTTTTCTAACAAATGAGTTAACGCCATCCGCCCCAATCAGGAATTCAAAGTTCAGGCTTTCATCCTCGAACTCGAGTTCGATTCCATCCCCTAGAATCGACAACCCCGTTGGGCCCGCAGTAATTTTAGAAACGCTCTCTGAGTCCAGTTTTTTCCATATATCGAGCTGAATTTTTTTTGCTTCTACAATCCAGCCCAGACAATTTTGTTCCATTTCTTTAGCATCAAAATCCAGATTAGCCAACCCATGGGCTTCCCAGATCGACATCGCCCTATAAGGCTGGGCTAACGTTTCTTCCCAAAGGTCAAGGGAAGCCAAAAACTCTTTCGATGCTGGTGTTATGGCTACACTTCTTACATCTATACCGAAGGATTCTGGGCCGGGACCGGGCGTTGAACGCTCTACCACTGTAACCTCATGACCCAACCTGGCTAAACCTATAGCTAGAGACGAGCCAACGATGCCCGCCCCCAAAATACATACCCTCTTGCCAATCAACTTGCTTCCTAAACAGCTTTTTGAACTAACGTAGAGTATCGAAGATACGTCATTGATCTGAATCTAGAGTCATAGAATGTTCGGATTCTAGAAATACCCCATGAGCCAGCAATACGCTAACTTTCGCATATTCATATAGTTCAAGATAAGAGGCCTCGTCATCCTGCTCTTCCAAGCCGAGATCAGATATCGAGCCAATAGACGTGAAATCCTCGAGAATTTCTTCTAGCTCTTCGGGAATCGCTCTGCGGCTTAAGGCGATACCTGCCCCAAACCCTCCAAGAAACCCGAGACAAAAATCCGAGAGGTCGTGTACTCGATCTTGCAGCGACGCAGATTCCTCTAAAACTAGCGGAGAAAATATCAAACCTTCATCCAATAGCTCCTCGTTGATAGCCTGAACAAAGGACTCCAGCATTCCCCGATCAACAACCTCTTCATTGCCAAATAACTCAATCAATTCTTCCATGGCATAGCCGAAGGGCTGTGTAATACAGAAACCACAAACCACACCATGCATCTCACAAGCAGAAATAGCAGGAGCAGCCTTACTCGCTAACAGTTCCAATGCAGACAATATTATTCCTGAGGGGCTATAAAAGTATCCTAAATCAGCGCAAACTATGAACCACACAAATTCAAATTACCACCGTTGGAATTATGATTGACCCAGAAAAAGATCCATTTTACTTACTAGAAAAGAGAGTATCGGATTTGATCTCCTTGTCCGACAAGCTATCCATCGAAAACAAAGCTCTTCGATCAGAACAAAGAAAATGGACGGCCGAGCGAGCCGCCTTGCTTCAGAAAAATGAGCTCGCCAAATCTAAAATGAAAACGGTTTTAACTAGACTAAAAGGCATGCGGTAGAGATTTTAAAATGGCAGAAATCGAAACCATTACAGTCAGTTTGTTAGGAAAAAAATATCAGGTTAGCTGTGAGGAAGAGGAAGTAGAAATACTAGAAAAATCCGCCAAGTATTTGAATAAAAAAATGGGAGAGATTCGAGACTCAGGCAGAGTCGTGGGGCTGGACAGGATAGCCGTAATGGCTGCGTTAAATATCATCGGAGAATCGATCATTTCAGAAAGCGACACGGGGCTTAAAGACAAAGAACTGGGCAAGCGCGTAGAAAGTCTGAATGAAACTCTGGAAGCCGCTCTAGTCAAAAACACGCAGTTAGAACTTTAAACACGCCCTGTCTTTTCCGTTTATTCATCCCTTTTTACCGAACATCCATGCTTGGCTTAAGCCTCTTTCTGTTTATACTGTAGCCTCTCCTAGGATGTTTGCCAGTGGTCAAGTCCTTGAGCCGTTAGAAAAACCTAAGGAAGGTTCGATGTTAGTTTCAGTGTGCAAACCCAATCAGATGGGTAGCCTTAGGAATTAACCTGCCTTCCGCCTTGAACCAGAACGGTTCAGGGCAAACCAGCAGCGGCATCTCTGGGAGCAACCCACTGTCTTGATGCAGAATTTTGGTGACATTCACTATGCCCAATAAATCTTGCTTACGAACCCACTATAAGACCTTGCGTCAGAACTTAGCTGGCGAACAGAGAAGTACACACACCAAAAAAATTACAGATCACATCAGAAATCTCTGTTCAAAAAGCGAATGGAGAAACATCGCTGGCTTTGCCTCTCATGGCGGAGAGCCAGATCTGTCCGAATTGCTAGACTTTTTACAAGAAATGGGTATCAGGACTCTCCTACCTCGAATCAATAATCAAAAACAAATGGCGTTCCACATTTTTGAAGCCAGGTCTAGTTTGGAATCAGGACCTTATGGCATCAAACAACCGCATCCAGGAAGTGAAAAAGTTACCAGATATAAGATCGACTGTTTTTTAGTTCCCCTAGTTTCCTTTGATAACGCCGGCAACCGGTTAGGAATGGGTGGCGGATACTATGATAAATACTTTGCAACTGATATCGGCAACCCTCAATCCCCTTTGTTTGGCGTCGCATTTTCAGCCCAAAGGTCTGAAAAGATCCTGCCAGTTGATGAACTTGACGTCTCACTCGACGGAGTAATAACAGAAAATGGATTAGCTACTTTCACTGTTTTAGGTCGAAAATATGGCAGTTAGGGACATATTGAGAATGGGACATCCGACACTCCGAAAAAAGTCGGAGCCTGTTGGCATTCATGATGTCAGTTCTTCAAAAATTCAAAATCTTATTACTGATCTTAGTGACACCCTCGAAGCTTCAGGCGGCATCGGCCTCGCAGCGCCACAGATTGGGGAATTAGTAAGAGTAGTGATTATAAAGATTCCCAAAGGTTCTAGCAGCTATGGCGAGCTCGAGGCACTTCCTCTCACAGTTTTCATAAACCCCATCATTACACCCGTTGGTCAGGAACAAAAATCTCATTGGGAAGGGTGCCTATCAGTTCCAGGACTTCGAGGCCTAGTATCTCGTCCTCAAAATATTCAACTTCGATACTACGACCCAGAAAAAAAAGAAACCTCTTTAAAAGTCGAAGGCTTTCTATCCACAGTGCTGCAACATGAATGCGACCACTTGGACGGAACTCTTTATCTAGACAGACTATCAGATACGAAAGACCTGTCCTTTGAAGAAGAATTTCTTGAGTTTAACCTTAACTGAGAAATAACTTGTAGGCTGGATTAGCATCTTCCTCCCAAAAACGATATCCGATTTGAGCAAGGTAACTAGATAATTCATTACGTTCGCTCTCCTTAGAACAAAAGCCAACTAAAACCCTTCCCCATGCAGCCCCATGATTACGATAATGAAAAAGCGAAATATCCCATCTAGAACCAAGGACAGTTAGGAATTGCATTAGCGCACCTGGACGCTCTGGAAACTCAAACCGATAAAGCAATTCATCTTGAGAATCTAATTTCGGTCCTCCTACCATGTGCCTTATATGAACTTTTGCCGCTTCGTTGTCCGTCATATCGACAACTCTATAACCCTTCACTTTTAGTTTCTTTAGCAAATCTTTTCTTTTTTCTTTGTTAGCAATCTCTAAACCAACATATATGTTTGCAAGTTTCTCTTGCGTTTTTCTGTAGTTAAATTCGGTTATTGAGCGGTTACCCAGGTCTCTACAAAAATCCAGAAAACTGCCGCGTTCTTCTTTGATGGTGGTCGCAAAAATAGCTTCTCGGTCTTCTCCAACTTCGGCTCTCTCAGATATATGCCTTAATCTATCAAAATTGACATTAGCCCCGCTGACAATCGCTACGACCGTGGAAAATTTTCGTTTTGAGCCTGATAAGTACTTTTTCATACCGGCAACCGCAAGCGCTCCGGCAGGCTCTGCGATCGATCTCGTTTCTTCGAAGACGTCCTTTATAGACGCGCATATTTCATCCGTTGATACCTTTACGACTGCATCTACGTGATGCTTGGCTACTTTAAAGGGCTCATCTCCTATTTGAGCCACAGACACGCCATCGGCAAAGAGGTCCAGAGACTCTCTTGGCAGCTTAACTCTTCTGCCGCTCTTCTTAGCTTCAAAGAGACAAGCGGAACCCTCAGCTTCGACCCCAATGATTTTCGTTCGGGGTCGGAGATATTTAAAAAAGCAGGCAATACCGGCGATCAATCCTCCTCCTCCAACCGGAACGAAAATCGCATCAATATCTCCCGTATGTTGATTTGCTATTTCCATTCCCACAGTGCCTTGACCTGCTATTACTAAGGGGTCATCGTATGGGTGTATGTATGTAGATCCCTCACTTTCAGCTAGATTATTAGCAAATTCAGCGGCTTCGTCGTAGGAATCACCATGCAAGACCACCTTAGCACCAAAATTCTTGACGGACTCTACTTTAATCGCTGGAGTATTAAAGCCCATGACAACAGTCGCCTTAACATTCAATTTATCAGCGGCTACAGCTACGCCTTGTGCATGATTACCTGCCGAAGCGGTTACAACACCCTTTTCTAGCTGATTCGAATCAATATGAACCATCCGATTGTAGGCTCCTCTCAATTTAAAACTAAATATCGACTGGAGGTCCTCGCGTTTCAAATAAACCTGAGTGCCAAAGCGCTGAGTCAGCAGACGCGCTGGTGAAAGCGGAGTCTCTTTCGCCAAATCATAAACCTTCGACGAGAGAATCTTCTTTACATAGGTTTCAAGCATCGGCAACATCCTTTAATTTAAGAGCACCAAACATCACAAACATTGATCAAAATTACCTAAAAAGAAGTGTAGCAGAAGCGACTATAGAACATATTGAATCCAGATTAACGAAAGATACGATTCTGGGTATCGGTACAGGCAGTACTGTGAACTTCTTCATTCAAGAGCTGATAAAGATCAGACATAAATTCGATTGCGCAGTATCTTCCAGCACAGCATCTACGCTTCTATTAGAAAACGGAGGAATTAAAGTAATCGATTTAAATGCAGCTCCTACTCTCGAAATCTACATAGACGGTGCGGACGAGGCTAACCAATCGAAACAATTAATCAAAGGCGGCGGCGGGGCTCTCACTAAAGAAAAAATAGTGGCTCAAGCCGCCGATGAATTTGTTTGCATGATCGACGAGACAAAACTGGTCAACAATCTTGGAGGATTCCCGCTGCCGGTTGAAGTTATTCCTCTAGCTCGCGGGCTGGTCGCAAGACACCTAAAACAATTTTCATCAACACCCATTTGGCGTCAGGGGTTTGTGACCGATAACGGAAATATAATATTAGATATTCACGACTTAAAAATCCCAGACGGAGAAGAATTGGAAAGAAAGATTAACGACATCCCAGGAGTAGTGTCTAATGGATTATTCACTCTTAGAACGGCCGATGCCCTACTAGTCTCCGGTTCGAAAGGAATCTCTGTTATTGATTGATCAACAGCTTTCCGGGGTTCAAGATTTGATGAGGATCAAACAAATTCTTGAGTCCCCGCATCAGCTTTTGCTCTTCCTCGCTTCTCGAGTATCCTAAAAAGTCTTTCTTTAATAGACCAACGCCATGCTCGGCAGAGATGCTGCCAGATAATTCAGATACGATCTCAAATATTTTAGGGCTCATGTCGTGACCATGCCGCATGAATTCGTCCACCTTCATATGCTCAGGGCGCAGGATATTCAAATGTAGATTGCCATCACCTATGTGGCCATACCAGCAAACCTCAAAACCTGGATAGCTCTCAGACACATAAGAGTCCACCTTAGCTAAAAAAGCTGGGATGTCAGATATTCTCACTGATAGATCATTTTTATAGGGGGTATAAGAGGCGATACTTTCCGAAATTCCTTCTCTGAGCTGCCACAGTGCACTTAGCTGAGCCTCAGACTGGCTTACCACCCCATCCGCAACCCAACCCTGGTTGACACAATTTTCAAATGCACTCATCGCATCTTCCGAGGCTAGTTCGTCATACTCGAGTAAAGCGTAAAACGCGCTCCTCTCCTGCAAAGGCTGCAACAAATTTCTATGCTGAATGACCTTATCAAGCGCTAAATCAGAAAAAAATTCGAATGCACTCAGTTCAATGGATTTAGAAAAACAAGTTAACACACTCAACAGATTTACAAAGTCGGGAACTCCCACAACCATCACTTGTTGCGTGTTCGGAGACTCCGTTAGCCACATGTCTACTTCACAAATCAAACCCAGCGTTCCCTCAGAACCTATCATTAAATGGCGAAGATCATATCCGGTCGCATTCTTGACTAACCCAGCATTGCAATCAATTAATTGACCCTCCCCAGTAACAACCCTCATGCCCGCTACCCAATCCCTTGTTAGACCGTATCTAATGACTTTTATACCCCCCGCATTAGTCGCCACATTCCCACCAATCTGACTCGACCCCGAAGAGGCGAAATCAACCGGGTAATACAAGCCCTTCTCAGCGGCAAAGTTTTGTAGACTCTCCGTAATCACACCTGCCTGACAGGTGACGATTTTATCCTGAGGGTCAAAATCAAGAATCTTGTTCATCCGATCGAAGGAAACCACGATTTCGCCATCACTCGCTACCGCACCACCTGAAAGACCTGTTCTACCCCCCGATGGAACAATTTTCCGTTTGGAATCTATTGCATATTTAATAAGGCTCTGGACCTGTTCGTTAGTTTCCGGAAATACAATGACACTAGGCGCAACCTCAAAACCATTCGTCCAATCAGAACCCCATTTTTCCAGAGACTCTTTGTCCTCCTTAATCTGATTTACGTTTAAAAAAGATTTCATATGAAGTGCCTTACGCTTAGTAAGGGAACAGTTTAAGGCTCATTTAGTTAACGACCTGATTTAAGCTACCACTTTCATATTGAGAACCCATTGCATCCAGTGGAATCGGTACAATTTTTTCGGCATTACCCGCTGTATTGAAGGCTTCATATCTCTCTATAACTATCTTTTTCATTGCTTCAGTGGAATCTGCTAGGTACTTTCGAGGGTCGAACTCCGAAGCATTTTTTGATAGGTGCTTTCTAATAGCAGCTGTTGAAGCTAACCTCAGGTCAGTGTCGATATTCACCTTCCGGACACCATTTTTTATCCCTTCTTGAATCTCCTCTAAGGGCACACCATAGGTTTCCGGGATGTCACCTCCAAACTCGTTTATCTCACTCAGTAAGTCCTGAGGCACCGAAGAGCTTCCATGCATTACCAGGTGGGTGTTAGGAAGCCTCGAATGAATTTCTTTGATCCTGTCTATTGCCAGCACATCACCGCTGGGTGGTCTAGAAAATTTATAGGCTCCATGAGATGTGCCTATTGCTATAGCGAGCGCGTCCACACCAGTTTCACTCACGAATTCCGCAGCTTGCTCTGGGTCAGTAAGCAATTGATCCATTGATAGAACCCCCTCAGCTCCGACACCATCTTCCTCTCCTGCTAATCCAGACTCAAGGCTGCCCAAACAACCAAGCTCTCCCTCAACCGACACTCCGCACGCATGAGCCATATCCACGGTCACCTTCGTCACCTCGACATTGTACTCGTAGTCAGCGGGTGTTTTTTGATCTTCCAACAAAGATCCGTCCATCATGACCGAGGAAAATCCTAACTGAATAGATCTCTGGCAAACGGCAGGTGACGCTCCATGATCCTGGTGCATAACAATCGGTATAGAGGGAAACTCCTCGATCGCAGCTAAGATAAGATGTCGCAAAAAATTAGCACCAGCATATTTCCTAGCGCCCGCAGATGCTTGAACGATGACCGGGCTACTGGTTTCCCTAGCGCCCTCCATAATTGCCCTCATCTGCTCTAAGTTGTTCACATTAAAAGCGGGGACTCCATAGTTATATTCTGCCGCGTGATCCAATAGTTGACGCATGCTAATCAATGCCAATTTACTCTCCTCAAATGTTCTTGGTTTAAAGGATATCAACCCCAGGCAATTTTTTTCCTTCCAGGTATTCCATAAATGCACCACCCCCAGTCGATATATATGACACATTGTCGGACACTTCGTACTTGTCAATAGCAGCGATAGTGTCCCCCCCGCCTGCTAAAGAGTATGCAGACGATCTTGCTATCGCCTCAGCAATTTCTCGGGTACCTTCACCGAATTGGTCAAACTCAAACACCCCCATGGGACCATTCCAGATAATGGTCCCAGATTCCTCAATAGTTGAGGACCATTCTCTCGCTGTCACAGGCCCTATATCCAAGATCATCTCGTCTTCATGAACTTCATCGATCAGCCTCAAAATAGCAGTGGCGCTCGAGTCAAAGGACTTCGCCACCATCACATCTTTTGGGATAGGGATATCTGTTTTCGACAGAAGTTTCTTCGCCGCGTCCAACATAGTCTCTTCGTAGAGAGACTTTCCTATCCCGTGCCCAGAAGCCGCTATAAACGTATTTGCTATTCCTCCGCCGACAAAAATCTTGTCACTGATTTCGGAAAATCTTTCTAGCAACGTAAGTTTGGAAGATACCTTTGCACCGCCCAAAACAGCAACCACAGGCGTTTTGGCGTTCTGCACAACTCCATTTAATGCTTTTAATTCGGACTCCATCAAAAACCCAGGCACAACGACTTCTACATGCTTTGCAATAGAATTCGTAGAGGCATGAGCTCTATGAGCAGATCCGAAGGCATCCATAATAAAAACATCGCAGCAAGCTGCCATTCTTCTACCGAGCTCATCGCTGTTACCTTTTTCTCCAGCAAAAAATCTAACGTTCTCCATCAGACCAATTTGTCCTTTGGAGAGGGTTTTAGACTGCTCGATATCTTTCAAAAGAATTACGGGAACAGACAACAGCTCACTGAGCCTTTGTGCGATCGGAGCTAAAGAAAATGCCTCATCAAATTTACCCTCTTCTGGACGTCCGAGGTGCGATAGCACAGTAACTACGCAATTCTTTTCTAACACTTTGGATATTGTGGGGAGGCTCGCTCTTATTCTGGCGTCATTAGATATTTGCCCATCCTGCATAGGCACATTCAAGTCCGCCCTAATGAACACTCGTTTTTCAGCTATATCTGCCTCTTCAAGTCTCATTAGTAAATGACTAACCTAATACCGATCTAACGGCCTCTACAACGGCATCAACTGTCACGCCAAGGTGAGTCAATGCTTCTTTGCCAGGCGCTGAAACTCCATAACGATCAATACCTACAACTGCCCCATCTAGCCCTACAAACCGACGCCAATAATCAGGATGAGCTGCCTCAACAGCCACTCTCGCCCTAATCGATGGGGGCAATATCGAATCCTGATAATCTTTGTCTTGATCTACGAACCTATCAACACACGGCATTGATACAACTCTCAATCCAACATTCTCAGTCTCTAGACGGCTAGCGGCTTCCACGGCCACCTGCACCTCTGAACCACTTGCGACAACAATCGAGCTAACGGGAATGCTTGGTTCGTGAAGCACGTAGGCTCCACGCAGAATAGCCTCTACCTGGACCGGAGTTCTACTTTGAGCAGGAAGCTTTTGTCGACTAAAAACTAGCGCAGTCGGTTTTGAGGAGCTTTTGATAGCCATCTTCCAAGCAACTAGCGTCTCAACAGTGTCACAAGGTCTCCAAGTAGACAGGTTTGGCGTTGTTCGTAAATTGGTTAATTGCTCCACAGGTTGATGGGTGGGGCCGTCTTCTCCAACCATCACCGAATCATGCGTGTAGACAAAAATATTGGGAATCTTCATTAACGCAGCCAAGCGAACGGCATTTCTGGCATATTCCATGAAGACTAGAAAAGTTCCACTGTAGGGACGAAAACCCCCATGCAACAACATGCCATTCGTCATCGCAG
>CACFPX010000025.1:0-31427 GCA_902568205.1 K189A clade bacterium | reverse complement strand
ACTCAAATAGGGAACAACGACTATGAGCATGTCTGACGAACTAGAAGGGAAAGTGTCACTGGTAACCGGTGGATCTGGAGATATCGGCAGCGCGATCGCCAAGCGTCTCGGCCAATCAGGCGCCTACGTTGTCATTACTTACGTTGGCGCCGAAGACCTCGCGAATCAGACTGTTGACCAAATAAAGGCCGAGGGAGGAAACGCTTCAGCATTGCGCCTAGATCAAAGAGACCCAAATGAAATTGAAGCGATCATTAGTCAAGTCTCTCAAGATCAGGGACGACTGGACATTCTGGTCAACAACGCTGCCTGGAATATTGGTATCCCTTTCCCAAACCTGGAGGAGTTGACCGCAGAAATCTGGGATCGAGTGCTGGAAACCAACCTCCGGGCACCCTTTCTCTTAGCAAGAGCTGCCGCCTCACTCCTGAAGGCCGACGGTGGGGGACACATAGTCAACATCTCATCAGCTGGTGGTATCTCACCGGGGTCAAGCAGTATCGCCTATTCCTCAAGTAAAGCCGGTCTGAACCATCTGACCCGGTGCCTCGCCGTCGCCATGTCACCAGACGTCGCCGTAAACTGCGTTGCCCCTGGTTTGGTTGAGAATACGAGAATGGCAAACCGTTTACCGGATGCTGTATCGAATGCGGCTCGCAAACAGGCCATACTCGGCAAGGTCGGCCAAACTGAAGATATTGCCGAACAAGTTCTGACGTTTGTCACTTCAACCTCCGTTACAGGTCAGACAATCGTGATCGATGGAGGACTCCCTGGTTCAATGCGTTAGACGCGGATGCTTCCTAGAAATAGGGTAGACCTTGCGTTTCAACATACAAAGAAAAAACAGATTGGGAAGCCGTTATGAACAAGCGGTTTCGTTTTAACCCACCGAATGCCAGATTAGAAACCACCTCAGGCAAGTGGATGATCCCGATCTTGTCGCCGTCCGCTGAAAAAACAAATACTCCATCATGTTCTTCTCCGCCCCACCCACTGCTAGTCCAGACATTGCCGTTTGTATCTACCCGAAAGCCATCGGACATCGAGGCCCCCATGTCACAAAACACGCGCCTTTTCGATAGTGTTTTTCCGGTCACCTTAAAGACCGAAATCTGTTTAGGATGGTTTTTTACATGTGAAGCGCCGGTATCTGAGACGTAAAGGCGAGAATAATCTGGCGAGAACGCCAAGCCATTGGGTTTCTCAAGTTCTTCATCGACTACCACACAGTTTCCTGTCTCTGGCTCTAAACGGTAGACACGAGTTGGCAGCTCGAGCTCCGCTAAATGCCCTTCATAAAAACCGTGAATCCCGTAGCCCGGATCAGTAAACCAAACAGAGCCATCAGGATGAACCACAACGTCATTAGGCGCGTTTAGTGGCTTCCCCTCAAATTGGTCAATCAGTACGGTTATGGTCCCATCGTGTTCTGTCCGAGTCACGCGTCGGCTATCGTGCTCGCAGGTAATCAACCTACCTTGGCGATCTCGCGTGTTTCCATTGGAGTAATGACTATCTTGTCTGTAAATGGAGACTTCACCACTATCCTCTGACCATTGCATCATCCGATTGTTTGGAATGTCGCTCCAGATCAAAGATCGACGATCACCAAACCAGACTGGCCCTTCATTCCACCTTCCGCCGGTCCAAAGTCTCTCCAGGGTACTACTCCCAATCACGAGCCTGGAAAATCGACTATCCAATATTTCGACAGCAGGGTCTGGATACCTGACTGGCAAACTCCAGTCTCTATCCATCCGTCGATCCTTCATTGTCACCTCCGTTTTATTCCATGCCTAATCGAACTTCGGGACCGCATCAAGTAATCTCTTTGTATAAGAATCCTGAGGGGCTTCACAAACTTGTTCAGCTAAGCCAGTCTCAACGATTTTGCCCTGGTGCATCACGGTGATGTCATCGCAAAAAAATCTCACCACTTCGATATTGTGGCTTATGAAAAGATAAGTAAGGTCCATTTGTTGTCGCAACTCATCCAGCAGTTTTAGGACCTGGGCCTGAACTCGAACATCCAAAGCGCTCGTGACCTCATCGCAAACAATGAATTTCGGTTTTAAAACCAATGCTCTTGCAATACCAATTCGCTGCCGCTGGCCTCCTGAAAATTCATGGGGGAATCGAGTTAGCATCGACCGATCTAGGCCAACCTGTTCAAGAGTCTGCGAAGCAAGATCAAGCCGGTCAAGATAACTTTCCCCAATCCCATGCGATTGCATCGGCTCGGTCAATATGGTCGCTATTGTCAGTCTGGGGTTGAGGGATGACTGCGGATCCTGAAAGACAAACTGCAAGTCTCTTCGAAACGGTTTCATTTCTTTCCGATTGAGCTTGGTCAAGTCACTTCCTTGATAATTAACTGTGCCCTCGGTTGCTCCAATTAATCCTAGAATTGCTCTCCCGAGCGTAGTCTTACCAGAACCTGATTCGCCGACGACGGCCATGGCCCGGCCTGGATAAATGTTCAAGTTTACGCCATCTACGGCCTTCACATCATCCACATGTCGTTGCAGCAATCCTTTTCTAATAGGGAAATACACCTTTAATTGTTCGATGCTGAGCAGGGGGGATTCCGTAACCACCGCATTGGTGCTACGACGCGTCATTTTCTGAGGCAGTGACGCAATCAGTTCTTTGGTGTATTCATGCTTGGGATTATAGAGGACATCATCCTTTGTGCCCTGTTCCACGAGTTGCCCTTGTTGCATCACTCCGACGCGATCGGCTATTTGAGCTACTACACTAAGGTCATGGGTAATGAATAGTAACGTGGTGTTCCGCTCTTCCTGCAGTTTCTTGAGAAGTTTTAAAATTTGCGCCTGTATCGTTACATCAAGCGCTGTAGTGGGTTCATCGGCTATCAACAAATCAGGCTCACAGGCCAACGCGATTGCTATCATAACCCTTTGCCTTTGGCCTCCTGATAGTCTGTGTGGATACTCGGAAATGCGTACTTCTGGATCTGGCAGCTCAACCTGAGCTAATAGGTCCAGAGCTTTCGCCTTCGCCGATTCTCCTTCTAGTCCCAAGTGTAATGACATAGTTTCCATTATTTGCTCACCGATCGTCTGCACCGGATTTAGCGCAGTCATCGGTTCCTGAAAAATCATCGAGATGCGAGACCCTCGCAATTTTTCCAGCACAGATTCTTCGGAATTAAGAATCGATATGCCCGCACCAGCTTCCTCAACACTTGGATAGAAAGTAATCGCCCCAGAAGGATGATTCGCTAAATCAGGCAACAAGCCGACCATGGATAAGCCCGTAACACTCTTACCTGAACCAGACTCACCCACTAAACAATAAGTTTCTCCTGGATATAACTCGAAAGAAATCCCTCGAACCGCTAATGATGCCTGTTCTCCCACTCCAAATTGCGTTTCGAGCTCGCGGATAGCTAACAGTGGTTCCATAATCAATTGCTCAATTGGGTTGCTGCTGTAATCGGGGATCAATAGCGTCTCTTAACGCTTCTCCGATCAAAGTGTAGGCGAATAGCGTCAGGAAAATCGCAAGCCCTGGAAAAGTCGCCATCCATATCGCAATAGACCCACCCGGACCAACCGCTTGGTTGAGCATTGCAGCCCAACTCGGCTGATCAATTGCTCCAAGACCCAGAAAACTCAAGGTCGCCTCAACCAGAATCGCTGAGGCCATTCCAAAACTACTAAGGACTAATAAAGGGGCGATTCCATTTGGCAGCATGTGTCTAAATAAAATCGAGCCCAGAGACAAACCACTGGCTTCGGCCGCTTGGACAAAATCCTGTTGCCTTAACTTGAGAAACTCAGCTCTCAAAAACCGCGCATAGCCCGGCCACCCGGTCAAGCCGATGATCAACATGATGAGGTAAATATTACGCCCAAAAAAAGCAACCACGGTCAAAATGAGGAACAAGGATGGAATTGACTCAAAAATCTCCAGAAACCTCATCATAATGATGTCCACCCAACCCGAGTAGAAACCCATGACACCCCCGTATAGCACACCGATAATCAGAGAGGTAAATGTAGCAACTAACCCAATACCGAGCGCTATTCGGCTACCGTAAATCATCCGGCTCAACACATCTGCCCCGTCTTCATCTGTTCCGAGGAAATGCTTGGTACTCGGAGCTTTAAGCGGGGAGGGGTCATCTCTAAGTCGATCGGTCGGAGAATAAGGTATCGGCGCAAAGTAGGCTGATTCGATTTCTCCCGAAGACAGACCCTCCCTGTATTGATCGTAAATTACGGCTTTTGGGCTTGAAACCGACAACGAACTAACAAGCGATATCAATATACTCGCCAAAATAATCAGACAGATCCGCTTCCATCCTTCTACTCTCTTGAAACTCAACCAAATCAAAATACCACTAAAAAAAGACGACAACAGAGCAACATCGATCCAGGTAAGGTGCGTGACCATGGGACTGGAAAAGGTTCCATCGACCGCCATCAGGAAGGGGTGGGAGTTGGAAATAATCGGCGCAAAAACCGCACTAACGATCATGATCACAATCCAGACCAAACCTAATTTCGCGCCCACATTAGAAAAGACGTCGCGGATCACCTTGGCACTGAAACTTTGATCCATATCGTGTCCAGGAACCGTGGGACTATTCATAACTCACCCTCGGGTCTGCTATCGCATAGCAAATGTCCACAATCAAATAAGAGATCAACGTTAATATCGAAGTAATTAAAGTGATCGAGAGAACCACCTCTCGATCTCGGACCATTACCGAATCAACGACGAGTCTTCCCATCCCATCGATAGAGAAAATTGTTTCGACCACCACCGATCCCACCAAAAGTCCTGGGATGATGCCTGCAGTGATGGTAATCAGCGGTAATAGACTGTTTCTAAATACGTGATTCCAAAGCACACTAGCCTCAGACGCGCCTTTTGCTCTTGCCGTTCGCGCATAGTCTGACTGCAAGTTTTCTAGGACCGAGGTTCTAGTCAATTTCGATAAAAACGCCAGACTTGAATAACTCAAACACAGTAAAGGAAGAAAAAGGTGCCACAACATATCCAAGAGGTAACCCCTCTCAAGGCCATCCCCGCCTGCTGATGGCAGGAAAGTCCAGGTATCAGATTCAAGGCTATGGAGGCCCGAAGTAGGAAACCAGTCTAGGTACTCCTTGCTAGACAGAAAGACAATGCACAATGTCCCAACCCATATCACTGGCAAAGAGTACAACGCTAAATTAGTGGTGCCCACGCCAACATCAAACACACTGCCTCGGTAACGTGCGCTATAAACCCCCAAAATAATCGAAAAAGTGTAGATGAAGGGAACACTTAATAAGTTAAGCAGTAAGGTGATTGGCAACGCATCCGAGATTAACTCTGTAACGGGACGGTTCTTGGCAAAACTCATTCCCAGATCCGGCATTTTAAAACCGAAATAGCTTTCTGAATTGCTGTCTTTTTCGACACCAAGCGGAGAGACATTATTAAGCCATCTCAGGTATTGCTGAGGTAGCGGTTTATCAAGTCCATAACGCTCATTAATATAGGCCTGCATGGCCGCCCTTTCCTCTGGCCTTAAATCACCGCCGCGAGTCAGCAGACTTGCTCCGACTCCACCTGGAGCCATAGCCATGATCGAGAACACCATAATTGTGATTCCCAACAAGGTTGGGAAAATTAGTAATAGCCTACGCAGTATGTAATTTATCACGATCGATTAATTGCTATATCGCTGCTGTCCTTGTGTGACATACCATTCTAACGGCATTCTCCATAAACCACCTCGATTTAAACCAGAGCGGACGGTCCTGACGTTCTCAAAACGCCCGTCCACGAATGCCAGGGATTTACGCCAAGTGAGGTAGGTATATGGCTGATCTTCCCAAATAATTTCATGCGCCCTATGCCAATGGGCCATGCGTTTTGCTTCGTCTAACTCGCCTCTTGCTAATTCGATAGCCTGGTCCAAGTCGGCATTTTTATAATTCATGAAATTGTCGCCACCTGGCTCCGTTTGGGAAGAGTGCAACATTTGGTACACATCCACCTCGAAACCAGCAGTCCAGGCAAGGCTAATTGCATCAAAATTTTTCTTATCCAAAGCCTCTATCATCATGGGCCACTGGGTAGGAACAGGCTCCATTAGAATGCCAGCACGCACGTATGAATCTTTTAAAAGAAGCATCATTCTCTTGTAGTCATCGCTTCCAGATGGGTAGGTCAATTCAAATGAAAAGGGCTGTCCGTCCTCCGACTCAATCACTCCATCACCATCTCGATCAACAAAACCCGCTTCCCTTAACAATCGTTTTGCTCTTTCGAGGTCGTAGTCGCGGGTCAGGAGCGACTGGTTCATCTGGCTTCCCAAAGGATTAAAAGGTCCATTCGCCGCTTCCGCATAACCTAGATAGATTTCGTCTATGATCCTTTTACGATCCGTAAGATAAGTCATCGCTTGTCTGACTTTGGGGTTTGCAAAGGCTGTCGGTTTCCCCTCTTTTAGTTGATTCCAGGCAATGTAGGAATAGCCCCCTCTCGGGTTGAAGTATTCAAAATTATGGGTGCGCTCGACGATCGCTTTATCTTCAAGCAAATCTCGATACTCAAGGGGGCGAGCACCGTAAACATCAAGATCGCCATTCTTAAATTCAGTCAACCGTGCCGTATCAGTCGTAATCGTTTGGAAAATCAACTTTGAAAAGGTACCTGGGAAAGCCCCCCAATAACGCTCGTTAGTAACTAGCTCCAGAGTCTGGCCGGGTACCCAGTCCTCGACATTAGCCAGACGATAAGGACCTGAGCCAAAGAGTAAATTCGTCGATGTATTATAGACCTCGGCTTGCTCAACATTCTCCAGATACCTACCATAAAAGTGCTCTGCCAGAATGGGCATCTGCGCGACAATCTCAAAGCTCTCGAAATAGGGCTCTTTCATCTCAAAGGTCACCTGATCGCCACTGGCTTTCACCGACTCAACCCGGTTGAAATAGGCTCTGACTCGAGGAGCCGCGATTTTACTATCCATGAAAAAACGAAAGGTGAACTCGACGTCCTTAGCGGTCAGAGGCATACCATCAGCAAATCGAACACCCGCTCGAATCTTGAAAACGTATTTTAGGCCATCGTCTGATGCCGTCCATTCAGATGCAATAAGAGGTAGCCACTCTAGAGTTTCAGGATCCCTGGTCGCGAGCGTATCCAATACCAACTGGTGGATTATGGCTGCATATGCATCTCCCGCTATATAAGGAGTCATCGTGGGAGAGGCAACCGAAAACGCCTCAACAATCCAGTCTCCGCGTGCATAGTCTGATCTGCCTCTGACCTCCGCAAGTCGAGAGAAACCTTGCCAGGAAGCATCAGAGCCCGAACCCACTAACTCAGCTGAATTATCTAAAGCCCCTCCCATGCGTATTTGGCGTCTTAGCTCGGATAGATCTTTACCTTGTTCCTCGATTTGTTTTTCCACCTTTGCAATGAATTCCCACTGACGATCCACCTGAAACATCATCAGCCAGATACTGATTAGCACCATCAACAGAACGGCAAACAGCAAAAAATCCTTCACACCAAAACGCTTTTCCATAAAGTTACCTCACTGCTTGGATTAACCAGCTATGCCAATATTGGCATCCGGCGTTGTTCCGAAGTAATAGTCATGCAATCCGCATTATTCATGATTTTAACGCCTCCTTGGGGGCCATAACACCATAAGCGGTGTGGATGCCTTATAAGACTGGTAATCGGCATCGTCGGCCCACTTTTTTTCTGCTCGCGCTTCTAGTATCCGCGCACCACTGACCCAAGTTAATAGAATAACCACATAGAGAGGGGATATCAGTGTCGCCAGCTGCCACCCTACTAGCACTGGCACAGACATCAGAGCAATACCCAGCCAAAGGACTATTTCACCAAAATAATTAGGATGCCTCGACCATGCCCAGAGACCACTCGAAATAAACCGATCCTCGTTACCAGCTTGCGATCTAAAGATGGTCTTTTGGCGGTCGGCAAGGATCTCTATTGCAAAGCCCACCACCCAAAGAACAAGCCCCACGTAAAACAAGACTCCCAACGGCTTGGAAGTTGATGAGGTAACGGCAGCAAGTGCGCAACTTGCCGTAATAAAAACCCAGCTGCCTTGGATGGTCCAAACCATCAACCAGGTGGGGAAAGATGTTTTGATTTGGCGAAATCGTTTATCTTCGCCAGCATTTCGTGTTCGAAAAAATAGAAAAGGGCCTAACCTTAAAGCCCAAACAATGATGGCTCCAGCAATTACTAGCGAGCGCACATCATAATCACCCGCAAACCAAACCGCGACTACCATTAGACCTATGAATGTGACGCTACCTATCAAATCGAAAAACAATTCCGTTTGACTTATCCAAGCATGGATAAAGATAAGCCACTGAAAGCAGTAAATTCCTGCCGCACACCAAACAAATAGCGAGATATCATTAACCCGGACACCACCCTGACTGCCTGCCCATGAAATTAGCGCCGCGAATAACACCAACCCAAAAGTAGCTCCTAACCCCAACACCCATCGATTCATATCCTATCTCCTGATACCTCGAAAACCGTGACTTCTTGATCCGGCTTCCAAACCCTAAATTTCTGCATGGCTAATTTGAAACAACCACTTTCCAGCCAATGAGAGAGCCATTCCTGAACGGACTTCACATTCTGTCTGCTAAACCAATCCATATCTACATGCGCGTATTGGCGAATGAAGGGGAATAAAGCAACATCCACTAACCGAGGCTTTGAACAAGTCAGATAAGAAGATTTCTCCATTCCATCGTTCAATTGTTCGATAAGCTCCAGCGCTTTTAACTGATAATGACTCCTATCATGCTCACTATGATTATTGTGATATTTATAACTATCCAACAATGGCTTGAATGACTGTTCAAAGTTCGCAATCGTTTCTAACTGCTTACTCAGCGTCATCGGCCCCGACAACCACTCTGTATTGGTACCCGTTAGTGCCCAAAGCATGATGTCTAGACTTTCATCAATCACTTCATCCTTATGCCCTGACGGTAACAAGACCGGCACGGTTCCTTTCGCCGAGGCCTCTAACATCTCGGGGGGTTTCTCTTTAAGCAAAACCTCACGCAACTCAACACCGACCTGAGCTTCGATTAAAGACATTCGTGCTCTAATTGCGTAAGGACAACGCCGAAAGCTATACAAGACGGGTAACTGTTTCATCAAGCACCGGGAACCTTATCGACTCGCTGAATTTGACTGACGTCTTGAGCCCAGGGCACTTCAGACCGACACCAAACCTGAAGGGTTGGCTTAAGATCCTCGCACTGATCCAGAATTCCTGTTCGGAGCCCGAAGAAACGATTTGGCTCGTCACCAACAGACGTCGCATACAAATGACTACCGCAGGTATCGCAGAAAGCTAATTCTCTACGATTACCACTCTCACCATACTTGTAATACATCTTTGGTTTACCGCTAAGCAGTTCAAAGTCGGTTTCTCTGGTTTGAATGATGGAGCGATATGGCCCTCCAGACATTACCCGACAATCAGTGCAGTGACAAAGTACCGCTCTTCCAGGATCTACTTCAGCCTGAAAACTGATCGCCTCGCAGTGACATTTACCTGTTACCTGCATTTTGCACTCCTTTGTTCTCACCTGTTCAAGCACCCAATTAGGAAGAGGCATCTAATTAAGCCCTTGAGGCGACCCCAACCCTGATGGATAATCTCATTTTACCTCATTGGATTACCAGTTGGCCTCTTTCCTTTTTGTATTGTTGGGCATCACTTTGTTGCTGTTCGGAGGTGCGAGCTTAGTCAGAGGGGCATCTGGCATCGCTGAAACTCTCAATGTCCCCAGTATCATCATCGGACTAACTGTAGTCGCGTTTGGTACGAGCGCTCCTGAGCTCGTCATCAATATCACTGGCGCTTTACAGGGCAAAACTGATCTGGCTTTCGGTAATGCGGTCGGTTCAAATCTGGCGAACTTTGGATTGGTACTGGGCATCGCAGCGATTATGTCTCCAATCTATTTACAAGGCCGCGTAATCAGGAGAGAAGTTCCATTTTTACTTCTGATCACCGCAATCTTGCTGGTTATGGTTTGGGATCAACAACTATCAGGCACCCTAGCTCTGTTGGACAGGGGCGACGCGATCATTTTGTTTCTTTTGTTTACTGTCTTTGTTTACTTCATGGTGAGGGATTTCATTACAAAGGAAGATGATCCTCTAATGGTTGAAGGAGAAACTTTCTCATCGAGCGGCGCGAGTAACACTCTATTAAACATTGTCCTGGTTATAGCGGGCTTCGTCCTATTAGTGGTTGGGGGCGAAATGACAATCGAGAATGGGGTTGAAGTAGCCCAATTAATGGGGGTCTCTGAGGTTGTGATTGGAATGTTTGTACTTGCTGTTGGAACCAGCTTGCCCGAACTAGTGACCTCTGCTATCGCCGCCTATAAGAAAGAAACCGATCTCGCACTAGGTAATATTGTCGGATCTAATATCTTCAACTCTTTGGTCGTTCTGCCCGCTGCCGCAATCATAAGACCACTTCCCATACCCAAAGGTGGAGATTGGGACCTAGCCGTAGGAGGACTTTTTGTGTTGGTAATGATACCCCTCTTTCTGTTTAGTAATGCAAAACTAGGCAGGCTCGCAGGAGTGGGACTTTTATTTGGCTATTTTTTCTATTTGTACCTACGATTCAATTTCTAACCTGTTTAACCAGAGCATGTAAACATGGATAAAACGAAGAAAGCTTTACCTAAACCAACTCCTGAAACCGCCCATTTCTGGGAGGGGACTAAGTCAAAAAAACTACTCCTACAGTCCTGCTTGTCCTGTTACCACACTTATTTTCCGCCGCGGCCTTTCTGTCCAGCGTGTGGCTCTAAAGATGTGAAAATCCAAATAGCTTCAGGAAAAGCAACTCTAGATTCATACGTCATCAACCATAGAAAACACCCCGCCTTCGAAAGCCCTTACTCCATCGCTATAGTGAAACTTGAAGAAGGGCCCCAAATGATGACGAATATTGTGGATTGCCCACAGACGCCAGAGGCGCTCCAACTAGATATGTCTTTAGCAGTTAAGTATGAAGAACTATCTGATGAGATTACATTGCCTTTGTTCGCCCCGGTCCGAGTAAGCGATGAATAGTGGGGTCGCAGTAGTTGGAGCTGCAGAAACAACCGAACTGGGCGTTATTCCAAATTTAAGCCAACAACAGCTGCATGCTGACGCCGCCTTGAATGCCTTGGAAGATGCGGGGCTTAGCATTAAAGATATCGACGGACTAGCCACAGCAGGCGACCGGCCTACGGATCTTGCCTACTATCTAGGCATCACTCCTAAATGGGTTGACGGCACCGCAGTTGGTGGCTGCTCTTTTATGTTGCATGTGCGCCATGCGGTGGCAGCCATCAACAGCGGTCATTGCGAAACAGTACTCATCACTCATGGAGAAAGTGGCCGATCAGGAGTAGGGCGGGGAGGTTTTGCAGCCGCACCTTCGTCGCTCGCAGGTCAGTTTGAAATGCCGTTTGGACCTATGGGACCAACTTCTCTTTTCACGTTACCGGTCCTCAGATACATGAAAGACTATGGCATGACTCACGAACAACTAGCCATGGTTGCAGTCATTCAAAGAGAGTGGGCCTCAAAAAACCCCAGGGCCAGCCAAAAAGAACCTATTACAGTTGAGGACGTCTTAAATTCGAAGATGATCGCTTATCCGTTTCATTTGCTTGAGTGTTGCCTGGTTACCGATGGCGGGGGCGCTCTCATTCTGACAAAAGCTGAGAGGGCAAAAGATTTCCCCAATAAACCTGTCTATATAATCGGTACCGGAGAAAGTGTTGAGACGCCCATGATTAGTCAAATGCAAAGCCTAACTAGCTCACGGGCCTTTTCAGTGGCGGGCCCAGAAGCAATGCGAGAGTCCAAAATCAGTCATGAAGATGTTGATCACCTCATGATCTATGACGCCTTTGCTCACTTGCCTATCTATGGACTGGAAGACCTGGGTTTCTGCGAACGCGGCGAGGCACCCTCGTTTATAGAGGAAAGAAACACTGCTCCCGGGGGTAAATTGCCCTTGAACACGAATGGTGGTGGGCTGTCGTACATGCACTCGGGGATGTATGGCATGTACGCCATGCAAGAAAGCGTTCGCCAAGTGCGAGGTGTCGCGCCAGCACAGGTGCCAGATGTAAATATTTCACTTTGCCTTGGCGTTGGCGGGATGTTTGGAGCAAGCGGTTGCATCGTTTTCTCGAGTGAGCCTGGTTTTTAGGTTCTTCCCTCAGGCTACTCGATATTTATCTACCTGGATGTCATCTACACCATAGTCGGCAAAGTTATCTGCGACACGCCCTCGAATGAATTCCTGCCAGAGAAAAGATCTGTATTTGGCAGGCTCTTGCCCGTCATTCCATGGTTCGATCACAGCGTCATAGCGAGGTTGATAAAAAAACGGTGTGCTATATCTACCCTGTTCAGATTCTATAGGCACCACTCGATGAATCCCTGATTTACATTGATCATTAGTCCATACCTGCATCACGTCCCCAATATTCACCACTATGGTGCCTTCTTCGGGCTGCACGTCCATCCAACCATCAGTCGTCGAGTGAGCCTGTAGCCCCCCATGATCGTCTTGCAAAAGCAATGTGATGGCCCCCGGGTCTGTATGATGATGTAAAGCCATATCCCCGAGGGGCGCAACTGCTCCCCGCTCGGTTTCTGGCACCGGGTCGGTCGCAGGATAATAATTCAGTCGAGCCGCGCTTGAGTGCATGGCGCCGAATGATGAAGCAACTAGGTGCTTTGCATCCTTTTTTTCCATCCCCATCGAAACGAATATCATTTCAATAACTTCTTCAGACAGAAGAGTGAAGGATTCGAAAAACCGCGTTAGGCAATCCCTAAATGCTTTCCGACTTTCCGGCCATCTAGTCGTTCGGCTAGCCTTCTTTGACTCATGTCCTCCCGCCTTAAAATCGAATACCTCTTTCTGGTCTCTTTTTCTTTTGGTAAGTTCCCGATCAAAATAACCAAGCGGATTATCCTCATCCCGACGCACCCGGTATTTGTATTCTTTTTCTTCAGAGAAAAAACTCTTTGACTCGGCAAAAACTTCGGATATCAACTCATCGAGACCATGACCCTTCAAAAGGAAAAACCCCATGTCCTTACACGCTAAAGCAAGGGTCTCAAAGTGGTCTGCTTCAAATTCATCTGCTCTATAAGCCGAAAGATCTATAGTAGGGACCGATCTCATTTATTTCTTAACCTATCTATAACCAACGACTTGGAACTTTATCAAAATTTCTTCGGGGATATCACTTAATCAAGTGAAGCTGTGACAAAGCGGCCAATCCTCCATCAGGCTCTATAACTAATCCCTCATACTCATAGACCACTTTCAAACCATCCACGATTCGAGCTAACTCTCCAGGCGGCACCCGGAAATTTTCATTAGTAGGCCCTGAAACTGCCTCACCTTTCCATTGCAAGTGCTCTTCAATTATAAGACTACCGCCTCTCTGTAGAATTTCCGGAAGAACTGGTAACAACTCAAGCGCAACAAATCGGAACATAATAATTAAACTGTAGCTCTCACTTGGCAATTTCCAGCCATCCAATAAATCCTGGTTTAGCCAGTTAATCGATACGCCAAGTGTTTCCGCCCTTTCCCTCGCCCTCTCCAGACCCACGGAGGACACATCGACTGCATCGACAAAGAAGCCATTTTGAGCTAAAAAAATGGAATTTCTTCCAGCTCCACAGGCTAGATCTAATGCTTTCCCTGGCTTCAAATGCAGTAGTTGTTGTTTTAGAAACGCGCTGGGATAGTCGCGGCTCGTGTATGCTCCCTCTCGATAGCGTTGATCCCATTTATTCCTATCCGCAGTACTCACGTTTTTCTGCAATCCCTTTGTTACCCTTTGAGAAGTTCTTCAATTAGCCGATTAGAATCTAAGCCAGCTTTTCTAATTTTAGAATAAATTTGAATATTCTTAGCCCAAATAAGTCTTGAGTAGAGTCCCAGCCCATTCTACCAGTACACCAGCAATGTCTATACTCTTCGCAACCGGGTGCATCCTCCTGAATTACAACTAGCGGTGAGAAATCATGAAATACGAAAACATCCTTCAAACTATCGGTGAGACCCCGGTTATCAAGATTAATCGCCTAGCCCCCGAGCATGTCGATCTGTATGTCAAAATGGAATCGTTTAATCCCATGGCGTCCGTTAAGGATCGGCTCGCCTTCGCGATAATTAATGATGCTCGAAAATCTGGAAAACTCAAAGAAGGCCAAACAGTAATAGAGGCCACCTCGGGCAACACAGGCATCGCCCTGGCTATGGTTTGTGCAGTGCTTGGCCATCCTTTTGTAGCAACGATGGTCGAAACTTTCTCGATTGAAAGAAGGAAAATTATGCGAGCACTTGGTGCAAAAGTCATATTAACGCCGGCTGCCGAAAGAGGCTCAGGCATGGTCAAAAGAGCAGAACAACTAGCAGACCAACACGGATGGTTCCTTGCTAGACAATTTCAAAACCCCGCCAATCCGGAATACCATGCAAACACTACCGGGCCGGAAATTCTAAGAGACTTCGCAGGCGAAAGATTAGACTTCTGGGTCACGGGCTGGGGCACCGGCGGCACGTTAACAGGGGCTGGAAAAACTTTAAAATCAGCAAGACCGGACCTCAAGATAATTGCAACCGAACCAGAACAGGCGGCGTTACTATCAGGAGGTGACTGGTCGCCTCACAAAATTCAGGGCTGGACTCCTGATTTTATACCGGAGGTCCTCGAAAAAGACATCGCGGACCAAGTTATCCCTGTGAATGACGATGAGTCTATAAAAACATCTTTAGCTCTCGCTAAAGCCGAGGGAATATTTGTCGGAATTTCTGCAGGTGCCACAGTAAACGCTGCGTTGAAAGTGGCCGAAACTGCAGGGCCAGGGAGCGTATTGCTGGCAATGCTACCCGACACCGCCGAGCGATATCTTTCTACCCCTCTTTTTGCTGAGATAAACGAGGGTTCAGACAACGAATGGCTAGAAAGCCTCTGAAGAAAGTTTACTTCAAGGTTTTAACAGCCGAGTCGCGATGGCACTCGTTGAAGTGAGCAGCGAGTGCCTCTTGATAAATGCGCTCTTGGCGTCTGGGTGGGGGCTTCTGGAGCGCTGCCAAGA
This sequence comes from K189A clade bacterium, assembly GCA_902568205.1. GTDB lineage: Bacteria > Pseudomonadota > Gammaproteobacteria > Pseudomonadales > Azotimanducaceae > UBA4421. The sequence continues at coordinate 16,232 of CACFPX010000025.1, read as the reverse complement.
CTCAAATCCATCGTACCAAGTAAGTAGCCACATCGCGCACCTATCCTCGGGGCCTTCCGGCTTAAATAACCCCACCGGCTCAGCAACATAATTACCATCTGTTTCGAAAGTCTGCCAAGCTTGCTCTGACAGTCGAACAATCTCCTCGACGTGCTGAGAAATAGTATGCATCGATCTGAACACATAAAGACCTTCTTTGGTTGGCCGATCCGTAGAAGTCGGTCTTGCTGTAGGAAGCAGCCTTTCTTCGTCTAAAACTTCAACCCCATCAGACCAAAAACTAGGCTCATCTTTCTCAGACAACGTAATCGCAATAGCCTCATTGTTTGCTAATCCGAAAAGGCCTTCCCAGACGCCCCAAACCGGTTCGTCGATACAATCAAATATCACTTTGGGACTGCTACTTTTCACCCTAACTATGCACTTTCGAAATACTTTCATCCGCCTCTCTCAAATTTCTTAAACTATCGGTCAATGCCCTTTAAAAATTCACTCAACTGCATGCTGCCAGGAGAGCGATTATTTAAAACAAATTCACGGGCAATTCGCGCTAAGTGATCATTGTAGGGAGTCGGTATGCCATGCATGCGTCCCAACAGCGAAATCTCTCCGTTTAAATAGTCCGTTTCGATATCACCGGTGTTGCGCATTAAACTCTGCCAGGAAGAGCTTGCCGTTCTTTCATAGCCTGAAACCGCGGTGATTTTCATTTCCTCCGTCAGATCTGACATTTCTTTCCTGTCCGCATAATTGATATTAGCTGCAGAGTACACCGCCTCAGTTTCCTTTCTAACTGCTCGATATATCTCCTTGACGTCTTCCTCTGGGTCGATAATTGCTTGAACTGCATTACCCACGTTCATCAGTAATTTGCCATACTTCTTTCGCATGACTTTAGGATCCGGAACAGCACCAAATCCTGCACCACGAAGATCATCCGTGATTACTTGGCTCAATACATCCGTGCCCGTAGGAAATTTTCCAGTGTCCAATACGCCTGCAAGGCCGCTTACGTAGCTAGCAACCTCTCCTGCTTTCAAATACATTGCCGGCAAATTCACTAGCGTCGCATAAACGTTTTTGAAATAACGCAGCACAGTCCGCTCATTAGAAACCCCATTCTGAACACAACAAATTGGAGTGTCTGGCGGCGCAATTGTGGCCAATTCCTGGATCGCTAATTCTGTCTGCTGGGACTTAACGCATAAAAATACGACAATCTTCTTTTTGAAATCTATTTCAGTAATACGATCAACGCTAGGAATCTCAAGTATCTGGTCCTCTTCGGGCGTCAGAAAGTGTAAGCCTTGCTTTTTCAAAACCCGAGCATGTTCACCTCGCGCTACCAGAGTAACCTGTTTACCACTCAGCCAGAGCCTGGCACCTATCGTTGAACCAACAGCTCCACTTCCATAGATTAGATATTGCCAGCAATTCTCTTGATCACTTATCGACTTCATGCTTACTATCGCAAAATCAGTGGGTAGTCGATTTCTGCACCCCAAAACACCTGCGCAACACTCGAATACCTCGATTCATTTACAAAACCATGATGTCTAAGCGTTTCCATATCCCGACGAATTCGTTCCAAAGGTTGTTTTCTATCAGCGACAGTAGTCCCCGCAGCGTTAGTCACCAAGTTCAACACTTGCGCACATTCTTGTACCGCATGCACACCCGCTAAATATAAGTCAGCCTTGTCTTCCTCTGTGAACTCTAGTTCTTCCTTCGTAAACACCCAAGCTTTCTCTAGCTCCTCATAGAATAAACTTCTGGCCGCACGATAGATGGCCCTCGCTTTTCCAAAATGGAACTGCGTCAATTGACGACTCTTCAATTTAGTATTCGTAGCGTAGGGGGTTTTTTCTAAAGCCAAGTCCTGTAACAAAACGAGCGATTTTCTTGCAAGACTAAATGCGATCGGCACGTAGGTAGCAAACACTATCCTGGCCGGTGCTTGATAAAGTAATCCAGAATAATAACGATTATTAATAGGTGAATTGCTGGAAGGAAAATTAATGAGATTTTTAGGCACGCACAACTGGTTTGCACGAACACTATTGCTACCCGAGCCACGCATCCCCAGACTATCCCAGTCGTCCAAGATCTCACAATCATCCATTGCTAACAGTACCGTAGCCAGTTCATTCTCCAAGCGAACAGGTGACAACATCCACTCAGCGTGGCGACAACCGCTAGCAAAATGGTTGACCCCGTCAATTTGATAGCAGTCTTCTTTTTCAACAGCTTGATAAGGATTATTACCGCTCGCAGATATCAAGGTATCTGGGTTCTCACGGAAGATCATTTCAATTACTTCATCGTTCCAAGCGGCTCCAGCCAGTCTCGCCGCATTAAAAACCATGACAAACCATGCCGCGCTAGCATCTATATCGGCTATCGCCTCCGTCACACGGGCACATTCTATTGGTGTAATCTCGTAACCCCCAAGCCCTGAGGGCAGGAAGAATCTGGGAACTCCTATTTGGATCAGGGCTTCGATAGCTGAAGGGTGGAGCTGTCCCTTCTCCTCTGACCAACCTACATGATCTGAGATCAGAGGTTTGAACTTTTCAACATTATACAGAATACCTTCAATATCCAATTTACCGCCTTTTTGCCCATGCCTATTTAATTTCAACGCGCATCCTCAGCATACAAAGGCGCTGAGAAATCTCCAAATAGCATTTCTCTATTTGAATATGAAAATCCTCGAAGCGGCCTCTTTACTCAATAACTAAAAAGCCTACAAAAACTCATCAGCTCTCGTCAGAAAATGAAGATATTATGGATTCGGAGTATGTAAATGATTGAGTTAGAAAGAGATAATGAATTTTGTATTTTAGGTAGTTTATTTGCTATTCAATTATTGAGAAATTTAGGTATGCTAAACCTCTCATTTGCCAGACCTGTATACATATACAGTGTTAATTTCCTCGGCAGGGTGTTTGCACAACCTGGTCTGGCAAGTGAGACCAACCCTATATCAACTCATTTCTTTTATTAACTCTTCCCACCGATAAGATCTGTCAGCTACGGCAAAGAAGTCATCGTTCAGCAATGATTCCTTAGTGTTGTATTTTTTTGGTAGTCCGGAGATATCGAAAAGCTCCCCACCAGCGGCTCGCAATACCGCATGAGCAGCCGCTATATCCCATTCATTTGTGGGACCGATTCTAGGATAGAAATCGGCTCCACCAGACGCCAAAATGCACAACTTCAGAGAACTGCCCACCGATTTTTTTTCAATCTCGGGAAACTGCTCTTTCATTTTATCCAAGAAGTCTTCAAGTTTTTCTCCGCCATGACTTCGACTTGCCACTACTGTCAGTTCTGACCGATCAGCCATGCTACGACCGAATAATTCGTTCGATAAATCGCCTGCCTCGAGAACAGCCAGCCCTTCTTCCAGATCTCCCATATAAACTTCGCCAGCCACTGGAACACCAACTAACCCAAGAACAGCTTCGTTTTGTCTTATCAGTGCAATATTCACTGTAAACTCGCCATTTCGATTTACAAATTCTTTAGTGCCATCGAGCGGGTCCACTAACCAATACTCTGACCAAGTGCTCCTTTCCTCATATCCAGGAACTGTCGACTCCTCCGATAGAATAGGGATATCCGGAAACAACCGACCTAAACCTTCAACAATGATCTCATGAGATGCCAGATCGGCTTTTGTTAGAGGAGACTCATCTTCTTTATGTTCAACCGAAAATTCGGTCTCGTAAATCTCCATTATCGCTTGGCATGCGTCCAAGACGATTTTCTTTAATTCAACTAAGTCTTGATTCTTCAAAGTGGGTGTTCCATTAATCCATAAACAGTGGCTTACAGAGAGTTAAGGCGGCAATCGCTCGAGCCTCGCTAAACTCCTCGCTTGAAATCAAACCATCTAAATCCTCTAGCGGCCAGCGCACCAATTCCAGAGGCTCTGGCTCATCTCCCTTTAACTGTTTGGGATAAAGATCTTTTGCGAACATCACGTTGATTGTAAAGCCCATGTGACTCGGGGCCAGACTCAACTCTTTGACAAATTGCACCGATTTCGCCGAAAAGCCAATCTCTTCCGCAAGCTCCCTACACGCCGCCCCCTCCAGAGGCTCCCCAGTCTCACAAGAACCCTTTGGTAGAGAAAGTCTAACCTCATGAAAACCTGCGCAATATTCTCTAACCAGCATAATTTCAGCATCATCGCTCACGGCAACTATTATTACAGCTTCATTCCCTATTTTAGGTAATCGCTGGTACTTACGTTCTACGCCATTACTAAATCGCAAATCCAAGCTCTCTACAGTGAATGCGCCAGTGTTTGACAAAACATCTTTGTTCAAAATTTCAGGTAGGGTCATTCGATCTGGTTAACTCCATATGAAACCTGCTAGATTGTAACCTGTTTAATCAGCCAAAGAGCCAAGACTAAATAACAAATGCGGCCGGATTCTCAAGAAATTCTTTTGCCATGGGATGATATCGATACGATTCTCCTAGACATGGACGGTACTATTCTAGACCTGAATTATGACAACCATGTATGGAACCAAGCCCTTCCATCCGCTTATGCTGAGAAACACTCTATCAATGAAGAAGCAGCCCGATCTAAGTTAATCGGCCATATGCAAGAAATTCATGGGACCATCGACTTCTATAGTTTTCCCTATTGGGCTCAATATACTGGACTGGACATAACCGCTTTGCACCGCGGCTTTACCGAATTAATTCAGTTCCGACCCGGCGCAATGGCATTCCTAAAATGGGCAAAAACAAAAAAGAAAGAGACGATCATCGCAACTAATGCTCACCCCGAATCGATCCAAATCAAAAATGAGGTCAGTGCGCTCTCTTCACACGTTAACCACATAACCTCTAGCCATCAATACGGATACCCAAAAGAAACTCCTGAATTTTGGGAGAACTTGCAAGCTGAACACCAATTCAATAAAGCGAAAACACTTTTCATTGATGACAACGCTCCAGTAATTGATTCATCTAGAAATTATGGAGTGGCATACAATCTGATAGTCGCCAGACCAGATTCACAAAAGCCCGTAAAAACTAATTTGAGCTATCCTTCCTTCGATCAATACGAAGAGGTATGCCCACAAATCAAGGCAAACAATTAACATCGTGGAGAGACGTCCTAAACAGGAAAAGCTGAGGGTTGATCGATGGCTTTGGGCTGCCAGATTCTTCAAAACTCGTTCACTGGCTAAAAGCGCTATTGAAAATGGTAAAATAGAGCTAAACGGTAATCGAATAAAAGCCTCCAAAGAAATAGCTCAGGGAGACCTTCTATCGGTTCGGCGCGGAGATACAGTTCAGGTCGTTACAGTATTGGCTTTGACCGACAAAAGAGGCTCCGCAACCATCGCACAAAGCCTTTACGAAGAGACGGAACAAAGCATATTAGAAAGAGCGATAGTTACAGAAAAAAAGAAAATTATCCGAGCCGGTTACTCTTCTCCAAAAAGCAAACCATCAAAGAAAGACCGACGCAAAATCGCAGAACTGCAGATGAATGGGGACACCTAAAATTAACTAGGCGAGCAGATGACTTTTACAAAAATCATTTCCCGACTGCTAGCACCAAACTAGTCCACTCTCTCTGAACCAATCTTCCAGTGCAGCCACAATGCCGCTTACATTGCAAATTGACCTTAAATCGCAGTACCAATAATGTCTCGAAACTGCTGAAAGATAATGAGCATCACGTTGCCTAGGATAAATCTAAATTCAATTTTGACCTCCGAGCGGCTAGCCAGGCTAAAAACCGCAGGTGTTTACTTACCAACGTTACAGAGAGGAATAGAAAAAGAGGCCTTAAGATCTATGCTGGACGGTGGTCTATCGCAAGCGGCACACCCAAGAATATTGGGCTCTCCTCTGACTAATCCCAACATAACAACGGACTTTGCAGAAGCACAAGTCGAATTAATTACCCAAGTCCATCCATCTATTACTAATTGCCTTCAAGAGTTAGCGGAAATTCAAACTTTTGTCTCTGATAGCCTAGAAGAAGAATTGCTTTGGCCATTTAGTATGCCCTGCAATATTAAGGAAGATGACTCGATACCCATCGCTCAATATGGCTCAACAAACCTTGCCAAAGCGAAAACAATCTATCGAAGAGGACTTAGCAATAGGTACGGATCTAAAATGCAAACCATTTCAGGCATCCACTACAACTTTTCCTTATCTGACGCTTGCTGGGAAGAACTCGGATATTCTGATCAAGAATCCAGAACCCGAGGCTACTTCGATTTAATAAGAAACTTCCGTCGTTGGTCTTGGCTACTGGTATATCTGTTCGGTGCGTCGCCCACCATTCCTAAACAATTAGTTCCGGCTTCTGATTCAGCTAGCTTGAGCTTTCTAGATGATCAAAACTTTTATATGCCACACGCTACCAGCTTGAGAATGGGACCGATGGGTTATCAAAGTACCGCTCAAAACAATCTGGCAATCTCTTATAACTCTTTGGAAGACTATCTAGAAGGAATGACCCTCGCTTTAAGCCAAACACACTCTGAATACCAAAAGGTCGGTTTGAAGCAGAACTCTATCTATCAACAACTAAACACAGCAATTTTGCAGATCGAAAACGAATTCTATGGTTATATTCGACCAAAACGCAGCCTTTCAGATGGAGAAAGGCCAATAACTGCACTAGAAAAACATGGAGTCGAATACGTTGAAGTCCGATGCCTAGACCTAGACCCTTATTTGTCAACGGGTATCGACAGCAAGCAAATACAATTTATCGACACCTTCTTGATGTTGTGCCTTCTATGCGAAAGCCCTCCTGATTCGGCTGAAGAGAATAGGTTGATCAATGAAAACAACGCATCAGTCGTTAATTGGGGACGCAAACCTAAGTTAGCTCTTAATAACCCTGATCAAATTGAAATGAAGGACTGGGCCCAAGAACTCATCATGCAGTGTCAACCGATTGCCGAAATTTTTGATGCTAATTGCCAGAACCCGACCTATTCTGAAGCAATTGCAATTCAGCTCGAAAAACTTACCAATCCCAGCCTAACCCCCTCAGCAAAGCTCTTGCATCACATTAAGAACTCAAGCAGGTCATTTTTCGAGTTAGGCGTTGAGCTTGCGGAGCAACACAAGCAGCAGAATCAAGCAATTACTGTATCAATAGAGAGCCAATCTCGGTTGGCAGAGAAAGCCAGGGCCTCATTACAAAGCCTGAATGATCTCGAGCTTATCGAAGAGGAGTCATTTGAGAGCTTTCTTTTTAAATACACTTCCATCTAAAACAATGAACTTTCTGTGTCATAGTGAGATCGCACTCTATGTTGCTCGAGAAACCCATCTCCCTCGATCAACAGTTAATGGCCTGTTAGCTGGGGCGGTACTTGGCGATTTTTCGAAAGGGCGGATTCAAGATTCTTGGGATCGAGAGCTCTCCCTGGGAATCAAATTGCACCGAAAAGTTGATGCTATTTCTAATCAAAGCAAAGTAATCAAATCGGCGTGCAGCAGATTTCCAAAAAAAGTGCGGAGAATCGCTCCAATCCTGATAGATGTAATCTCCGACTTCTTTTTAGCGACAAATTGGTCTTCCTACCAAAGAATAAAGATAGAACCCTTTGCCAATATGTGTCACTCCGCTTTAGACACGCATACGAGTAATTTCAATGCGGGTGCAAACGGAAAAAAATTCGTTAACTATATGAAAGAAACAGGGCTTCTCGTAAGAAGCTCCCACTGGTCAACAATTGAGGATACTACCCGAAGTGTTATCAAGCGCCTAAACAGGGAAGGTGATTTGTCCAAAATTCTAAAAGTTATGACAGCTAAACAAGAATTATTCCTCGAAGACTTTGAAGAATACTATCCGCTAATCAGGCAAGAGGCTTTGGAATGGTTATCTAAAGCCCACTCTTGAGCTCAATGTTGAGAAATTTTTGCTGCAGATTTGATAGGCTTCTCGTTTTGTCGATAATGAACAGTTGGTTCCTACGAGGAGATTAGATAGTCAGTGAAAGCCGTGATTTGCAATTCTTTTGGTCCTATAGACTCATTATCGTTAGAGAACGTTGAGGGCTTTAAATCAAACGAGGAGGAAGTGGAGGTCGAGATTAAAGCAGCGGCTCTAAACTTTCCAGACGTGTTAATGGTTGAGGGTAAATACCAGTCCTTACCCAAATTTCCCTTCAGTCCAGGCGGTGAGTTTGCAGGTATTATCACAAAAAAATCGAACAGCGACAGCCGATTCAAAGTTGGCGACGCGGTGTTTGGCGCCACAGGGCACGGCTGCTTGGCAGAAAAAATTGCCCTTTCCCCCGATAAATTAAGGCATAAGCCAGAACACATGAGTTTCGAAATTGCTGCTGGTCTTAGCACGACTTATGGCACCTCTTACTACGCTCTTAAACAGAGAGGCAACTTGGCTAAGGGAGAAACTCTGCTGGTACTCGGGGCGGCTGGTGGGGTTGGTCTAGCTGCAGTTCAACTTGGCAAGGCAATGGGTGCTAGGGTTATTGCCGCTGCCAGCAGTCGTGAAAAACTCAAGATCGCTAAATCCCATGGAGCTGATGAACTAATAGATTACAGTGGCGGAGAACTCAAGGAGCAGGTTAAATCGCTAACCAATGGCAAAGGTGCGGATGTGATCTATGACCCTGTTGGAGGAGAGCTATTTGACCAGTGCATGCGATGTATCAACTGGTATGGAAGGATTTTGGTGGTTGGGTTTGTAGGTGGAGAGATTCCAAGAGTACCAACCAACCTTATTTTACTAAAAAGCTGCCAAGTTATCGGCGTATTCTATGGGGCGTTTTCTGCTAGATATCCGTTAGAAAACGAGCGTAATTTTCAAGAAATATTAGACTATGTCGAAAAAGGGGCAGTAATTCCTCTCACAGGTAAAACTTTCCCCTTGGAAGAATATAAAGAAGCTCTTACCTGTTTGGCAGAAAGGCGTGCTATCGGAAAAATAGTGGTGAAAATTCAATGAAAGAAATTAGGTTAACAACAGAAGAGCGGTCTCTGCTAACTTGCCTCATGTGCGGCGGAGTTTTAACCATAGGGTTATTTCTCGAGCATGTTATGAGCTTAAACCCATGCCCTCTTTGCCTCGTTCAGCGATTCTGGTTTTTACTTTGCGGCATGGTCGCCTATTTTTCACTTCTGCATAATCCAAATTTTGGCATTTACCCTTTGTTGACCATTGGAGCGGCAAGTGTCGGGGCAGGGTATGCCCTGTGGCATCTTTTGCTTCAATTTAACATTGCCCAAGCAACAAGCTGCTCTCCACCGATTAGCTTTCTAGTATCATCACCAGATCAGCTAATAAGTGTCTTGTGGGACTCCTTTAAGGGTATAGTCGGATGTAACACTCGATACTGGACGGTCCCTATTCCAGCCTGGGCTTTAGCTGGCTTCAGTCTAATAATCTTTAATGCCTGGTCCCAGTTGAGGGCCATAATAAAGAACGCATGATTTTTAACATTGAAAAATAACGCCTAAAACTAATAACTTAGGGAAATCAAAGAGATAGCGAGCCAGACTTGTTGCCACGTCGTTTAACGTGTTAGAATTGTCAACAGGTTATTCACACGATCGCTAAAAATACTAATAATAGTGAATCAGGCGCAGGGATCTCTCGTAGTACTTTCTGCACTAGCCTAAAATTTAAGAACCAATAATCAAAGCAAATTGGTCGTAATAAGACTAAAGGCTGTTTTGGGGAATGGAAATAAGTTAAGTAAGGTTAAACGCAGACTATGGAAAACCGAACGCGCAGAGTTTTAGTGATTAATGGCAAAGGAGGTTGCGGAAAAACCACCATCGCAACCAATCTAGCTGTCACGTTTTCCAGCATGCAGCACACAGTTGCACTCATGGACAACGATCCTCAAGGAAGCAGTACCCATTGGGCAGAAGTTAGACCCGCAGGTCTCGCCCCCGTAAGCACAATCGCCTCTCATCAGCGGCCAAACATGTACCAAACCTCTTCTTTTCACAATCGGGTTCCAAGTGATACGGAAATAATTGTTGTTGATGGACATAGCAATGCCAGGGGCAAGGACCTTGATTCATTATTGAGACAAACAGATTTGATTTTAGTGCCTATTTTGCCATCCGCTATCGACATACGAGCAGGCAGTCGATTTATTACTGACTTGGTGACTAACAAGCAATACCGCCTAAACCCAAGACCCATTGGGGTAATTGCAAATCGAGTCCAACCGAACACAGAAGGTCACGACAAACTGATTAATTTTTTGAGTTGCCTAGACGTTCCGGCAGTTGCCCAATTTCGAGACTCTCCAATTTATGTAGATGCCGCAGAACAAGGCCTGGGCGTTATGGATATGATCGACATTCGAGCTGCAAGAAAAGAAGCTGTAGCATGGAAAAATCTCGTTAAATGGGTATCAACAAAACTTAATACTAAGAATTCATCTGATCTAAAAGTTGCTAAAAAACCGCTAGCAGCCTCCAAGAAGGACATCACTTCCGAATACAATCAGTCTGCCGAAATTTAGCATTCTGACTCGTCACTTTGTAAACCTTTGAAAGAGCGTTAACCGGGTTTCTCATTCACTCTGGGTCCAGATAACGCTTAAATGACTTTCCTAGTTAAGAAACTTGACCATATAAAGTAGAAAAATAACCATGAATCGAACATTCCCGACTACTCGACTAAGAAGAAACCGTTCAACGGGATTTATCAGGAAATTAGTGAGCGAAAACAAAATCGACACTTCTGATTTGATCTACCCTATGTTCCTTATCGACGGAAAAAACAAAATCGAACCGATAGATTCGATGCCTGGAATTGTCAGACACTCACTTGATAACTTTCTCAAAGAAGCGGAAGAGGTCTACAGACTCGGCGTTCCAGCAATAGCAATCTTTCCCAATATCGAAGCGAGTTTACGAGATGCCGAAGGGAGCGAGGCGACAAATCGAGAAGGCCTAGTTCCTAAAGCAGTAAGAGAAATAAAAAAACACCTTCCTGAGCTAGGCGTCATGACCGACGTAGCACTAGATCCCTATACGAACCATGGACACGATGGCCTTTTAAGCGACAGTGGTTATATATTGAATGACGAAACCGTAAAACTGCTCTGCGAGCAAGCGTTAGTATGCGCCGAAGCTGGGGCAGACATCATAGCGCCATCAGATATGATGGATGGCAGAGTAGGGGAGATCAGGAATACGCTCGATCTCAACCACCTCAATTTAACACTTATAATGGCGTATTCCGCAAAATATGCATCGAAATATTATGGACCTTTTCGGGATGCAGTTGGCGCTAACAACACATTAAAAGGTGACAAAAAGACTTATCAAATGGACCCAGCGAATTCAGATGAGGCTCTTCACGAGATCGCCTTAGACCTTTCTGAAGGAGCAGATATGGTAATGGTAAAACCAGGATTACCATACTTAGATGTTATTAAGAGGGTAAAAGATAAATTCGATGTTCCTGTCTTTGCTTACCAGGTTAGCGGAGAGTATTCGATGCATAAAGCGGCAATAGACAAAGGCTGGGTAGACAAAGAAGTGATTTTTGAGTCTTTAATGTGTTTCAAACGAGCTGGAGCAACTGGAATATTAACTTACTTTGCTAAGGAATTTGCCCAACTGCAAAATAACTGATGGTCTAATATCAAAAAGATAGGCTAAACTACAACCTCATTCGGGCAAGGACAAATAAATAAATGAACGAAAATATAATTCATACGTCTGACGCAAACTTTCAAGATGACGTAATTAACTCAGAGACTCCAGTCCTGGTAGATTACTGGGCTGAATGGTGCGGGCCATGTAAGATGATCGCACCGATACTTGATGAAGTAGCTAGCGAGTACACAGATCGCCTCAAGATTTGCAAAATTGATGTGGATGCGAATCAAGAAACTCCTCCGAAATATGGCATAAGAGGCATCCCCACCTTGATGTTGTTTAAAAATGGAGAGGTAGAAGCGACAAAAGTTGGAGCTTTGTCAAAGTCTCAGTTACAGGCTTTTTTAGATAGCAATATCTAGTTTCTAAGCTCTCAAGTCCCCTCTTATCGCAGAGCAGGTTAAGCCATTACCAAGCTTGACCTCAGCTCTGAAATAACTAAACTAAAGGAATAAAGATGTTCGATTCACGTCGAACACAACAAGAAACAACTTAAATCACCCCGTCTTTATGAGAATCTGACAATGTTCAGATACCTCGTTTAAACCTTCTAATTTAACAATGTTGGCTTTTTCAAATGGCTATGAACTTATCAGAACTAAAACGTAAACCTGTGACTGAATTGATCGACATGGCTCGATCGATGGAACTCGAGAACGTCGGAAGATCGAGAAAACAGGAAGTAATCGCCGCAATCGTTCGAAAGCAATCTAAAGGTGGTGAAGACATCTATGGCGAAGGCACTTTAGAAATCCTTCAGGACGGATTCGGGTTTTTAAGGTCTCCAGAGGGGTCCTATCTGGCAGGTCCTGACGACATCTATGTGTCACCAAGCCAAATTAGAAGGTTTAACCTTCGTACTGGAGATAGTATTGCCGGTAAGATTCGTCCGCCTAAGGATGGCGAGAGATATTTCGCTTTGCTTAAAGTAGATGAAATCAACTTTAGCCAAACCAACAACAACAAACACAAGATACTATTTGAAAACCTAACCCCACTATTTCCTGACGACAGATTGGTTCTGGAGAGAGGTAATGGGAGCACGGAAGACTTATCTGCAAGAATCGTCGATTTGATAGCCCCAATAGGAAAAGGACAACGCGCTCTGGTGGTGTCTCCGCCAAAGGCCGGAAAAACCCTGGTGTTACAAAACATAGCGCAATCAATAACGGCTAATAATCCAGAAACGGTTTTGATCGTACTATTAATCGACGAACGGCCCGAAGAAGTAACTGAGATGCAACGATCAGTGAGAGGGGAGGTTGTGGCCTCAACTTTTGACGAGCCGCCTTCTCGTCATGTCCAAGTCGCTGAAATGGTCATAGAAAAAGCTAAGAGACTAGTAGAGAACAAAAAAGACGTCGTCATTTTGTTAGATTCCATCACGCGTCTTGCTCGAGCTTACAACACGATCGTGCCATCTTCTGGAAAGGTGCTAACAGGAGGTGTCGACTCTCATGCGCTTGAACGACCCAAGAGATTTTTTGGAGCGGCTAGAAATATAGAGGAAGGTGGCAGCCTGACTATAGTAGCAACAGCTCTAATAGATACAGGGTCGAAAATGGACGAGGTTATATATGAAGAGTTCAAGGGAACCGGAAACCAAGAGTTGCACCTTGAAAGAAAAATAGCTGAGAAACGTGTTTACCCAGCTATCAATATTAGACGCTCAGCCACGCGACGAGAAGAACTGCTTATGGGAGAAGAGGAGCTACAGAGAGTCTGGATTCTTCGCAAGTTACTACATGATATGGACGATATTGCTGCAATTGAATTTATATTGGACAAACTCAAAGACACTAAGACAAACGAAGAGTTTTTCAACTCTATGAAGCGCTAAAACTCAGTCCATAAAAATTGGACAGAAACTTTCACTTCGAAGTAATTTCAAATATCGCGGGTCGCTACCGCATTGCAACCCTATGTAATGAAGATTTTTCATTTGAATGCGGTCAATATCTAAATCTAGTATCGCTATCCGGCAAGGAAATACCGTTATCAATCGCCTCGAGCCCGCTTGACCTACCAAAACTAAAAGTAATCTATAGACCTGAATTTAGTAATCCCGATTCCCTTTTATTAGAAGAGATGCTCGACCAACAAACGGTTGACGCCTCTTCATCACTAGGCTCCGTTAGGTATCCCCTAGATGATAAAAATTTAGTTTTGATCTGCAAGGGTACCGGCATCAGCCAAGCCGCCTCAATGACAGAACAGTGCAAGCTATTGTCATCCCCTAGAAAGATATTACTTATCTGGAATACTGATGACTCAATAGAGGCTCAGATAAAAGATAGCCCAGAAACTTGGTTCCCCTCGATAGATCAAATCGTTTCTAATCATCAAGGTCTGCAGAATTACCTTGAGTCACAGCGAACCACCCTTAACAATGCTCATTGCATTATTACTGGGGATCCTGAATTCGTATACACCGTTCATGACACGCTTTTGAAGCACGATTTTTTTACAGCAAGTATTCAATCCGATGTTTTTGACTACGCCCCTAGATGCCTCTAGACAAAGCTAAAGGGCTATTGCTCACAACCAAATTAGTCTGGGAACTTCTACCTTGAATCAGAAATCAATGCTTCCGCTTTTCGTCTCTCGCCCAGAGTTTCATAACACTTAAGAAGTTTTTCTCGCCAAATTTCTGGAAGCTCGTCCTGAGCGCGGATGTCCGTCAAGAGCTTTGCTGCATCACGATGTTTTTCATCTGCAATATAGAACTGAGCCCTTAAATAAGAAACCGTTCTTTCGCTGTCTTCAGATAAAGACCGAGCCCTTTCCAACAAACTATCGCAATCATCAGACAAGCCAAGATTGTGAGCGCACTTTGCAGCAAGAAGCAAAAACATCAAAGGCGCTTTAGACTCATTGGCAAGCTCGGTAAACAAATTATTCGCTTCCTCCCAGCGACATTCGATCATTGCGCAAATAGCAACGTCCCTTCTTTGCAAAAATATTCGTTCCGCCTTTCGTAACCGCTTCGCAGCGACTTGATTTCGAATCATCAGTATCTTTCTAACAGCGAAAGATAAGCTAAAAACAAAAAACATCGAAAAAGCTAGCATCAGCAAAAAGAACCATAAACTGGTTTCTAGCAGAAAGCTCTCATAGCGAATTTGGACGTAGCCTGGGCTTTCTTCGATAGCTACACCCAAAAATCCTCCAATGGCCATTACCAAAAGGAAGATAGAAAAAACACGCTTCATGGCTATTACTACGTCTCGAATTCCGGGAGATTCAAAATAAGCTCTATATTGGAGGGTATTGGTCCTACATCATATGAACTCAACTCAGCGATAATCGACAGCAACCTCTCGCGTTCCTCGTAATGAAAATTGATTTCTATTAATCCATTTTTGAATTGTTTTAACAAATTTTGATAAAGACCTTGATCCTGGCTTAACACCGAGTAACGAATTTCCTGGAGACTAAGCTTCCAACGCAGTTTTACTAAATCGCCATCAGTTTTATGAGACAACTCAACACTATCGATCGAATCTGGTACAAGTCTCGTGTTGATATATTTATTCAAACTATCGAATGCTTGATCCCAAAAACCGCCTGGAATTGCAGACTTTTTTGTGGTCGAAAATTCAGTTTTCACTAAATCTAAACTCCCAATCAAACCGCCAATAACATCTAACTTGTGATGGATCTGACCGCTGCTATCTGATTTGACCAGTTTTAATTCATTTATTTGCTGAGAAATTAATCCCGCCGCTTTTTGGTATTTCTCCTCTTCCGCAGAGAGCAAAAAACTTCTTGTTTGCTCAAGTAGAGAAATTGCGTAGCTCGTGTTCCTGCTCCATAACAAGGCCTGTTCGGCTCTATTCAGCAAATAACGAGCATGTCGAACTGCCCCTATCTGATCGAAAGAGAACCAATTGATACTGCCAATTTTTTCAGAAAAGCTCTTTTGATTCGCATCTATTCGAACCCCCAAAACATTTGTTTCTAAACGGAAGCTTTCTTCTATCAAACCAAACCTCTTGTCGAGTCGCTCCTGCATCTCTTTTTCTTTTAGAATGTTACTTTCTATCTTCGCTTCTAGCTCTGTAATGGCAGCTTGGTTCTTGTTTAACAAATACGACAAAAACAAAACGCCTAACACTAAAATGACGAGGACGGCCCCGACGCCTAGCGTGAATACTCGGCCTGCAGGATTACTGGTAATTGATTCTGAATATTGTTTCTGGTCACCCTTCACAAATACAACCTACGTGTTCAAAAATAAGCCTTCTTTTTGGTGCTAGTGAGCGGCTAAAAACTCTTTTACAAAAGTCGAAACATCGGTCACATTGGCACTTTCTACATTATATACGTCTGTAAAGCCTAGGTTCTCAGCCTCTTTTTTGACCCTTAATGAAGGAGCAATAATGGGAATCGAAGGCTCACCTTTATATCTCTTCCAGAATTCCGCTACATGTTGCATTCCAACGGCAGAGCCAACAACAACACAGCTAATGTTTTCTGGGTCGATGCCTTCGACCTCTTTTCTTACTTGTTCATAGAGGGCTAATCGATAAAGCTTACAACCTTTATTTTCTAGAGCACTTTCGACTAGT
>CACFPX010000024.1:0-34643 GCA_902568205.1 K189A clade bacterium | reverse complement strand
GTGGCTCTCCGCCACTTCCCATAATTTTTTTTTGATTTCGGATTTTTCTGGATAACCTTTAATGGTGTGGAACCTTGTTAGTACTCTTTTTACATTGCCATCTAATATGGGCGAAGGAATGTTCATCGATATGGATAGTATCGCTCCAGCTGTTGATCTCCCTATGCCGGGCAGCTGCATTAGAAGGTCTAAATTCTGCGGAAATCTAGAGCCGAACTCGGAAACGATTAGCCTAGCTGTTTTATGCATATTCCTGGCTCTTGCGTAATAACCCAATCCGGACCACAACCCTAGAACCTCGTTTAAGTCAGATTTGGAAAGCTCTTCGATGTCTGGAAATCTATCCAGGAACCTTTCGAAATACGGGATGACGGTGGTTACCTGTGTTTGTTGAAGCATGATTTCGGATAGCCATACCCGATATGGGGTGATGTCCCTCTGCCAAGGAAGGTTTTTTCTCCCATGGGCCTCGTGCCACTTAATGAGTCGGTTAGCAAACCAGTCCAAGATTGAAGATTACTCTGAAACCTAATTTCGGTTACTTTAACAGATTCCATCGCAACGACTTACATAGCAAGAGTTTGAGAGGAGGTTTAATGAGTGTTGGTGAGTTTGATCCTGCCAGTATCGAAGAAGATTTGAGTGATGAACTAATCCATCGATTGTGCGCATTAGTTGAAGACGAAAAAAAAGTGAATTTGTCTAACGCTGATCAACAGCGTTATGCCACTTTAGTAAAACATAAAGATTGGGCAAACAAAGCAACACTATTGGAGTCAGCAACACTTGAGACTTTAATCTGCTTGTTTACTTTGGCAGAGTCGCAATATCCTCAGTGGATTGCAGAAGACAAATCTCCGGTGATTCTTTTTGTCAGGGAATTAAAAAATCGAGGTCAGTTTAAATCGGAGACAAACCGTTGGATTAAGGAAAACACAAGCAATAAATTCTTGCCTCATGGCAGTTTAATGGATCTTCTGTAAACTATGCGTTCGAGATATTTTCTCGAAAAACTTCAATTCTTAGCAGAGCACCATTACCGATGACCGAATCAAATAGAACAGCGAGCATCGAGAGAGACACCTCCGAGACACAAATTCAATTAAAGTTGGACCTAGATGGAACGGGAGTTTCTAAAATAGAAACGGGCATCCCTTTTTTTGAACATATGCTGACCCAAATCTCTAAGCATGGGATGTTAGATTTAGAGATTGTTGCTCAGGGAGATATTGAAGTAGATGCGCACCACACGGTAGAAGATGTGGGCATAGTCTTTGGCCAGGCTCTAGCTAAAGCGGCTGGCGATAAGTCTGGAATTTTTCGTTATGGTCATGCCTATGTGCCTTTGGATGAGGCTTTATCCAGAGTGGTTGTCGATCTATCGGGACGACCAGGTCTCTTCTACGAAGTTGAGTACGTGAGGTCCAGAGTAGGTGACTTTGATCTTGATCTGCTCAGGGAATTTTTTCAGGGGTTGGTCAACCACGGTATGTTAACCCTTCATTTGGACAATTTAAAAGGCGCTAATGCTCATCACCAAGCGGAAACGCTGTTTAAAGGATTTGGCAGGGCCTTGAGAATGGCCTTATCTGTTGATGAGAAAAACATAGGACACATACCGTCCACGAAGGGTACTTTATAGTGATTTTAATACCGGCAATTGATCTTAAGAATGGTCAGTGCGTCCGATTAAAACAAGGCGATATGAATCAGAGTACTGTCTACTCTGAAGACCCGGTGGCGATGGCGAGACATTGGAAGCAAGAGGGTTGTCGCAGATTGCACGTCGTTGACTTGGATGGGGCTTTCTCGGGACAGCCGGAAAACCGAGGGCTAATAAAAGATATTGTGGAAGAAATGGAAGAAATACCAGTTCAGGTAGGAGGAGGCATAAGGACACGAGAGCATGTAGAAACGTATATCACGATGGGCATTTCAGCGCTCGTTCTGGGTACAAAAGCGCTTGAAAATAGAGATTTTCTGACGGAGATGGCTACATCTTTCCCCAATCAAATCGTTCTAGGCCTGGATGCTCGACAGGGCCGAGTGGCGACCCATGGGTGGGCTAGTGTTGAAAAGGAGTTGGCTGTGGATGTGGCTTTTGCGGTAAAAGATTTGCCGCTAGCAGGCATAGTCTACACGGATATCGAACGCGACGGGATGATGAGTGGTGTAAATGGCAAATCAACTCTGGAGATCGCTAAAAAGAGCGGAATACCAACGATTGCTTCTGGCGGTATAAATGAACTCAGTGATCTAGAAGGGCTGAAGAGTATATTTAGAGAAAGCCATAGTCTTTTACTCGGAGTAATTACGGGCCGAGCGATCTACGAGGGGAAACTAAATTTCAAGGAAGGCCAGCAGCTACTTGATCGATAGTTGTTAATTGGCTTGCGAAGACCAGATCAATATCGGGAGGCAGATTTCTTAGCTCCCTTTCTAGAAAATCGAGCGTCTCTTTGTAGGGGTGACCAATGATTACGGCGTCTCCTGTTTCTCTCGACAAAGTAAAGGCGCTCGCCATGATGAACTTCATGTTCTTCTCGCTCTTAATGTTGTCGAGAAAAAAATCTCGGGCAACGTAGGGTACTCCGGTCTGATGGGCTACTTTTTTTGCTATGGATTGGTTGCTTGTCTTTGAATCGAGAAAATAGAGACCGTGATTGCCTGTTGCCGATAAGACCTGCCTCATAGGTTTCTCTCTTTCAGTGAGTAGACTGCCCATGTGATTTGATACTCCTTTAGCTTGTGGGAACCGTGATAAAGACGTATCAAGAATAATCGTGTATTGAATTGTCGACATTGCTATGTTGAGTGTTGGGCTCTCTGTTTTTTGGTTGGTCTTACTTTTAGCTTGCATTGGCAGGTGAATAATTATTTCTTTATTCTCGCGTGACGCGTATTTCGCCAGTCCAACGGAATTGGGCGCAAAAGGGAGAATCGCAACCGTAACCTTGCCCGGAAGGTCTATTGAACGTTTGCCATTAACCAAACTATATCCGAGATCATCAATGACGACAGCGAGCTGACGAGAAATTAAGGAAGGAGAATAAACCAGCAAAGTCAATACGGTTAGAAAAAGGGAGCACCTCATTTTTCGGCGAACCAGGGTTCCGGGTCTACGGGCTGCCCTCTATGCCTAATTTCAAAATAGATACCTGATTCCTTTCGAGCACCGCTATTTCCGGCTTCAGCAATGAGTTCACCGCTTTCTACTTGATCGCCTTTTGTCTTTAACAATGCTTCGGCGTTTCCGTAAAGGCTCATATAGTTATTCCCGTGATTGACGATTAGCAACAAACCAAAACCTCTTAGCCAATCAGAAAATACAACTTCTCCAGTGTGAATCGCCTGGACTGGAGTGCCTGCTGGCGCGCTAATTTCTACACCTTGGGATGCTAAGATATCGCCTTCTTTCTTTTCACCAAACCGTCTTGAGATTTTCCCAATCAAAGGAGTGATAAGGGGAGTCTCAAAATCTGGAAGATCACTTTCCTCGTCATCTGGCTGCTCCGGGAGAATTTCCTGCACTAACTTTTCCAGTGTTTTTCTTTCCAGCCGCAGTTGCTGGTAGCGAAGTTCTTTGTCTTTTTTTGCTTCTTCGATCTTACCGATTAGCGATAGGCGGTCTTTTGCTTGTTTTTGGAGTGACTTTAATAACTGATTTTTTTCTTTAATGGTTTTTTGAATATTTTCGCCTAGATAGAAGGCCTTCTTTTCGTTAATTTCGAGTTCGTTTATTGAATTTTCGTAATCATTAAGAAGCTCAAGAGTGGCTTGAGTTATATAGCTGTTAAAACGCATCATCTGATCAAATCGATCGATAGATTCCCCTTCAAGTAACTTTTTTAGAGGCGAGCTTTTTTGTAATTTATAGGTATTTTTAATGTGCTGGAATAGAGAACGAGATAAATCATTGTGTTTGTTTTTTAGGATTGCTTCTCTTTCTTCCAATTTTTCGAGGGACTGCTGGGATTTTTGAAGTCTCTGATTGCTTTGGGAGATGGTCTTCTTTACTGCTTGTACTTCTAAGTCAGCGAGCCTGAGCTCTTTAAGCCAATCTTGCTTTAACCTACTGTTTTCAGAGAGCCAGACTTCGATTTCTTGTAGCTCTCTTTCAACTTCTTGGAGTCTTTGATTCTTTGATTGACCTACTGCGTAACTCGAAAAGACTGATATGGCAAGTAACAAGATGGCAAAACCTCTAGCCAACGAGCTTCTTAATTGGTGAAGATGGCTAATGAGTTTAGCTTTTTTCAAACAGAGGCTGTCCGGTCATTTCCTTGGGAATGTCGATATCCATTAGATTCAATATTGTGGGGGCGATGTCGGACAAAGCACCATTTTTATTAATGGTGGTTAGGGGTTGTTTGCTCACGCAAACTAGGGGCACTAAGTTATTGGTGTGGGCTGTGTGTTCTTCCTTGGACTTTGGGTCTCGCATTTGCTCGGCGTTTCCATGATCGGACGTGATAAGCATTTGATCGCTGTCTTCAGTTAAAGACAGTTCTAGTTTCCCGAGACACTCGTCAAGAACCTCGACAGCCTTGATCGTGGGTTCAAGCTTGCCGGTGTGCCCTACCATGTCTCCGTTAGCGTAATTAGCAATGATCAAGTCAAACTCTCGAGACTCAATCGATTCTATTATTTTGTCTGTTATCTCTGGAGCACTCATTTGAGGTTGGAGGTCATAGGTCTCTACTTTAGGAGAAGGAATGAGTACTCTTTTCTCTCCGCTAAAAGGGCTCTCCTCTCCGCCGGAGAAAAAGAAAGTCACGTGTGCGTATTTTTCTGTTTCCGCAATTCTCAGTTGAGACATGTTTAGATTACTCAGGTATTCGCCCAAGGTATTCCTATGACTCTCTCGGTCAAAAATCACAGGTAGATTAATGTCCTCTGCATACCGAGTTAGGGTTGCGGCCTCTGCAGGTACTTGGTAATTGTTGCGATTAAAATGTGCAAAGGTTTCATCGGTCAGACTCCTTGAGATTTCTCGCGCTCGGTCAGCCCTGAAATTCATAAATAGGATCGAATCACTGGGTTTAATACTTTGCTCAACAGCCTCTTTTCGTTTTATTACCGTCGGACTAACGAACTCATCACTTTCGCCTCGATCATAGGCTTTCATTAACGCGTCTTTGGCTGAACTTGCGTGAATGGTACTTTCTCCTAGGGCGATCGCTCTAAAGGCTAGCTCCACACGATCCCAGCGCTGATCACGATCCATAGCAAAAAAACGACCTGATATGGTCGAAATGTTACCGACTCCTGTTTTTTTCAATAGATCTTCTAATTTAGATAAATTCCTCTCCGCTGATTTTGGGGGCGTATCGCGGCCATCAAGAATGGCATGAATTCTAAGGTCGTCGACTTTTTTATCTTTGCACAATTGAATAGCGGCATGTATCTGGTTTTCATGACTATGTACGCCGCCATCTGAGAGTAGTCCTATTAGATGTATAGCCGACTTATTTTTAATTGATTGGTCAATAAGATTCAGCAGCATCGGGTTTTGCTGAAACTCTCCATTTTCTATTGCTCGATTTATCCTTGGTAAATCTTGATAAATAACTCGTCCCGCGCCTATTGTCATATGTCCTACTTCAGAATTACCCATCTGCCCTTTGGGTAGTCCGACAAATTCTCCTGAGGTTTGTATCAGATGGTGTGGGTAACAGTTCAGGAAATTTGACCAATTAGGGGTGTGCGCCATCGCGATCGCGTTGTTTGATTTTTCTTCACTGAACCCGAAGCCATCCAAGATGACGAGCAATGTAGCAGGTCGAACGTTAGGCAACATTTGATCCTAGGCGCTTTGTAAGGACAAAATTCTAGCAAATTTTTTATTGCAGCAAGTGTATAATTCAAGCTCTCCACAACGTATTGGAATCTTCGATGGAACAGCTTTTCACCTTTATAGGAAACCATCCTTTTTTGGTGAGTCTGTTCGCTGTGCTATTGTTTTTCTTTATTCGCAACGAGCTCGTACGGGGTGGTCCAGCGATTGCCACCCAAGATTTGGTTTCATTAGTTAATCAGGAAGAAGCGGTCGTTCTTGATGTAAGACCAAAGGAAGAGTTTTCCGAAGGACACATTGTTGGCGCCATAAATATTCCCTATGATAAATTGGACGATCGTTATCCCGAGCTGAATCGATATAAAGAAAAGGCTATGGTCGTCGTCTGTAAGATGGGTTCGCATTCTGGAGCTGCTGGATTGTTGCTAAAAAAGCGTGGCTTTGAAAAGGTGAGTAGATTGCGGGGTGGTATTATGGAGTGGCGAGGTCAAAATTTGCCGGTGACAAAAAAATGAGCGAAGACAACATCGAAAATCAGGAATCCATTCCTGTAAAATTAATTTTGGAAAGAATATTTCTTAAAGACGCGTCTTTTGAGTCCCCAAGCTCACCCTCAATATTTGAATCGGTTTGGAAACCCGATTTGAAGGTCGACATCAACACTAAAGCGAGTTCTCTTAGTGAAAATCGTCATGAAGTTGTGCTACGAATAACAATCGACGCGACTACGGAGGGAGATAAACCTGGATTCATAGTAGAAATTCAACAAGCTGGTATTTTTCTGATAGAGGGTGTTTTTGGGGATGAATTGAGGAAAGTTCTTGGGGTTGCTTGTCCAACGACTTTGTTTCCGTATTTGCGAGAATCTGTTGATTCCTTGATCGTAAAGGGTGGTTTCCCCGCGATAAACCTAGCACCAATAAATTTTGAAATGGTCTTTGACGAAGCCTTGAAGCAAAGCCAGCAAAGAGAAGCGGTTACGCATTAGAATCGTTGGAAAAGCCGAACTGGCGCCATGCTTCGTAGATAGCGATAGCAACGCTGTTCGAGAGATTTAGGCTTCTGGAGTTTTTCTGCATGGGGATTCTTAAAACGCGATCTGAGCCAATTTGTGCTAACAGATTTTCATTCAAGCCTTTTGTTTCTGGGCCAAAGATTAAGGAATCTTGATTCGTAAACTGAAACGAGGTGTATTCACGGATACCCTTTGTGGAAAAGCCCACTAGTTTTTTTGTAGAGTGTTTATCTAGATAATCGTCTAGAGTTTTGTACAACTGGACCTGAGTATATTGGTGATAATCTAAACCCGCACGTCTTAGCTTTTTATCGTTCCACTCAAATCCGAGTGGTTCTATTAAGTGCAGTCTAGCCCCTGTGTTAGCGCAAAGCCTGATGATGTTTCCTGTGTTTTGTGGAATCTCGGGATTATGAAGAATGATATCTAGGGGCACAGGCCACCTTAAATTATAGGTCTAACTCTTGTAATTTTCTGGTCAACGTATTTCTGCCCCAACCAAGGAGCTTCGCTGCTTCTTGCTTCCTCCCGTTCGTTTTTTGCAGCGCGCTTTCGATCATGATTCTTTCAAATATAGGTGTAGCGATATCCAGAAGAGGCTCTGAAGATTGATTTTCAAGGTAGGCAAGGGCCCAAAACTTCAAAGACTTTTCCCAATCGTGATCATTCAGATCAACAGGATCATTGAATAGTTCAGGAGGAAAATCGGACTTAAGAATTTGACGTGTGCTGCCCATTACATGCAACCAACGACATGTGTTTTCTAATTGTCGGACATTCCCAGGCCACTGAAGTAGGGTCATGAATTTTTCGGCTTCTGGTGAGAGCCTCTTGGGCTCGTCATTTAGTTCTTTAGCTGTTTGTTCTAGAAAGTGCCTAGCTAATAATGGAATATCGACTCTTCGCTCGGACAACGGTGGGACATGCACTCTTATGACGTTTAAGCGATGAAATAGGTCCTCCCGAAAAGATCCTTGATTTACTAGGTTTTCTAAATTTTGGTGGGTAGCAGCGATGATCCGTACATCTACTTTCACCGTTTGATGTCCGCCAACTCGATAAAATTCAGATTCTGACAATACTCGTAAGAGACGAGTTTGAGCAGAGGCCGGCATATCGCCTATTTCGTCTAAAAATAGGGTGCCTCCATTAGCTTGCTCAAAACGGCCAATTCTTTGATTGTTAGCCCCTGTAAATGCTCCTTTTTCATGGCCAAATAACTCGCTTTCTACTAGTTCATCCGGTATTGCTGCTACATTTAATGCAATAAAGGCTTTACCTTCACGAGGACTATGTCGATGAATAGAATTCGCGACGAGTTCCTTACCAGATCCAGACGGTCCGGTTATCAAGACTGATACGTTGGTAGACGATAAGCGGCCAATGGCTCTAAAGACCTCTTGCATTGCAGGTGCTTTGCCGATTATTTCGGGGGTCGGCTCTGAGCTAGTGAGTTGTTTCTCCTGGTTTTCGTTAGCGTGGACTATCGCCCTTCTGACTACTGAAACAACTTCATCTACGTCAAAAGGTTTAGCTAGATATTCGAAGGCTCCTTTTTCAAAACTATTAACAGTTGTATCTAAGTCTGAGTGAGCGGTCATTACTATGATGGGTACGTTAGGGTGGCTCTCGTTGACTTTTTCAAGAAATTCCAGCCCAGACATACCATCCATTCTTATGTCAGTAAGAATTGCAAGTGGATTTTCGGCATGTAAATGGTGCATAGCCTGATCAGCTGTATTGAATGCCGAAATGGGTATGCCAGCTTTGCTCAGCGCACGGTCAAGTACCCACCTGATTGATTGATCATCGTCTATGACCCATACGTTTTCAGTCATTGTCTTTCCCCAGCGTTGAAACTGCGAATCTGAGTAAAAGGAAGATGTATAAGGAATTTCGTTGATCCTGGTTTGCTCTCCACCTGAATAGACCCCTGGTGCTGGGCTAAGACAGTCTGGGCGATGGATAATCCGAGTCCCGAACCCGTTGGCTTGTCTGTAATCATTGGGAAAAAAATCCGTTCTGCCATTTCTGGCGCTATCCCCACCCCATTATCAATAATTTCTATTTTCAGAACGATTTTATGTCTGTGCGCCCCTATCGTAAATTGTCTTGCAGATCTTATCCTAATGGTAATTCTCGGGTTACCAATATTGGCGGTGGCTTCATTCGCGTTTTGGATTATATTCAAGATGGCCTGAATTAGTTGGTCTTTGTCTGACTCGAGGTCCGGAAGGCTGGGGTCGTAGTCTCGATCCCATTGAATTCTTTTTGGGTTTTCTGCCTCTACGATTTGAATGACGCGCTCGAATACTTCATAGATATTGGTGGGTTTAAAGTCTGTCAGTTTGTTGGGCCCTAACATCCGATCAACGAGAAGGCCTAGTCTCTCAGCTTCACTCACGATTATTGAGGTGTATTCCTTTAGTTCAGGGTCAGGCAGTTCTTTATCAAGCAACTGAGCTGCACCTTTTATGCCTCCAAGAGGATTTTTGACTTCGTGAGCAAGTCCCTTTATCAATCTGCGAGTAGTTTCTTGTCTGACCATTGTTTGGTCATCTTTATCTATGTTCTGGAGCCTATTTAGTGGTTGGATTTCGATTAACAATCCCTTGGGGCTCTCAAGTAGATTCACGGTAAAGTCGACGGTCACGCTGGGTTGGTCAGGTAGCAACAGCTCAATACCCCTGCGAGTAAAAGGTTGTTTTTTTTCTATAACGTTTCGTAGCTCAGGGATAAGATTTTCAGTGCCTAGTATGAGATCCTTAAATGGTTTTCCGCAGGCCTTGGTTTTCGAGGTATGCATCAACAGCTCTGACGCTGTATTAATCATTTTGATATCTAGCTTCGAGTCGAGCACTACAATTCCAGTAATTAAGCTATCTAATACTTGCGCGTATTTACTCATATTTTCTTGTGGCTCTGTAAAAGTGTTTGTGTTGCAAGGATTTCTTATAAACAAGCATCTCTTTTTTTCTTTTTTTAATGGGAGCTAAAAATTTACACTAAAAAGTCACCAAACGCGTTGCCGTTGTATTCGATAAGAACACAGGGATGTTTCAAAAAAGGGCGCCTCTAGGAGGCGCCCATCTTGACCGAAAGTTTAGGCTAGCGCTTCTTTTGTTGTTTTAATAATTGCCGCTGCCACCTTATAGGGATCAGCGTTTGAAGCGGTTCGACGATCTTCTAATCGGCCTATCCAACCATCTTCTTTTGTTGTGACAGGAATCCTGATTGATGCACCCCTATCAGATACTCCATAGCTGAAGGTATCTATGGATTGCGTTTCGTGATCCCCAGTAAGTCTCTGATCATTATCGGCACCATAGATACTGATATGGCGATCAATATTCTTACCAAAATTCTCACAAATTTTGGTAAAAGTCTCCTCTTTACCAGATTCTCTCATCTCACCATTTGAAAAGTTAGCATGCATGCCAGAACCATTCCAGTCTAGTGGTCCGAACGGTTTTGGGTGCCAATTGATGGAGTAGCCATATTTCTCTCCAGTTCTTTCAAGGAGGTACCTGGCGAGCCAGGTTTCATCTCCTGCTGTCTTGGCACTTTTCGCAAAAACCTGAAACTCCCATTGGCCAGCCGCAACTTCAGCATTTATACCCTCGACGTTCAATCCAGCATCCAGACAGAGGTCCAAGTGGTCGTCTACACAATCTCGACCAAAGGCATTCTTGGCTCCAACAGAGCAGTAGTAAGGACCTTGGGGTGCTGGGAAACCATTCTCTGGAAAGCCTGGAGGTAGATTTGTGTCGACATCCCAAAGAAAATACTCTTGTTCAAACCCGAACCAGAAATCATCATCATCATCATCGATGGTTGCTCTTCCGTTAGATTCATGAGGGGAACCATCCGCGTTTAGAACCTCTGTCATAACTAGGTAAGCATTTGTCCTATCAGGATCAGGTATAATATAGACGGGCTTTAGCAGGCAATCGGAACTGCCGCCCTCTGCTTGTTGAGTTGAGCTACCGTCGAAGACCCACATAGGGCATTCTTCGAGCGTCCCGCCAAAATCCGATTCCACTCGAGTTTTGCTTCGTAAGCTCTGAGTAGGCTTGTATCCATCAAGCCATATATATTCAAGTTTTGATTTCATCTTTTATGTTCTCCTAACATCTTCTAACCAGCGGTTAACACCAGAAACGAAGCAGTCCCCAATATGGTCGCTTCCCCTTTTTTGCTGTCACTACTAAAGAGCAATTTATGTGCCAGCGAGAAAGGCTCTAACTCCTTGATTTGCGATTATTTTTCCGAATTAATGCACTATTATGGTGCGATTCAAGTTAGTAGACTCTCTATGTGTTCATTTTGGTGCAATTAGCATCAATATACAAATCTCATTCTGTATTTTTGTTGGTTGAAAAGACTGATTGTCTTTCATGGTGAAGCCAAGGAGGCTTTCTTCTTAAATTCAAATTTACTCAAAATTTGCGGCTTGAACATTTCGGTCTTTAGGGTCTACTCGAGTTTTGTAACGAAAAGTGAGCCTAACTAACGAGAGATAAGGGCGACAGCCTCTTTCTGTTCAGACATAATCGCGGGTTTTTAGCTTGTTAGGTGTAGGACAGTTGTCAGATCAGAATGTTAGAAATATCGCGATTATCGCGCATGTCGATCACGGCAAAACCACCCTGGTGGATTGCTTGCTGCATCAAACAGGATTGTTGAACTCGAATCAGTCAGAACGGGTGATGGACAGCAATGATTTGGAAAAAGAAAGGGGCATTACTATCCTTTCGAAAAATACGGCAATTGAATATAAGCGACACTTGATCAATATCATCGATACTCCTGGGCACGCAGATTTTGGCGGAGAGGTAGAACGTATTTTATCGATGGTTGATGCAGTTTTGCTTGTAGTGGATGCCGTCGAGGGCCCAATGCCGCAAACCAGATTTGTCACTCAAAAAGCTTTCGGCTTTGGTTTAAAGCCCATCGTAGTAGTTAATAAAATCGATAGGAAGGAATCTGAACCTGACCGTGTAATAAACGAAGTATTTGATCTCTTCGATAATCTCAGTGCGACGGAGGAGCAGCTAGACTTTCCCATGGTCTATACCTCAGCTATCTCAGGACAAGCAGGGGTTGATCCAGAGCTTCTGGAAGAAAATATGTCGCCTTTGTTAGATATGATTGTTAATGAAGTAGCGCCACCAGGCCTGTCTATAGATGGTCCTTTTCAAATGCAGATAAGCGCTTTGAATTACTCTTCCTACGAGGGTGTAATGGGTATTGGCCGCGTCAATCGAGGCAGAATTGATAGAAACTCGAGTGTTATGTTGGTTGATCGAGATGGCCAACAACGCAAGGCACGACTTCTTAATATTTACGGTTACAAAGGACTAGAAACTGTTTCTCGAGAAAGTGCAATTGCAGGTGATATAGTTTGCGTTTCGGGAATCGAAGAAATTGGCATTTCCGATACTTTATGTGCGATGGATTCCATTGATCCGCTCCCTGCTCTTACTGTCGACGATCCCACATTGACGATGCTGTTCAGAGTAAATACTTCTCCTCTAGCGGGTAAAGAAGGCAAATACTTAACGAGTAGGCAGATTCGGGAAAGATTGTTTACGGAGGCCTCCCACAACGTGGCTTTATTGGTAGAAGAGACTGAAGATCCTGATTGCTTCAAGGTTTCCGGTCGGGGGGAGCTGCATCTGTCGATATTAATAGAAACGATGCGCAGGGAAGGGTTTGAATTCGCCGTTTCACGACCCCAGGTGATTACGAGACAAGTTGGAGAACAAATAGAAGAGCCCTTTGAAGTGTTGAACATTGATATAGAAGAAGTTCATCAAGGAAAGGTAATGGAATCGCTGGGAGATAGAAAAGGGGAATTGAGAGACCTTATCCCAGATGGTCTCGGTAGAATTAGAATGACGTATCGGATTTCCACAAGGGGACTGATTGGGTATCGAAGCGAGTTTATGTCTCAAACCTCGGGTACAGGGATCATGTCTTTTTCCTCTGATGGCTTCGGGCCGAGACTTGGAGACGTCGGAGGTGGACGTATAAATGGCGTTTTGGTTTCTAACGCTAATGGAAAGGCGGTTGCTTTTGCTTTATTCAATTTGCAAAATCGAGGAAGATTGCTGGTTTCACCGAACGACCCTGTATACGAGGGTATGATAGTAGGTTTGCATAGCAGAGATAATGATTTGACTGTGAATCCGATGAAGGAAAAGAAGTTAACGAACATTCGGGCAGCAGGATCCGACGAGGCAATAATTTTAAACGGTATTTTAGAGCAGTCTTTGGAGGATGCTCTTTTGTTTATTCAGGATGATGAGTTGGTTGAAATAACTCCAGAATCGATCCGCCTAAGAAAATCGATGCTCAAAGAGCATGAGAGAAAACGTGCAAAATGATTGGCTTAATTCAGGGCGTTACCAGGGCTTCGGTTGAGATTGATTTGCAGCAGGTTGCTTCAATAAATTTTGGTATGTTGCTGATGATAGGATTTTTCAGGGGCGACGAACGAACCCAGATTGAAAGGTTTGTTGACCGAGTGATTTCGTGCCGGATTTTCCGAGATAAAAATGGAAAAACGAATAGAAGTCTTATCGACGCGAAAGGGCAATTACTCATCATTCCTCAGTTCACCCTTGCTGCTGAGACGTCGAAGGGTAATAGACCAAGCTTTAGCAGTGCTCTTGAGCCTCAAATCGCAAAACTGTTTTTCCGAGAGTTTGTAGACCGCGCGCAAACCAAGTTAAGCGTTGAAGCAGGAGTCTTTGGGGCGCACATGCAGGTACACTCCGTTAACGATGGGCCTTGCTCATTCATTTTAACTGGATGACGTCTAGTCAGTCCTTTACTTCGTCTCGTTTTGTGACAAAGCTCGACATAATTAACCCGACTTCGAACAATAACCAAGCC
This sequence comes from K189A clade bacterium, assembly GCA_902568205.1. Lineage (GTDB taxonomy): Bacteria > Pseudomonadota > Gammaproteobacteria > Pseudomonadales > Azotimanducaceae > UBA4421. The sequence continues at coordinate 20,931 of CACFPX010000024.1, read as the reverse complement.
GGTGCGGCCAGCATGATCTGCGAGATGACGTCTGGTGGAGTGAGTAGCATGCCCGCCACGAAGCAGCCGATCACAACGTAGGGTCTTTTCTGTTTCATGGACTCTACAGAGGATATCCCAGACCAGGCTAGCAGCATCGTCGCAATTGGAATCTCAAAAGCGATTCCAAAAGCCAGAAACATTTTTAAAACGAAATCCAGGTACTGGTTGATGTCCGTCATGATAGCAACGCCATCCGGAGCAACTTGAGTGAAGAACCCGAACACGAGGGGGAACACTAGGTAGTACGCGAAAAGCATACCGCCGTAAAATAGTGCTGTGCTTGAAACCAGCAAAGGTATGGCAAATTTTTTTTCATGACGATAGAGACCAGGCGAGATGAACATCCATACTTGATGCAATAAATAGGGGATCCCTATAAATATTGCGCTATAAATAGATAATTTGAAGGGTGTAAGAAAAGGAGATGCGACTTGCGTCGCTATCATTGAAGAACCAGTTGGAAGAACCGCGACGAGGGGCGCAGAAAGCCAGACGTATACCTCATTTGAAAAGTAATATAACGGGATAAAGATGAGAAAAGTCACCCCCAGACTTCGAAGAATTCTACTTCTGAGTTCGGTAAGGTGCTCGAGAAGAGGCTGCTCTTTCTGGTCTACTTCTTCATCTTCATCGACGATGTCTTCTTCGGATTGCGTTTGTCTCAAATCGTTTCTTGACCCCTAGTCTTTTGATGAAGCCTTTCGAGATCCGCATCACTCGGCGGAGTCGTCTTCTGGGCCGCAGGTTCGGACACAGGAATTTCAGTTACTGGCTCTGATCCACCAGTCAGCGCTTCGGTTTCGATTTTTTTGATCTCTTTGAGAACAGATTCGTTGTGTAATTGTCTTTGTATATCGTCCATGCCTATTTCTTGCTCGATTTCGGTTTTTGCCGCGTGAAAGGCTCGTTTTAAGCGGCCGATCCAGAGCCCGAACGACCTGAGAACCTCGGGAAGCCTCTCAGGCCCGACAATCAGCAAACCAACAATTGCGACTAATAGAAGTTCTAATCCTCCGATATCAAGCAAAATAGAATCCCTCTAAACTTTCTGATCCTGTTTTACTTCGCTAGTATCCGCTTCCTGTTGGGGAGATCCGCTCTCAATAACCCTTTCTTCAACCTTCGCTTCAGGCTCTTCTTTTACAGCCGACCTGAAGCCTTTTATGGCGTTGCCTAGGTCCGCGCCGATATTCTTTAATCTTTTAGGTCCAAAAAGGATAAGAACTATAACAAGAATAATTAAGAGTTCTGGTACTCCTAGTCCAAACATTTTTGTTCTCCGTCGAAATAAAGGCTCAAGAGCAACTATATTATATAGGTGGTCCTCAAGATAGCATGCTGAATTGGGTTAACCCAAAGGCAGATCACAATGTTATTTCTGAGAGGTTCTTTTAGCTTTTTCCGCCAAACCGCCCTCTCCGAACCGGTTTTCGAGGATTTTAAGGACATCTTCTGGCTCTATATCAAGATGTGTTAGCAAGACCATGCAGTGGAACCAAAGGTCGGCGACTTCCTCTGTAACGTGCTCTTTATCGTTTTTAGGTTCAACAGTGTCCTTAGCAGCTAATATGACTTCTGTCGACTCTTCTGAAATTTTTTCTAGGATTTTATTGAGTCCCTTGTCGTGTAATAACGCAACATAGGATTTTTTAGGGTCCGCTTTCAAACGCGCTTTAATTGTTTTAGAGAGCTCAGTAATGATCTGCATTCGTTCAGTTGCCCTATTTTCTTAATAACATCACGAGACCGATTAGCAAAAGGATAGCATTTAAGTAGATGGACGAGTTGTTTATAACTTCTGTAATTGGAAAAATTTTCCATAGATTTATCAAGGCGAAAGCTATCGCCGTGATCCCACCTAGGGTTGTTAACCTGCGTGTCCAAAGTTGATGTCGCCTGACTTCTTGTAAATTTTGTATGGCCCGTTTTTGAATGGCTAACTCTTTTTTCAGCTGTCGGATGGTCTCATCGGTTTTCTTGGCGCGGGTTGGAATTTCCAGCACTCCCTGAAGATTAGCGGGCGCATCGATTAGCAGCGCCTGTATTTGTGCATTGACCCCAAAATGCTTACTAATCCATTTATTAATGAACGGCTTGGCTGTTGTCCACAAATCAAGTTCTGGATAGAGCTCTCTACCGACCCCTTCGACGTAAAAAAGTGTTTTTTGAAGTAATACGAGCTGTGGCTGAACCTCCATGTCGAAATCCTTTGCGATTTCAAGTAGATCCAAAAGGAATTTAGCAAAATAAATTTTGGATAACGGCTGCCCGAAGATAGGCTCGCAAAGCCCTTTAATGTCATCAGCAAACCGATTGGCGTCTGTAGTTGCTGAGACCCATCCACAATCAATTTGAAGTAATGCAATTCCCAAATAGTCTCTTTGAAAGAAAAGATAGACACTTTTTGCTATATACAACTTGTCTTGCTCAGACAAGGTTCCGATAATTGCGCAGTCTAGAGCGATATACTTGGGGTTCTTGGGTTCTTTAACGTCGATAAATATGTTACCTGGATGCATGTCGGCATGGAAAAAGTTGTGTTCAAACACTTGCGTGAAGAATGTTTCTACGCCCTTGTGTGCAAGCGTTTTCAAATCTACCTGTTTGTCTTTAAGCGCTGTTACCTGTCGTATTGAAATGCCTTCAATCTGCTCCATTACAAGTAGATTTGAGCGAGTGTAGTCTGTGTAAACACGCGGCACATATAAAAGGTCTGAGCCTGCAAAATTGCGCCGCAGTTGTATCTGATTTCTGGATTCCGAGTGCATATCGGTTTCCTTCAGCATTATTTTTTCTTGATCTCGCATCAACTTCGGCAAGTGGTAACGTCTAATCGAGGGGGCTAATTTATTTGCAAGGCGGGCGAGGGAATTGAGTAATGCCATGTTTTCGCGAATAGCGACTTCAATACCAGGCCTGACGATTTTCAGTATGACGCTGCTGCCATCCAACAATTTCCCCGTATATATTTGCGCAATTGAGGCGCTGGCAATGGGAAGCTCGCTAATCTCTGATAGTGCTAGTTGATCGTTAAACTGCTGTGAGTCGATAAATGATTTGATATCGAATTCTTTATCGGGGGGTACATGGTCCTGGAGTAGGGCCAATTCGGAAGCAACTTTTACTCCAAAAATGTCACTGCGGGTAGAGAGTAGCTGACCTAACTTGATGTAGGCTGGACCGAGCTCGGTTAGAGCATCACGAAGTCTCTGGCCGTCACTTTTTGTTGGATTTCGGCGCAGCACCCGAAGCAGCTTGATTAGCAAATGGATGGCCGTGGAATTTGTTTTCGTTGGCCATGGCAAAAATATTAACTTATGTTTCTTAAACACTCGAAAAAGTTTAAAGAGGCCTACTGGAAATCGCTTGCGACGTCGGTTAGTCATCTAAATTTGTAGTTCTAGCTCTTTGATCCGGGCCTGGAGCAGGTCGACTTTGTTTCTAATTTTAGCGATTCGGTCTGTTGCTTCTCCGAAGTCTTTGTTTGATGTGAATCCTTTGGCTAAGGATTGCTGAACGCCTAAGAATGCGGTTTCTTGTATTGAGGTTAGTATATGAGCTAGGAAGTTGATTCTTTCCGATAAAGAGCTTGCTGACGATTCGCTCATTAATTTGCCAGCAATATCTTTAAATTCCGGGAGGAGCGATTTAATTGACGAGATTATTTGTTCAGCGAAAAAAATATCTCCTTCTATTTCAAGGTGTCTAGGCGAATCGCTTTTTGTAAGAAGGCCTTTTGAAATTCCTTTCCATGTGGTCCTAATAATAGTGTTCGGGTTGTCCTGTTTGTTCCCAAAGAAAAGTGGTCCGTCGGCTGTAAAAACGGTTTGAATCAAGAGATCTTGATTTTCAATATCTATCTCTAAAGTCTTTCCTTCGTATTGTTTTAATGAATCAAGTTTTTCTGGATTAAGTTTTCGCAAAACGGAGACGGTCTCATTCAGCATAAAAGTAGCTGATTGCGAAACCAAGTTGGCGCTATCACTAACCAATGGCCTTTTGTCCCTTATGTATCGAAGTTATTCCGCTGAGAAAGTTAAAAAACGATACTGATTGAAAGTTTGCATCCTCTAACATTTGTTTGACAGCTTGTTGGTTAGGATGTTTATCGATAGATTCAATTAGATATTGATAAGGCGATTTCCTTCCAACCGCTAATTTGCCGGCCAAGGGCCAGAGCGATTGAAATCCCTTGTATGCGGTTTCCAAAAGCCTACTTGTGGGTTTGGAGAATTCTAAAATCACTAGAATCCCACCTGGAGCAAGTACTCGGTATATTTCCTGAAGCGCAAGTTCCTTGTCTGTGAAGTTTCTGAAGCCAAAACTGATGCTGACGCAATTAAAATGATCCGATCTAAATGGTAAGGATTCGGCTTGTGCCACTGCAAAATCAATATTGCTAAAGCCTTGATTAAGCATTCGATCTCTTGCGACCTCGATCATCTCCTGGCTATAGTCCGCAAGGCAAATGCTCCCGCTCTTTGCCAGCCTAGATGCAAACAACGCTGTCACGTCGCCGGTGCCACCAGCCAGATCAAGAACTCGGCTGTTTGGCGATATTTGCGACATGTTTAGCAATATTCTTTTGAGTATTCTGTGAGATCCAAATGACATAAAGTCATTCATAAGGTCATAATGGGATGCAACCTCTTTGAAAACGCCCCCAACGAGTTTGGTCTTTTCAGCAGGCGAGACCTTTTGATACCCAAAATCCACACGTTTTTTACTCATCTTGAATTTTCACTTCAACCTTAGGAGCCCATTGCGAAACTTTAATTTGTCTTAACCGTGAGCCTCCATTTTTCTTAAAAGAGTCGACATAGGTATTCCAGTAATCAGCTTTGTTTTCTGCAAGTTTCTTTAAATAATCCCACGAATAGATACCATCATCGTGACCATCATCGAACAGAAATTTAATGGCGTAGTTACCTACTTTAGAGATCTTATTTATTTGGACGGAGCTCTTACCTGATTCGAAGACAGGTGGGCTATCTCCTAGATTCTTATAATCGGCAGAGGGGGAGTAAACCCTCAATAATTCGGCAGTGAGGGAAAACTCCTCGGATAGCCATTTAAGTTTGAGGGTTTTGTCCTTTTGGTGATAGATGATTTTGTCTGGTGCTGAAGTTGTCACAGTATGTATTTAGATAGATCTGTATTTTTGGCGATGTCTTGGAGCTGCTCATTGACGTAATTTTCATCAATCACAATTTCACTATTGCCTTGGTCACCAGCCTCGTACGACAAGCTTTCAAGAAGTCTCTCTAATAGAGTGTGCAGGCGTCTTGCGCCGATGTTTTCAGTACCTTCGTTAACCTGCCAGGCGAGTTCCGCTACTCTTTCAATTCCAGAATCGGCAAAATTCAATGAGATGCCTTCTGTTGCCATAAGAGCTTTATATTGTTCGGTAAGGCTAGCATTTGGTTCTATTAGGATTCTTTGATAGTCCTCGGTCGTTAGAGCCTGTAATTCAACTCGGATCGGCAGCCTGCCCTGAAGTTCCGGGATTAAATCGGAAGGCTTGGTCAAATGAAAGGCTCCAGATGCAATAAATAAGATGTGGTTGGTACGCACTGAACCGTACTTGGTAGATACGGTCGATCCTTCGATGATAGGAAGTAAGTCCCGCTGAACTCCTTCTCTTGATACATCTGCACCCGTACCCTCCGATCGCTTTGCTACTTTGTCGAGTTCATCGATAAAAACAATCCCTGTTTGCTCTACCCTTCTGATGGCTTCAGTTTTGAGCTCGTCCTCGTCGATCAGGTTAGAAGCTTCCTCGTCGATGATTCTCTTAAGAGCTTCTTTAATGGTCAGCTTATGAGAACGTTTTCTTCGAGTATCAAACCCACTAAACATATTTTGTAGTTGGCTCGTCATCTCCTCCATTCCAGGCGGAGCCATTATCTCTACGCCGATAGCAGGCTGATCTAATTCAATTTCAATTTCTTTAGAGTCAAGTTCTCCCTCTCTCAACTTTTTCCGAAAAAGCTGCCGTGCACTTGAGGACTCATTATTCTCTTGATTTGAATCTTTTGGCCGCGGAAGCAAGGCATCTAACACCCTTTCCTCTGCCCTGTCAGCTGCCTCGGCTTTTACCAATAAAAGGTTTTCTTCTCTTAGATGTTTTATACCCGTTTCTACTAAATCCCGAATCATAGATTCGACATCTCTTCCGACATATCCTACTTCAGTAAATTTGGTGGCTTCAACTTTAATAAAAGGAGCCTTGGCAAGCTTTGCGAGCCTTCGGGCAATTTCGGTTTTACCGACGCCTGTTGGTCCTATCATCAGTATATTTTTAGGATGAATTTCTTCCTGAAGCTCTTCGTTTAATTGCATTCTTCGCCATCTGTTGCGCAATGCTATTGCTACTGATCTTTTTGCCTGATCCTGACCAACAATGTGATTGTTTAACTCGTGTACTATCTCTCTAGGTGTCATTGTGGACATACGTTGCCTGTACCGCCTTAACTCTCAATGGTTTCTATGGTGTGATTTTGGTTAGTATAAACACATATATCGGCTGCGATGGCGAGCGACTTAGAGACGATATCCTTTGGAGACATCTGGGTATGTTTAGAAAGCGCCGAAGCGGCTGCTCTTGCGTAACCGCCACCTGACCCAATCGCCAAGATGTTGTCTTCTGGTTCAATGACATCACCATTTCCGCTTATCAGCAGGGTTGAACTCTTGTCAGCTACAATGAGCATTGCTTCGAGTTTTCTCAATGCCCTATCTGACCTCCATTCCTTGGCAAGCTCAACCGCAGACCGAGTCAATTGTCCGCCGTGTTTATCGAGAAAACTCTCGAATTTTTCAAATAATGTAAAAGCGTCTGCCGTTCCTCCTGCAAATCCCACTAGTACTTTATCCTGGTAGATGCGTTTTACTTTTATTGCATTGGATTTCATGATCGTTTCCCCCAGTGAAACCTGCCCATCTCCGCCCAATGCAACTTCGTTATGGTTTCGAACGCTAACTATGGTAGTTCCATCAAATTGATTCATCACGATATCCATTCTTTTTGATAATCATCTTTATCGACCTCTTAAGTTTTTTCTTCACGAATACTCTAATTAATTTTCTTGTTGTAATGGTATGGCGGGTATATTGAGTTCATTTAATTTGGATTTCGCCGTCATTGCGCTTCCTGGATCTTTGAAGGGACCGATCACTACTCTGTGCCAGTCAATCTGGTTCAATCTTTTGACGGTGATGTTTGCATCAAGATTATTCAGGAGCAATCGAGCCCTCAGTTTTTCCGCGTCTTCTGGGTTTCTAAATGAAGCGGCTTGGTAACGGATGGAGCTCGAATTTGGGTCAGTGTTTTTTCGAACTGCTGCCACTTGATATGTGCTGGTGTTGGTGGTCACCTTAGATTCTCTAAGTAGTTGAGGGAAGGTGATTTCAACGATTTGCTCTGTCTCTTTTGTAGCCCCACCAACCTCAGAAAGTTTGGCCGAATTATTAACTAAAAGCTCCGGTGCGTAGGCCATAGTAAAAACGATGATAGCTCCAATTATTGTCCCTGCTGAAAAGCTTGGCCCATGAAATATGGGGCTATTGTTCGATCTCCTACGGCGTTTTTGCTTGGTTTTTGCCCTACTTTTTTTGGCCTGTGGCTTTCTTGCCTGGGAAGCAAAATCTTTTGGCATCAGTTCATCTGAAAGCAGTCGAAAAGTGATGATACAAACTTTCCTTGGACATAGAAACGTATCATATTTCTAGAGGATCTACGTCAATGGACCATCTGAGCCCCCCACTTCCTGCTTTCTTGTAAGATGCTTGGACAGTGGTTAGAGCTTGATCAAGGAGTCTTCGATTGTCAGCCAATATCATCAATTGGAACCGATAACGATTGGATATTTTGCTAATAAGTGCCGGTGCGGGTCCGAGTGTTTCGTAATCCGACAGTTTGTGATTAATACTGCTTAAAAAATTCTCTGCAGTACCTGCAGATTTTGCGTCTGCCCGGATTATCGCCATTGGTCTAAAAGGTGGAAATCGCATTTTTTCCCGTATTTGTAATTCGTTTTCTGCGAAGCTTTTGTAACCGTTCCTTATCAGGCTCAGGAGTATCGGATTGTTAGCATCGTAGGTCTGAAGAATGATTTCGCCTTTGTCGTTGTGGCGACCGGACCTGCCAGAAACCTGCAAAATTTGTTGCGCCGACTTTTCTGGTCCCCTGAAATCAATGGCGTTGAAACCTACGTCTGCTTCCATCACCACAACCAAGGTCAGCTTCTTAAAGTCATGCCCTTTAGACAACATCTGCGTTCCTACCAAAATGCATGACTTGCCGTTGTTTATCTCTCTAAGAGTCTCAGCGAATTGATTTTGGCCCCTAGTCGAGTCTCGATCTATTCGAAAGATGGTTGTTAGAGGGAAATGTTTACCAAGGGTAGCCTCTAATTTCTGAGTTCCCTGTCCCAGAGAGATCAGGTCAGGTTTTTGGCATTCTGGACATTGCGTTTTTAATCTCTCTTTCCAGCCACAATAGTGGCAAATTAGAAGATCAGGGTTAGTGTGTACTGTAGTTCTAGCCTCACATCGCACGCAGTTCGCTTTCCAGCCGCACGAGGTACAGAACAGGGTGCGAGCGAACCCTCGTTTGTTGATAAAAATCATTACCTGATTTTGGTTACTTAAGTGCTCGGTGATTGCCGCGAGAGTTTTTGACGAGAAACCGTCTATGACCTTTCCATTACTAAGATCTATTATTTGATGGGAAGGTAGGCGGGTGTTATCCGCCTTTGTTCTCAGAGTCAGGAGTGAGTACTTCCCATTTTGCACGTTGTTTATTGATTCTACTGATGGCGTAGCACTACCTAAAATTATTGGGATTTTTTTTTGACTCGCTCGTTTTACTGCCACATCCCGAGCTGAGTATTTTAGACCTTCTTGTTGTTTGTAGGATGAATCGTGCTCCTCATCGACGATGATAATGCCGAGGTTTTGGAAGGGAGCAAAAACCGCCGATCTTGTTCCTACCAGGCAATCTATTTTCCCTTCCTTGCATTTGAGCCAGGTTTGAAGATTATTGTGGTGTGAGATTCCTGAATGCATCAGGCCGGTTTTCGGGAATCGATTAGAAAATCTTTGGTAAGTTTGAGGTGTTAGGCTTATTTCGGGGACCAACACCAAAGCTTGCCTGCCGGTTCCTATTACCGATTCGATAGCCTGCAAATAAACTTCAGTTTTTCCGCTTCCCGTGATGCCATCCAACAGGAAACACTCGTATCCGGCCTTGTGGTCGTTGAGGGCTTTTAGAGCCCGTTTCTGCTCGGCATTTAAATCGATAGATTTTTCTTTCGTTTCATTTTGAATGGGCTCTATAGCTTTAACGCGTCCATCTCTTTCCAGTGTTTGGATTGTGTTTAGGCTGAACCCAGCGGCGCTAATCTCCTCTGAACTTATGCCGGGTCTCTGGCCGATTAACTCGTAGAGCGATTTTTGCTTGGGAGCTCTATTTGTTGGTGAATTACTAGAATTGATCGTCCAACATCTGGGCTTATCGAGCTTTAAAGGCTTTCCTTTTCGGATGTCTGGCGGAATTGTGGTAAATAGTGTCTCTCCGATAGGGTGGTGGTAATACTTGGCCATCCAAAGTGCCAGATCTAACAGGTCCGCTGAAACCATAGATTCGCTATCTACAACTTCTGCTATCTCTTTAAGCTGTCCTGCGTCTGACGCGCTTTTAGTCTCCACGCAGATGCCAATTAACTCTCCTTTGCCAAATGGAACCCTTAACCTTGACCCTAAACCCGGCATGGTCATACCAGCAGGGACTTGGTAGTCGAAAATAGTCTCGAGTGGTTTTGGAATTGCTACGCCTACTATCCTCGACGATTTGTTCTCCATACATTTACCTAAATAGGGTCTCTATGTAAGTCATTCAGTGGTTAACTTTAATACAGACTTCTGTTCTATTTCTGCCAGTTTTGGCTGCTTCTGGTAGATTCTCGTTCCCCTTATGTGTCCACCCTTCTATCGACGCGCCTGCCAACTTCATTGGGATAAGAGCGCGAAATCAGATCAAGGCGCAGATTATCAAGAAGTCAAAGTAACGTGTAGCTGTGTTGCTGCCTTTTAGCTAGGATCTGTTCCAAACAAATGTATTTTAGGTTAATGGTTCTATTTGTCGGCAGTATCCCCATATACAAACTGTTCAGAATGAAGTTTTTGAGGTGTTGAATGAGAGCCTTTGCTTGGTACGCAGGTGCACTTATAACGATTATTTTAGGCAGCTTTTTGCCGTTTTCCTCTTCCTATGCCTCAATGAATTCTGGAGCAGAAATTTATAACGAGTTTTTAGAAAAGGGCCTAATTTACCCGGACGAAGACTGGCAGGAATATGTCGTTGAAGTAGGTAATAGGTTGTTGGCGACGATACCCAAACAAAATACACAATACACTTTCGTTGTTGTGGATCAGTCAATTGTAAACGCTTGGGCTACGCCTGATGGATATATTTTTCTTACCAGGGGTCTATTAGCTCACCTGAATAGCGAAGACGAAATGGCTTCGGTAATCGGGCATGAGATTGCACATGTATACGCTAAACATACAAAAAAGACGGTTGGTCGAGATCGATTAAATAAAATAATGGGGATTTTAGGTATGTTCGCGACAGGTACTAGCGCGACTTCGTCCTTGGTGAACACGGTTGGTACTGCTCAACTAGCTGGCTATAGGAGAGAGCATGAATTAGAAGCTGATGAACTAGGTTTGCTGTTTTTGATTCGAGCTGGTTACGATCCGTACGCTTCTCTAGAAAGTATTCAAGTGGTCAGGGATCACGATAACTTTGGGAAATTAAGCGGAAACAAACCCACAATTTATCATGGGATCTTAGGCAGTCATCCGGCACATACCAAACGACTTAATGAGCTTATATCTCAGTCGAGGGGCATAACCTATTCGGATCTTGAGCTTCCGGAGCGAGATTACTTGAAGATGCTATCTGGTTTGCGTTTTGGAGAGGAAACTTCAACGGGTGTGGTAAAGGATGGCAAGTATTATCATGGGACTTTGAGGTTGGTCGTAGAGTTCCCAGAAGGCTGGAGTTTGATGGCCACGCCCTCAGAAATTAGCTCTTCCTCTAGTTCTGTAAATGAAAAAGCAACTATCAAGTTGAAAAGAATGGCACCGTCTTCAGAAGTTTCTACACCCGAAGAATATGTAACAGAAGTTCTCAAACGTGACGATCTGGAAGACGCCGAGCAATTATTGGTGGGATACTATCCTGCGTTTATCGCAAAAGCTAAACAGATCAAAGAAAATAGTCTTAGTAAAATAGCTGTCGTCTTTAAAGACGGAGGGATTTATCTCTTTACTGGCGAATATAGGGACGGGACTGATCAACAGGCTTTCGAAGACAATTTTCTAGCTACGGTCCAATCATTTCGTGCCTTAAGTGCTGAAGATATGCGCCTAATTAGTGATCAGAAAATCCGTGTGGTGATGGCGAACCCTGGTGATACCTATGCAAAGATGGCGGCGTATTCCCCGATAGGAAGAGGTGGTGAAGGAATACTGCGGCTTATAAACGGGGATCATCCCAACGGAGAGCCTCGAGCCGGGGACTTTGTTAAAATAGTGGAATAGCAAGTTTGCACTCTTATTCTCACTAGAAGAGGTCTGCGGCGTCGATTTTACTCCTCTCTGTGCGTTCAGAGGCCGCGGGCTTGGTGTCCAAGAGGGGGGCGTGCTCAGTATAAAAATAATCAAAGGTCGTTGATTTTGCTTTTTCCGATGTTGGCAGTCCGGTTTCAGGATCTATGCGCAAACTTATTATTCCGGTCGGTTGGACAGCCGGCTTTTCCTTCTTATCCTTTAAAGCAAATTTCATGGTATCGATCCAGATGGGCAGTGGAATATTGGAGCCATAAGCGTTTGAACCCATAGGAGCGTGATTGGTAAAACCGACCCAAACTGTGGTTGCAATTCCGGCTCCGTAACCATTAAACCAGGTATCTGCAGCGTCGTTGGTCGTTCCTGTTTTACCGGCGAGATCGTTTCTTTTTAGCGCGAGCGCGCGTCGACCAGTGCCTAGTTTTATGACGTCCTTTAACATCGAGTCCATGATGTAAGCATTTCTTTTATCGATTACTCTTACTGCGGTGGCTCTTTCATCATCGGCTAGATCTATGTTCTGTAAAGGCTCATTGGTGAAAGTGTCTTCAGATGACGATGCTTCGCTGGCTAGTTCAAGACTGGTAGATACAAGGGAGCTGTTGTTTCCCTCGTTGTCTTGGCAGTTGTGGCATACTCTGGGATGGTTGGTTTGAAAGACGATATTGTCCTGGGGATCCAAGATTTTATCAATGATGTGGGGCTCTACAAGAAAACCACCATTTGCGATGACGGCATATGCACGCACCATTTCTAGTGGCGTAACGCCCATTGTCCCGCCGCCGATCGCTAATTGAGTATTTCTTGGAAAGTTTTTGGTTTCAAAACCGAACCGAGGAATATAGTCTAGCGCTCTGCCAGCCCCGACTTTCATGAGTACTCTCATCGATACCAAGTTAATCGATCGATATAGAGCTTGGCGCAGCCTCGTCGGCCCATTGTATTTTTTGTTGTCGTTATTTGGACGATATTGTGTTTCTAGATTAGAGTCTTCGAAGACCAGAGGCGCATCGATAAAGATGTCAGAAGGCATGATGCCTTGATTTATAGCTGCTGAGTATATGAAGGGTTTGAATCCTGAACCTGGCTGTCTTTTTGCCTGGGTGGCGTGGTTGTATTGATTGCGGTAGAAATCAAAGCCTCCAACGATCGCCTTAATTTGCCCTGTGTCGATATCTATAGACACTGATGCACCTTCAATTAGAGGGATTTGTGCTAGGGACCAACCAGCTTTTTGTTTCGTGATGTAAGCAATATCGCCGTTTTGCAGTATTGTCTTCATTCCACTGATTCTTGGTCCTAGTGTATCCTCATCGATATATCGCCTTGCCCAAAGACTTTGGGATTTTTCGATTACTTGTATTTTGCCATTGGAGCTGTACATCAGCGCGTATTCGTTATCTACAAACACGGCAATAGCGGCCTGGAGATCATCATAGATAGGCAAAGACTCTAGATTAGACTTAATTATCTTTACTGATTCCTCCGATAGTTTTATCTCCGGTATTTCGAGACTGGAAAGGTTTTCCTTGTTGCTGCTTATTGTAGCAATCTGCAGTAATGACGCGTAATCAGACATTTCCGATCGAAGCACTTTTGCCTCTTGTATCTCTGCACCTCCTATTTGCTCTATATTTCCTATTGGCCTATAGCCATGTTTTTTGTCATAGCTGTATAACCCCTTTTTTAAGGCCTGGATGGAAGCGTTTTGTAGGTTCTCGTCAATTGTAGTAATTATCTTGTATCCGCCTGTATATAGATCTGGGATGGAAGCGAGTGCCTGCCGCCTTGCTATTTCTGATGGGTATGGGCTCTCCAAATCCAGCTCTCGATCGTAAACTTTAGCGGTAATTTGAGCTGCAACGGCCCTTCGATATTCTTCCTCAGAGATGGAGGTCTGTTCTAGCATTAAGGAGAGCACAAGATTACGCCTTTTCAACGCGCGCTCAGGACCATTGATCGGGTTACCAGCGCTTGGCCTTTGAGGAATTCCGGCTAGCATGGCCAATTGTGCAAGATTTAGTTCATCTAGAGACTTACCGTAATAGGTTTTGGCAGCCGCTTCTGCTCCGTAGGCTCTTTTCCCGAACGGGACTAGGTTGATGTACAAGGTAAGTATTTCGTTCTTTGTTAGTTCGCGCTCAATTTTAAGAGCCAGAAGCATTTCTTTAAATTTTCTCAAAAAGCGGCGCTCTAAATTAAAGGATATATTCCGTGCAAGCTGCATGGTGATAGTGCTGGCGCCCGACCCTAAACCTCTATCGGTTATCAGATCTCCCACGAGGCTCAAGAGGTCATTGCTGAGTGATATAAAATCGATACCTCTGTGTTCATAAAAGCGTTTATCTTCTGTATTTATAATGGCATCAATAAAATGCTGCGGTACTTCATTTAACGTAATTGGGATTGACCTTCTTTCCCCGAACTCTGCTAAAAGTAAACCGTTCTGGCCAAGCACCCTAAGGGGGGTTTCAATTTGCACGTTTTGATAGGTGCTTGCATCGGGGATCTGAGGATTCAGGTAGAGGAATAATCCTGATAAGCCCACCAACAGGGAAGCCATAAAAAAGACAAGCACACTAATGAATTTTTGTCGTAACTTCATGATTTTGTAGTCACATCGTTAGTCTATTGATAAATATGTATTTCAATTTGGTATACCTACGCATGATTGTGATTATGTGCAAATAATTCTTTTTGCTGAAATAATTAACATTAAGCTCATCACGTATGGTTTAAGCTCTATTAGCCTATTTTCCTCAATTATTATGACGTATAAAAGTATCTATCTTGTTGGACTAATGGCGGTAGGGAAAAGCACTGTTGGGAAGCTTTTGGCTGAAAAATTGAATAGGCCTTTCTTTGATTCTGATAAAGAAATTGAGAAAAATGCCGGCGCGGAGATTTCTTGGATCTTCGATGTTGAGGGAGAAGAAGGATTCAGAGACAGAGAGGAGCAAGTTATCAGGGAACTTTCGGCGAAGACAGGAGCGATAATCGCAACTGGTGGTGGGGTCGTCGAAAGGGAAGAAAATCGGAAGCGCATTGCAGAAAAAGGGACAGTTATACATTTAGACTGCCCTAACGAGACTTTGGTAGAACGAGTGCGCAACGACAAAAAGCGGCCATTATTGCAAGGCTCTGAGGTCGACCAAGTTTTAATGACATTGAAAAAACGCCGTGATCCGCTTTACAGAGAGATTGCTGATTATAAATTTATGAGCGATAAACAAACAACTTCCGCTTTGGTGCGAGCTATTATTGCAAGATTGGGTCGATAAATTTTAGAAGATTAGAAATTTGATTCTCGATAAAACCAAATGCAAAAAGTAACCGTAAATACGAACACTACGAATTATCCCATTTATGTTGAGGAAGGACTGTTTTCAAATGAAAAATTTCTCGCCACTGAATTAGAGTCCAAGTTGGTCGGAAGCCGAGTTTGTATTATTACCAATGCCACAGTTCGGAACTTGTACGGCAGGTTGGCTGAAGCTTTTTTTGGGGGGCTCGATGTTACCTTTTTTGAAATTGAAGATGGAGAGCAGTATAAAAGCTTCCAAACATATCGGGCAGTTATCGATTTTCTCGTATCCAAAGAGTTTGATAGAACGCTGAACCTGGTCGCACTTGGGGGAGGAGTTGTTGGTGATCTTTGCGGTTTCGTATCGGCTACCTATCTTAGAGGGGTTAACTTCATCCAGATACCGACCACGCTTTTGGCTCAGGTGGACTCTTCAGTAGGCGGAAAAACAGGTATTAATCACCCTGCGGGTAAGAATCTAATAGGCGCTTTTTATCAACCTTCAGCGGTATTAATAGATCCTGATGTGTTGCTGAGTTTGCCTAAAAGAGAGTATGTTGCGGGTCTCGCGGAAGTCATCAAGTATGGTTTAATTTACGATCAGGATTTTTTCTCCTGGATAGAATCTAATGCCTCAAATCTAGCATCAAGAGAAATCCCTGCCGTCGCAACGGCTATAACTAGGTCTTGTGAGATCAAGGCAGAAATCGTCTCGCTGGACGAGCGTGAATTGGGAATCCGAGCAATACTTAATTTCGGCCACACTGTAGGGCACGCGATTGAGACCGTTAGTGGTTATGGTACATGGCTTCATGGAGAGGCGGTCTCAATTGGGATAGAGATGGCGTGTTCTTTATCTCACAAGATGGGGCTCATTGAACTTGATGTGCTGGAGCGAATCAGACGAACGTTGATTGATCTGGGATTGCCGATCGCGGCTTCCAACTTATCCGATTCTGATGTGGATCGACTAGTAGATACGATTCGCCTAGATAAAAAAGTTAAAGACGGTCTTTTGACTTTTATTCTAATTCTAGAGATCGGAAAAGTTAAAATAGAGACTGGCGTTTCAGAAAAAAGTGTCAGAGAGGTTTTAATTCAGGCTTTGTCGAATTAGTTAGACCTCTACGGCAACTCTGACGAGCCGGTTAAAAAAAAGTCAATCTCTCTCGCCGCTTCACGTCCTTCAGCTATTGCTCGAACAACCAAAGATTGCCCTCTTCGGCAGTCGCCCGCGGCAAAGATACCCTCTAAATTCGTATGGTAAGACTTATTCTTGGTTTTGTAGTTACTTCGTTCGTCGTATTCAATACCTACCAAGTCCGTGGCTGAGTGTTCTGGCCCCAAAAAGCCCATGGCAAGAAGTACAAGGTCGGCAGCCCAGATTTTTTCAGTCCCTTCAACACGCCTGAACTGACCATCTTTCATTTCCACATTTGCAGTTTTAAGACTCGTAACGTGCCCTTCTGAATCTCCCTCGAAATTAATTGAATCCACTGAAAAGGTCCTGGGATCACTCCCTTGAACCTGAGCAGCTTCCTCATGGCCATAGTCAACTTTGTAGGTTCTAGGGAATAGTGGCCAAGGATTACCAGGCGCCCTAGCATCAGGAGGTTTGGGGAACAATTCAAGATTCACTAAGCTTTTGCATCCATGTCTTAGAGAAGTTCCTATGCAGTCAGTACCAGTATCTCCGCCTCCAATTACTATGACGTTTTTATCCTTTGCTGAGATGTAGCTTCCATCAGCATGATTTGAATCCAGAAGACTCTTTGTATTCTGTGTAAGAAATTCCATTGCAAAGTGAACCCCTTTAAGGTCTCTTCCAGGAATATCTAGGTTTCTAGGTACAGTAGCTCCAGTCGCCAAAAGCACTGCATCGAATTCTTCTCTTAGTTGTTCAATCGTTCGCGTCCCTGATGCTTCTCCATCTCCAATCTCTGTATTGGTGACAAAAGAAACGCCCTCTTCTTCGAGGATTGCGATTCTTCTTTCAACGACCTCATTCTTTGCGAGCTTCATATTAGGAATACCGTACATCAGAAGACCGCCGATCCTGTCTGCTCGCTCGTAAACAGTAACGTTGTGCCCTGCTTTATTCAGCTGAGCTGCTGCTGCTAACCCAGCTGGACCAGATCCGACTACAGCTACCTTATATTGAGTCCTAGTTTTAGGAGGCTCAGCCTTGACCCATCCTTCTTCAAAACCGCGGTCGATTATCGCCATTTCAATGTTTTTGATAGTCACCGAAGGATCCGTAATCCCCAAAACGCAAGCACCTTCGCAGGGGGCGGGACAGACTCTCCCTGTGAACTCGGGGAAGTTGTTGGTCTTATGCAATCGAATTAGCGCCTCGTGCCATTGATCTTTATAAACCAGATCGTTCCATTCCGGGATTAGATTATGTATTGGACATCCTTCCTCGGATTGGCAAAAGGGCACGCCGCAGTCCATGCACCTCGACCCCTGCACTTTAAGCGCATCATTCTGATGTTCTGTGTAGATCTCATTAAAGTCTTTCAGCCGTAGTTCGGCGTCGCGGTAGGGTTCCACGATACGGACGTGTTCTAAAAATCCGGTAGCCTTACCCATTCTTTAGGCCTCCAGATTTTGCAATTTTAACTCGCATCCGCTAATACCTTTCGCTCCTCTAGAACGCGTTTATAGTCAACAGGCATCACTTTAATAAATTGTGTTAATGCATGTTCCCAGGAATCTAGAATCTCTTTTGCCCTGGTGGAATTTGTGTAACTCAAATGATTTTGTATAAGCCTCTTTAACTCTTCAGCGTCTTCGGAAACGCTTTCAAGAAGCACTAGTTCTTTGTTGCACTTTTCTTCAAAAGCACCGTGTTCGTCCCAAATGTAAGCGACACCGCCGCTCATTCCCGCCGCAAAATTTCTTCCAGTTTCTCCTAGAATGACCGCCGTTCCACCTGTCATATACTCGCATCCATGGTCCCCTACGCCCTCGACTACCGCCGTTGCACCGCTATTTCGCACGCAAAAGCGTTCGGCCGCTATTCCTCTGAAATAACATTCTCCACTGGTTGCTCCATAAAGCGCGACATTACCCAGGATTATATTTTCTTCAGGCACAAACTGGCTTTCTTTGGGGGGGTATATAATGAGTTTCCCCCCGGATAGTCCTTTGCCTGTGTAGTCATTAGCATCGCCCTCTAACTCTAGGGTGATTCCCTTTGCTAGCCAGCAACCAAAACTCTGACCCGCGCTACCATTAAACTTGTAGTGGATTGTATCGTCAGGGAGCATTTGAGGCCCAACCCGTCGGATGACTTGATTAGACAACATGGCCCCAACCACTCTGTTCGTATTTACAATGTTGAGTTCGCTTCGCACTTTGCCACCATTACTCAGTGCGGGCTCTGCCAATTCGATTAGTTGATTATCAAGAGCTTTATCGAGTTCATGGTCTTGTGAGTGGATAGCAAAGGATCCTAAAAAGTCATCGGGCTTGTTGACTGGCGTTAGTATCGTGGACAAGTCTAAGCCTTCTGATTTCCAGTGTTTAAGCGCATCGTCTACTTCAAGAAGATCGACGCGACCGATCAAATCGTTAACTTTTCCTATACCAAGCGACGCCATTATCTGCCGAAGTTCCTTTGCCACCATGTAGAGATAATTGATGACGTGTTCTGGCGAGCCGTTAAATTTTTTCCGCAGCAAAGGGTCTTGGGTTGCTATGCCAACTGGGCAGGTATTTAAATGGCATTTTCGCATCATGATGCACCCGAGAGCGATGAGTGGTGCGGTGGCAAAACCGAATTCCTCTGCGCCTAAAATGGCCGCGATTGCTACGTCTCTTCCAGTTTTAAGCTGGCCATCAGTTTGCAAAACTACGCGCGATCTTAGATTGTTCAATACGAGGGTTTGATGGGTTTCCGCAATTCCAATTTCCCAAGGAATTCCTGCATGTTTTATTGACGTCAGCGGTGATGCTCCTGTGCCACCAGAATCGCCTGCTATAACCAGATGGTCGGCCCTAGCTTTCGTTACGCCAGCCGCGACCGTTCCCACGCCAACTTCAGATCCTAGCTTGACGCTTACACGAGCATCCGGATTGGCGTTTTTGAGGTCATGAATTAACTGAGCAATATCCTCTATCGAATAGATATCGTGATGAGGAGGGGGACTAATTAAACCTACCCCAGGGGTGGAGTGTCTAATCTTGGCGATGTAGTCATCAACCTTTCCTCCTGGCAATTCTCCGCCCTCCCCGGGCTTAGCGCCTTGAATTATTTTGATCTGCAATTCGTCTGCATTGCTCAAGTAGTTGATTGTTACTCCGAATCGACCACTTGCCACTTGCTTAATGGCGGACCTTTTTGAGTCTCCGTTTTCGAGCGGTATGAAACGAGCAGGGTCTTCACCTCCCTCGCCGGTGTTTGATTTACCCCCGATCCTATTCATAGCTATTGCTAGTGATTCATGCGCCTCTGCACTGATCGATCCAAAACTCATGGCTCCTGTGGCAAATCGCACCATGATGTCTTTTTCTGTTTCCACCTTTTCGAGTTTAATGGGCTCGACTTTCTTAAATCTCAATAAACCCCTGATCGAAGCTTTGCGATTGTTTTCCTCATTGGTTTGCTGGGAGAACTGCCAATAAGCCTCTTCGTTGTTTTCTCTTGAGGCTCTCTGCAGATTAGCGATTGTGGACGGATCCCACATATGGGTATCCCCGTTTCGCCGCCAGTGGAAGTCTCCTGGATTGATGAGCACGTTGCTCTCTGAGCTAACTTGTTTAGGGAATCCTAAAGAATGTTTTTCACTCATTTCCCGCGAAAGGACATCAAAGTTTGCGCCTTCTATACGGCTAGCGGTGCCAGCAAAGCAAAGATCAATGACCTCTTCTGCTAGACCGACCGCCTCAAAAATTTGTGCGCCCTTGTAGGAATGTAGCGTGGAGATGCCCATTTTGGCCATGACTTTCAACATTCCTTTGCCCACAGCCTTTTTATAGTTGACCACTATGTCCTTGGCAGAATTGATTTCAGGGAACACACCCGCCGAAAGCCTGTCCCATAACGCCTCGAAGGCCAGATAGGGATTAATCGCGTCGGCCCCGTATCCGGTCAGTAGACAATGGTGATGTACTTCTCGAGCTTCGCCGGATTCCAGTATTAAGCCAATTTTGGTTCGTGAATGCTCCTTGACCAAGAAGTGGTGGACGCTTCCGATGGCAAGCAGAGAGCTGATCGACAGACGGTCTTCACTTAGCTTTCGATCCGAGAGGATGATCAGGCTATAACCTTGCTCAATAGCCTTTAAAGATTCTTGATTAATGCTATGCAAAGCTTGTTTGAGACCATCTTCAGAGCCTTCCTTGGGATAAGTAATGTCGATGGTTTTGCAGCGCCAGCTCTGGTGCTCGATGTTTTTTAACTTTGCTAGTTCATCATTTGCCAGTATTGGGTGGGGTATCTTCAACCGATTGGCGTTTGCACTGTTAGTATCTAGTAGATTTTGCTCTGGTCCTATGTAGCATTCCAAAGCCATGATGACTTCTTCTCGGATGGAATCGATGGGAGGGTTGGTTACTTGGGCGAACCGTTGTTTGAAGTAATCGTAGAGCATGCGCGGTTTTTTTGAGATTACTGCTAAGGCTGCATCGTTTCCCATTGAGCCGAGAGGATCTCTTAATTCCGTCACCATAGGCTGCAACATAAACTGCATTGTTTCCTGGGTGTAACCAAATGCCTTCATTTTTGGTATTAGCTCACTTGGCATTAATGCTTCAGCTTCACTGTCAGCGAGATCACTCAGCTCAATCTTCTCTTCATCGAGCCATTTTCGATAGGGGTGTTTTGCACTTAGTCGCGATTTCAGCTCATGGTCTGGAATCATCCGTCCTTCGTCGAAATCGATCAAAAAGATACGGCCAGGTTGTAGCCTGCCTTTAGTTATAACTTTGGCTGGATCAACGTC
>CACFPX010000023.1:0-35112 GCA_902568205.1 K189A clade bacterium | reverse complement strand
TTTTTTTAATTTATCTATTCGATTTGACTTCCAATTTAACGAATCAGGGACAACGCCAGCCGAGACGAGGCATTCGCCTGCGCCAGCATCGCTGTGCCTGATTGTTGTAATACCTGTGCTTTAGCCAGTCTTGCGCTTTCAACAGCAAAATCTGCGTCGGCAATACGCGAACGAGCGGCGGTAGTAAACTCAGAGACGTTCATCAAGTTGGAGACTGTATATTCCAAACGATTCTGCAGGGCTCCGTAGCCCGCTTTTATATCACTAACGGTGTTGATTGAATTGGTTATCGTCTCTAAAGCTCCAGACGCATCATTTACCAAATCAATGTTCTGGAGACTTCTGCTGCCTCCATCACCCGTAACCTCTTGATTATCGAAATCGAAAGACGCTACTTGAATTACATAGTCTCCAGGAGAAGTCACCTGACCGACTCCCTCGTTGAGGATAATTCTCTGAGCATCCCCGTTATCTTCAACAGAATTAATAAATTTACCTTCAGACCATCCGGTTGCATTCCTACCGAATACTGCGATATCCCCTTCTTCAAACGGCTGGGTCGCAGTCTCCACATCAAAAACATTAGAGGTCTCAGACCAGGGGCCGTTAGGCACTCTTCCAACTGAATTTCCTAAAGTGTAGGCTGGGGAGAGACCAAACATAGTCGCCTCAACAGTTTGCCCAGCTTCAGTGCCGACCTGAAATGTGTAAGTCTTCCCAAATATGTTTTGACCATTAAACTGTGTATCTTGATCGATCCGGGTAATTTCCTCGATTAATGCCTCTGCTTCCGATTGGAGGTATAAACGGTCAGTTTGAGTATTAGTATCATTTACAGCCTGGACGGCTATCTCTCTAATGCGTTGCAGCATATCGGTGACTTCATTTGAAGCATTTTCTGCAACCGCTAACATCGCCAAACCATCGCCTGCGTTCTTTGCTGCCATATTGAGACCACGAATTTGTGCGGTCATCCGCTCAGCAATGGCAAAGCCAGCCGCGTCATCCGATGCGCTATTAATTTTAGATCCAGAGGAGAGTCGCTCCATGGCTGTCTTCAATTCCGAGCCAGAGGCTGCTAACGAACGCTGTGCGTTTAAGGATCCTGCATTCGTGTTTACGACCAAACTCATACCATAACTCCTACGTTACTGGTTGAGCTGATCCTTGGTCTCTTTAGGACCCCTCCAAAATAGGCAAGGGTTCAGCAGTATAAATTTTCATACCAAAACGGCAAGATTTCGCCGGTTTAATGTTTCTATCGGCAAACTTTTGGGTAACTTTAATAAAATTTCACTAAAGTCGGTAAATTTTTGCCGTATCAAAACAGCGCACCCCTGTGAATTTGCTAAAACGGCCAGGTATTCCATAGCGAAACGCGTAGATACTAAATTTAATGGATACAGGAAAACAAAGAAGCTGATCTCAGGAACATGGCGATTTTGAAGGCTAAAAATGAAGAGCAATCGAAAAAACTACACCCAATCTGACGACCCAAAAAACTAAGTCATTGATTTTATTATAGTTTAATGGCGCGCCTGAGAGGACTCGAACCTCTAACCCTCGGCTTAGAAGGCCGATGCTCTATCCAGTTGAGCTACAGGCGCTCAGGAAAGTCGGTATTCTAGGCCCAACTCAACTAAGAATCCATCTTCCCGCTCACCAGTAATAAAATCTAGCTATTAAGTCCGACTCAGAAATCTTAAAAGACTTCTTATTAACGCCAACCAGCCCTGTCATAAACCATTACAGCCTCTCTTTGCCTCTCGCCAAAGAGAGAGGCCTTTACCGAATCCTCTTTAAAAGCCCCCAAAGATGCCACCGGACCCGACACCTCACCAACAACCGGATATTCATTATTACCCTCCGAGAACATCTTCTGTGAGGATTCTTCAGTCAAATACTCCAAAAAGCGGATGGCGTTTTCTTTATTAGGAGCATATTTCGCCACGCCCCCCCCGCTGATATTTACGTGAGCCCCTCTACCTTCTTGATTGGGAAACAAAAACCCCAATCCATCGATTGTTTTTTGATCGTCCGCCTTGCCCGAACCCATCAAGCGACCAATATAATAGGTATTTGCGACTGTTATCCCACATTCGCCTGAAGAAACCGCTCGCAATTGCGCTGTATCGTTACCTTGGGGGTCTCTCGCAAAGTTTGAAACAACCCCATTGGCCCAAGATTCTGCTTCCTCAGTACCATTTGCCTCAATCAAAGCCGCCATTAACGATAAATTATAGATATTAGATGAGCTTCTCATACATACCTGTCCTTTTAGAGACTGGTCAGCAAGGTCTTCATAGTTCGTGATATTTTCGGGCAATCCTTTCTTTTTATTGTAAGCGATAATGCGCCCTCTCTTTGAGAGGCCGAACCAAAAACCTTCCGGATGCCTAAGGTTAGGAGGTATTCGATCACTTAATACAGCCGAAGAGACACCCTGAAACACCCCACTCTCAACTGCTTTCCAAAGCCTGCCCGCGTCAACGGTGATCAGGAGATCAGCAGGGCTGTACTTCCCTTCATTGACAATTCTTTCAATCAGTCCGTCGCTTCCACCTTCGATCAAGTTAACTTTTATCCCAGTTTCCTTTTGGAAGTTGGAATACAAAGCGTCGTCTGTGTCGTAGTGTCTTGCCGAATACAAATTAACGACTTCTTCTGAAATTGCTATGGAGCTTAGTAAAGTAAACGCTGTCATAGACAACAAAATAGCCTTTCGGATCATTAGCCGGATTCCTAAATGAGAATTATTATCAATTATGATAGATGTATGGTTTGGTAGTCGCAAACTTTAATGAGGCAGATTGCCCAATAGAAAGCCCGTGGAACTTATTGGCTGTAACACTTAACAATTCACCGGTATCTATTGATTTTATAAGTACGACGTAGTTACCCAGGACGAACCTGATATCCTCAACTGTACAGGTTGAACCTTGGGGATCGATGGACACGTCACGATTACGAAAACCTAACTTAACCTTTTTACCTACGTCGATCTCCGAAGTACTCATGTCAACGGTAACCAAGCCCAAACCTGTACTAATCTTGCCTTTGTCTTTCACTTCTCCTGCAAGCACGAATAAATCGGGCAGCGCGTCAGCTATGAACGCTGAGCCCGGCTTTTCGAAGATTTGTTCCGGCGTATCCACTTGTACAAAATGACCATCAACTAATACAGCTATGCGGTCTCCCAACTTCATGGCTTCATCTAAGTCATGCGTCACGACTAGAGCCGAAGTATTTTCCGACTTCAAATTCAATCGCGTATCCTCTATCAATTGACTCCTCAATGGTCCGTCTACCGAAGCAAAAGGTTCATCCATTAACAGATACTTAGGCTCACGAGCAAGCGCCCTAATAAGCGCAATCCGCTGCTTTTGGCCTCCTGACAGAGTATCGGGGTATCGCTTACCGAAATCAGATAAACCGACCTGTCCCAGCAACCTATCTGTGATAGAGCGCCTCTCCACTGACTTTTTATGCCGGATACCAAAGCCTATGTTTTTTTCAACCGTCATATTTGGAAACAAAACGTGATCTTGAAAAACAAAGCCCACAGATCGATCACTAGTCGGGGGATGGAGACTAGCCGATGCGAAATCCTTACCATCCAGGGTGATTTTTCCTAGCTGAATCTTCTCCAAACCCGCAATTATCTTGAGCAATGTGGTTTTTCCGCTGCCCGAAGGCCCAACCAGACTGATAATTTCCCCCTCAGAAATATCAAGATTGACGTTGCTTAGAACAGCTCGATCGCTAAAACTGTGCGTAATCGATTGAAGAGATAAACTCAATGGTTATATCGGTAAACTGCCGCCCCCAGAACAAAAAATCATTTTTTTGACAATGATCTAAGACTACAACACTAATGGTTGAAATTGCGAACTATGAATAACCCGTGGTTGAAATACATCTGGCTAGCATTATTGTGCTTACCTGTAGCTATTCCAATTTTAATCGTGCTGTCGTCGCTAGCCGCTGGTGAATCCGAATCCTGGGTTCACCTGCGGGACAACTTATTACTTGAGTATACATCCAACACGCTATTACTGGCTGCCTTAGTCGCCATTCAAACTTTAATTATCGGGGTAGGAAGCGCATGGCTAACCTCGGCTTTCACTTTTCCTGGGGTTCGGATTTTTTCGTGGGCGCTCGTTTTACCTCTTGCTATCCCAGCCTATATAGCCGGTTACGTTTATGCAGAGCTGCTGGAATACTCTGGTCCCGTACAAACCGCTTTGAGACAACTTTTTTTTGGGCCTAGTTATACAACTAATCTACTGGATATCAGGTCACTGGCAGGAGCTAGTTTTGTTATCTCGATCGTACTGTTTCCCTATGTTTATCTGTTCACGAAAACCAGCTTTGAAAACCAGTCAGGCGTATTGAGATCTGCAGCGAGTTCTCTTGGCGCAGGGACAAGCAAAACCTTTTTTAGTCTGGTACTACCCCTCTCTCGGCCCGCAATTGCAGGCGGCACGGCTCTAGTTCTTATGGAAACCATGGCTGATTTTGGCGTGGTTGACCACTACGGAGTGACCACATTTACAACCGGCATTTTTCGGAGTTGGTACGGAATGGGCGATCAAACGGTCGCACTACAAATTTCAGCATGCCTCTTTTTATTTGTTGCATTACTTATCTACAGCGAGCAACAAATGATAAAAGGCAAAAGCTTCAACCCCACTTCCGACTATAAAGAAAGCAAGCGTATCGAACTAACAAGGCCTAAAGCCTGGCTAGCTTCCTTACTTTGTTTTGTGCCGCTTTTGTTGGGTTTTCTGGTGCCAATAGTTGTCCTAACAGGTTACGCCTTGGAAGAGAGCAGAACAGAACTTGAAACTCTGTTTAACGAATACACGCTAAACACCATAAAAGTTGCGTGCATTGGAGCTGGTCTGTGTTCGATCGCCTCCCTGGGGTTGGCCTACTCCAATAGAATGCAATCCAACAAGATAGTAAGAGCGGGTATTAAATTATCCACCATGGGTTATGCGTTGCCCGCGATCATACTTGCCGTAGGGTTGCTAGTACCGCTTACTACTTTAGACCATTTAATAGCAGAACCTATCAGTTCACTTACCGACACCAAACCTCAGCTATGGTTTACAGGGTCGATTGCTGCTCTTGTTTTAGTGTACTTCGCCAGATTCCTGACGGTTTCATTCAATTCCGTTGAAGGCGGATTGACTCAAATTGACGAAAAGCTCGATGCAGCAGCTGCAGCTTTAGGAGCAACGTCATCTCGCACCGTACGGTCAATCCACCTACCCCTTCTTCGTGGGCCGCTTGTCGCCGGTTTTCTTCTTGTTTTTATCGACATTACTAAAGAATTACCAGCCACTCTTATCCTCAGACCATTCAATTTTGAAACTCTCTCAACTCGCATTTATCGGTTCGCATCAGATGAGCGTCTTGCGGAAGCGTCGCAAGAGAGCCTGATCATAATAGCGCTGGGCTTGATCCTAACTCTAATACTCGTCTCAAACGTAAAAAAGCCAAAAAATAATTGCAAATAATATTGCTAATGAGAATGATTCTCATTAATATACAAATCGAGCGTTAATAGTTAGGGGACATGTTACGTGGCAGACATTAGAAAAATAATAAATGCCAATTTGTTCTTTAACTATCTCCCGAGGCTTGCTAGCGCCTCTTCACACCTAAAACTTCTACTCCAGCGCTAGCAAGCCAACTCTAAATCTCAAGAGTCACTATGAACAAACACATACCAAACTCTTACAACATGAAATTAAAACTCAAAAGGCGCAACGTACCGTCAAAACAAGAGACCGTCCTCTGGTTAACTGGTGTTTCCATTTTTATGGCGGCTTACTCCTTTAGCTGGTATTGGGTGATCTAACTCCGTCTGCCCTACTTCCACCTTTCTTTAAATTATTTAAAAATAAGCGTCATTGCCCTTAATCTGTACCGGAGAAAGCATTGAGTAAGTCCCTCAGTCTCGTAATTATCGCTCTCATTTTGATTATCCCCAACATCGGGTTTTCCTATGAACCCAAACAGATCAGCACGAAAAACGAAACAGAAACAACTCAATACACTTTCGCCTGGTCATTTACTCAAGACTCAAATATGAAACCTCGAGGCGGTACCACGACAGGCGAAAAAATAGTCCTGGATAAATCAGAAAACCTACAATGGAGAGCAATACGAGAACCGAAAATATCGAAATTTGAGCGAGACAGGCGTGCTATTCTAGCCATGTCGGGTGGCTATAGAACGAGCTTCGATTTTCTAGAAACCGTCGGGTTCACAGAAACACACAAACCGGCTCGACCCTATCAGTCCTGGGGCACCGAGTTCGTCTATGTGGTTGAGGATAAAGGAGATTTTATAAGTCTCCAGCACATATTAGTCATGTACTTCGAAGCAAATAACGGTGATAAGCCTGCTCCTATGGTCATGAAACACTGGAGGCAGGATTGGCAATACGAACCAGCAGCAATCGTCACTTTTAAAGGATTTGATAACTGGCAGAAGACAACAGTCACTTCAAAAGAAAGCAGCGGGAATTGGTCTCAATCGGTTTATCAAGTCGACGATTCCCCTAGATACCAAGCTATTGGTTCATGGCAGCACAAGGGCAATTACTCTAGCTGGCAAAGCGGCGAAACCTGGAGGCCATTACCCCGTAGAGAATTTAGCGCAAGGTCGGATTATCAAGTTCTAATTGGCACCAACAAGCACACGATAACTCCCACCGGATGGGTTCAAGAGGAAGACAACCTAAAAGTAAAACTGGAGAGTATCGGAAAACTGACTCCAGGAACGCCAATCGTGGCTAAAGAAATTGGTTTAGCTCGGTATGAAAAAATTATCGAGCACGACTGGAGTCCTGGCAACGACTACTGGGAAAAAACGGGACCATTCTGGAAAAGCGTCAGAAGCACTTGGTCTGAATTACTGCAGAACCATCAAACACTTCAACTTGATAGCGTAAAGCTAAAAAACAGTCCTATGTTCATGACCCTTTTCGGTCTCGCGGATCAATTCTCGGACACAAAGGACACGGAAGAGATGCATATTAGGGTAAAACAAGCAATATCAAGCTACTTGTCCTCAGAGTAGACACCACCAGCCAGGAGATCCCTGGAATACGGACTTTAGTAAATCCAAATACCATCGATTTGTGCTGGAATTATTTGGATTTCAAGGCAGAATATCCTACTTATTTATTATTAACTGCTTTGGCGAGAGGTATACGAAGCATGGCTGAGATGAAACCGGGAACAAGATTAAAGAGTGTCGTTTGCAGTGGCGAAGCAATGGTCGTAAAAGCACCAGAGGGAGATCTTGTGCTGACCTGCGGTGGTGTGCCTATGAGCACTGAAGCTGAAGTAACCGTAGATGCGTCACAAGCTAACGAAGAACACATGTACGACTGCCTAATCGGCAAACGCTATGTCAACGAAGAAGAGACTATTGAATTACTTTGCGTTAAGGCAGGAGAAGGCTCCTTTGGTGTTGATGGGAACATGCTGATGGGTAAAGAAACAAAAAAACTGCCCTCCTCAGACTAATAGGCCTATTCCAAGACACCAGCAACCAGCAGCTCACCAATTTTGTCGTGCTCATAACCGAGTACCTCATGGAGCACGTACATCATATCGCGATTAAATGTCGGGGCACTGGTATCTTTACTGGTCTTTGACCGTGAAAAGTGGATCCTAGGACTCTCAATTACCGTGTTACCTCCCTCGTGATGAGGCAACTCTAAAAAGTGATCTAGATGCCTAAGCTGAGGGTCCTTTATCAATTCGGGGCTATTTTGCACCACTGAAGCGGGCACACCAGAGCTCTGCAAGACAGACTCCAACTCGAAGCCCTCATATGAACTTGTAAATCTACAAATGAATTGGTCCAAAGAGTCGCGATTTTTTATCCGGGCCTTCATCGAGTTGTATAATTTTGCGCTCGCATCTGGGATTGATAACAGATCATTGAACGCATGCCACTGTTCGTCAGTCTCACACGCGATCGCTATATATGCATCGTCACCCAAAACCGGATAAACACCATGAGGCGCGCAATTGGGATCAGAGTTTCCTATACGCAACTGAACTTTGTCATTTGCCATATAGTCTAAAATCGCGGGCGTAAGGAAGTGCAAAGCGCTCTCCGCCTGAGCGAGATCAATATGTTGTCCTGCTCCGGTACGATCGCGATAATCTAAAGCGGCCAAAATAGCAGCCGCGTTGTATCGAGGCGCAATATAATCGGTGTATGCCCCAAAAGGACCAGCAGGCTCGCGATCAGGCCAACCAGTTATCGTATAAAAACCGGCAATTGCCGCAGCCAAGTTGCCATAACCGGCAAACATTGAAAGCGGACCTGTCTGACCAAACAAACAAGTACTAAGCATGATCAAGTCGCTATTTACTTCCAGTAAGCTCTCATAATCTAGACCAAACGCCTTCATCGCCTTGGGAGAAAACGATTCAGTCACGACATCACACCATCGGACCAGGTCTAAAGCGACTGCTTTACCTTCTGGCTTGGTCAAATCGAGACTAAGGAGATTTTTTCCAGCGTTCGTATTATGAAATAAAGCCGATTTCTCAGGCGACTCATCACTGTCGATGAAGGGCCTAATGGTGCGAATAACATCGAGTCTTGAAGATGATTCAACCCGGATCACCGTTGCACCCATGTCGGCAAGGGTTCTGGTCGCTCCAGGCCCTGCTAGTGCCCACATAAAATCAAGCACTTTGACGCCTTCCAAAGGCAACGTTGTCTTTTTTGTTTCCGTTAATCGACCCTTTTCTGGCACGCGAGAAATCTCATCAATAATCTCCTGCGTATGCTCACCAATGCGTGGAGGCCGACGCCCCATCGATAGAGGATTCTTACTAAACTTGGCAAAGGGGCCAGGGTATCTAATTGAAGCCGCTTCGCCCTCTCCTTCCGGTTTCATAAAATATCCTCGCTCAGCAAACTGCGCACTCGCGACAACATCAGCAATGGTAGTCATAGGAGCCAGCAATAACCGCCTTTCCATAGCAACCTCAAGCAACTCTGCTTTCGTCTTCGAAGCGGTACAGGTAGCAACGCACTCTTTAACTCTCTCGAACTCTTCTAGAGATTCTTCGCCCGTGGACAACAGTAAACCGTACTCGATCCAATCTTTATCACGAGTTGCCTCGTCACAGAAACCCTGTTCAAAAACGTACTCCATTAATCGACGAGTGGCGGGACCAACCGTTGCTCCAAAAACATGTGTAATAGAGACATGGCCATCTAAAGCTGGATAAGTCAGACGAATCCTGAGCTCTCCCGCCTTCAAGCCCCCAGCGATTCTTTGTACCGTGTTGTCGCCGACTGCCGCAGACAGAATGTTGCCTTGAGTAGCAAGTGTAATTGCTTGTTGAGCGCTCACGCTAACATGCTGACCGATACCAGAGAAATGTCTCTCGCGAAGCGCAATTATTGCACCGACTGCAGCCTCTGCCGCAGCATGGTTCCATGCCTGCGGAACACTCACGCGAACGGGAGGCAACTCATCATCTCCAGTCATGGCAAGCGGCCCAGCACTAGCCATAAGCGTGATGTCACTAGCTAACCATGAGGACTTCGGGCCCGTTAGACCAAAAGGAGTAATACTTACCTGGATCAGCGCCGGGTTAAGTTTATGAATTGCCTCATAACCAAGCCCAGCAGCTGCTAATGACCCGATAGGCTCTGATTCGATCAGGAAATCAGCCCGCTTTAGCAAATTTAAAAAAATCTCTCTCTGATCATGAATATCGAGCTCAATACTTCGCTTCCCTCTTGAATAACCCCACCAACTTAATGAGTGCTCTTTGTCATCAATAGCCTTAAAAAACGGACCAATTTTCCGACCCTCCGCCCCCCCTGGCGGCTCAACCTGGATAACATCTGCTCCCAGGTCCCCTAAAATCTGGGCACACAGCATTCCTCGCGTTCGAGTTAAATCCAACACTCGATAGGGGGTTAGCAACATTTCAACTGACTCCTAAAGCAGTTCATTAAACATACACACTCGTTTTGAGGCTGTCATGGGAATTGATTAACCAACTAAACGGTCTTCATTACCGTCTTTCCCTCAAAAAAAGACTAAGACTAACCCAGACCATTTCTCTGTATTTTCACATCATGATACGGATCTAAAGAGTCAATAGTTTCTAACTTCGTGTGCTCCCTTCGCCAAGCAAACAACCTAACACGCACCGAATCGTGAGTAACATCGAGCAGCGTAAAACCATTGCGCTCGCTTACTGGCGCAGGACTTTCTATTTTCAAATCGCTTGCAATCATTGGAGGCGTTCCACGAGCTCTACTAGGCCAAGCGGATCCGGTCCCCAAGGGCCCGGTAATGATTGAATTAACCGGATTTGGACTAAGATCGATTTCTCCGCTGCGGATAATTTGTGAATGTCCAGTGGCATGCAAGTCCCCACTCAATATAATCCCCGCCCGTTTCTCTTGCTCCGACATTGCGGCGAGCAACCTTTGATGCTGTTCCCACCAACCCCTTTGCCACATAAACTTGGGTTTGTCCGTCGTCAGTTTAAATTGCTCGCCATCGGCCCCCATTTGTGCGGTCTGTGCTCCTGACTTACCACTATCAGCAACATCCGGGTACCACTCCCTCCACTTTCCAGCACTCCAACCAAAAGGATGGGAAGGAACGTGCATAAGTTGACTGATCTTTTGATCCATTGTCCTGTTGATAAGCCACCGCTCTACCTCCGTTGGAACCAAGCCAGCGGTTTTTCCTTTTAATGATAAAAACCCGGCACAGTCGTACATCAGGGTTTCACACAGAGTTCCCCATCGTAATGCGCCGAAATGCCTATTATGACCATCGCTTGTAGTACCGCTGAGTAAGCTTGGAGTATCTTGCGTAGGCAGGAAATCGGGCAAGTAATGATCTCTTACGAAACCGAAAAACTGCTTTTGATAGGACTCTGGCGGAAGAGTTACATACCGATCTGTCGCCTCGTCGTTTTCAAAATAGTCATGGTCGTCATTAATAAAATAGCTCGGAGTACTTCGCAGCTCCGTTCCGTACAAGGGAGTAATCTGTTCACCTGCGACTACCTTGAGAATCTCTTCGTTACGCCCTCCATAAGGAGAGGCGTGCCGATCAAGCATACCCACCGCGTTATATAGATTAGAAGAAAACTGTCGAGTACTCGATCGACTTGACTCTAACCAGGTGCGCTGGTCCCAATAGATGTGATCTCCAATAGCGATCATCGCATCTGGATTAAAAGACAATCCTCTCTGAAGTAGTCTACGACGAGTTGTCTGCGGTAGGAAAAATGATTCAGCCCCCTCGCTCATTAAAGGATGACCGCCGGCACAGGTAAACACAAGAATGCGGAGATGATCCGGACGGCTTTGAGGATCAGGCATTGTAGAAAGCGGCCAAGAGTCGGTTAAGCGAGTATTGCCATCCATAAGAGCCAATTCATAGGTGACATTAGGCATTAAATCTTTTGCGTTGAAGGCAAAACCAGTCCCTTTCGTATCGGTCGAGCGACCTTTAACCTCTTTGCCATCAACTAAAAGAATCGGCTTATGCAGCCTTTGTGACGCAACAACCTTCAGAGATATTTGCGAATGATTAGCTGAGGGGATTAGATGCTTTATAGGACCCGCTCTCCAGCCTTGCGATGACAAACCATAAGGAGCGCTCGCCAACGCTGACAGGGCTAACGAACCGCCTAAGAACCGCCTGCGATCAATAATCACCGTTTTGAACCCCTCTTCTATCTTCCATCTGAGAACCAACTTATACCTAAAATAATCTGAAGGTGTAAGTCCATTTCAATGACAAACACTTCTTAAATCGTTTGCCTGCTTTAATTGTTTTGTTAGGCTTCAGAGAGGAGGGGGATTGACTGATATATAAAATGCTTTGGCAAAATGAAGCCAGGGCTTAGCAACAAGTCAAAAAACATCCTAATGAAAAAGGCATTTCACTATTTCGTGATCATTTTTATTTTGCTCTCAGCTTTTTGTTCCTCGGCTGAAAGCAAAGAAATTCCAGAACCATCAATAATTCTGGATCTTGCCGACGTACTTAATAAGGCCAGGGAAAACGGCATCAAAAAAGCAATTGAGTTCCATGAAAGCAAAACTGGCAACGAAATCGCAATCCTCACAGTAGAGAGCCTGGAAGGAGAAATCCTGGAAGACTACAGCCTTAGAGTAGCGAGAACATGGGGAATCGGTAAAAAAGACCAAAACAATGGAGTACTTATTCTTGTAGCGATGGAAGAACGCAAGATCAGGATCGAGGTGGGATTCGGCTTAGAACAGTGGTTATCAGATGATTTAGCAGGATCCATCATTTTTTACCATATGACCTATTGGTTTAAACGTGGTGAATACGGCCGCGGAATAATGGAGGGAACTAATGCCGTAATAAAGGTTCTGGAAGATCGATATGAAGGCGCGCCAGCAAAGCGTCAAAGAGAGTCAGAAGAATGGTCGGATTTCGATAAAGGATATTGGGCACTTATCTCACTTTACATTCTAATTTTTCCAGTCGGAACTGGATTAGGAAGAATTCTGTTCCCTAATTTCATGCGAGCACGAGGGTGGGACGAAAACGGAACCGGTTTTTTTGGAGGTAACGGATTCGCTGGCTCGATAGGTGGTAGTGGCTCTGGAGCTGGTGGATTTGGTGGCGGGGGATTTGGTGGTGGTGGCGCTAGCGGCGGTTGGTGATTAATGACGTTATTAACTGAAAAGCAAAAAGATTCGCTAGAAGAACGCATTCGTGCAATCGAATCTAGAACTGACGCCGAAATCGTAATGGTCCTTGCTAAAAGATCGGACAACTATGGATACGCACCGACTCTTTTCGCCGCCTGCACATCAATGCTAATTCCACTAGCAAGTTTGTTCTGGCCTTTTTGGTTATCCTTATCCGAAGTGGTAGTCATCCAATTCATGACATTTTTTGGATTAACCATTTTGCTGCGGATTCCAGCACTCGTAAGATTAGTGGTCCCTCGAAGAACGAAGTTTCTCCGAGCGTCCAACATCGCCATGCGCCAATTTCTGACGCAGCAAGTACATACAACCAAGGATAACCTCGGTCTGCTCATCTTCGTTTCCGAGCTAGAACACTACATCGAAATCATACCGGATCACGGGCTGACACGAATCGAAAATAAGGTGTGGGAGATAGCTATCACAAATGCAATTCCCTTACTTCAGAGAGGAAGAGTGGAAGAATCCTTCAAAAGCATTATCGACCTAATCGGCTCAGAACTCGTCGAACACTTCCCAAAAACCAGGGATAAAGCCGAACTCCCCAACCGACTCATAGAGATCTAAAAGAATAGGAATAATAAAAATGATTCTAAAAATCGCGAATTCCCTGATAAAAAATATCGAAACAGGAGGACAAGCTATTATGGCTCTGGCAAGAGGCACAACTCATAAGCTCAGAGTAGGAATGCGAGGTTTGAGAGAATTTTCGTCTGAAGAGAAACGCTATATTTCCAAATATCTCTCGCTAATTCTTGTAATAACTTTTGCTTTAATGCCTATTCAGCCAATCAGTGCGGATGAGACTCACTCCATAGAAGACTTTGCAAGCCAACCTGGCCTAAGTCGGGCTATCGTCTCGCCCAGTGGAAAATATCTCGCAGGCGTATTTTATGCTTATGGGGCGCAAGCCGTGTTTGTCGACGAGATATTTGAACAAGAACAACCGTTCGTCGCTTCAGGTAATAAATGGAAAATCAATTGGTTGGACTGGGTTTCAGACGAAGATTTGTTAATTGGCGTCTCAATACCCTCTCAAGTCATGACCACCCCCGTGATAATTACCAGGCTGATTTCGGTAGACATGAGAACCAAGAAAACAACTTTGATGTTCAAGCGAGAAGACACTAGAGCCTTTTGGCAAATCCAAGATGGTGTTATCGGCAAGCTGCCGGACAAACCCGGCGAGTTTTTATTGGTAGCTAGAAAAAATGACGAGCGCCCTTCAGTCCTTAAAAGCAAGGTAGGCGACAGTAAACTGCGACGTTCAGTGGCTCAAGGCAGGCTCAAAGACATCTACGGCTGGGAGGCCGATAAGCTTGGGAACATTCGAGTAGGATGGGGCTTCACTGGAGACCAGAAGACGGGTGTGTTAAAGCTCAGAGATAAAAACAATAACTGGCACGACCATTCAGGACTACTGGCACGTGAAGCCGAAGTCTTAGGAACGCCAACTGATAATCCGAGCAACTATTACATCAGTATGTTCGATAGAAAACAGGCTTCTTCATCGGATAATAGCGGCGGCGACAGTGAAACAGACAGAATAATTGCGGCTATTGAAAAAAATCTACTCCGAAAGGTATTTAAATTTAATGCAGAGACAGGAGACGAGGAACTTCTCTATCAACATGAGCAATCGGAGATCGCACAAATTATTACTGACGCAAAGGATACTAATGTTTTAGAAGTTAGATATTCGGCAGAGGACATACCACCACTGGTGATCGATCCTCAAAGGCTCGCTCTAAGCAAAGCATTCGAGAAAAACTTTCCCGAAGCTAAAGCCTATATAGTCAGCGAGTCAGATGATCGCTCAATGGCCATTGTGGCCGTTAACGGGCCGCAAACCCCTATAGACTATTACTTGTACATGGCAAAAGAAAACCGTCTGAACTTCTTAAGAAGTGCCTACTCATCTCTAAATCCTAAACGTTTGAGCGGTGTCCATGATATCTCATTTTCTGCAAGAGACGGGTTAACCATTCCTGGCTACTTAACTTTGCCCCCCGACACCAGTTTTGAAAACGCAAAAAATTTGCCCGTAATCGTTTATCCCCACGGAGGACCTTACGCACGGGACTTCAAAAGATTCGATTGGGTAGTACAAATGCTAAGCGCACAAGGGTACGCAGTCCTACAAATCAACTTTAGAGGGTCAACAGGTTATGGCAAAGCATTTGAAGCAGCAGGCCGAAAACAGTGGGGTCAAGCTATGCAAGACGACATTACTGATGGTACGAAATGGATCATAGAACGAGGTATCGCAGACCCTAATCGAATTGCAATTTTCGGCGGGTCATACGGAGGCTACGCCGCTCTAATGGGCGCTGCAAAGGAACCGGATTTGTACCAATGCGCAGTATCTTTGAACGGCGTAACGGATCTCGAATCACTACTAAGGGCCACACGCAGGTACATTGGAGGGAAATTTTCAACACGTTTCATAGGAAATCTCTGGGACGATCGGAACATGCTGCGCGCAAATTCCCCTATCAATTTAGTCGACTCAATAAACACTCCCATCTTGTTAATCCACGGAGAAAAAGATCGCGTAGTAGATGTAAAACAAAGCCGTGAGATGCACAAAGCACTCTTAAAAACATCGAACAAATCAGTTCAGTATTTGGAGCTACTCGAAGGCGACCATAATCTTTCAGGGTACGAAAATAGACTCACTTTTGCCCGGACATTGTCAGCTTTTTTTGAAGAACATCTCAAGGAGAACTCAAGCAAGAGCGCTGACAATTCGGTAACATCAACCTCTTTCTGAGGAGGGCAAACTATGAAATTCGGCGTCTCACTGCCTGTAAGGGAAATGAAAGATGATCTTGGAGCAATTCGCGCTTACGCGGAGCTTGCAGATGAACTAGGACTGTCACACCTACGAGTTCCCGACACCATAATTAACAAGAATTCGGGACATCTTCACGAACCCATGACTCTGCTAGCCTGGGTTGCTGCTTTCACCAAGCGCATCGAATTGTGCCCCTCAGTCATCGTTTTACCGGCCAGACAAACGGTTCTGTTTGCCAAGCAATTGGTTGAACTGGACGTGCTGTCTAACGGACGGGCTAGGCTTGGTGTCGGAATAGGCTCCAACAAAGATCAATACGCGGCATTGGGCCAGGATTTTCATACTAGGGGCGCGAGGTGCGATGAGCAGCTTCTGTTATTGAAATCGCTTCTAAGCCAAGAAAAAGTCAGCTTTTCAGGCCGATGGGACACAGTCGAAAATTCAGGCATAAGCCCTAAGCCCATCCAGTCCAATATCCCAATCTGGTATGGAGGAGCCTCTACTCCGGGTGACAGGGTAATCAATAGAATCGCGCACCATGCCGACGGCTGGTTCGTATTGTGCAACCCAGAAGACTATGGCGGCATTCGCAAAAATATTGATGAAGCGGCACTAAAAGCGGGCCGAGACCCAAACTCGATACAAACCGAGGCTGGTGTAGCCGTCGTCGGACCAAGAGAAATGGAGTGGCAATCACGCGTGATTAATTGGGGAAAAATGGGATTAGACTATATTTGTCTTCGCACATTAGGCGGAGAGCTCACACCGCAACAACATCTCGATAAACTGGCGAAAGTCGTCCCAGAAGCTATAAATCTTATCGACTAAGACACGATGCAGGCCCCTTAGTACCAATATAATTCGAGTAGCATTTCTACAAGTAGTGGTACTATTTCCAATCCAAAACTAAGGAGGTTTACGATGAGGAGCTTAATAAGCATTCTAATAATGATGGCGCTCGCGTTTAACCCAACAGCTTACGCTGATGGACATGGAAACGAGGCAACTAGTGACGGTGCGTTCACAACGCTAATGGTTCAAGCAGAAGATGTTGGCGCTTACATTAAAGCATTGGAAGCGAGTGACAATGTTTTTGAGGCAACTGGCACAATTGCCGCGGGATACTGCCTGACCAGAAGCGGGCACGACTATCCAGGCCAGATGTTTGTATGGAACGCGCACACTAGTTTGTCAAGTGCGCTGGTTGCATCCGAAAAATATGACCCTATGGAAGCACCAGATCCGGCTCTGGCCAAGCTGAGAGAAGTGAAATACGGCGTCACTTGGAAACCGTTAAAACCTTTTAAACTTGACCCAGGGTTCGAGCGGATGATTCGCGTTGTCGTTCCAGCAGAGTCTGCCGTGGCGTTCGTCGAAAAGATATCCGAAGCTGAAAAAGGCGTCCAAGCAGCAGGACACGATATGAATATAGGGGTGTTCGATCCGATAGGAGGCGGTCCTCACGAAGCAAACACGCTTCATGTTAGAGCAATAGCTCAAAACGCCGAGTCTTTCGGCAAGATTCTCGAAGATTATTATGCTGGTGCCAGCTACGGTGAACCCTGGAATCAGGCATTCGCGATGGTAACGAGCGTGAAGAACGATTACATGCAATCTTGCGAGCAAGTTTATTCTGCAGAATAAAACTAGGGTTCTAAACCCTAAGGATTAGAAGAATACGGCGGTCACACTCACTAGGGTCGCCGTATCGTTCTTTTGATAACTCGAACCTTTCGCCGCGCAGAGCCAATAAAACTGTCTTTCTCTTAATCCTAATGAATAAATGGTATGCTCGAAATCGATCAAATTATCGAGAGCAACAATATGGAGACGGTGGCAGAAGACCAAAGTAACGAAAGCATCGGTGAGCCGACTGAAGAAAATAAAAGCTACGCTTCAAAGCGGGGCGAGTTCCAAATATGGGAAAGCCCAAAAATGACCCCCCCGGCGGTGTTTGAAGATATACAGGATGTGGATCCTGCTAAAATCGCAAAGTCTTTCGAATTCTCAGCGCTCTCAGATCGTTTTGGCCATGAAGAGACCCAAAACAAAATATCCGATCTTGTTAAAGCTTCAGCATCAGGCACCAGTTCGACTGTGCTGATTTGGCAAAACTCACCGGGAGGGATGAGTTTAGTACACGTTTGGTTTGGACCGAATTTTCCACTTTTTAGGCATAGTCATCCAGCCTACGGGGACTGTCTTTACTACATTATCAGTGGCGAATTGATCATGGGCGAGCGTCATCTTAAAGCAGGCGCAGGCATGTTTGTACCTAATGGTCATCCGTATCGATTTAAAGCCGGACCCGCTGGTGTTGAGTTACTAGAATTTAGAGCTGGCGGAGGTACGAAAGACGCGCCAGGGTTAAAAATGGAAGAAAAATCTCTCGATGCGCTCCAAAAGCTAATCGATGAGCATCACGTCCAACGCCCAAAATGGAAACAACCAGAAAACATCGGAGATACAGCATTTCTTCAAAGAGAACTCGATTTTGGTTAATTGCTCGCCTAAAAACCTATGAAAATCATTGATCTAGAAACCTTTGTTGTCGCGACACCTCCCCCTCACAGAGGCGGCCGGGTTTGGATTTTTGTCAAACTCACCACAGACAATGGAATAAGCGGATTTGGAGAGGTTTACCAGGTTCCCTTTCATCCGCTTACCGTTGCGACAATGATAAAGGACTATGGCGAAACCTATGTCGTTGGGGAAGATCCATTTCAAATTGAAAAACTATGGAGAAGCATCTACTACGGTGAGGGTTATGAAAGACTGGTCGCCCACCAACACCCCGATCACACCGTCTTAGGAATCCTTAGCGCTATAGAAATGGCTTGCTGGGACATCAACGGGAAAGCCCTGGACCAACCAATTTATAACCTTCTCGGTGGCAAGTATCACGAGACACTCAGGTCATATACCTATTTGTACCCAGATCCAAATGATAAGTCTCGACGTTCTCCTTTTACCGATCCAGAAAAAGCTGCAGAAAGCGCCAAAGCTCATTCAGATCAGGGGTTTACAGCAATAAAATTTGATCCGCTTATCGATGTTATGGGGAAAGAGGATCCAAGAGAAACACCGATCGATCGACTTCAAAACGGCGAGAATGTAGTTAGAGCTGTTCGAGAGGCAGTTGGGAGCAGTTGCGATATTTTAATTGGAACGCACGGACAGACCACCACCTCATCTGCTCTACGCTTCGCTCGGCGTATTGAGGAATTTGATCCACTTTGGTTTGAAGAGCCCGTACCACCAGAAAACGTCGATGAAATGGCTAAGATAGCCAACAGGACGACCATACCGGTTGCAACAGGCGAGCGATTGTCGACCAAATACGAATTTCGATTGCTACTAGAAAAACAAGCCGCAGCGATTTTGCAGATGGCACTAGGCAGAGTTGGCGGGATTCTTGAAGCGAAAAAGATTGCTGGGATGGCGGAGGCAAGTTACGCACAAATAGCTCCCCATTTATATTGCGGACCTATAGAAGAAGCCGCGAATATCCAGCTAGATGTTTGCTCTCCCAATTTCTTAATTCAAGAGAGCATAGGCAAGCTTGATGGCTTTCATGCGGAAATTCTCAAAAAACCAATAGAGTGGTCCGATGGTTTCATCATACCTCCCAGGGAACCTGGTCTGGGCGTTGAACTCGATGAGGCAGTCGCAAAAGCTCACGCTTACACCTAGCGCAAATGAAATATTTTCATACCATGTCCAATCGACGCGGCAACGCTCGCATCATCGACAAAATGCAATTGAGTAGTTTTTCTCAAATATCAGAAATCTGAGGGTCTATGGATGAGTGCAAATAACAAACCCGAATTCTGGATTGTCACAGGGGCAGCATCAGGTATCGGTGCAGCAGTTGTAAGAGCTGTGAAAGAGTTAGGCGAAAATGTAGTTGCAGTAGATGTCGATCAGGCGAAAGGTATAGCATTGGCTGAAGAAACTGGAGCGCTATACTGGCATTGTGATGTTGGTGATCTAACACAATGGCAGCAATTAGTGGAGCGCCTCGAGTTTGAGAAAGCAGATCTGGGGGCGCCAACGCGTGTCCACCTAAACGCAGGCATTCAAATCGCGCCGCCAGACTCGCCGCTGTCAGAGTATCAATTAGAAGCTGCAACCCTAGAACGCTACCGGCGCATGATGGGCGTCAATGTAGATGGGGTCGTTTTTGGCTTGCAAACGCTTTTACCACTTTTGGCGCCCGGCGCGGCTATTGTTGTAACGGCGTCACTCGCAGGCTTAACTCCGTATGCAATTGATCCACTTTACGCAATGAGCAAGCACGCGGTGGTCGGCTTAGTCCGCAGTCTCGCGCCAGACCTAACAAAAAGAGATATCAGGATTCATGCCCTTTGCCCTGGCGCTGTAGATACCGAAATCATACCGCACGCGCAAAAGACCAAAGATGCGCAATTTATGACTCCTGACGACCTTGCTAAAGATGTGATCGAGCTCATGACAGAAAAAGAAAATGGCAAAAGTTGGGTCAGGTTGCGAACAGAGAAACCTCGTTATGTAATTCGTGCTCCAGGCGACAAAACGAGCTAAGGAGAGTTTACTTGTCCACACTCAAAATAGCTGCAGTTTTTGCAGATAAAAGGGAAGCAGAAAGAGTGGCTAATTTAAGCCAAAGTCTTATGTTCCAGGCCTCCGCCGAAACGACTGAACACCTTCCTTTTTCGACGCTGGTTCTAGGGACCTCTCCAATTCTCATAGATCTCAAGGAGCGGACAGATGTGGGTTTATATCTCGTAAATGAGCGCGCCGTATTAAACGAACCTCTTAGCGTACTGAACCAAGATATGTTGCCAGCAAGCGTAGGTATCTTTCCGATGGTAGCAAATGCAGAAATTGGTGCAGAAGCCGCGGACAGGCATTGGCGCGACCAGCATGCTCTAATAGCGCTCGAGGTACATACCGCCATGACGCATTATTATCAGCTGGCAGTGATGCACAGATTTTCTGGTGCAAACTGGAATGGTCTAGCGCTTTGCTGTTTTGCAAGCGAAGATGATCTCAGAAATAAATTTTATAATTCTTCAGACGGAAAACAACGAGTAGCCGAAGATATTGCAAAATTCGCCGATATCAAAAATTCACCACGAAGAGTTGTAACGCGGCTAACAGACCCCCGAGCGCTATAATTTTGTACTGGTCGAAATTTAAAAAGGATAAGAGCAGCTCTGCTTAATCAGGCTCGTCCCAACTAGAGTCGACAACGACCATAGTGAACCAAATATTATATGGCCGGGGTAGAGAGATTCGAACTCTCTACCTGGCTCACTGAGGCAATCTGAGGCACCCCCGACTTCTTATAAATCAACAACTTACGTTACCCCCTCTTCAGAAGGTTGCCCCAGCTTGCCCTATCTGGAGATCAAATAGGCACCACTTACTCTTTTTCTTCATCAATATCGCGATAGTATTTAACGATTGATTTGAGCTGACTGAGGTAGCGTTTAAGGTCGGCTATGTTGTTGGATAGGTTCTCGTAACCCTGAGTGGTGAGACCGTAGTAAGCTGAGACTGTTGCTTCCCCCGCTTCGAGATCCGCAAGTCCTACTCCATCGTGTTAGGTGCCAAAACCTTTTCAGTCCACTGACAGGTAAGCCTATAAACTAGGTCATACGCCTTGTCACGGCAGACTAAGGACGTTACTGCTAAACTACCTAAGCGGCGCGCTCGATCAAGGAAGATGGGGGTAAACCAAGCGCTTTAATCATGCGATTAAAGTGTTTTCGCTCGAGAGCTCCTACACGATCATCAGATTTCATGATGTCCATCATTCCGAATGCGAGACTGACGCGATCGTTTTCGGAGATGAGTTTTGCAGCTTTGCCGACAAATCGGTGAAGAGGCTCTTTTTCGAATCGTTTCGATTGGGCGGCTACCCTGATTTGAGCGTCTGTGTACTCTTTGCCCAAATGATCCTTGAGTAGGATTTTTACCTTTTTGATTTCCACGGCTCTTATATTTGTATCCGCTGAGGTAGTTCGAGATAGAACTAGTAGAAAAAGTTCGTCTCGAATCTGTTCTTTGGTTTTTTGAGTGAAAAGATAGTCGATGTATTTGGAGAGGGGTCGAAGAATAGCTTTCATATTCCTTTTCTGTAAAGTTTCTAGACGGAACTAATGATCCATTCGAAAATGAAACGCCTATGACATTTTCGTTAAATATTTCTTACAGTGCGGTTTAGTTTCTTGTTATTGGATGCCATAAATCGCTGCACTTGTAATAATTAATTTCATCTCCTGAAGAACTACAAACTGGATTAAAAGTGTTCCTGAGGGGAAATCCAGAACTTCAAAGGAAATAACTAGTCTAGTAGGCCGCTCGTCTTGGAGTTAGGGAAGATAACAGAGCGGTTGGCCCCTACTAGAGGGAACTACCTTGCTCTCCAAATATGAAACGCCTATGACATTTGCGTTAAATATTTCTTACATGACGATTTAGCTTTTCTCTAATTGTTATTGGTTCTGGTTAGGCGGGTACCTGAACCGCCACTACGCTTTCTAAGTTATTATTTTAATTAGTCTACTAATTTTATTATTCCCTCGGTCTTACTCTGAATCATCAGCTTTATCAGGCAGGTGCCCACCGTCAGCCCAAACAGGGTTTGGCGCAAAAGCGTCTTAAAAGGACTATAGGCTGCCCTGAAAGGACAACCTATTCGTTAGTGAAATCAAAAGATTTCAGCTGTGCTCAAAGCTAATTGAGATACGATCGCCGTTCTTGTTACCGTTCTTATCCCTGACACTTTTGACATAAACTCACTTACCATCTCAGTCGAATTTGTCGCTTTGAAATTATCTACTAGTTTAGCCATTGACGGATATCCCATCCAAATCATATGAGTCTCGCCATTCTCTCCACCAGCGACGACTTCTCTTATACCGTACCCATCTGAACCAAGTCCTGCCTTTTGCATTTCTTTCATCAAGGTTTTCCATTCTTTGAGATACTCAGCGGGATCTGATACCTGAAGATAGTAGGCATAAAACACCTTGTTGGTTTCAAGCGTTTCTGGAGGAATAACCTCATAAACAGATGAATAGAGAGTGCTACTTATAATTTCATTACCCATTGCTCGTTGCGCTTTGTTGAAAGCCACATGAGGTTCAGAGACAGTCAAAACATTTGGTGACGGCAAAGACTCACCATTAGGATATATGTACTCAATAATCATAGTTGCAGGGTTATCTCCTTTGGCATTTAAACCATACAGACCCATCCCAACATTTCTCTTTGCTAAAGCACCAGAATCCAGGAATTTACCCGCGGCTTGCGCCGTTCCCGCCAAGTCACTCGACTTAACCCCCATGGTCAAAACATAAGCGACGGGGGAATTTGATTCTTCGTGATGACCGCTCACGCCCAAAGAAGGGATGAGGCCAATCAAAAAAATAGTGAATAATTTACGCATTTAAACTCCTTTTTATTTTTCTGTGAATTTCTAGACATTAATCCTCGTAGTAAAGAAAAGCATCCGGATTAGTATTAAATTCATTCATCATATTCAACCAGCTTTTCTAAAGCGTTTCGACAAAAATAGGGTTGGAATAAAACCACAGATCATTCCAAGGGTCTTCGCCATCTAGGTCCTCTAGAGGCTCTTTTTCATAGGTATTAGTGCCTCGCAAGCGCACATAAAAGCTTTTCTGAACGTTTTTGACCGTCAATGACAAAGTTATGGGCTCGCCGCGTTTTCGTGGCTCATCCAATTCAAACCGTGACTCCACTCGAGCGCGGGGATTCTCATCATTGTAATCTACGGAACTAGTGGCTTGAATCTCACCGCGGATCAAGTCGATTCGTTTTACCATGGGTGAAAACCCTCCGGCATTCGCTACGCTAGGTTCAACAATCTTCATGAGGATCTTCACGTCATCACCTTTTTGCACGGAGAGAGACTGACCTATCTGAGCAGTTCGATTTCCTGTCGACGCCCTGAATTCTAGGGAGGAAATCAAATCTCCCGTGACAACAAATATTCGGCCAGCACGAAGAGCGGCAAAAATAGAATCTGGTGTTTTCAGAGCGAAAACGTAAGTTTTCGAATACTCGCCAGGCCAAAAATCGGCTCCACCATCGCTCCAATGCGTATGACTGTCAGAATTGGCTGTAATCCACCAGCGACGACCCTCACCCAACATCGAGTCCCAGAACCCACCAACGACTGCTGTCATTTGATCGAATCCCCCCATCGTCGGGTATCCCCCGAGTGCACTGCCATAAATACCACGGGGCCGGCTTTCGCCTAAAAATTGAGTTAATTTTGATGGTTCGAACCTTG
Source organism: K189A clade bacterium (assembly GCA_902568205.1). GTDB lineage: Bacteria > Pseudomonadota > Gammaproteobacteria > Pseudomonadales > Azotimanducaceae > UBA4421. The sequence goes on along the minus strand of CACFPX010000023.1, from coordinate 11,233 downwards.
CACGCGACTGCGCGATCGCTTGATGGCCCGGAGCGCCTTCCATCCCGATCGCGATTTTTGGCGCAAGGTCGTTCCAAGACCTCATCTCACGCGGCGTCGTCATTCCGTACTTCCTATATGCGGTTGCAGATCTCGAAGGGTGGTGCGCAATTAACAAAGGTGGAGCAGACAATTCTTTCATGGCGGATAAGGCCGACAACATTTGTGACGGTGTGTTTCGTAGAGGATCTACCGGCCAAGATTCACGGCGGTTAAAGGTCGCTTCGATTTGGACAAGATCTTGGATTTCGGCGTCTGTTTGAGGAAATATCAGACTAGTGTGATCAGCGGCTGGCGTATCGAACTCCATCCCCAAGAATTGTATAACCTCTGGAACCACCTCGCGCGATTCCAGAAGTTCAGGATACGCATGGTTTAGATGCACCTTTGAGTGATTCGGACCACCGTGATCTGTTGTCACCATCCAATCAATACCGAACCTACGTGCCATAACCGCATTCATGGCGATTGGGTAGATTGCGTCACCTCCCAATATTGGCGTTGGTGGATTAGTATCGTTGTTCCAGCCCACGCTATACCGGCTGTGAATATGATGATCGCCCGCCAGCCAAGCTGGACTAGCATCAGCGTCAGGGCCCGGGGAACCAGCCGATATGTGCGTGCTCTCCGCTATTTCAGATGCATGTCCGGTCAGCACAATTAAGCATATCAACAGCGTTTGAGTGATGCCTTTCGCATTTGCAGCCAGGTAACACATCAAACATCAATACGCATCAGATTCCAAAGCTCATTCGAATTTGCAATTAGAAGCTAGCTCGAATGCCCATAACGTAGCGCGAACCGTACGTTTCGATCTGATTAGGATTCCTCGCGTTTCCCGTATATCGAACATCCTCGTAGTCTGAGAGGTTCATTAAATCGGCATAAACTATCGCTTTGAATCCGGTGACTTCTTCGAGGTCATACCTGAGGGATAACTCAAGCCTTTCTTGCTCATCCCAGTAATTGCCATCCCCTACGTCAGCCTCCGTAGTGTCCAGCCAGAAATCGCGATACCGATAATTGAGCCTAATTGAGAAGTTATATTTCTCGTAAAATAACGATGCGTTGTAAGTCAGGTCTGACGTTCCGGGCAAGGAATACTCGTTTCCATCTGGCGCCTTAAAACTTGAGTCTATCGCCGCTAGATTTAACTCTAACCCAAACCCAGATAGCGGGCCCGTCACGTAATTATCAAGCCGATCAATAAAGTTTAACTCGATCCCCTTGAGCTCTCCGTCCGAGCCATTCGCGCTACCTGTCAAAGACCACTGCTCGCCCGGTTGAGCGGCCGGAGAGTAGACTGACCCATCCACAGTCGTGGACCCAGCAACAATAACGTTATCCACCTCGCGATAAAACGCTGAAACGGCGAAAATGCTTGCTTCCCCAAAATACCACTCGTAGGCTAAATCAAGACCCCAAGATTCTTCTGGCTCTAGGTAGGGATTTCCACCCGAAACACTTTGGTTAACAGGGCTGATACTCGCGCTTGCCCGCGCTTCATTGTAGCCGGGTCTGCTGACCGCTGTGGTGATCGAGGCTCTTAATTTTGTGTCTTCGTTTAAGTCATAATTTAGGTGGGCACTTGGCAACCAATTCGAATAGCTCTTCGATATCGTTAGCGGAACTTCCTCTCCCTGGCTGTTAAGCTGCCATCCGACCGTACGGAAATCTGTGTCTTCATACCTCAGTCCTAGGATGACATTGCCGAAATCTGTATCAATCGTTTGCATGGCATACAAGGATATAATTTCCTCGTCCACTGTCACCAAAGCATCTGAGTCAGCATCTTCCAAACCTGGGAAGACGACTCCTCCAGCGACAAGCGCATCGAAAAGCCCTTTATTGTCTGTATAAAAACCACCGACCGGGTTTCTGACATCGGTGAACCAGACTCGGTCAGGCTGCTCATAGCCTTTGATCGCTTCCCGAGATAAACCATATTGATCAAGCAGACCCCAGTTTGTCCCGTTTCCACCTAGCGCTTCTCTTTGGTCAAATTTTGCGCCTAGCTTAAATTCACCCAACGCATTACTGGTATCAGCGTCGACTTTGTACTGTTGATTTTCAGTGTTCGTTCGCGACCAGTAATTTAAAAAATCAAACACCGCGAAGATCGGGTCGTACTGCAGTTCAGCAAGAGGTGTGTCGAAAGTAAAGAACGGATCTGACGGATCGGAAACGTCGTACGTTACTCCATCACTCCAACTCATGTAAGGGAGAGGCAACCAAAGTTCACTTTTCAGTTCTATGTCGCTGACTCTAATTTCCACATTCCAGTTGGCCGCAAGAAAATCCGTGCCTATCGTGTGAACCTCAGTAGTGTTGTTGTATTTACCATACTCCAACGCCCTGTTACCTCGGGCGTCTGGAGCGTAGCCGGTATTCGGTGTCGGATTTTCAATTCTTCGAAGATCAATCTGCCACTGATTACGTTCCTCGAAGTCAAGGAATTCAGTATCTAAGTATTTGTAAAAAATACGTCCCCCGCTGCCGAAGTAAAATTCTCCAGTTAAACCAGACGCTTCATTTGAATAATCTACAAAGTAGTTATTGGTTCGGATTCGAGAAGGAATGATCCCACCTTCAGTGTACGTCCAATCCATGTCATCCAGGTTTGTCGTCACCTGCCGATTTCCAGTCTCAGAGGCAAACACTAAAATTCCGAACATATCGTTTGAAAAAGAGAGTCTTCCGCTGTATCGATCAACATCGCCACCTCCTAGGTCTTGCTCACCAAAACCGTAATCGAAAGACGCAGAAAAGCCCTCAATATCCGATGGAGAAAAGGTCTTAATGTCGATATAACCCGCTACCGCCTCGCCAGTCATATCTGCTGTGATAGCTTTGTTTGCAAGTATCTGCGACGTGATCACCGATGGATAAGAGTCGAATCGGGGAATCCGCCCGTTCTCCGTTCCAGGAATGTCGATACCATCAAAAGCAATGGCGGTGTATCTTCGGGGCGCACCTCGAAAGTTCAAATAACGCGCTCGGCCCTGGTCTCTTTCAACTGAAACCCCAGGCAATCTGCCAAGAGAATCTGCCAGGTTTGTGTCGGGAAAGCGCCCGATAGCGTCAGCAGAAACCACATCCACTAAATTGACCGAATTTCTTTTTGCCTCAATTGAAGAAAGTTGACTTGCTTTAATAGGCTTCGCTGTTACGAGCACCTCTTCCATTTCCTCCTCTTCTGTCCATACGACTTGAGGAACCAAAATCGTTAAAAGCGGTACAAATATCAAAACCAATTGCCGTTTTAGAAATCTTGAGCTGATTGAAAAATGAGAGTTTGTCAAAGTCGAATCCCGCAATTTTAAGATTCAGCAAAATTAGTGTGATTTCGTTAAAGATTTTTTACAAAGCGATGATGGAATGATGAACGTTTCATTACATTTGAATTTTTTTGTAATGCTATTGTCACCCTTTAACTCCAGTGTAATAGGCAAACGTGCGTAGCCCGAGACCTTATTTAATCTCATCTTTTGAAATTATAATTGCCGGTTTTAATGAACAATTTCAAATCACCCGTCCATATTATTGGTTCTAGATCACACCAGAAGTCTCAACTGAGTGAGTTGGGAGTACCCCGGGGGTGGAGTCAAGATAGTAGAAATTAGGTTTTACTGGGTGAAATCTAGCATTTTAGTTGGGTACTGGTTTGGGTACCAAGCAATTACGGATTGAGAAACTACTCCTAAGTAATTGTTTTTATTACCATATTATTGCTGGTATGACGCATACCTCTTACGCCAAATTAATTATATAAATTATTGTTTTATTCTAATAAAACAAGTTAATTTAATATTTGTACCACTTTTTGTACCACTCTAAACACTAAATCCCAAGCGCTGACGTATATCTGTCTCGGTGAAAGCCGGCATTGCCATAACGAACTTCCAATGCGCGTGTAGGATGTTAGAGGCTGGCATGAAGCCGGGGTACTGTTCTAAGGTCTTAGGACACACCACACGCATGTTTTTTGAGACTTATGCCGATTGGATCGATCGAGATGAAACGAAGGTTCAGGAGCAAATTTGGGCTTCTATGAATTGAAAATAGGCACCAAATGGGCACCAAAATTTTCTAAAACAAATAAAACCTATATATTTCAATAAGTTAAGTGGTCGGGGTAGAGAGATTCGAACTCCCGACATCCTGCTCCCAAAGCAGGCGCGCTACCAGACTGCGCTATACCCCGATAACAGAAAATTCAAATTTCTGAAGCTTCGCGATCATACTGAGACACTTTGAAATCGTCAAATCTCTCTAATCAATTAGCATCTCTCATACCATTAGAGATGAAACCATAGTCAGGTTAAACTAAGCGCTTTGAGCAAACTATGACAGCTAAAATTCTAGATGGCGCAAAGTTGTCAAAATCCATACGTCTCAAACTAGAGCAAGAAACGCAGGATTGGGTAAACAAAGGAAATAGTCGGCCTGGTCTTGCTGTGGTACTTGTAGGAGATGATCCAGCTTCCGAAGTCTACGTAAAAGGAAAAGAGCGCGACTGCAAAGAAGTTGGTTATTACTCACGAATTGAAAAAATCCCCACTAGCGTTACACAACAAGAGCTAGAAGAAGTTGTAAGGAGCTTTAACTCGGACGATAAGATTGACGGACTGCTCGTTCAAACACCGCTACCTGAGCACATCGACGAAGATCGTATAGTTGATTTAATTGATCCCAAAAAGGATGTAGATGGTTTCCATCCCTATAACATGGGCCGTTTAGCGATCAGAAGACCAGCCTTGCGCTGCTGCACCCCTTGGGGAGTAATGCAAATGCTGGATCACATTGATACCCAATATCATGGGCTAGAAACCACAATCATTGGAGCTTCAAACAACGTGGGTCGACCGTTAACTCTCGAGCTTCTTTTAGCAGGCTGCACAGTAACCACTACTCACAAGTTCACAAAAAATATCGAAACGAAGGTACAGAACGCGGATTTGGTTATCTCCGCTGTTGGCAAACCTAATTTGGTACCTGCTAGTTGGATAAAGCCAGGCGCGATTGCAATAGATATCGGTATTACCCGAGATTCTAACGGTAAGCTTCATGGAGACTTCCAATTTGAAGAAGTAAAGGAAGTCGCTTCCTGGATAACCCCGGTACCTGGTGGTGTGGGTCCAATGACCAGAGCTGTACTGTTGCAAAATACCATGCAAGCAGCGATTGATAGCGTGGAGGGAGTTTAATCAGTTGCACAGAATCTTTATCTCCGATCTACATCTCGAAGACCCTGGCAGTAATGGCTTTATAAGGTTCATCGAATTGATGAAACTCGAATCGAATCGAGTAGATGAGATATATATCCTGGGAGATCTAGTGGAAATGTGGATTGGAGATGATGATAAAAGCGCAAATGCTAGCGAGCTGCGAATTATCCTAAAATCTACAAGCGCGACCTGTAAGGTATACATAATGCATGGTAATCGAGACTTCTTGATCGGTGAAAAATTCTGCGATGCTACGGGGACTAGCCTCTTGGAAGACCCGTACGTGATAGATGATCATATTTTGTTGAGCCATGGAGATATTCTCTGTACCGACGACACAGAATATCAAACTGCGCGAGCACTTTTCAGAGACCCTTCTTGGCAAAAAGAGATCTTGGAAAAACCTTTGATAGAGCGAGAGATGCTAGGAAGAGCATTGAGATCTCAAAGTACCGAGGCCAACGCAAATAAAAGCGTGAACATTATGGATGCTAACGAGAATGCCATAATGGAACAGCTAAAAAAGCATCAGGCAGATCTTCTAATTCACGGCCACACTCACCGTCCAGGTCAATACAAGAACCGAATTGTAACAGGGGCCTGGGAGACCAACGGCTGGCTTTGTCGACAAAAAGACCAAAGGTTTCGATTGGAGTGTTTCAGTTTGGCAAACCACTATGAAAGCGAAACTTTGCATCTGGACTAGTAATCAATCCCCACTCGGTATCAAGAAAACACGAGGCTCTCTCTTGCACTTCTGGGAACGAAGAAAAGTTGCAAGCCAATTGTAAGTAATCTTCAAAGTGTCTTGCCTCTGAATTGAGCAACTTCGAATATAGGGTGCTTATATCAACGGGCATTACTTTGCTTAGACCAAAAAATCTTTCGCAGGATCGGGCTTCCACTATTGCTCCACAAATCAACAGATCAACAAGTCTTCCCGGTTCACTTGTACGAACCTCCTCTCGAAGTCGTTTCGCATAATCTGACGCAGAGACAAATTCGTAATCAACATTTCTAGTTCTCATCAATTCTAATACTTGCTCAAAGTGCCTTAGTTCTTCCCTAGCCAGACGAGAAAGCTTTTGCAGTAAATCACCATGGTCGATGTACTTATACATGAGTCCAAGCGCAGCGCTAGCAGCCTTTTTTTCGCAATTGGCGTGATCAATTAACAAACAAGAAATATTGCTCGATGCGGCTTCATACCAGGCTGGTGGGGTCTCTCCCCTTAAAAAATCTATTACCGGCTTGATGACTGCTTGTGACTTCATACCTTTATTTTGAAATTTCGTTCGTAGTGAGCTTGAGCCCGTACATACATTTCAGATTCTAGAATATTCATCAATTTGGAAACATCCAAAGAACATTCAGATAAACCAGCTACCTCAAGACCGCCAACATCCAACCTCTCGGATTTAGTTAGGAGATAGGCAAGAACAGCATACTTTTTCTCGTCTGGATCTACCGATTCAAAACCAGCCTCTTCACACAAATCTTCAAACCTCGAATGATTAGCGATGTGCAGATGCTGCGATAACACCTCTTTTTTAATTTGTTTAAGTCTTTCCAAAATCGATATTTTCTGTTCTTCGGTATAACCATTCCAGCCCACTATTTCATGGGAAAATCGTCTACACCCTCGACAGACAAGATCTCCATATGTTGTGGAGCATATTCCTACGCAAGGTGATCTTGTCTTTTCTTTTATTCCAGACAATTTAAAAAAAGCAGGCTTCTATAAGTTTCATCGGTGACTATGAAGCTCAAGAACACTAGCCTGATTCTCGCGGACATGGTTTTTCGTTTCTTTCATCGCATCATTTCTGATTGATGAAACATTCAGCAGGTAATCCTCATCTATATCGCCTGTTACATATTTTCCATCAAAAGCAGAGCATTCGAAGTCAGATATCTTTGGGTTTCCTTCATGAGCACTGGATTTGAGGTCATCGATCGACTGATAAACTAACCAGTCCGCATCGATAATATCCGCCACCTCTTCTTCAGTACGCTCATGCGCAACCAACTCTTCTCTCGCAGGCATGTCGATCCCATAGACATTTTGATACCTGAGCGCAGGCGCGGCTGAGGCTATATAAACCTTTCTTGCCCCTGCTTCTCGAGCCATCTGAATGATCTCCTTTGATGTGGTTCCGCGGACAACTGAATCATCAACTATCAGAACGTTTTTTCCTTTAAATTCCAGATCTATTGTAGCCAACTTGTGCCTAACAGATCTGCGTCGCTGTTTTTGCCCGGGCATAATAAAAGTTCGCCCAATGTAGCGGTTTTTAACAAATCCTTCTCGAAATTTCACATCCAGCATATGAGCAAGTGGTAATGCAGATGTACGTCCTGTATCGGGAACCGGCACTACGACATCTATATCATGAGAGTTTTGCGAGTAATTGGATAGAATGTTTTGAGCGAGATATTCCCCCATACGTAGTCGGCTTTTATAAACAGACACGTCATCTATAATTGAATCGGGGCGAGCAAAATAAACGTGCTCAAAAATACACGGATTCAAACAAGTCTGTTCAGCGCATGTCTGGAGGGTTATTTCTCCTTCATTAGAAATAAATACAGCTTCGCCAGGCTCCACATCTGCTATTTTTTGGAATCCTAATAGATCCAAGGCGACAGACTCTGATGCCAACATGTACTCCATGCCCTGATCTGTCTCTTTAAAACCGTAAACCAAAGGCCGAATCCCAAATGAATCCCTAAATCCGACTATTCCAGTCCCAATAATCATGGCGACCGCAGCGAAAGCTCCATGACAACGTTTATAGACACCTTGTAATGCCTGAAATATATCACTCGGGCCGGGATCAATCGCTCCAACCATTTGAAGTTCATGAGCAAAGACATTTAACAACACTTCAGAATCGCTATCGGTATTTGTATGCCGTAAATCTTCCGCAAATAAATCAGCTTGCAACTGGTTTGCATTCGTAAGATTTCCATTGTGCGCCAAGGTAATCCCATAGGGAGAATTAACATACATAGGTTGAGCCTCAGCAGAGCTGGAAGACCCTGCGGTAGGATAACGACAGTGACCTATCCCAGTGTTGCCAACTAAACTTCGCATATGTTGATCAAGAAATACATCTCGCACCAACCCATTACCTTTTCTTAAATGTAGACGGCCATCCATACTGGTAGCCATTCCGGCGGCATCTTGACCTCTGTGCTGAAGGACTGTGAGTGCATCATACAACTGCTGATTAACCGACTCTTTGCTAACTATTCCGACAATGCCACACATAGACCTTTTCCGAATTAAAACGCAACCTTAGCTCGCCTCATAGTAACCTAAACCAGAGATATTTTTCTCCTAAAGATCCGGATTCAAACCAGGATCTAGATCAGGAATATTATCCACTGAATCCTTTGCGACCCCCAATAAATCAACCACAAAACTTTCGTAATCCAATAGATAGTTGGAGATTTTTGAATTTTCAGTCCAGCTACTCGTAGGAAATAGCTCTATAAACAAAACAAGTAAGATGGTCGAAATAACCAGCCCTCTGACCACACCAAAAACCAATCCTAAAAATCGATCCAAACTACCAAGTCCAACTAAACTCAAAAACTTACGGACGACAAACTGGGTAAAACTGGAAACAATGAGAACACCAACGAAAATGGCAGAAAAAGAAAAGATCAACCGAAGTGTTTCCCCAGCCCATGTCGGATCAAGTAAATTTGCAAAGTTTGGACTAAATAGGATTGCAAGAAAAAATGCTAAAACCCAAGCTACTAGCGAAATAAGCTCCCTTATCAATCCTCGATACAGCCCGTAGATTGCAGATATGATAATCAGTACCGCAATAATCAAGTCAAAAATCGCGATATCAGAAGCCATTTTTATAAAGTCAATGCCATTATTTGAGCTTCAAGTGAAAATTCATTGTCTATCGATATACGCATTTGTTCAGCATCTTTTTTATCAAGTAGCGGTCCTACAGCGACTCTATGGATTATAGCCCCCTCTTTGTTTTTCACTGAGGAAATAAAAGCCTCGTATCCCGCGGCTCGCAATTTGTCTCTAAGGTTGTTTGCATTATTCGCGATCTTGAAGCTTGCGGCCTGAACTGAGAACACCTTTGAGTCGGAACTAAGAGGAGCCAAAACAGGTTGGCCAAATAGAGTGCCATTTTCAGTAGAAAAACCATCCTCATCTACAGCACTTTTGAGCTCCTCAATCACCTCTACCACATCTGACTCAGACGCCACTTCATCAAAAGAGGGTATATCAGGGATTTTCTCGATATCGACTTGCAGTTCCGGAATGTCCTCACTTTCACTTACAGGTTCGCCCATCAGCAGCATGATCAAAATATAGCCAGCCGATAAGAGAAAAAGAGTTCCCGTTAATCTATACCGAGTCTTCTGCTCCATCGTAAACTCATCAACTAATTCGTTGCACATTCATGCTTTCGCACGCTTGCTCAAGCACATTAAAGGACCCAAAAGCTAATACCGTGCTTGAGTTGGAGGATTTTATTTTGATGTATTCCCTAGCATCATTGAAACCGGACAAACACATACCATTCCCCCCGAAGGCATCTCGTAACTCCTTAGATCGAAAACCTCTGGCACCTAGTGTATCAATCAGTATCCATTCAGCATCTATATTTCGGCTCACCTCTCGAAACACTTGTTGATGATCCTTGTTACGAAACATGCCACAGATTATGAAGTCAGGTTCAATACCTCTCAGCTTAAGTTCTTTAACAAAAAACTCTGCCCCCTGCGAGTTGTGGCAGACGTCAAACACATAGTTATGACCATCTAACAATAATTCGGTCATTCTACCCTGCAAACTAATAACAGGAAGCGTCTGAATCACTATAGAAGGATCTATATCTACCAATTTTCTTGTAACTTCTATGGCCAGACTAAGGTTGTGAGCTGACAAGGACCCGCGCGGTATTGCGTCCAAATTTAAATCCTCAGAAAAGTAGGACCACGAAGAGCCTTTACCTTCTTGATATCTGAAGTTTTTGCCCATCGCACTTTCTTGACACTCTAGGGCTTTACTTGCTTCGTAGACCGTTCTCGGCATATCTGCCCCAAACACAACTTTCTGTTCAGGTCGGAATATTCCTGCTTTTTCATTGCCAATCTCTTCTAAGGTTTCCCCGAGGAATTCTTGGTGGTCAAACCCTATACTCGTAACAACCGCTATATCAGCGTCGATCGCATTAAAAGCATCAAGCCTGCCGCCCAGGCCAATTTCAAGTATCACAACATCCAGATCACATTGGCTAAAGGCGATCAAAGCGGCTAGCGAAGAAAACTCGAAGTAGGTTAAGGGCAAACCGTCTCTAGCAAGCTCTATAGTCTCAAAATGCCGGCAGATCTCTTTATCCGACAATTCGCCGCCCTGCAATCTTATGCGTTCGTTAAAGCGAAACACGTGGGGCGACAGCGTAGTCCCAACTTTCAACCCGTGAGAAAGCAACAGCTGCTCAATCGTAATGCACGTTGAACCCTTTCCATTAGTACCAGCAACTGTCACTACCTTGGGAGTAATAGGATTAAGGTCGAGACGCTCGACCATCTCAAACATCCGGTCAAGCCCCATATCAATCTCTTTATCGTGCTGTTCTTGTATGTATTGCAACCACTGATCAAGTGACCGACTATTTATATCAGCGACTTCATTCAAATCGAATCTAGCCCCTGTCTAATCGAGCTTACAGCCGACTCTAGTTCTTTCGCTGTAACGTCAATATTTTCAGATTCTGACATTAGATCTACCAGCGCACTCCCCACGACGACTCCATCAGAAAATTTACCGATCTCCGTTGCAGTTGTCGCATTTTTAATCCCAAACCCAACACAAAGCGGAAGATCCGTTATTTCTCTTAGACTTCCAATTCTTGATGCAACTTCGTCTACCTCTATATGGCCCGCTCCCGTGATACCCTTCAGTGAGACATAGTAAAGAA
>CACFPX010000022.1:0-37774 GCA_902568205.1 K189A clade bacterium | reverse complement strand
ATTACTCGTGTAACCAGGTATTTGACGTTAGGTATCGCACTGATCCAGTCTTTTTCGTTGACTGTTACGCTAGCTAACCAAGGTCTAGCTTTTCAATCCGGGCCATCATTTTACTTCGTCTCGGTAGTTACGCTGGTCACTGGGTCTATATTTATGATGTGGTTAGGAGAGCAGATTACAGAGCGAGGCGTGGGTAATGGGATTTCTTTGCTTATCTTTGCTGGAATTGTTTCGGGCTTCCCTGCTGCTATAGGGCAGGTATTCGAGGCCGCTAGGCAAGGGAACATCAATGTGATTGCTCTGCTAGCTATTGCAGCTTTGGCTGTAGGCGTTGTTTGGTTTGTTGTGAGGGTTGAGAGAGGTCAAAGGCGTTTGAGCGTTAATTATGCAAAACGTCAGCAGGGTAGAAGAGTCTATCAGGGACAGAGCAGTCATCTTCCGCTTAAGATAAATATGGCGGGAGTTATACCGGCTATTTTTGCGTCCAGTTTGTTGTTGGCCCCGGCCTCTATGGCGAGTTGGTTTAGTGCAGGCGCTGGTATGGAATGGCTTCAAGAAGTGTCCCTAGTGTTATCTCCTGGGCAGCCGTTATATATATTGCTGTTTGCAGCAGGGATCATATTTTTCAGTTTTTTTTATACTGCTATAGTTTTTGATCCTAAAGAGCTATCTGAGAATTTGAAGCGCCAAGGGGCTTATCTTCCGGGCATAAGACCTGGTCAACAGACGGCAAAATATATTGATGACGTTATAACTAAACTCACTGTTTTTGGCTCTCTTTATGTTGCTCTGGTTTGTCTCCTGCCTGAGTTCATGGTGGTGGCGTTTAATGTGACGTTCCAGCTTGGTGGAACTGCCCTTTTAATTGTGGTCGTGGTTGCTATGGATTTCATGTCACAAATACAGTCGCATTTGATGTCCAGTCAATATGCAAAACTAATGGAAAAGTCAAATCTGCAAAACTACGGGAAACGGAGATAAAAGGGTCTAAGTATGAAAGTTAGGGCTTCCGTAAAAAGAATATGTCGAAATTGCAAAATCATAAAACGCAAGGGGGTAGTGCGAGTTATTTGTAGCGCTGAGCCTAGACATAAACAGAGACAAGGTTAATGACTCAGTCATGGAAATATAAGGATTAAAATTTATGGCACGTATAGCTGGGGTTAACATTCCTGATAACAAGCATGCTCGAATCGCTTTGACTTATATTTTCGGGATTGGGCGAACGAAAGCGCTAAAGATATGTAGTGCTGCGGGGGTTGATCCGGTTTCAAAAATTAGTGCACTGGACGAAGCCAATTTGGATGCGATAAGAACCGAAGTAGCAAAAGAGACTGTAGAAGGGGATTTACGGCGAGAAAATTCAATGAATATAAAACGCCTAATGGACTTAGGGACTTATAGAGGTGTACGTCATAGACGGCATCTCCCTGTTAACGGTCAAAGAACGCGCACGAATGCTAGAACGGTTAAAGGGCCCAAAAGGCCAATTCGTAAGTAAGAGAAAATTCAGGGAATACTCACATGGCAGAAAAGAAAAAGGCAAAGAGGGTGGTGGTAGATGGATTGGCCCACATACATGCTTCTTTCAACAATACTATCATTATGATTACTGACAAACAGGGCAATGCGCTTCATTGGGCGACGGCAGGTGGCTCTGGGTTTAGAGGCTCAAGAAAAAGCACTCCTTTTGCTGCCCAGGTAGCTGCAGAACGAGCAAGTACTGCGGCGGTGGAAAGTGGCATGGCGAGCGTCGATGTTATGGTTAAAGGACCTGGACCAGGCAGAGAATCTGCCGTTAGAGCGCTTAACTCGTCTGGCTTAAAGATAAACAGCATCTCGGATGTTACGCCTATTCCTCATAATGGTTGTAGGCCACCAAAGAGACGTAGGGTTTAGTTTCTCCTGCGTATAAGAGTCTATAAGAGGATTAGTTTATGGCACGATATTTAGGACCGAAATTAAAGCTCAGCAGGCGTGAAGGCACTGATTTATTTCTGAAAAGCGGAGTCAGGCCGATTGAATCGAAGTGTAAAATAGATAATGCGCCGGGCCAACACGGCATAAGGAGAGGGCGGTTATCTGATTACGCGCTTCAATTGCGGGAGAAACAGAAGGTCAGACGGCTATATGGTATTTTGGAAAAGCAATTCAGAAACTATTATAAAAAGGCTGAGAGGAAGAAAGGTGCTACGGGCGAGAACCTTTTGATGTTGTTGGAGAGCCGTCTAGACAATGTGGTTTATCGAATGGGTTATGGATCAACGAGGGCAGAAGCGCGGCAGTTGGTGTCGCACAAGTCTATTCTCGTGAATGGAAGTTTAGTTAACATACCTTCTTATCAGGTAAAGCCGGATGATACTGTATCTGTGAAGGAGGCTTCTAAAGGCCAGCTTCGTATCCAATCTGCTCTCCAGCTTTCAATCCAGAGGGGTCAGGCGGAGTGGTTAGATGTGTCTGTTGAAGCATTTTCTGGATTATTTAAAAGGCTACCAGATAGAGAAGAGTTGCCATCGGAAATCAACGAAAATCTTATCGTTGAGTTTTACTCTAAATAAACAAAGCTGATTTAAGTAGAGGTAGGAGACCAATAAATGTCTGATTTTTTGACCCCTGATAAAATTGATGTTCAATCGGCATCGCCGTTCAAAGCTCGTGTCGTACTAGAACCGCTCGAAAGAGGATTTGGTCATACACTCGGAAATACCTTAAGAAGAATACTTTTGTCCTCAATGAATGGATCTGCAATCACGGAAGTACAGATTGAAGGTGTAGAGCATGAGTATACGACCATAGAAGGCGTACAAGAAGATGTCATTGATATTCTGCTCAATCTAAAGAATGTTTCCGTTCTGATGCATAATCAAGATGACGCTTATATTACTTTGTCGAAGCAAGGACCTTGCACTGTAAAAGCAGGCGATTTTGCTCTGGGACATGATATAGAAGTAGCTAATCCCGACCATATCTTATGTACTTTGAATGAAAAAGGCGCGATAAATATTGAAGCGAGAGTGACTAAGGGGAGAGGCTATGTTCCTGCTGATGCATTAGCTGATGAGGAAGAAAGTAGGGAGATAGGAGTGTTAAGATTAGATGCTTCTTATAGCCCATTAAAGAATGTAGCTTATAGCGTGGAGAGCACTAGGGTAGAACAAAGAACGGACTTAGATAAGCTAATATTAGAACTTGAGACTAACGGAACGATTGATCCTGAAGAAGCGATAAGAAGAGCTGCAACCATACTTCAGCAACAATTAGCCGTATTCGTAGATTTGGATAGTGAGGTAATAGAAGAGGAGGAGGAAGAAGAGGAACAGGTGGATCCGATTCTTTTGAGACCGGTAGACGATCTTGAATTGACGGTTCGCTCCGCTAATTGTTTGAAAGCAGAAAGCATCTACTACATTGGTGATTTGATACAAAGGACCGAAGTAGAACTACTTAAAACTCCTAATTTAGGTAAAAAATCTTTAACTGAGATTAAAGATGTCTTAGCGTCACGCGGACTTGCTTTAGGTATGAGGATTGAAAACTGGCCACCATCTTCAATCACATCAGTAATAGGTTAGGTCATACACTGGAACATTGATATGCGTCATCGTAAGAGCGGTAAAAAGTTAAATAGAAATAGTTCTCATAGGCAGGCCATGTTTAGAAATATGGCTGTGTCCCTTATCGAACATGAAGTCATTAAGACTACTGTTGTTAAAGCGAAAGAACTTAGGCGATTTGCTGAACCTTTAATTACGCTATCGAAGGAGGACACTGTCGCCAATAGAAGGTTGGCTTTCGACAGAACTAGGAGCAAAGCTGCGGTGGGCAAACTATTTTCTGAGATTGGTCCAAGGAGTAAAGATAGAAATGGTGGTTATACCAGAATCTTAAAGTGTGGTTTTCGCAAGGGGGATTCTGCCCCAATGGCTTTTATAGAATTAGTCGACCGAGATGGATTAAGTGAAAGTGAATTGGAGACTGATCCTTCAGCTGATGAAACGACTTCTGAGGGGCCTGATACGGAGGACAGCGCAACGCAATTGGATTCGGAAGAATCTAGTAATGGTTCGGAACAAACAAAAACTAGCAATTAAGTGTCTAATAGTAGTATTTTTTTTCCTCCGCAGAGGACTCTCATGGGCCCAGGGCCTTCCGACGTTCACCCTAGAGTATTATCGGCTCTTTCAAGGCCGACGATCGGTCATCTGGATCCACAATTTATCGATTTAATGGAGAGCATTAAGAGGCTTCTGCGCTCTGCATTTAAAACGAATAACAAGTTGACGTTACCTTTATCGGCTCCAGGTTCGGCGGCAATGGAGGCTGCCTTTGCGAACCTTATCGAGCCTGGAGATAAAGTTGTTATTTGCATAAATGGTGTTTTTGGCGGGCGAATGGCCGAAAATGTGGTGCGGATGGGCGGAGATTTGATCACGATAGAAGATGAATGGGGAAAGGCAGTTTGTGGCGATAAGCTAGAGACTGCTTTAAAAGAAAATCCCGATACGAAGCTGGTCGGTTTTGTTCAAGCTGAAACGTCTACAGGCGTAAAAAGCGACGTTAAGACGCTTTGTGGCATTGCTAGAGATTATGACTGCCTAACCATCGTAGATTCAGTGACGGGCTTAGCAGGTATAGAGCTGGAGACAGACGGTTGGGGCGCAGATGTTGTCTATTCAGGTTCTCAAAAATGTCTCTCCTGTCCGCCTGGAATATCCTTGATCACTTTCGGGGAAAAAGCAGAGCATAAAATACAATCACGTAACACTCCTGTTCAAAGTTGGTTTTTAGACATGTCGTTGCTAATGGCATACTGGGATGGCGACGGAGCTAGGACCTACCATCATACTGCACCGGTGAATGCGATGTATGGATTGCATGAGTCTTTATTGATGGTTGAAGAGGAAGGGCTAGAGAATGCTTGGCTGCGCCATCAGGAGATGCACAAAATATTGGCTGAAGGATTAGAAGAACTAGGGCTGAGTTTTGTTGTTGAGAATGAGAATGAACGACTTCCCCAGCTTAACACCGTTCGATTGAGAGAAGGGATCGATGAAAAAACGGTTAGAGGCCGTTTGCTGGAAGAATACAATTTAGAAATTGGAGCTGGATTAGGGCCATTTGCTGGCGATGTTTGGAGGATCGGGTTGATGGGTTATTCGGCGAGAAAAGAAAACGTTGAGCTGTGTTTAAGCGCTCTTAGGTCATGTTTGTAATTTTGGCCCTACGGTTTCAAAACGGATTTGTCCAGATTTGAATTTAATTTGACTTTGACAAAGTGTCCTTAAGAAATTTCCCGGTTAGAGAAGCTTTAGCTCGAACAATTTCTTCTGGGGTGCCGGTAGCCACGATTTCTCCTCCGCCAGAACCACCTTCGGGGCCTAAATCAATTATCCAGTCGCAGGTCTTAATAACATCAAGATTATGTTCAATTACTACGATTGTGTTGCCGGCATCGCGCAGCTTGTGAAGCACTTTAAGCAGTAACGAGATGTCCTCAAAATGAAGGCCAGTTGTGGGTTCGTCCAAAATGTATAGAGTGCTTCCCGTGTCTCTTTTTGATAATTCTCGAGCAAGTTTGATTCTCTGAGCTTCTCCTCCAGAGAGAGTGGTGGCCGACTGACCTAACTTTATATAGGACAGCCCAACGTCAAGGAGCGTTGCCAATTTTCGCTCGATCATGGGAATCGCTTTAAAAAAAACGTGTGCATCTTCAACTGTCATCTCCAGCACTTCGCTAATGCTTTTGCCTTTGTATTTTATGTCTAGAGTTTCACGGTTGTACCGTTTGCCTGAGCAGAGGTCGCAAGTGACATATATGTCGGGAAGAAAATGCATCTCGACCTTAATAAGCCCGTCGCCTTGACAAGATTCACACCGACCGCCTTTTACGTTAAAACTAAATCGACCAGGACTATAACCTCTTGCTCTTGACTCTTCGACTTGAGAGAACAATTCACGAATGGGGGTGAATAGGCCAGTATAGGTTGCAGGATTAGATCTGGGAGTCCGACCTATAGGACTTTGGTCGATATCAACCACCTTGTCGATAAATTCGAGGCCCGTGACGGAGCCATGATCTGCAGCTCTGATTGATGAGTTTTTGTTTAAAAATTTTGAAGCCACTGGGTATAGCGTTTGGTTAATAAGGGTGGATTTGCCCGATCCTGAGACTCCGGTAATACAAGAGAATAAACCAATCGGAATTTCCGCAGTTAGATCAGATAAATTGTTTCCTCGGGCCTCATTGATTGTAATAAGTTTATCAGGATTGAAGCTGTTCCTTTTTTGAGGTACCGAAATAGACTTAGTCCCCAAGAGGTATTGGCCTGTGATCGACTCTTTCTTATCAGTTATGTCTGATATCATACCGGATGCTACTACAGTGCCCCCGTGTACTCCTGCGCCAGGCCCTATATCGATTATAAAATCTGCCGCACGTATAGCTTCCTCATCATGCTCCACGACTATTACTGTGTTGCCCAAATTTTTCAGATTGTTCAGGGACCTCAGTAATCTCTCGTTGTCCCTCTGGTGCAGTCCGATAGACGGTTCATCTAGGATGTAGATTACACCTACTAATCCAGACCCAATTTGGCTAGCAAGCCTGATCCTCTGAGCTTCTCCGCCAGAAAGTGTCTCGGCGCTTCGATTGAGCGTCAGATAATTTAGTCCGACATCGACCAAAAACTCTAATCTAGCAATAATTTCCTTCAATATTTTCTCGGCGATCTCACCCTGCTTGCCTTCTAGCGTGAGGTTCTTCAGATACTCGTAGCTACCCTCGATAGACATATCGGTCAAATTGGGCAAGTTGCTATCGCCTATAAAAACGTTTCGATATGGTAGTTTAAGTCTTGAGCCAGAGCAGTCTGGGCAAGAGGCTTTTTGGAGAAATTTCTGTAGGTTGTCTCTGACTAAGGAAGATTCTGTTTCCTGATATCTTCTCGCCATATTGGGTAAAACCCCTTCAAATCTGTGCCGACGACTTATCTTATCGCCACGGTCGTTGACGTAGCTGAAATCGATTCTTTCTTCTCCGCTACCCTGAAGCAGTATGTTTCTAGTTTTTTTTGGTAGTTTTTTAAACGGTACTTCTACATCAAAATTGTAATGTCTTGATAAAGAAGAGATTAGATGAAAGTAGTAGACATTTCGGCGATCCCAACCTCGAATCGCTCCTTCCGCTAAGGATAGATCGGGGTTTTCAACTACCAAGTCAGGATCAAAAAACTGTGTTACGCCTAACCCATCACATTTCTCACATGCACCTGCAGGATTATTGAATGAAAACGAACGAGGCTCTAATTCTGGAATGCTAAATCCGCAGACAGGGCAGGAGTACTCAGAGGAAAACACAAGGTCGGGGTTTTCCTCTGAGTCAACGAAATTGATTAGAACTACTCCGTCGGAGAGTGTTAGCGATGTTTCCAAACTTTCTGCAATTCGTTGACTTGAGTCTGATTTGACACGCAATCGGTCGACTATAACGTCGATGCTGTGCTTCTTGTTCTTGTCTAATTTAGAAACTGAGTCGATATCCGTAACGGAGCCATTGACCCGAGCTCTAATGAATCCATTTGCGAGAAGGTTTTGAAAAACTTGTGTATGCTCTCCTTTTCTGTCGGATATTATGGGGCTCATGATCATGATTGCTTGATCTTCGTAATCTTGTATTAATTGATCAACCATTTGACTTACGCTTTGAGCGTTTAGTTCAAGATGGTGATGCGGACACTTGGGATTTCCGGCTCGTGCAAATAAAAGCCTCAGGTAGTCATAAATTTCTGTGATAGTGCCGACAGTTGATCTAGGGTTATGAGAAGTTGATTTTTGCTCTATGGATATGGCTGGAGATAGCCCCTCGATTTGGTCTACTTCTGGTTTTTCCATAATCGATAAAAATTGTCTAGCGTAGGCCGATAGAGATTCAACATAGCGTCTTTGGCCTTCTGCATATAGAGTGTCGAATGCTAGTGAAGATTTTCCTGATCCGGATAAACCGGTAATGATTACGAACTGATCCCTTGGAATATCTAAATCGATGTTTTTCAGGTTATGTGTTTTAGCGCCCCTTACGGAAATGTAATTCAAGTGATGGTCTTAATTTAAGTTGAAATTTAGGGTTAGTAGACTAATAAAAAGTGATCAAATAATTAAGGCCATTAGAAAAAAAACGAAGAATTATTTCCGGTTGTTATCTGTCCCTTTGATGCTCTATAGTAAAAAAGTGACAAAGTGTTTTTTGGTTTATGTCTGATCCTTAGAGAGGTCGTGAGAATGGCAAGAGGAGTTAATAAAGTAATATTGGTAGGTAATTTAGGGAGAGATCCTGAAACTAGATATACCCAGAATGGAAGCGCCGTCACCCAGTTCAGTATTGCAACCTCCGATTCATGGCGCGACAAGTCAACAGGAGAACAACAAGATAGAACGGAATGGCACAATATTGTTTGTTTCGCCAGGTTGGCTGAGATTGCTGGTGAATATCTAAAAAAGGGTTCAAAGGTATATATAGAGGGCTCTCTGAGAACTAGTAATTGGGAGCAAGAGGGGCAAAAACGCTATCGTACAGAAGTGATGGCGCGCGAGCTTCAAATGTTGGACAGCCGAGCAAATGGAGCGGGGCAAGCCGGAGACTTTTCAGAACCCTCCTATGCTGCAGGAGCGGCGGGCCAGCAACCAGCCCCAATGCCGCAGAACGGCCCAACCATATCTGATGAAGACTTTGAGGATGATATTCCTTTTTGAATTTAGAATGTATGCCGATTGAAATGAACAATGGAAATTCCGCTAGTTTTGATACAGAAGCTTTCTCTTCATTTTCATGATGAGCTATTTTTTTGAACAAGGGCTAAAGACGGGTGCGACGATTTCAACATCTGCCATTTTCGATTGAGCTCGCAGCTTGGCCGATACTCAGACATTAAGCTTGTTTCCTTTGAACACTGTTCTGTTTCCCAGAGGAAAGTTGCCATTGCGGATCTTTGAACCGAGATACGTGGACATGGTTAAAAATTGTATGCGCACGAGCCAAGGTTTTGGCATTTTGCTGATTCAGGAAGGAACGGAAGTGCGGAAGGAATCTACCGATGCCCCGGTTCGATTTGCTAGTTTTGGTACAGAAGCTAAGATTGTTGACTTTGATCAAATTGAAGGCAATTTACTAGGAATATTGGTCGAGGGGGTTCGTAGATTCAGATTGGGTAGTAGCTGGGAAGAAGAAGACCATTTGTTGGTTGGCGATATTGAATATGTTGAAGAAGAGCCCTCATGTGCGCTTGCGACAGGAGATCAGAATTTAGTTCGAATATTAGAACAATTGATTAAACATCCCTTGATCGAGAAGCTAAAGCTGAATATCGACTATTCGAATGCTGTAGACGTAAGTTATCGCCTTTCTGAGTTGCTCCCAATAGATCCCGTTATTAAACAGTCATTATTAGAATTAGATGTTACTGAAAATAGAATCTCTGAACTAAAGAAATTAATTAACGGTTTTCAAAAATAGTAGCTTATGAAGTCGGAAATAGAGTCATATTTAGGAGATGTAGGTGTCGACGCGAGGGAAGCGTCCATTTCGCTATCGACAGCTACCTTGGAGCAAAAGTCGAAGTGTCTCAAATCTATTGCGCAGGACCTTCACAAGAACAGATCGTCGATAAAAGAAACAAACTTAGAAGATATTAAAAAGGCTGAACAAAGCGAAGTCGATTCTTCTATGCTTGAACGGCTCAGATTAGACGATTCTGTAATCGATAGGATGATCGAAGGACTCGATCAGATAGATTTACTGCCTGACCCGATAGGACAGATTAGAGAATTGAGTTTTCAAAGTTCCGGTATTCAAGTTGGTAAGATGAGAGTGCCGCTAGGCGTGGTGGCAATGATTTATGAGTCGCGCCCGAACGTTACTATTGATGCGGCAGGACTTGCTATAAAGTCGGGTAATGCAATGATTTTAAGGGGCGGATCTGAATCGTTCCTTTCTAACCAAGAGCTGGGTAAATCGATAACCAGAGGTTTGGTCGCGGCGGGATTGCCGAAAAAATGTGTGCAACTCATCAAAACTACTGATCGAGCTGCGGTTGGTGCTCTACTAGCTTTAGATGACTACGTCGATGTAATAGTGCCTCGTGGAGGTAAAGATTTAATACAACGGGTATCGAGTGAAACGAAAATTAATGTGATTAAGCACTTGGACGGAGTTTGTCACGTGTATGTGGATGATCCGGTTGATCTGGAAATGGCTATTTCGGTTGTATTTAATTCCAAATCAGAAAAATATGGAGTGTGTAACGCGATGGAAACGTTGCTGGTTCATCAGGACGTTGCTAGAGAATTTCTACCTGATATGGAGCCTCTTTTTGTTGAAAAGGGGGTAGAGCTTAGATGCTGTCCTCAGGCGCATAGTATTTGTTCATCTTCATTATTAGCAGAAGATTCTGACTGGACTGAGGAGTATCTTGGGCCGGTATTATCTATAAGAATAGTTCAAGGATTAGATGAAGCAATAGATCACATTAATCGATTCGGTTCTCACCATACTGATGTGATTTGTACATCAAATTTTGAAAATTCGCGGAAATTCATTAGAAATGTCGATTCTGCGTCGGTTATGGTCAATTCTTCTTCTCAATTTGCAGATGGGTTCGAATATGGTCTAGGCGCAGAAATAGGAATTTCGACCGATAAAATTCACGCGCGAGGTCCAGTCGGCTTAGAGGGCCTAACGACTGAAAAATATGTAGTCTTTGGGAATGGCGAGATTCGAAAAAGATAAAGAACGTGCGCTTTAATGATACACAAGAAGGTAATTGGTATTTTTGGAAGTAGTTTCGATCCCATTCATATTGGACATCTCCGATTAGTGGAAAAAGTGCAGCAGGTAATGAACTTTGATGAGATCCGGATGGTGCTCACTGGCAGACCTCCTCATAAGTCTAACTCAACCATTTCTATAGAAGATAGGTGGCATATGCTTTGTTTAGCATGCAAACCCATAGATTATTTGGTTCCAGAGAGTTTTGAAAAGGATCGAGCAGAAGTATCTTACTCAATTGATACAATTGGCTATTTGAGAGAACGAAATATAGCGGCTAGTTTTTGTTGGATAATGGGAAGTGATGCTTATTATGGGCTGCCGAGTTGGCATAGGTGGAAAGAATTGTTCGACCTGTGCAATTTCGTGTTCGTCAATAGGCCAACGAAAGAAGAATTACTAGATGATCAGATGAACGAATTCTGTAGCAAAAAAATGGTTGGAAGAATTGATACTCAGATAAATGGACAAGTTCTCAATTTGAAATTGCCTATGATCGATATTTCCTCTAGCGAAATTAGGCGAATTATCAAGAGGCAAGGACGTTATGTAGAATTTCTGCCACAGACCGTTGCCGATTACATTAGTTCTCACAGGCTATATGGTTAGGCGAAAGGCTTTGAACGCTGTTTCTTTGGGTAAGCGAATTCTCCAAATATTGGAGGAAGTAAAAGCCGTTAAGCCAGTTCTTATGGATGTCGGTAGCATATCTGGCTTTGCTGACGCAATGATCGTTGTTACAGGAACCTCTTCGCGGCACATCAGATCAATGCACGATGCGCTGATTTCATCCGTCAAAGAGATGGAGACCCCGCTGTTGGGTGTTGAGGGTAAGGAGTCGAATGATTGGATCCTTGTAGATTTGGGTGATTTGATAGTTCATCTGATGCGTCAGGAAGCAAGAGAGTTTTATGACCTAGAAAAATTTTGGAGCAATCAAAAGCTGCCTAATAGAGGTTCTGGTGAAATCCATGAAGATTCGCATAATCTCGATTTCAAATAAATGCCCTGTATGGATAAGCCAGGGTATTGATCATTTTCTGACAAAGTTTCCTCAAAATATTCGGCCTGAATTAATAGAGATTCGTTCCATTAAGAAAAATCGAGATGCAAGTAAGTGGTTGATGGAGGAAAAACAGAAAATCATGGATCGAGTTGATCCTGTAAATCGATTGGTCGTGCTCGATGAGAAAGGAAAAAGCCTAACAAGTACAGGATTTGCACAAAGGTTAGATAACTGGATAGTTCAAGGTAAAACTGTGGATTTGGTGATTGGTGGAGCGGATGGATTGCATGAGAGCTTTAAGTCCGATGCGGACGAATCGATTTCTCTATCGAAGCTGACGCTGCCTCACCAAATGGCAAGACTTTTCTTGATAGAGGCCCTTTATAGAGCGTCAGCCATCTTGGCTAATCACCCTTACCATCGGAGTTAGCGAGCTATCGTGGTGAAACGACTAGCGATTAAGGACACAGTTAATGAGCAAAAATTGTTCCTTAACCGTGCTATTGTTTTATCCATCATAATGTTTTTGCTTTTTGGCTTGTTGCTAGCCCGCTTCGCCGCGTTGCAAGTATTGGATTATCAGACTTACCAAAAGATATCTGAACAAAATAGAATTCAGATCCAGTCCATTTCCCCACCCAGAGGGCTCATATCGGACACTAGAGGCGAATTGTTAGCGGGAAACATTACAGTCTATAACTTGGCCGTTATTACGGAACGTGCCGATTCGTTGAATTCAATCCTACAAAAACTTACACGACTTGTAGGAATCGATCAAAAAGATATTGAGAATTTCAGACAACGGATCAGAGAAAAAAGAAGACCGTATGATCCCGTGCCACTCAGGTTTAGGTTATCCGAGAAGGAAATCGCGATTTTAGCTGCTAATAGATACCAGTTGAAGGGTGTAGAAATCACAACAGACTTGGTGAGATTCTATCCGTACGGCCCTTTATTTGCTCACTCTGTTGGCTCTGTGCGCAGAATAAATGAGAGAGATTTAGCAAATCTGGACCAAGCTAAATACAGCGCGACTAAGTATGTTGGTAAGGTCGGTATTGAAAAGGTGTACGAGTCGAGTCTACATGGAAGTATGGGAATTCAGCGTGTAGAGACAGATGCTCATGGGCGAGTGAGGCGGGTGCTTGATCGGAAGCCCTCAAAATATGGTTCAAACTTGGACCTGTATTTGGACGTCTCCTTGCAGGCTGCTGCGCTTAGAGCTTTAAAGCAGAGGAGAGGTGCCATTGTTGCGATCGATACTGAAACTGGAGGTATACTCGCAATGGTTAGCAAGCCAAGCTACGATCCTAATGCATTTATAACAGGCATTAGCTCTAAAGACTTCGAAAAAATTTCGAAGTCACTTGATGCTCCTCTATTTAACAGGGCTACTAATGGCCAGTATGCGCCTGGGTCTACCTTTAAACCGATAGTAGGTTTGGCTGGCATAGCAAATAAGTTGGTAAGTTGGGAAGAAACCGTTGACGATCGTGGAGAATTTAAGCTACCCAACCAAGATAGGTTATACAGAGATTGGTCTTGGACGCCAGATAATGCAGGCGGTCAGGGTATTGTTGACCTGAGGCGAGCAATTTACCGATCATCTAATGTTTATTTCTATAGTATGGCTAACAGGATCGAAATTGATAAATTGGGTGAGTTCGCGAGACAATTTGGGTTAGGGCAAAACCTTGCAGTCGATATTCCTGAAGCTACTTTGGGGTTGATGCCTGACCCTGGTTGGAAAGAAAAAAACAAAAAGCTTCCTTGGTTTCCGGGAGATACGGTTAATATGGGAATTGGCCAAGGAGATATTTTGGTCACTCCTCTTCAAATGGCTCTGGTTGCATCAATTTTTGCTAACCGTGGACGTATCGTTCGCCCGAAAATGGTCAAATCTCAAAAGGTGTCTCAAGTAGAATCCGGTTTAAAAATGGTTGAAGGATTAGAAAATGATGATTGGGAGCGCATGATTGCAGCAATGGAAGATGTTGTGCACCTAGGTAATCAAGGTTTTCGTAGAAATGGCACAGCATGGGCCTATATTGGTCAGGATATCTCTTACAGGATGGCAGGGAAATCCGGAACGGCACAGGTCGTTGAGATTAAACAAGGAGAAGAATATTCTGAGGAGGAGTTAGAAGAAGCAGAGAAAAACCATGCATGGTTTATTGCGTTTGCTCCAGTAAAGAATCCCAAAATTGCGGTCGCGGTCCTGGTTGAGAATGGAGGGGGTGGTAGCTCGGTTGCTGGACCTATTGCTAGGAAAGTTGTGGATAGTTATTTAGCCGTCAATTAACAAGGCTTACCTTGAATGAGTAGAGATTTTGTAAGAACTATATCTGGCATACAAACTAGCAAAGGAGCAGTTCTTCTAAATAGAATCAATATTGACCATATATTGCTTCCTTTAATCTGCGCTGTTCTCTTATTCGGTCTGTTAGTTCTACGCAGTGCATCCAATGGTGATGAGGGGGTTATTCTTTCTCAATCGATTCGTATAGGGCTAGGTTTCATTTTAATGTTGGCAGTTGCACAAATCCCTGGACACTTTCTCTTCAGATGGGCTCCTTATTTGTACCTGTTTTCTATATTTTTGCTCTTGCTAGTAATATTTATAGGAGTAGAGGCTAAGGGAGGGAAACGATGGCTTGAGCTTCCTGGTTTATTTAGGTTTCAGCCTTCAGAATTGGTGAAATTGACTTTGCCCATGGTTTTAGCGTGGTATTTCCACGACAAGCTAGTACCTCCTGAGTTCAAAGATATCTTATTCGCAATGGGGGTTATATTGCTGCCTGTTTTACTGATTCGCTTTCAGCCAGATTTGGGAACAGGAGTGTTAGTAGGGTTGTCAGGTTTAGCGATAGTATTTTTTGCTGGCGTAAGGTGGCGGTGGCTTACCTATGCCGGAGGCGTTGCGCTTTTGCTTTCGCCCTTATTGTGGTTTTCTATGACTGAGTACCAGCAGGGGAGGGTGCTCACGCTTCTGGACCCTCAAAGTGACCCTTTAGGCGCTGGGTGGCAGATCATCCAGGCAACAACGGCGATAGGGTCGGGAGGCATCTTTGGTAAAGGGCTTTCAATGGGTACTCAGAGTTACTTAGAATTTCTACCTGAAACAAAGACTGATTTTATAGCAGCTGTTTTAGGTGAAGAGCTAGGTCTGCTTGGGTTATCGATACTAATTTTCTTGTATGGGTTTATTATCATGAGAGGTATCTTTATGGCCGTTCAATCTGGTAGTACTTTTGGGCGTCTATTGTCAGGTTCTCTCGTATTCGGTTTTTTCTGTTATGTGTTTGTGAATATGGGAATGGTTTGTGGTCTATTGCCGATAGTTGGAGTTCCTTTGCCATTAGTTAGCTATGGCGGGACGTCTATCGTAAGTTTAATGATTGGTTTTGGAGTAATTATGTCAATGAGATTTCATAAGGCTTGGTAGATCTATGTTATTGAAAAGAATCAGTAGTGTTGTTTGTGCCATTTTTTTTGTTTTAACATTTAGTTTGTCGCACGCTCAAAATTTTGTGGAAAGAGAAGAAGTCAGGGCCTACTTAGATGAGCTTTCTGGTTCCTATGGGTTCTCTCGAAATAACTTGGAAAAGATTCTTTCAGATCACAAGCCAAACAAGAGAATTATAGACCTGATATCCAGACCCTCAGAAAAAAGATTGCAATGGCATGAATATAGAAAGATTCTCGTGGATGAAGCTCGCATCAAACTGGGTGTGGAATTTTGGAACGAAAATATTGGGGCCTTGAGCGAAGCAGAACAAGTATATTCCGTGGCACCTGAAATCATTGTCGCGATAATTGGAGTCGAAACGCGCTATGGCAAAATCATGGGTTCGTATCCGGTTGTTGAGGCTCTCTCTACTCTTGCATTCGATTACCCGCCGAGGGCTAAATTTTTTCGAAAAGAGCTTACTGAATTTTTCATTTTGTCCAGAGACCAAAAGCTTGATCCAGCAAGCTTGACTGGCTCTTACGCCGGAGCTATGGGGTATGGTCAATTTATACCGTCCAGTTACCGGGCGTATGCGGTAGATTTTGACGGAGATAACTTTAAGGACATATGGAATAACAAGGCCGATGCAATAGGGAGTGTTGCAAATTATTTCTCCAGACATGGCTGGCAAGGAGATGGTCCTGTAATTGTGAGAGGTTACAAAACCTCTCCTAATCTTGATGTCACAGCTAATGAATCTCTAGAGCCCAAATTTTTGGCTGGCGACTTAAGAAAGAAGGGTATTAGAAATAATCTAGCTGATAATACAAAAGTCGCTTTGTTTGAGATGGAAGGAGAGAAGGGGCAAGAATATTGGCTGGGCCTCAGCGATTTCTATGTGATCACTAGATATAATCGCAGTAGCATGTATGCCCTGGCTGTTTTTCAGCTAAGCCAAGCGATCAAGCAGGAACGTATTGATTTACTGAATTCGCTCAATTGATAATTAAGCTAATAATTTTTTTTACTATTAGCTTACAGTTGGGAGGCTGCTTATTAAATAGCCCAAGTGACGCAATAAATCATGAAAGAGATTCTGGACCCTCTTTAAGCAATGAGACGGTTCGTCAACTTCTGAATCTTAGATTGGACGTTCGCGCTGAATCAAAGAGTAAAATGGGGAATAGGTCGCCTTACATTGTCGCAGGTAAATCCTATAACTTGTTAAGTAGTAATACTGGATATAGTGAGATCGGGCTTGCCTCTTGGTATGGAAATAAATTTCATGGCAATTTTACGGCTAATGGAGAAGTCTTCGATATGTATGGTTTATCGGCGGCACATAGGCACTTGATCCTTCCAGCGTTTGTTAAAATTACAAATCTTGAAAATGGAAGGAGTACTATTCTTCGAGTTAATGATCGCGGTCCTTTCTATGACGACCGACTGATAGACGTTTCTGTAGCGGCAGCTGTTCAGCTGGGTTTCTATGAGAAGGGATTGGCCAAAGTGCATGTTGAAGTACTTGACATTGAAGCTGGAACAGTAAGTTATACAATTGAGGTGGGTGAGTTTGCGGATAATGAGTCAGCGCTTGCTTTGCTAGCGGAGCTTAGGGCTATGATAGATTTTGAGTCTGAAAAGATAAGGGTAAAGCTTATTTCAGACAGATCTTATGGTGTAGAGATAGGTCCTATTGATAAAAAGAGAAACCTTGAAAAGATAGAGTCTCTTATCAGAGTGATGGATTTACCTAATGTTCGGGTGCTCTTAAAGGATTAATAAGTCATAGTTTTTTAGAAGGAAAAATCAGAAATGAAAACGACTTTTCTAATAATAGCAGGGATAATTTTACCGATTTTATCGAGTGCTTCGTCACTCGTTCCTCCTGCGCCCCAGATTAAAGCTACCTCATATATTTTGTTAGATGCGCAAACTAATAAGGTAATTGTTGAATACGAAGCCGATGAACGAAACCCTCCAGCTAGTTTGACTAAAATCATGACTACCTATTTGGTTGAACAAATGATTCAAAGTGGTGTCGTTGAAAGAAATGAAAAGGTTCCAGTTAGTATAAAGGCATGGAAAGCTGAAGGTTCTAAAATGTTCATCAGAGAAGGTACGGAAGTGGATTTGATGGATCTTCTGAGAGGTGTTGTGATTCAATCTGGTAATGATGCTTCCATTGCTTTGGCGGAGTTTGTCGCTGGCGATGAGACTTCTTTTGCTCAAATGATGAATGAACAAGCCGAGAAGCTTGGGATGCTAAACAGTAACTTCGTGAACTCTACCGGTCTTCCTGATGAAGGACATTATAGCTCTTCGAGAGATATGGCACTCCTTACAAAGGATATGATTAAGAGGTTTCCCGAACACTATCAGCTTTATTCGGAGCGCTCTTTTAAATTCAATAATATTGAGCAACCCAATAGAAATAGATTGTTGAGATATGATCGTTCCGTTGATGGAGTGAAAACGGGATATACCAAGGCCGCAGGCTACTGTCTTGTAGCTTCTGCTGAAAGAAATGGTATGAGATTAATAAGTGTCGTTATGGGGGCCGAAAATGATGACGCCCGTGTTCGAGAGTCGCAGAAGTTACTGACTTATGGGTTCCGAAACTTTGAGACCAGCACAATTTATGAAGAATCGGAAATTGTTAAATCTGCTCCGCTCTTCTACGGCATGGAAGAAGTTATATCTTTGGGTGTCTCTGAGAATGTTTCAGTGACAATACCTCGTGGTAGTTATGAAAAATTAGAGGCCCAAATCAAGGTGCCAAAGATAATTGAAGCGCCTGTAAGAAAAGGAGATGTATTAGGTGAACTTTTGTTAGTCATGGATGAAGAGGCTATATATAGAACCTCAGTTATTTCATTAGAAAACTACGAGCAAGCAGGTTTCTTTTCTAGATTCTCAGACTATCTTGAATTATTTTTTCTTGATGAGTCGTAGGTGTTTTAGTTGGATTCAAAAATTGACTTTCCGTGCTCGTATCCAATCAAAGTAATAGGTGTTAGTGACAAGGTGTCGAAGGATTCGGTTTACCGGATTAGTAGACTCCATTTCAGAGGAATAAGTTTGGATGACATTCAGCCGCAATATAGTAAAAAAGGTAACTATGTGTCTTTTCGTCTAAACGTTATTGCTGAGGGGGAAGAACAGCTCAAAGCCTTTCATCGGACGTTGATGGAACTTGATGGAATTAAAATGGTTTTGTGATGAGAGATGTTTTCGTTCGAGATTTAGGGACAACCCACTATCCAGAAATTTTTCTTAGGATGCGTGATTATAGCCGCGCTCGCGATACGAATTCGAATGATGAAATCTGGATAACTGAGCATAATCCGGTTTTTACTTTAGGGCAGGCCGCAAAAAAAGAGCACCTTATTGCGCCTGGATCAATCCCCGTCTACGAATCTGATCGAGGCGGTCAGGTAACTTACCATGGCCCGGGGCAATTAACCGTATATTTTCTGGTGGATATTAAAAGAATCTCTATTTCTGTTCGACAACTTGTTGATCAAATAGAGTCGGTTATGATCGGATGTGTAGCTAACTATGATATTGAAGCGGAACGCTTGTCCGGTGCCCCAGGCGTATATGTAGATAACAAGAAAATTGGCTCTCTTGGTCTAAGAGTGACAAGGGGAAAAACTTATCATGGGATGAGCTTAAATGTCGATATGGAACTTGAGCCTTTTTCTAGAATCAATCCATGTGGTTTGTCTGGCATGAAAGTGACGCAGGTTGCTAGTTACAAATTATGCGATATTGAGGATGTGAAGCTAGATCTATTGAGTGAAATTTCAAGAGTTTTTGGTTTTAAGTTGAACAGATTGGACAATTAGCAGATTTGGGTAACGAGAATTTTTGCCACTCGTTCTGCTTGGCATCGTAATAAGCTACTTTCCCTACAAGAACTTGGCCTATGCCGGTTATGACCT
This sequence comes from K189A clade bacterium, assembly GCA_902568205.1. Lineage (GTDB taxonomy): Bacteria > Pseudomonadota > Gammaproteobacteria > Pseudomonadales > Azotimanducaceae > UBA4421. Next base: position 18,551 of record CACFPX010000022.1, on the reverse strand, counting down.
TGACTGCTTCCATTGCTTGAGTTGTTCCTATTATTCCGACCAAAGGAGAAATGACGCCATTTTCTGAACAATTCAGGTTAGTCTCACTCATGGTGTTTCCCTGAGGGTAAAGACACTGATAACAAGGAGAGTTTTCGACAGATCTATTAAACACGGAAACCTGTCCCTCCCAACGAATGGCAGCACCAGAAATTAGGGGTTTGCTATGTTTCCAACATAGTTCATTAATCAGGTACCGGCTTTCCAGGTTGTCAGTACAATCGACTGCCAAATCGATGAAAGGAATTAGTTCCTCCAAATCTGGCCTGTTCATACGATATTCGATCAAAGTGGTGCGTTGACTTGGCTTTAGCTTCTTAAGAGTAGCATTTACAGATTTGGCTTTATTAATGCCGACCGAATTTTGGAAGTGTGCTACTTGGCGCTGAAGATTTGAAATTTCGACATTATCATCATCAGCCAGTATTAATTCGCCCACTCCTGTAGCTGATAGGTATAGAGCTACCGGACAGCCAAGTCCCCCCATTCCTATTACTAAAACCTTTGCTTTCAACAGTTTTTCCTGACCTGCAATATCTAATTCAGGAAGCATGATCTGTCTGCTGTAGCGCAAAAGAGTAGTATCATCCATATGCTGGTGATACCCATTGAGCAGTTACTATTCGATTAATGTTAGCTAAATCTTTATGCGAAGTGATTTTGGTAAAATTATGACGAGCGAGCTTTCTTTTAATAACTTGATCTTGGCCTATCCCATGCTCGATTACTAGGTGTCCTTGCGACTGGAGATGGTTAGGAGCGTTTTCAATTATTACTTCAAGAGCTTCAAAACCGGTTGGGCCAGATACTAGGGCCACTCTTGGTTCCATCTCCAAAGAGCTTAGATAGGGATCACCCTCTGCGATGTAAGGAGGATTAGATAGAATTAAGTTCCACTTGCCGCCAATTGAATCGAACCAATCTGCATGCTGAAGGCTTATCTCGCACTCGTGTTTCAGCGCATTCCCACGCGCAACCTCAAGCGCTTCAATAGATATGTCAGTTGCCATAATCGTAAGGTCTGGTCTTTCTTTGGCTAGAGCGATGGCAATTGCTCCGCTACCTGTCCCGAGTTCCAATACACTACCACTGTGGTTGGCTAGCTCAATCGACTTTTCAATGATTAGCTCTGTTTCGGGTCTTGGTACTAACACGTTTCTATTAACTTGAAAGTCTAGGCTCCAAAATTCTTTGTATCCAAGCAGATAGGCTAGAGGTGTACCTTTTTTGAGTTTTACAAGTGCATCAGACAGATAGTTCTCTAAGTTAGAAGTTATACCTCGGTCGGATCCACAAATGAATGTAGCCTTTGATATTCCAAAATACTCTCTTGCTAGAATTTCAAGCTCATGCCGAAAGCTCGCCCCATTTTGCCTTAGCCAACCGTCGATTGTTAACATCTAGGTGTCGCTTAGACTTTTTAGTTGGTCCGCTTGATGTTCTTGAATTAGCGGTTCTACAAGTGCGTCCAAGTCGCCCTCAATTATTTCCTCTAATTTATATAACGTTAAGTTAATTCTATGGTCGGTTATCCGACCTTGAGGGAAATTGTATGTTCTAATTCTTTCGGATCTGTCGCCTGAACCCACGAGTGTTTTTCTGTTCTCTGCTTGCTCCATCTGTTGTTGACTTCTAGCGCTATCGAGTAATTTCGCCTGTAATAGAGAGAGAGCTCGCGCCCTATTTTTGTGTTGGGACCTTTCGTCTTGGCACTCGACTACTGTGCCAGAAGGGATGTGCGTTAACCTAATCGCAGAATCTGTTTTATTAACATGCTGTCCGCCGGCTCCAGATGCTCTAAAAGTGTCTTCTCTGATGTCCTTTTTATCGATATCTATTTCGTTGATTTCATCAACTTCAGGCATTATCGCGACAGTGCAAGCAGAAGTGTGGACTCGTCCCTGGCTTTCTGTTTCAGGGACTCTCTGAACTCTATGTGCTCCGGACTCAAATTTGAGTTTACTGTAAACATCTCGGCCATCTATTTTTGTGATTATCTCTTTATAGCCGCCATGTTCTCCGGGTCTATCAGTAATGATTTCAACTTTCCAGCCTTGAGATTCGCAATATTTTTGGTACATACGAAATAGATTTCCAGAAAAAATCGCGGCTTCATCTCCACCCGTTCCAGCTCTTATCTCCAGATAAACATTCGATTGATCATTGGGATCTTTAGGAATAAGCAATATTCGGATTTCGTTTTCTAAAGTCTCTAGTTTGGACTCACATACCTTGATTTCCTCTTGAGCTAGCTCTCTTAACTCATTATCGCAAGACGCGTCTTGGATCAAAGACTGGTTATCTGATATTTCGGAAACCACCATTCGAATTTGCTCGTAACAGATAACGATTGGCTCAAGTTCTGAAAATTCCTTAGAAAGTTGAGTGAACTTTTCACGATTGGCCACGACCTCTGGGTCCGAGAGGAGCCTCGAGATTTCTTCAAATCTATTTTTTAATTCTTCGAGCTTTGTTGAGATTGATTTAGAGAGGTTCATCGTTTTTTTCTTTATGTTTTGGGCTCTCGGTGGATTTACTTTCGAGTTTATAAAGATGCTTTAATTCTGCAAGCAAATCCAAGTTGTTCTCTGCGATCGCAGATCTAATTAGGGTCGTGATTTCGTGTGTAAGTTTGTTGGCTAGCGATTTGCTAAAATTCTCGATTGCTTCTATGTCATTATTCTTGAAGCTAATAAGACTTTTAATTTTAGCAAGCTCACTTTGTCTTATTGACTCTACTTGGCCTCTATACTCTTTAAGTAGAACGTTTCCAGATCTAACCCGTTCTTCTTGTAGATAAGTTTTAGACCCATGTGAAACATACTCCTCTGCCGCCTCAGCAGCTTGTTGTCGCTTATCTATGTTTAAGTTGATTACTTCTGTTAGATGATCAATTGTATAGAGATACACATTTGGGATTTCTTGAACTGAGGCTTCAATATCCCTAGGAACGGCAATGTCGACTATAAATATCGGATTACGCTTTCTTGATTTCATGATTGCTTCGAAGTCTCTTTTTTTCAAAATCGCGTCTTCGGAACCAGTTGAAGACACTATTATGTCAATGGAAGATAGTTTTCCTGCAATATCTTGAAGATGAATGGCGTCTGTACCTTGCTGAAAAGCCAATTCCTGCGCATGTTCCAATGTCCTATTTGCGATAGTTAGGTCTTTGATGCCGGCTTTTTTGAGATGTTCTGTTACTAGTGAAATGGTTTCGCCAGCGCCAATTAACAAGGCTTTCTTTGAACTAAGGTCTTCGAAAATCTTAGAGGCGAGAAAGACCGCAGCGTAAGCGACCGATACAGGATTTTCTCCGATTTTTGTTTCACTACGAATTTTTTTCGCATACCTAATACCTACTTGGAATAGAGAGGTAAGTTCTTTTCCAACGCAACCCGTGTCCTCTGCTTTATCGAAGCTCTCTTTTACTTGACCCAGAATTTGAGGTTCGCCCAACACCTGTGAGTCTAATCCTGAAGCAACGCGGATAAAGTGTTTAATGACTTTGTCTGCAGAGTGTTGATATGAGATGTCTTTCAGGGTCGATTGGGATAGGCCGCTTGTTTCAGATAACCAAGTTTCGAGGTTAGATGAAGCGTCACTGCTGGTAGAATAATAAAATTCGGTTCGATTGCAGGTTGATACAATGAAAATCTCATCAATGTTAGCGAGTTCTTTTCTTATCTCTATAAGGCTCGATTCGAGTTTCTCGCCAGACAATACGGTTTTTTCCCTGATTTCTACGGGTGCTGTTTTAAAATTTATGCCGTATACGAAGACGCTCATTGGTTAGGCTAATCGTGCATAGATTCACCATGATACCAGATTGGTTTTTTAAGACCTGTTTTAGGTACGAAATTCATTTGATCTTGTGTTTGGTTTTAGTGGGTTGTTCGAGCTTGCCGAAATTAGATGCGGATGAGTCAAGTGTGCTTTTGAAAGGGAAAATGGTCGTTTCTACTGATTATGTAAAAAAGGTCCTTCGATATAGGTTTGGAGGAAACGTAGAAAATGGCTCTTTAAAGTTATGGAGCATAGTGGGAGTTACGGCTATTGAATTTAGGATTATTGATAGTCAGTTGTACTACTCTGGTAAGGAAACTCCCGTACCAATTCTTTATTCAAAAGAAATGATGAAAAAGGATTTGGGTTTTGATTTTCCCTTTGAGTTGGGTTGGTATTGGATTCGGGGGATACCAGATTACAATAGAGATTACCGCGTTATCGATCGCTTTGAACGCGGAGAAATAGCGATTTTCGAGCAATTAGGATGGACGGTCAGTCAAGAGTTAAGCCGGGATCTCGATACTGAATTAAAGCGTAAGGCGAAAAAAATTAGAATTGCTAAAGGAAAGACTCATTTGCTTGTTACGGTGGAGTCTAGTGGGTAGCGACGATTTAAGTTGATTCAATAATTGACAGGTTTGTTTATGATGCGGAGAATTAGCGTCGTTCGGCGTTGACTACTGAAGCGATGATGTTGGTTGTTGGTTATTTTGGCTCGAATAAATGGGGTGTCGCCAAGCGGTAAGGCACTGGGTTTTGATCCCAGCATGCGCAGGTTCGAATCCTGCCACCCCAGCCATTCATTGTTTGTCGTGTGCTGAGACTGCAATCTAACTCGGTAATTTGAGGGAAAAAAATTGGCCAATCTGATGTTGTTCACCGGGCGATCTAATTCTGCCTTGGCTACTAAAGTTGCCGAAGAGTTGAATATTGAACTGGGCAGTGCTGACGTAGGTAGTTTTAGTGATGGCGAAGCCCTAGTTGAAATTCATGAAAATGTGAGAGGGAAAGATGTTTTTTTGCTTCAATCGACTTGCCCGCCCACCAATGACAACTTAATGGAACTGCTGATCATGGCGGATGCCTTGCATCGGGCATCGTCTCAACGAATTACAGCGGTTATTCCATATTATGGTTACGCTAGGCAGGACAGGCGACCGAGATCAGCTAGGGTCGCAATTAGTTCTAAAGTGGTGGCAGATATTATCAGTACGACTGGGATAGATCGCATTCTAACGGTTGATCTGCATGCGGACCAAATTCAGGGTTTCTTTACGATACCAGTTGACAATGTATATGGTTCTCCTGTCCTGGTGGATGATATATTGCTTAAGAATTATTCGATGCCGATAGTCGTCGCTCCTGATGTAGGTGGGGTCGTAAGAGCGCGAGCTATCGCCAAGCAAATTGGCGACTTGGACCTGGCGATAATAGATAAAAGACGCCCTAGAGCTAACGAAACCGAAGTTATGACGGTAATTGGCGATGTGGCTGGCAAGACGTGTATTATTGTCGACGACATTGTTGATACTGCGGGAACTTTGTGCACTGCGGCTGCAGCATTGAAAAAAGAAGGGGCTGAGAAAGTAGTAGCCTACATAACACATGCTGTCTTTTCTGGCAGCGCTATTGACAGAATATCGAATTCTGAATTGGATGAAATAGTTGTAACAGATACGATACCTTTGCATGCAAAAGCCCAAGAGTGTAGTAAAATAGAGCAGCTAAGCCTTGCTAATCTTCTAGCGGAGTCGATAAGACGTGTAAGTAATGAAGAGTCTATTAGTGCGATGTTTAGGTGATTGTTTTGTTAGATGGCCATGGCTTAGAGTGCAGGTAAGAGAATAGTTGGAGAAAAATAATGTCGGCAGCTTTAGAGCTAAACGCAGAAATTAGGACCGCAGTAGGCAGATCTGCTAGTCGCAGGATGAGGAGGGTGGAAGGAAAAATTCCAGCGGTTGTTTATGGTGCTGCTGAAGAAGGACAGAATTTAACGCTCAACTTGAATGAGTTATCGAAAGTAATGCAGTCTGATGCTTTCTATTCACAAATTTTGAACATTTCCATAGCTGGCAAATCTCAGCAAGTTGTAGTTAGAGATCTGCATCGAAGTCCAGATAGTGGGAAAGTGTTGCACGTAGATTTTTTAAGGGTTAGAGCGGATCAAGAGATCAATGTGAATATACCGCTGCGTTTTGTTAATGAGGAAAGCTGTGTTGGAGTCAAGGTTGGCGGCGGACTTATAACGCGTAATTTAATTGAAGTTGAAATAAGTTGTCTTCCTGCGGATCTGCCGGAAGCGATCGAGGTTGATGTGGCCGATCTGGATATTGGCGAGTCAATACATTTGAGTGGGCTGAATGTTCCAGACAATGTGAGCATTGTGGCCTTGGCTTCAGGCGACGGTGATCGAGATAGTTCAGTGGTAACTGTTTCAGTTAAACGTGGCGGCGCAGATCTTGATGATGAGCTTGAAATGGCTGGGGAAGCCGAGGAACAGATGGCTGAAAGTGAAGGCGCCGAATCTGATGCGGGTGGTGAAGAGGCTGAAGGATCAGATAGCTAGTATTTTCAGGTATGCCGGCTTTGAGATTGATTGTCGGGTTAGGTAACCCCGGAAACGAGTACCTAAACACCAGACACAATGTTGGGGCTGAGTGGTTAGATGACCTTGCAACATCATATGGTGCCCAGTTTAAGGAAAACGCAAGGTTAGAGGGTTGGTTTGCTAAAGTGGAGATCGAAGGCGTTGAATGCCTGTTGCTTAAGCCGATGACTTATATGAATGGGAGCGGTTCATCGGTTAGGTTGGCCGCGCGCTACTTTCAAATCCCCTTAGATTCAATTCTGGTTGCTCATGATGAGATGGCTTTCACTCCTGGTACCGTTCGAATTAAGCTGGGAGGAGGAGCAAACGGACACAACGGATTGAGAAGTTTATTTTCTGAATTGAGTAATAATCGCGAATTTTATAGGTTGAGGATTGGGGTCGGGCACCCGGGTGAAGCCTCGAAGGTTACTCCGTATCTCACCAGATACAAGATTCCCCCAGACGAGCAACTATCAATTGCCGATGCACTTAATTTTTCACCTACTTTAATGAGTGAAATAGTTAATGCTGACTGGGAGAAAGCAATGACGCGATTGCATTCTGAGCCAACAACTACTAATAGGTCCTTATAGTGGGGTTTAAATGCGGAATCGTAGGGTTACCTAATGTGGGGAAGTCGACATTGTTTAACGCTTTGACGCAGGCTGGTATAGATGCGGAAAACTTTCCTTTTTGCACGATAGACCCTAATACGGGTGTCGTTCCGGTACCGGACCCTAGATTAAACGAATTGGCTAGTCTGGTTAAACCTGAAAAGCTAATCCCAGCTTCTATGGAATTTGTCGATATAGCTGGACTGGTTGCCGGAGCGTCGGAAGGCGAAGGATTGGGGAATCAATTTCTCGCTCACATTCGAGAAACTGATGCTATTGCCCATGTTGTGCGCTGTTTTGAAGATGAGAATATAGTTCATGTTTCGGGTTCTGTATCTCCTGCCGATGATATTGAAATCATTAATACGGAATTAGCATTAGCGGATTTGGATAGCCTGTCACGAATTTCTGAGCGGTTAAAAAGAGTCGCTAATTCAGGTGATAAAGAATCGATAATTACTTTGGAGGTGCTGAGTAAGTTAGAAGCGAGCTTAGAATCTGGAGAGGCTATTAGGAATTTAGAGCTGTCCGACGAAGAAGAGGCTGAAATTCAAAATTTTCATTTTTTAACGAATAAGCCAGTGCTTTATGTAGCGAACGTTGCAGAGGATGGGTTTAATGACAACCGTATGGTTGAGCAAGTTGAAAAAATTGCAAATGAAGAAGGGGCTGAGGTTGTAACGGTAAGTAATCAAATCGAAGCAGAACTCGCAGAGCTGAATGATCTAGAGCGATCAGAATTTCTCGAAAATCTTGGACTAGAGGAAGCCGGGTTAGATCGAGTAATAAGAGCTGGTTACAAGTTGTTAGGGCTCCAGCAATATTTTACGGCGGGTCCTAAAGAGGTTAGAGCTTGGACTATTCCTGTTGGGGCGACCGCGCCCGATGCAGCTGGAGTTATTCATACTGATTTTAAGAAAGGTTTTATCCGTGCTGAAGTTATCAGTTACGAAGATTTTGTAGTTCACGGGGGAGAGCAACGCGCAAAAGAAGCGGGCAAATGGCGACTCGAAGGGAAACAATATCTAGTTGAAGATGGGGATGTAGTGCATTTCAGATTCAATGTCTGAAATGTGCTTGCTTGATCTGATCGTATTCCAACGATTCAGACCAAGCCGGAAGATTTTGCTTACGCTTTTGCTTCCTTTCGCTCTTTTACTTCTTGAATCACCGCTTCTGCCACATTCGCTGGGCAGGGAGAGTAGTGAGAAAATTCCATGGAAAATTGGCCTCTACCAGAGGTCATGGTGCGCAAGTCGCTGATGTATCCGAACATTTCACCAAGAGGACAATCTGCTTTTACCCTCACGCCAGTCGCCCCTGCTTCTTGTGATTTGATCATGCCTCGGCGTCTGTTTAGGTCGCCGATCACGTCGCCAACATGATCTTCTGGAGTGAAGACATCGACTTTCATTACTGGTTCAAGTAACTGAGGGCTCGCTTTAGGCACGCTTTGTCTGTAGGCGGCCTTACTTGCCAGTTCATATGCGATGGCCGACGAGTCTACTGGATGATAGCCTCCGTCTAGAAGCGTGACTTTCACGTCTAACAAAGGGAACCCGGCGAGAGTTCCTTCCTGCATGCTATCGCCAAAAGCCTTTTGAATCGCGGGCCAAAATTCTCTAGGAACATTACCCCCTGATACTTTTGACTCAAATTCGTAGCCGCTGCCTACATCTCCCGGCTCGATAACATAATCGATTTTCGCGAATTGACCGGCGCCACCAGTCTGCTTCTTGTGGGTGTAAGTATCTTCAATAGTTTGAGTAATCGTCTCTCTATAGGCGACTTGTGGTCTGCCAACTTCGACATCAATACCGTGAGTTCGCTTTAGAATGTCCACTTTGATGTCTAGATGAAGTTCTCCCATGCCTCTCATAATAGTTTCACCAGATTCTTGATCTGTTTCTATATAGAAAGAGGGGTCTTCTTGAATCATTTTGCCTAGAGCTATACCCATTTTTTCTGCTCCGGCTTTGTCTTTTGGAGCTATCGCTACAGATATCACAGGGTCTGGAAATACCATTGGTTCAAGCGTTGCAGGGTTATTGGGGTCGCAAAGTGTATGACCAGTCTGAGTATTTTTCATCCCAAGTAACGCAACGATATCCCCGGCCTGTGCTGAATCTAGCTCCTCTCTGGAATCAGCATGCATCTCTACTATTCTGCCAATTCTTTCAGTTTTGCCGGTATAGGTGTTGAGGACATTGTCTCCTTTATTCAAGGTCCCTGAGTAAATGCGAGTGAAAGTAAGAGCGCCATATTTGTCATCCATGATCTTGAAAGCTAACGCGCGAAGTGGAGCAGAGGCTTCTACAATTGCTTTCCCTCCAGTCTCGTTCCCCTCGAGGTCTACCTCGGGTTGAGGGTCAACTTCTGTTGGGCTTGGTAAATAGTCAACGACTGCATTTAGGATATTTTGCACACCCTTGTTTTTGAAAGCAGAACCGCAAAAAGTAGGGAAGAAATTGAGATTAATAGTTCCCTTTCGAATGCATCTTTTAAGATCCTCGATCGAAGGTTCGTTTCCTTCTAGATAGGATTCCATGAGGTCATCATCTTCCTCAACAGCGAGTTCTATTAGGTCTTCTCGGTATTGAGCGGCTTTTTCCTGAAGGTCCTCAGGAATTTCCACGATTTCGTATTTTTCAGGATCGCCACTGTCATCCCATACCCAAGCCTCTTGAGTGAGAATATCGACTATTCCTTTAAAGTCATCTTCAATCCCTATGGGTATGGTCATCACCATGGGTTTCGCACCTAAGACATCCTTTATTTGTTCGACAACCCGGTAGAAGTCAGCGCCTAGTCGGTCCAGTTTGTTAACAAAGATAATTCTCGCGACTTCACTTTCTGTTGCGTATCTCCAATTTGTTTCGGATTGTGGCTCAACGCCTCCTGAGCCACAGAAGACTCCTACACCACCATCAAGGACTTTTAAGGATCTGTAGACCTCGATTGTGAAATCTACGTGCCCAGGCGTATCGATAATATTTAGTCGATGATCATCCCATGAGCAGGAGGTAGCTGCTGATTGGATTGTAATACCTCTTTCTTGTTCCTGTTCCATGAAGTCGGTTGTTGCTTCCCCATCATGGACTTCGCCAAGTTTGTGTATTTTTCCAGTTAATTTAAGGATTCTCTCGGTTGTCGTTGTTTTACCAGCATCAACGTGTGCGAAGATTCCAATGTTCCGATAGCGCGATAAGTCCGTCATGTCGATTCTCTAACCTGTGTGATCGTTATGTTTTTCATCGTCGATATCTATAACTTATTGAATTTTATGGGGAAATAAATATCGAAGAGATTCCGAAGCGCGTACCTTACCACCTAATCCTTAAAAGCTCACGCGAATTTCGTGATTAAATAAGGAAACTTTTCATCAAGAAGTTACTCAAGATCTATATAGACTGGAGCGTGGTCTGATGGCGTAAGGTCGCCTTTCTTTTTCCTAAAGTCTCTGTCTATGACAAAGTCTTTTGTCCGTTTAGCTATATCTTTCGTTGCGAGAATCGTATCGATCCGAAGGCCATGTTTTCGGTGGAAGGAACCACCCCTATAGTCCCACCAGGTAAACATTTGTTCGTCTTTGTATTTGCTCTCATAGATATCCTCTATCCCAGTACTTTTTAGTTCTTTCATTCTTAACCTTTCCTCTTGGGTATGAAAAATTTCCCCGGTTGCCTTTTCTCCTTTCCATGAATCAATTGGTCTAGCAACTATGTTGAAGTCCCCACACAAAATTCTGTTTTTCTGCTCACTCTTTTTTGACTCTGATATTAGACTGTCGTACCAGTCTAATTTCCCTATGTAGTCGGGATGGTCGATGTCTTTGCCGTTTGGGCAGTAACAGGTTGTGAACTCGAGGTCATTTACTTGGACTGTGATGAGCCGAGCTCCAAAATCATCTTGTCCTTTTAGCCCTTTTTGGATGAGCTTGCCACCGGCTTTCGACAGAATGGCGACTCCATTCCAGCTTTTTTGACCGTGTACAAAGGCTTCGTAGCCTAACTCCTCAAAGAACTCGTGTGGGAAATCGACGTCCTGCATTTTTAGTTCTTGAAAACCGACTAAATCGGGTTGCCGTTCTTTAAGCCACACTTCGACAAATTCTTTTCTTGCTCGTAGTCCATTTATGTTCCAAGTAGCAATTCTCAAGGCTCGGTCTCCTCAATTGACTTCTGATTTTAGCTTTTTGCTAGACTCTATAACCAATACCACTATTCGTAAATCTTTAGTGAGGATCTTGACGCTCGATTTGACATCGGGAATCGGGATTAGCAAAATCCATCTCGGAATTCAGTTGGATGATTCTTTTTCCTTTTTTGGCTAGGTAGCTCAGCTGGTTAGAGCGCAGGATTCATAATCCTGAGGTCGGGAGTTCAAGTCTCCCCCTAGCTACCAGAAATCAAACCGTGCGAAGAGATGTCAAATATACGTTTACCCGTTTGTTTTAATGCGGAAAAAATGCTGATCCTTAAAAAAATGCCCAGGCACGCCTAAACTGTGACTTTTGAAATAAATGTTTTCTTTTTTGTTAGTTTATGCTCTTATTTGTGTGTGCCATATTGTGGCACGTAACAGCAATCTTGTTTCGGGGAGAAATAAAGAATGAACGCAGACAAAATATTGACAATCGTTTCGTTATTGGTCGCGATATTAGCAGTTTTCGTGGCGTTGGATTATTGGGCTTTGATATTGGTGTTGCTGGGACTCTTGTCCGGTTTCATGAATAGTGAAAACGATCCCGTTCAGAGAATGGTTTTGCTAGTAGCTGCTATCGGTTTGCCAGTGGTAGCCAACCAGTTGGATGCAATCCCGGTTGTTGGGGGGTACGTCAATAGCATTATCGATAACATTGCTATAGCGATTTCTGGCATGGTGATTGCCAACTTTATTATGGCGATGGTTGATAGAGTAAAGCCCGCAAGTGGCGACTAATCTCTTTTCTCAATTCTAGGTTTGAAAAAACCTTGCTCCGGCAAGGTTTTTTTTGGGTTATAGTTCATCCTATGACTATCTTTATTAGGATGCCACGTTGATAGAATTAGAAAAAGAAGGATCGATATACAAGCTCACGATGGATGCGGGTGAGAATCGATGGAACACCACTTTTGTCAGGGAGTTCAGCGCTGCTCTCGATCAGGTTGAGCAAGATGATGGCCCTGGTGCACTCGTGACTTGTGCGACCGATCCCAAGTTCTTTTCAAATGGGTTAGATCTTGATTGGGTACAGTCTCCTGAGGCTCATCCTGAGGGCGGTGACAGGGAACCCTTTGGTAGGGAGTTTATGTATTTGATGGGAAGGATAATTACTTTACCTATCCCATCTATATGCGCCATCAACGGCCATAGCTTCGGCGCTGGTTTTATGATGGCGCTTTGTCACGATGTTCGAATAATGAGGGAAGACAGAGGTTTTCTTTGTGCTAATGAAATGCAACTTGGTATGACTATTCCAAGGCCCGAGTTGGCTTTATTTCGTCACAAATTGCCCGCTAATATTTTTTTTGAGACTGTGCAGTTGTCTAAACGTTGGACGGGACCAATGGCACTGGGTGCAGGTATTGTGCAGGAAACAGCGGCTGTCGATGGGTTGTCCGTTGCTGCGACAAGGAAAGCAGAAGAATTGGCCCCTTTAGCTTCTAATAGGTCTAATTTTCGAGCTCAAAAAGAATCGCTTTATGGAGAGAATGCAGCCATTAATTTAGAGCATGGTCCGGCGCATATGCTCAAGAATTCAGAGCAGTTCTTATTGTAGTGGTATTTTCAGCCGCTCATTACAATTTCGCAGGAAGCCATATCAGTCATTTGATCTGACCAGATCAGCCTTTCTAAGTATTGAGTTCTCGCCGAACAGTTCAGTGAGTCTTCAAGGTATTCCTTGACGGCTTTTTCGAATAGCTTGAGGCCCTCTAGCACACTTTCGGTATGGACTCTGATTTCTATATCGAAGGGTTCGCAGGGTAGCTCGTCCGGATCATAGCCCCAGATATCGTTCATTTTGTAGATTACCGGATCAACCGGATTCAGCAGCAGTTCCTCCTCTGGAACTGCCGCTCCTTCGTCCGGGGTCCAAAACCATTTTTCGTGTTGCAACGACTTAAATGCTTGTCGCGCCTAGGATATGGGCGCTATTGATTCTGGGACATCAATCATCTTTGCTCTTAGGTATTCACCCATAGATTTCGCTTGTTTGTCTATGCGATGGTTCGACGCGGCACCGGTTCCTAGAATACCTTTGATGTAGAAGTTCAGCGCTTTTAGATTTGGTAATTCAAAACGTTCGATGTCGTATGCTGCTAGATCTGGGCATAGAGCCTTTAGTTTTTCGACGGTTAGAAACTCGTGCAAAAAACTATATGAATCATCTGTAAGTGCCCAGACGCCGCAATTGGCGTTTCCTCCTTTATCTCCAGATCGCGTGCCGAACAGTCTCCCGAAGGGCACTTTTACGGTCTTACCGGCCGGGGCAGGAGAAAGTTTTACCGGCGTTTCTTGATAAAAAATATCTTCCAGGCCTAGTCGCTGGGTAGGCAGCACTTCTTCGGTCTTGCCGTCAATATGTAGTCTTTCTGTAACCAGTTGACTATCAATTAAGGTGGGCCAATGTATGATCGCAGGGCCTCCATTAAATCCTGCGGCCCCTCTGCCCGTGTTGCCGGGAATTCCAGCTAGTCCTAATTCGGTTACTTTGGCGGCAAAGAGTCTTCCCAACTTTTTAGGATCGTCACTGGTAACTGTAATTCTTAAGGCAGCGTGAGCGACCTCGTTTGATTCTGGGTCTTCGTGATCACTTCTTATTAACTGCACATCGACATCGTCAAACTGCTCTTTCCCGCCTAAGTTGTGAAAAACCGCATCGAGATAGACTTCGGCTTTCTTTTCAATATCTAATCCTGTAAGTAAGACCTCCATACTCTGCTTGTTGGGGCCACGAGTATTGAAACAGACTTTATGGGTCGGTGGTGGCGTGCTGCCTCTGGTGCCGCTGACTCTCACGCGGTCGTCTCCATCCTGTTCTATTTTCATAGTATCGAAGTGGGCAATCACATCGGGGTTGTAATAGGCCGGCGTTGAGATTTCATACAGAAGTTGTGCTGTTACTGTGCCGACGGAAATCAACCCCCCGGTTCCTTCATGTTTAGTAACCGTAAAACTTCCATCTGCCTCAATTTCTGCTATCGGGTAACCAACGTTCCGAAAACTGGGCACTTCCTCGAAGAATGAGTAGTTGCCTCCACAGCATTGCGCTCCGCACTCGATGATGTGCCCTGCTGCAAGAGCTCCTGCTAATGCGTCATAGTCGTTTCGCTGCCAATTAAACTTCCAGGCTGCTGGACCGATAACCACTGCTGCGTCGGTAACTCTAGGACACACTACGATGTCAGCTCCCTTGTCTAAGGCTTCTTTAATGGCCCAACCACCAAAATAGACGTTCGCCGTTAGTGCTGCTTGGTCAGAATTTGCCAGTTCCTCCTGAGTGTCGAGATTGGTAAAGGACTGGCCGGCTTTTTGGAGTTCATCTAGATTCCCGAGTAGATCGTCTCCATCGATCCAGGCGACTGTGGCAGTTAAACCTTGCTCTTCTAAGATTTTTTCTATCTCATCGGCCATGCTTTTGGGATTTAGCCCGCCGGCGTTGGTGACTATTTTTATTCCTTTTTCTATACAGGTGCCAGCCACTTGTTGGACTTGTTTTAAGAAAGTACCAACGTAACCCATATTCTCGCCACGCGACTGCTGTTGGTTATAGAGAATAGACATCGTGAGTTCAGCAAGGTAATCGCCTGTGAGCACGTCAATAGGTCCGCCTTCCACCATTTCTCGAGCGGCATCCAACCGGTCTCCGTAAAAACCACTGCAGTTCGCTATTCGAATCACGTCAGTCATATAAACCCCCTCTAACTCTGTTAGTCCTTTACCCAGGCCGCGTTTCTTTTCTCACGAAATGCAGCCATTCCTTCTGAAGCTTCATCCGAGCGGAACATGCGGCTGCTCCATTCTGCGGTTTCTTTGAATCCTTCCTCGATAGAAAGCTGTGGTACTCGCCTGACTAATTTTTTGCATTCAACGACGGCAATGGGTCCTCCTAGATTGATCATATCGATTTCTTCTTGAACGGCTTCCACCAATTGCGCGCCAGGGACTGCGCGATGAGCAAAGTTCATTTCCACTGCGCGTTTCCCGTTAAATCGCTCCCCTGTAACAATCAACTTCATGCCGTGATGCGTTCCTAATTTTGGAAGGCAGACGACTGAAATAATAGCTGGTATGACTCCAATACGAACCTCGCTGAAGCTGAATTGCACATCCTCGTCCGTTATAACGATGTCGGCTGCACCTACAAGGCCTAAACCTCCAGCGAAAGCTGCGCCATTTATAGCGGCTATAACTGGTTTGGGGCTATCCATGATCGCGGTGAGGACGTCGGCGTAGGGCACTGCCCGTTTAGCGCCATCGGCGATTTGGCCAGGAGGGCTTTTTAGATCGGCTCCTGCGCAGAAGGCGGGTCCTGTTCCAGTAATTACAATCGATCTAACCTCATCATTGTCATTAGATTCAAGGATATGGTCGTAGAGTTCCGTAACTAAGGCGGCAGACAAGGCATTTCTATTTTCTGGTCTATTGAGAGTGATCCACGCTGCACCTTTCTTGATCTCATAAAGAGTAGCTTCGGTCGTAGCCATATTTAGTTCTCCTCTTCTTCCAGACTCACCAGTAATTGCTCTTTTTCTACCTGATCGCCTATTGTGACGTGCACGTTTTCCACTTTTCCGTCGCGGGGAGCCGTGATTCTGTGTTCCATCTTCATCGCTTCCAGAACGATAAGCACATCTCCCTTGGAGACGGTATCTCCAGATTTTACCTCTGTAGCTAAAATGGCGCCGGGCATGGGCGCAACTAACCCTCCGCCAAAATCATCCGGGTTCGAAATTGGGTACCTGGGCAGTTCCACTAGCTCAAGATCATGAGTGTTGCAGTGTACGAGCCATTGATCTCCGACCTGGTCAATAGAGTAACTGGATCTCTGACCACCGATATCAATCTCGACGTTGCCCTGACCGGCGGCGATGGGCGTAACTTGAAAACTCTCGTCGTTGACTAGAAAACCGAAGCTCCCATCTCGGTTTGTGCGGTAGGCAAGTTTCAGGGTATTTCCATCTACGCTGAACTCCACTTGTTCATTCGGCATAGTTGAATTGCGCCATCCGCTCCTGATTCCTCGGTTTATCTTCGCACTAGCCCGTCTTTTCGCTTGAGATTCTATTGATACGGCTATTGCTGCCTCAGCAATGCTTGCCTCATCAACAACAATTGATCTCGCTGGATTTACCCGCTCTATAAAGTCGGTTGTCGTGTCACCCGCGATGTATTCTTCAGTTCTCAGAGTATTAACGAGAAAGTCTCGATTAGTGGTCAAACCTTGAATACGAGTGGTTTCCAGGACCCTGGCCAAACGGGCCGCTGCTTCCCGACGAGTCGGTGCGTGAACAGTAACCTTCGCAATCATAGGGTCGAATTCGGTCGTGATCTCGCTCCCCGTCTCCACGCCTGAATCAAATCGAGCCTTACCGACTTTCGAGGGTTCCCATGCAACTACGGGCCCTGGAGAGGGTAAGAAGTTTTTTTCAGGGTTTTCAGCATAAAGCCTGGCCTCTATTGCGTGACCATTAATTGAGAGATCATCTTGTGTAAAAGATAAAGTCTCACCTTCGGCAACTCTTATTTGCTCGCGTACAAGGTCTTTGCCAATGATTTCTTCGGTGACCGGATGTTCAACCTGTAAGCGGGCGTTGACTTCTAAAAACCAAAAGCCTTCGTCACTGAGTAGGAATTCCACCGTTCCTGCAGAGGAATATCCAAGCTTTTTAGCAGCGGCGATTGCCGCATCGCCCATCTTTGAACGTATTTCGTCTGTCACAGCGGGCGAAGGCGCCTCTTCAATTATCTTCTGGTGTCGTCTTTGAATCGAGCATTCTCTCTCAAAACAATGGACAAGGTTGCCGTGCGTGTCGCCTAAAATTTGAATCTCTACGTGTCTGGACACGTCCAGCCATTTCTCCAGGAAAACGGTGTCGTCGCCGAAGGAGTTTGCGGCCTCTCTCTTAGCACCTTCAACCGCGCTATCTAGATCCTTCTCACTTTCCACTACACGCATCCCCCTTCCGCCTCCACCGGCTGAAGCTTTAACGAGTACTGGGTAGCCGATTTCGGCCGCAGAAGCTTGGATGTCAGTGTCTTTTTGAATTTCGATAGCGGGAAGGGTTGGCACACCTGCTTCTTGCATCAGTGATTTCGCTGAAAGCTTGTCTCCCATAAGACCGATAACTTTAGGCGACGGCCCAATCCATTTAATGCCAGCATCGATGATAGCCTGTGCAAAGTCCTCGTTTTCAGATAAAAAACCGTAGCCTGGGTGGACAGCATCTGATCCACTTCTTTTGCAGGCATTTATGACCTTATCCACGTCCAAGTAGGTTTCGGCCGTTGTTCTGCCTTCAAGAGAGATTGCTGTATCCGCTTCCTTCACGAAGGGAGCGTTGGAATCACCATCGGCAAATATAGCGACTGTGCTTATGCCCATGTCGTGCGCGGTGCGCATAATGCGACGAGCAATTTCTCCTCGATTCGCGATCAATATTTTTTTGATTGGGGTTACATTCGCCATGTGCCAAACTCCTTAGTTCCTTCTACTTTATTGTTGTAGCACGCTGACAAAGACATCGCGATAACCTCTCTGGTATCTCTAGGATCGATCATCCCGTCGTCAGATACTCGCGACGTGGCAAACAAGCCATCCGAGCCCTCATTTTGCCAATATTCGGATTGCTCGGCTCTTTTGCGATCAGCTTCCTCGTCGAATTCGATGCCTCGACGTTCTGCTGAAGCCCTCCCAACTATGGACATAACACCAGCCATTTGTTTTCCGCCCATGACAGCGATTTTTGAGAAGGGCCAGACATAGGTAAAGCGAGTGCCGAAGGCTCTGCCACTCATTCCATAGTTCCCTGCTCCGTAAGAAGCAGCGAGAATGACTGTAATATGTGGAACGGTTGAATTTGAAACGGCATTAATCATCTTCGAGCCGTTTTTAGTGATGCCTCCTTGTTCAAAAGCGGTACCCACCATATAACCGGTGATGTTGTGTAGAAATAGCAAAGGGACATCGATCTGATTACATAGCTGAATGAATTGAGCGGCCTTTTCAGACGACTCAGAAAATAGGGGCCCATTATTGCCAAGAATTCCGATTCGATAACCGTGAATCGTAGTCCAGCCGCAAATGAGGGTAGGACCATAAAGAGGTTTGAACTCTTCAAAATAAGAGCCATCCGCTATTCTGGCAATCACCTCTCTTACATCGAAAGGCGATTTTAGATCTTTCGACACCATCCCTAAAAGATCCTCAGCATCGTGCACAGGCTCCTCGAAATCCGGATTCGGCTCAGGACCAAGTTTTCTCCAGTTGAGGTGGGCCACCACCTCTCTGCACAGCCTGATGCCATCCATTTCAT
>CACFPX010000021.1:0-37778 GCA_902568205.1 K189A clade bacterium | reverse complement strand
GCAGCACATTGATGCGATTCTCGATGAAGGCACTTTTCAGGAAATAGGCACGTTCAGCCGCTCTTTGCGTGAGGAGGACCGAGAAACCACACCGGGCGATGGCAAAATTGGCGGGGAAGGAGAAATCGATGGACGTCCAGTGGCCATCGCAGGCGACGACATAACTGTGAAAAGGGGGTCGAGTTCCATTGTTGGCTCAAGAAAGACCAGCCGTTTATATGAACGAGCACTGAAGATGGGATTTCCATATGTCTACTTTGGTGAGACAGGCGGTGGACGAATTCCTGATCTTATCGGAGCAGAAGGTATATCAGATGCAATGCCTTCACCAGACATAGCAAGAAGACGCAGATTAATTCCCATGGCTAGCGTGATCGTAGGGCAATCGTTTGGTGGGTCCTCTTTTCATTCAGCATTTTCAGATTTTACAGTTCAGGTTCGCGGTTCAGTATTGGCAGTAACCTCGCCAAAAGTGTTCGAAATCGCGACCGGTGAAATCGTTAGTTTTGAGGAGCTTGGGGGAGTAAACGTTCATGCAAAAACAACCGGTCAAATCGATCTCGGCGCAGACAGTTACGAGGATGCCTATAAAGCAGTCAAACAATGGCTATCTTATCTGCCCTCAAACGCTTGGACTCCCGCTCCTAGAGGGGAGCCCATGGCGAAGTCAAGGTGGGAGCCCGATCATGAGCTAACAGACTTCATACCAGAGAAAAGAAGACGTGGTTACGACATGCGCAAATTTTGCAAATTGCTTCTAGACCCTAACTCTTTTTTTGAGCTCCAACCAAAATTCGCCAAAAACCTCGTGACCGGCTTAGGCAGATTGGACGGTTGGTCAGTTGGTGTGATCGCCAATAATCCGATGTTTCAGGCTGGCGCCTTGAATCCGGACTCTTGTGACAAGGCCATAAGATTGATGTGCCTTTGTGACGCCTTCAATATACCCATCATATGGCTAATGGATGTTCCAGGTTTTAACGTCGGTCGAAAAGTAGAGCATGAACGGATGCTTTTCAAAGCAATAAGAATGGTGGAGGCTCTTTGTAATCTATCCACACCAACAATATCAGTCGTCATAAGAAAGGGTTTTGGTCTGGCTTACCAGGCCATGAACACCTCCGGGATGGGGGCGTGGGGTTTCTATTCTTGGCCAGGAGCAGAAATAGGATTCATGGATCCAGACGTTGGCGTCAATGTCGCATATTCAAACAAACTGGAACGCCTCAACAAAGAAGATCGTGAAAAGGAAAGACAACAACTAATAGAAGAAATATCAGATGCCACTTCGCCCTATGAAGCTGCCGGAACGTTAAGAATCGACGAAATAATCCAGCCTTCAGAGACTAGAATAAGGCTGGCAAAAGATCTAGGCCAGATTGCTAATCGAAAAATACCTGATCCGGAACAACGTCCGTTGAGCTATTGGCCAACCTGCTGAACAAACACAACACCTGGCAGCCCGATCAAGGACGTAGATTTGTTTGTTTTTTGGTTTGTTGTAAGTTCGTCCAATTTCTTTTGCATACTCGCTTTAACACTGTCGTCGATTTCTTTTGATATCGCCGCTTGAATCTTCGTATGAGCATTATAACTACCAGAGCTGGCTTCGACCCCCGACCACTTTTGCAAATCAGAATCACTAAACCCCAAAAAAGGGCAACACACTAAAATCAAGAACCCTATAACCTTCGTACTTTTCATTCACATCCTTTCATTTACCGCTAAGAAACTTTCAATTGGTGCAGCCACGGTAGAGTCATCTAGACTAGCGGGGAGAGGAGGGACTTGATAAGCCCTACCGAGGCCACATCCTCCTCAAAGCAATCTTCGTGCCAGATTCAGTTTGATGGTTTTCAAGGGATTTACAGCGAAAAGTAGCGACTTTCTGTAATTATTTGACCTTCAAAAGTGCACGCTATGGCTGCACGCCTCACAAACGTCCATTTTGAATTTCGAAATTAATCAACTCGTAACCCAAAAGGAAGACTGCGAGGCTCCATAATTAGACTTAAAGTTATCAATAGCGACTAAAAAGGGCTGCTTGAAAAAGCAACCCCCACAAACTCAGTCACCTGAGTTAACTTCCCAGTATTTCAAGTTAACTTCTTTTGTGAGAACGTCGAGCTCCCAAACGACAAAATTGACCACCCCAGTATTGGTAGCGTCAGTAAAGTAAATCCGGACCGAACTTCCGCTTCGAGTAAAAGTACCATAATGTGGCGTCACAACCATGCTACCATCTTCAAGCAATGCCCTAGCTTCACCAGTTACCGTACCTCTGGAGCGATCTCCGTCTACAGATTGCAAGTAGTGAGTTGCGAAGACGGTACCATAATTTTCTACAGGTCCTTCGAAATCAAACGTCGTTCCTTGACTGCCAATCGAGATATTGGTGACCGTTAATCTACCGGTTCCAGTTGGATTCTCTACATCGAAGGCTCTAGCGCCAGGAGGTATAACAACTAAAATCGATAAAAAGATTACTGTTTTTAGTTTCTTCATAGTTTTTCCTTTTATTTTTATCGCCCTAATTATCTTGACAACGAAAGGTACTAAACACAATGAAAGCGCCACTACTTTTTGAGCCGCTAAGTTTCGCCAAGCCATTGTCCCACAAACAAAAAAACCAAACCTAAAAGGTTTAGATCTGGTTCATGACCGCTTATCGTCGGGATATTTTCAGTGAGTACGAGCCTTTGAAAGCATCTAATTTAGCCCCGATGCAGGACAGTTAAGAGAAAACTTTAGGTTTCCTCTATTGGTTATAGGCTCTATTCGGATACCTTATTTACCCAATCATTTAGAAGGGAAAAGACTTGTTCGAAGAAAAAGAATCCTCTGACGAACAAACTGGTATTCCGTGGAAGAGATATGTCCTAGAAAGTTTGTTCTTTGTATATTGATATCTTTTTTTTTAGAAGACGTCTGGCAAGAAAATGTAGAAATCGAGAAAAAGAATGAGTTGGTCGCTAGCCTCGCTATCGTGGTTGAAGAAGGTCAAAAATATAGCGATAGTTTTGAGCTTCGTGTTCAATTTTTCTGTTTGACATACTTGTCGGGTGAGAGAGAAAGAAGACAAAACAAGACAACGAGCACTTTCACTTCTTAATTTTTACGGTACCAAAAAAGCGGATGGAAACTTTGGTTTTTTGATTGCATCTTAGATCGTGTTTGGCATTCTTGGGTTCGCAAGTGCAAGAGGCTGGGATAAATTTCTGACACTCCCAAATTAAATCTTGGGAAAGAGGAAAATGCTATCCGGTGCTTGAATTTGGAAAAAATCTCGACTAGAGGGGTGGGTCTTTCTAACATCCCTGAATTCACTTTAATTCAACTTTAATTTTTATTGATTCTGGTTGAGTGGGTCATCAGGCTGTTATTGTATTGAAATCTGCAAGATATCTGAGGAGCTGCTGTGGATTTACTAAAATATGGCGGATTATGCCTAGGTGGTGCAATCGGCTTAGGTTTGTGTGCTTTTCTTTTTGGTCAAATCGGATTTGGCTACTTGATTGACATGGCATCATTTCAAGTGATCCTTTGTCCTATGATGTTTTTCGGATGGCTTTCTTATAAGTACGGAGAGTCCTTGAGCAAATTATTTATGGTATTAGGAATACCCATTGGACTAATAGGCGTAATGATTGGAGTAAACGGACTGTCTATTTCTTTTGTCACGCAAGAGACTAGTGTGGAATCCGTAAACGCTTCCGCGTCAGCAAATGTTGTTGTATTGCTTTCCGCTATTTATGGTGGCCTGGCTTCCCTGATAGGCTACTTCTTTTACGACGACGGTGAAAATTCGACAATAGAAAAAACGACACTAAGAGAAACATTGATTTTGGCAGTAGGTGTTGCAATATTTTGGCTGTTGCCTATTTCACAAATGACTAATTTTGATGAATTTTTTGATCTCCGTTCTTTACTGCTACTAACAATTTTCTGCGCGATTTCTGTTTACACTGGCAAAAAGAAAAACAAGGGTGTTTGCGAATCTCTGGTCAATGGAGCAATTTATTCTTGTGTAGTGGGGCTAGCGATTGGGCTAGCGTCATGGTACCACGGGGGAGTTAACCCTTCTCCCGGACCGTTGCGTTTCTCTTGTCTGACAATTATGTATTCTCTAATGATTTACGTATTGAGTTATTTATTTTCTTATTACACTGCAGAAACCAGAAATATCAACTTTTCAATCAAAAATTGGCACTTGGTAGAAACTTCAACTTTCTTTATTTTTTTAATTTTTGCGCCGATAAGTATTTCCGACTATCTGTATAACGAAAAAGAAAACATCGAACAAAGAGCTATAGAAACTGAGCTTAGGCAGGAGATCAAAAATCTATCTGATCGACTCGCGGCGATAGAGAAAGTATCTCGAGCTAAATAGGGTGAGTCCTTATTATCGCCCTCGGACTCGCTCTTATCTGTCGTTGCCATTTTTCTAAGCTCATATTGGTAAAACTAATCTCGTAGTTCCCTCCGGTTAATATTTCCCTTTCGCGAATAGAATTCGGACCAAAGGGCTAATGCAAAACAGGTTGCACGGGCCGAAATATCGGTCGATTCAGTTTTTATGTAACAGATCCGTTCTTCACGATGGAATTAAAATCATGTAAGTGAGTCTCGAATCGGAGTGAATTTAACTTATTGTTTAGGTTGGCTTCGGCAAGAGGAAAACCAGTATTTGTCGTGTCCACCGGATATCGCAAAAGATTTTGACAACACCTTGCAAGACTTGCTCGGTTATACTCAAGGAGAGTACGCTCTTGGTTACTACAGTGATCCTTATTCAAAGGACGGCGGAAGGATACGAAAACCCGAAAAAGCCTTGATCTTATAACAATCTAACTTTTTTAGGATTTTTTTCGGATCATTCTGTCTGATTTAATTCAAGAAACCCTTTAACGCAATTAGCCTGAATATTCACTAATATGAGGCAAAGAAGGCAGGCCCAAGAGGTGGACAATGGAGCGCATAGGTCACTATATAAATAATAAAATAGTAATAAACGAAAAAAACCGCTCAGCACCCGTCTACAATCCGGCAAGCGGACGGCAAATCGCCGAAGTCGAGCTCGGCACTGAATCCGAAGTTGAAAGTTCTGTTTCTGCCGCTGCCGAAGCCTTCCAAAGCTGGTCTAAAACTCCGCCCGTCGTAAGAGCCAGAGTTTTGTTTAGATTCCGAGACCTCATTGAAAGCCATAGAGATGATTTAGCTCGAAGTATAACCACTCAACATGGAAAGGTTTTGTCAGATGCTCAAGGTGAAATTACGCGCGGGCTCGAAGTCGTAGAGTTCGCCTGTGGCATACCTCACGCCCAAAAGGGAGAATTTTCTCTCAATGTTGGCCGTGATGTAGATTCGTTTTCTTTGATGCAACCTTTAGGTGTCTGCGTCGGGATCACTCCCTTCAACTTTCCCGTTATGGTTCCCATGTGGATGTTTCCAATCGCTTTAGCTTGCGGGAATACTTTCGTGCTTAAACCATCTGAGAAAGACCCTAGTCCTTCACTAAAAATTGCAGAACTATTGCTTGAGGCGGGACTTCCTGAAGGCGTATTCAATGTAGTCAACGGGGATAAACAAGCGGTCGATTTGCTACTGCAACACAAAACCGTCCAGGCAATAAGTTTTGTTGGCTCAACCCCAATCGCAGAATATATCTATTCCGAAAGTTCACGTAACGGAAAGCGTTGCCAAGCACTCGGTGGGGCTAAAAACCATCTGGTTGTCATGCCGGACGCCGAGACCTCTGAAGTTGTTAATGCTCTAACAGGCTCGGCATTTGGGTCTGCTGGAGAGCGATGCATGGCCATTTCTGTCGCAGTATGCGTTGGCGAAAAAACAGGAGATCGGATAGTGGAGTCTTTAAAAACAGCGTCAGAGTCTTTAAGAATAGGCCCTGGCTTTTCCACGGAAAACGAACCAGATTTGGGCCCTTTGATTACCGGGGATCACAAAAGAAAAGTAAAGCGCTACATTGAATCAGGCGTAGAGCAAGGTGCTAAATTAGTGCTCGATGGTCGAGGAGCCGAAGCTGCCAAAAGCTCAAGCGGTTTCTTTATTGGACCCACAATCTTCGATTTTGTAAAACCATCCATGGACATCTACCTTGATGAGATTTTTGGACCTGTGCTATCTGTTGTTCGAGTTGATTCACTCGCTGATGCCATAGATTTGATAAATAACCATCAATTTGGAAACGGCACTTCGATTTTTACGAATGACGGCGGCAACGCTCGCGTCTTTCAAGAAGAAATAAAGGTAGGCATGGTCGGCGTCAATATTCCTATTCCAGTACCGATGGCGTACCACTCTTTTGGTGGTTGGAAAAGCTCAATTTTTGGCCCGCTAAACATGCACGGACCCGACGGCGTTAGATTTTTCACTCGCATGAAAACTATCACCTCCAGATGGTCAGAAACACAAGCTAGCAGCCCCAATTTCTCGATGCCAACTTCTGAGTAGATTTTACTATTGCTCTTCTGTCAGCCTAATCTTGCTGGTCAAAGCAGGAAATTTGCCCACTTTATTCTTATAAAATGCTCTTATTTTATCCATATCGCTTGAAGTTGATTCAGAAACAAAAAAATTTGGTCCAAGACCAGCCCTTTTTTTTTCATAATCCAAATACCCACAAACAATGGAGACCTTTGCAGTCTTGGCTATATGGTAGAAACCTGACTTCCAGTGCTCAGTTTTGTTCCTTGTTCCCGATGGAGGAATCACTAAACTAATTTTAGGTGTAGTAGAAATTGTGTCGGCCACCTGTTCTACCATTCCATTCGGCTTACTCCGATCGACAGAGATCCCTCCAAGAGCCCTCATAATCCAACCAAAGGGGAAAGCAAATAAGCTTGCTTTCCCCAACCACTTGACGCTTAAACCCAGATGAAAAGCCGCTCCTAAAAGAAAAACGAAGTCCCAGTTAGTAGTGTGTGGTGCGGCAATGATGATCACTTTATTGCGCAGTGGTATTTCGCCCTCAACCTTCCAACCAGCCAGCTTCATAAATACTACGCCAATTATTTCGAGAGGCTTACTACACCTTTGAGGATAGTCGCTAGCCTCGCCATCTAATTTCCCTTCAGTCAAAAAGTCTTCCCCTCTATATCCTTGGTTGCATGACCACAGAAAACGCGTTTTTATGTCGGTCTCTGATCTGTTAACGTTTTAATCTAAATTTTAGGACGACAATACGCTGAGCTTTATTGATACTGGTTATGGTTATCGCCTGAACCAAAACCTTACAAATTCCAAGCCGATTAGCCGCAAGGAAGCTGCACTAAGCAGCCCTATTACTTCTCAAGCTCTCTTAAAATCCAGAATAAGCTCCCCTAATTTAACTCAGTCAAAGGACGACATGAAGACTGAGAGCATTCCTAGGTATTCGACTTTTACCTACCAATTTCAAGCAATCAACAAACCGAACACTCCAAAGAACGATTTTTCAAGTCAATTTGTCAGCATCGACGTCGATCAACAAAAGCGCGCTTTGGATTTAAACTCTCGACTTAAACAAGTGGCTCCTTATTCGGAAACTTTTTTGAAATTTTTTATACTGAAAACTCAACACTATAAAGGTCAGTAGATAGATTCTTGATTGTTCAACGTTTTCCTTTTCAAACTCATAGACACTTTGATGCTGTTAGCTCCCAGCAAATGGTCTTTTGCCGATGAGTTATCGAATAGCCAGAGCGCAAACCTACTTTCACGATTAGATTTTTATCAGCTATCGTTCCGTCTATCGATTCGATAATGACATTATCTGTTTTGAGATCAATCCGAGTATTGATCAGATCAACCCATTCTTGAATAGAGTCAAGCCCTTGGCTAAGGGAATCTTTCTTATCTTCGGGATACTGGTCTAAACTTTCTTTGATCTCCAGCAATTCTCTCCCGAGATATTCCACCACATTGTCGAAATCGTTATTCGTATTGTTAACATCAATGGCCTCGAGATAAGAACGGTAGGACTTTGCACTAACAGATAGCATAAGCCCCAGTATGCCCACGATCACCAATATTTCTATGGTAGTGATACCGAAAAGATTTTTTCTCATTGGTCTACTTATGCAAAGATAAAAATTTGCCGTAGCATACTAGCAGTGAAAAGCTTTCCCTACGAACTAAGATCGAGATTAATTTGAAACATAGAAGTAATAGAACCAGGAAGACATTATCTGGGGCATTTCGATAATGCTCGATTACGGAGCGGCAGCCCTTATTTTATTCTCTCTACTATCACTAGCTATAGGCAGTTTTCTTGGTCTATTTGTCCATCGCTTTCCTCAGATACTCGAAGAAAACGCTAGATCCAATAGACAATTACTTGTCCTGATGTTTCAAAACAACGTTGACGAAGAGAGCTTGACGTTTCCCAGGTCTCATTGCGATCTTTGTTCAAGCCCAATAACCTTTCTAGAAAACATTCCACTGTTGAGCTTCCTATTTCTAAAAGGGGAATGCGCGAAGTGCAAAGGTTCGATTCCTAGGATCTACTTTGCTATCGAGCTTGTAACTGTTCTAAGCGGTCTGTGCGTCCTATATAAAGTTGGTTACACTTCTCAACTAGGGCCTCTCTTAATACTAACCTGGTCACTCATAGCACTTTCTTTTATCGACTTAACCAACAGGTTACTCCCAGACCAAATCACTATTCCATTGGTTTGGGCTGGACTGATAACTAATATTTTTTTTGAAATTACGCCGATGGCCGAAGCTATAGTCGGCGCTGTACTGGGTTACCTATCGCTCTGGTTGATTTTCTGGCTCTACAAATTCTCGACGGATAAGGAAGCGATAGGATATGGGGATTTCAAATTGTTAGCCGCGCTTGGCGCATGGTTTGGCATTGCTGCTTTAAGCCCTATCTTGCTAATTGCTGCGATTGGCGGGTTAGTATTCGCGTTTGTTCGTTTTTTTTCAGTAAATAGATCACTGAAAGAACCGATAGCTTTTGGCCCATTCCTTAGTATCGGGGCCTTTGCATTTTTGGTATTTCGGGAACAAATTAACTATTTGCTCAATTCTTTGATATAGGAACGTCAATGGCCCAAAAGTCTATAATTGGTCTGACCGGGGGTATAGGAAGTGGAAAGAGCGCGGCCGCTAAGCACTTCTCAGATCACGGAGTATCAGTCGTTGATGCAGATCAAGCTAGCCGAGAAGTGGTGAAAAAGGGCGAACCGGCTTTGTCATCCATAAGCGATTATTTTGGAGAGGAGATATTAAACAAAGATGGCAGTTTAGATAGGTCGAAGCTTCGGGTAATAGTTTTCAAAGATGAAAAAAAACGTAAGTGGCTTCAATCGCTGATGTATCCGATAACCAACAACTGGATAATCGAAGCAATCGAAAAATCCAACTCATCCTATACAATCCTGATGAATCCCCTATTGATAGAAAGTCGACAACACAAATGGTGCAAAAGAATTGCGGTGGTCGACGTATCGGTAGAAACCCAAATAAATAGAACCATGACAAGAGATGACAACACAAGAGATCAAGTAGAGTCGATAATTGCGGCTCAAGTTGACCGAGTAAAAAGGCTTCAATTTGCTGACGATGTTATCAACAACGACCACTCCCCAAAGGACCTAGAGGAAAAGATTACGATTCTTCACAAAAAGTACCTTAAGCTATGAAAGATTACTCCCTGATAAGTAACTGCCCGACTTGTAAAAAAGCCATCGAGTATTCCACAAAAAACAAATTTCGCCCATTTTGCTCGGAACGATGCAAGCTCATTGACTTAGGTGAGTGGGCTCATGAGACCAACAGGATTCCAGCTGAGGCTGCGCCAGAATCTAGTAAAACAGACCCTAAGTTCGACGAGCCCAATTAAAATCAAGTACGGTATTCCGCATTGATTTTGATGTAATCGTAAGACAGATCAGTTGTCCAAATCTCCGCCGAAGATTCCCCCCGACCTAGACATATTCGAATTGAAAATTCGTCTTTCGCAAGAACCTTGATACCCTGATCTTCGCTATAAGAGGTGCTAAGCATTCCTTGTTTGGCAACAAGAACATCATCTAGCCAAAGGTCAACCAAATTTACATCAATTTGATCAACCGGCGCCTTACCAATAGCCATACAAAACCGTCCCCAATTGGGATCACCTGCAAATAACGCAGTTTTTACTAGAGGAGACTCTGCAACAGAGTAAGCCACAGCTAGACACTCTTCTTCATCGACACCACCTTCTACCAATATAGAAATAAATTTAGTTGCTCCTTCCCCATCCCTAATTATGGACTGAGCGAGCACTTTTGCATGATCCAAAAAAATATCTTTAACTTGATCATAGCGAGGGTCGTCTTGACTAGAAATAACGGGCATATCAACCACACCAGTACATGCCAGCATAAAGCAGTCATTTGTGGACGTATCTCCATCGACCGTAATTCGGTTGAAACTTTTATCACAAATTTCTGTCAACAGTTCTTTTAACAAGGTTCTTTCAATAGGAATGTCTGATGCAATAAAGGCAAGCATGGTTGCCATATCTGGCTTAATCATTCCTGAACCTTTTGCCACTCCCGTAATCGTGACTAACTGTCCTGCTATTTTGACTTGAGAGCTGACTATCTTGGGCCTGGTATCGGTAGTCATTATCGCGGTTGCCGCTCTTTCCCATTCGCCAGGAGTCAATTTAGACGATGCTTCTGCAACTGCTTCGGCGACCCTACTCATAGGCAAAAACTCGCCGATCACGCCTGTTGAGAACGGCTGAACAGAATTATTGGGCAGACTATGCCGCTCAGCGACTAATTGGCATGTTTTACGAGCATCCGTTTCGCCTCTGTAACCAGTCGCCGCGTTAGCATTACCGCTATTCACTATCCAAGATAGGCTGCTTTTTTCATTTTCTTTGGCGACTGCTACGGGCGCTGCTGCGAAGTGAGACTGTGTATACACACCGGCTATTTGTGTTCCTGGATCGAATACAAAAAGAGCCAGGTCATCACGGCTCGATTGCTTAATACCAGCACAGGCGGTTCCAATTCTGACACCAGCGACCGGGTGGACTACTTCTGGCATGCTCAGATTAACCGCCATAGCTTAATGTTACCCTACGCTTTTCGGCCACAACATTGTTTATATTTCTTGCCTGAGCCACAGGGACAGGGCTCGTTTCGACCAACTTTGCGCTCCTGGCGCACAAAGGTTTCCACTTCACTTTGAGTGTCTGTTTGGCCTTGCCGTCCAAAAGCCTCTTCCTCGGACCTAGAATAATTAACATCTTTGTTAGCCTGTTCACGCATGCGTTTTTCAGATTTCTCAAGTTCGGCTGAATTATCTATCTGCATTTTTGACAATGTGCCGATCACGTCAGACTTAATGTTGTAAAGCAGGTCCTGAAATAACTCAAACGATTCGCGTTTGTACTCTTGTTTCGGCTGTTTTTGAGCGTAGGCTCGGAGATGAATTCCCTGTCTGAGCTGATCCATAGTTGCTAGATGCTCTTTCCATCGCTGATCCAAGAGCTGAAGCATTATCTGCTTCTCCACCACCCTCATATCAATACCATTTTCTTTCCAAACGTTTTCCTTTGTCTGATACTGCAATTTTAGCTCAGCGAGTATCCGCTCAGGTAACGTATCCGCACCCAACCTCTCGTCCTCAGCCAGCCAGCTTTCTACGGGAATTTTCTGCCCAAATTCAGAGAATATGGCTCGCTCCAGCCCCTCTACATCCCACTGTTCCTCTACACTATCCGGCGGAATAAAACCGTGAAACAAATCAAGTAAAACCTCTTCTCGCATACCCTCAATAGTCTCGGATATATCATTAGAAGACATCAACTCCATGCGCTGCTGATATATAACCTGGCGTTGATCATTAGAGACATCATCGTAATCCAAAAGGTTTTTCCGAATATCAAAGTTGTGGCCTTCTACCTTTCTTTGCGCGTTTTCTATTGAACGACTTATTATTCTCGCCTCTATCGCATCATCGCCCTCGATGTTGTTCACCATCATCTCTCTGAGCTTCGGGCTACCAAATAACCGCAGAAGATTATCTTCAAAGGATAAATAAAAACGACTAGAGCCAGGGTCACCTTGCCTACCTGCGCGGCCTCTCAATTGATTGTCTATTCTCCTGGATTCATGACGTTCCGTTCCAATTATATGCAGTCCTCCGGCATCAAGTACCTCTTGTTGCCTCAATGCCCATGCATCTTCGAGTTCCTTTTGCTCTTGATCACTTATCTCGCCTTTACGTCGCAGCTCAGCTTCTATGTTACCCCCCAAAACAATATCTGTACCTCGACCGGCCATATTCGTAGCTATTGTCACCACTCCAGGGCGCCCAGCATCGGCAATAATGTCGGCCTCTCGTTCGTGCTGCTTAGCATTCAAAATACTGTGCTCAATGCTCTGTTTTTTTAATTCTCCTGATAAGACCTCTGATGACTCGATAGACGCTGTTCCTACGAGCACCGGTTGCCCTTTGCCAACTCGTTCTACTATATCTTTTGCTATCGCTTTATATTTGCCTGCTAAGGATCCATAAATCAGGTCATTTTGATCATCTCTAATCATTGGCTTGTGTGTCGGAATCACCAGAACATCCAAACCATAGATTTGTTTGAACTCAAAAGCTTCCGTATCAGCAGTACCGGTCATTCCTGATAACTTCGTATACATGCGAAAATAATTCTGAAAAGTAGTGGACGCTAATGTCTGGCTTTCATTTTGGATAGGGACATTTTCTTTTGCCTCTAGCGCCTGATGGATACCGTCAGACCACCGTCTGCCAGGCATTGCACGACCCGTGTGCTCATCCACGATCACCACTTCGCGGTTGGTGATCATATAATCGACATCCCTCTTAAACAAAAAATTAGCTTTTATCGCGACGTGCACATGGTGCAGCAAGTTGAGATTGTTGGCCGAATACAGACTATCCCCATCGTCCAGCAGACCCAAAGCAGTCAGCTCTTGCTCAACTTTCTCGTGACCTAATTCGGTCAACTCTACTTGTCGATTTTTTTCATCAACCATAAAGTCGCCGGTCGGAGCCGGTTCTTCTTCACCAAATATTCTGGGCTGATCGTCAAAAGCTTGCTGCTCAAGCTTGGGGGCAAGTTGATCAAAGACTTTATAGAGCTTCGTGCTATCTTCACTCTGACCAGAAATAATCAAGGGCGTTCTTGCCTCATCGATCAAAATGGAGTCTACCTCGTCTATGATTGCAAAGTTCAAGTCTCTTTGAAGCCGATCTTCTAGGTCAAAGACCATATTCGATCGTAAATAATCAAATCCAAACTCATTATTTGTCCCATAGGTAATATCTGCTTGATAGGCATCACGTTTTTCCTGAGGGTCCTGGGCAGACTGCACCACCCCAACAGACATACCTAATATTTCGTATATTGGAGCCATCCAATTAGCATCTCGGCGAGCAAGATAATCGTTAACCGTGACAACATGCACCCCATCACCTGTGAGAGCGTTAAGATAGGCGGGCAGCGTTGCCACTAGAGTCTTACCTTCGCCAGTACGCATCTCAGCAATTTTACCTTCGTGTAAAGCTATTCCACCTATAAGTTGCTCGTCGAAATGACGCATTCCCTTCGTTCTCTTAGAAGCCTCTCTTACAAGGGCAAATGCAGCAGGTAACAGCGAATCAATTTCGCTATTCTGATCTATTAAATCTCTCTTTAACTGATCGGTTTCTTCACTAAGATTCTTAACCCCTTCATAATAGGGTTCAAGGCTATTAATCTCTTGGACGATCTTAGACAGTCGTTTAAGTTCTCTATCGTTCTTGGAGCTAAATAATTTGCCTAGGAAATTCGCCATTTTCTATATCTTCGTCCCGTCTACCGGCACAAGTGTAAAGTTCTAAAAGTCAGCTGAACAGCAAAAAAGATCAGGAAGGGTTGCTATTTATTAACCAGAAAACGAGCTGGATTGACGTTCTTCCCATTTAACAGAACTTCTACATGGACATGAGGCCCTGTCGACCTTCCAGTGTCCCCCATTATCCCTAAAGAGTCGCCCTTCTTGATAATCGTTCCTTCCTGAACAAGTAATTCCCTATGATGTGCATACCTAGTCTTGTAGCCATTCGCATGGTCGATCTCAACCATCTTTCCATAACCCTGGCGTTCTCCTGCAAAAATTACCACTCCACTAGCTAGGGCCTTGACCGGAGCTTCCTTATTGACGCTCGTTATGTCTATTCCCGCATGCCAGGCTTTCACGCCTTTGAAGGGATCGATTCTCTGGCCATAGGCAGACGAAACCCAGCCTCCGTCCACAGGATAGCCATCTAGCTTCGACTCCTCCATCAGGTTTTCTTCCAACAAAAGAGAATTCAAAATACTCAACTCCGTTTCTCGTCTATTCAGCAACTGAGAAAAATTATCTATGTCTTGTTGAAGTTGACCCCACGATGGCTCTTCAAGTTGGTCTTCCGCAACCCCTCCTATAGCTATAGGAACAGAGAAGTCAAATTCGGTTGCATCTAATCTTGAAATTCCGACAAGATCGGCTCCCAGACTTTCAAGACGCAAAAGTCTTGATCTTAAATCTGCCAATTGCAAAGCTACAGATGCTCCCTGATTGCTAGTTCGATCTTGCAGCTGATTAATTAGATAATCTTGCTGCTCTAGCGTAGATTGCCAATCTATAAAAACATCTTGATTAATGGCCTCGGATTCTTGTATCCAATGTTGAACCTGAATTATCCAACACAAACAAAGCGTGGAGACAGCAATTAAAAGGGCATAACCTCCCCTACGCGACAACTCAAAAGTTCTCGAATGGCCCCTAGAACGAACAAAAATAAGCCTCATTTGTGATATTGTGTGTTACTAGAAAGTTGGGTCTCTCAACCTACACTCATTAAATTTCTGCCGAAAAGAGGAGAAATCAAACAAGTGTCCACTACTAAACTAGGCGACATCCTCAAAGAACAACCAGACACATTCTCAACTTTACAGAAAATTTTACAAAAAAGCAGCCTACAAAAAGAGTGGACGAGTCAGGTGGGCTCTTTAATAAAACCACCGTTGCAGCAAGAATTCACTGTTACAGATGTAACAAACAAACAAATCACAATCTTTTGTTTCAACTCAAGTGCTGCAACTCAATTAAAGTTTTTAACCCCCAGTCTTTTAGAAAAATTGAGATCTCTCAAAAGCTTTAGCGAAATCGAAGGGATCAAAATCAAAGTTGGTCGAAAAATTTAGCTTCGTTTTCCTATCCAACACAAGCGTTTACTCCTGATAGTCAACTCATCACGGTAACACTAACTAATAAATACATATGCAATCTAGCGTGAAGAGGCGAGATTTGTATTTAATCGGCTTGGCGCCTCAAAAAAGCAGGAACGTCTAAATAATCAGTTTCATTTCTTTGTGGAGCCTCATCACTGGAAGCTTTTAAATCCTGATTTGAGCGTGTGTAGCTCGGTCGATCTAATTGTTCATAATCTATAGGTCCATTAGAAAAGGATTGCCTGGTGCTGTTATCAACAACCATACTGGGCGCGTTAGCGCCTCCTAAACCTGTAGCCACTACGGTCACCTTTACTTCCTCGTTCATTCCGGGATCAATTACCGTACCGATAACCATTGTTGCTGAGTTCGAAGCAAAATCCTGCACCAAATCACCAACCTGACTGAATTCACCGATATTCAGACTAGGCCCCGCAGTAACGTTTACCAAAATACCTCTAGCGCCATTTAGATCCACCTCTTCTAAAAGCGGTGACTTTATAGCGGCTTCTGCAGCACGGTATGCTCGATCATCCCCTTCGGCATATCCAGTTCCCATCATGGCCATCCCCATCTCGGACATCACTGTTCTCACATCAGCAAAATCCACATTTATTAGCCCCGGCCGAATTATTAAATCCGCAATACCTTGGACCGCGCCCAATAGCACATCGTTGGCAGCCGCAAAAGCATCAAGCATTGAGGTTTGATCGCCCAACACCTCCAAAAGTTTTTCGTTGGGAATTGTTATCAGAGAATCAACATTTTGACTAAGCTCAAGGATGCCTTCATCCGCAATATTCATTCGCTTTTCAAAACCGAAAGGTCTGGTAACAACCGCTACGGTTAGAATACCCATCTCTTTCGCCAAGGCCGCCACCACAGGTGCGGCACCCGTTCCAGTGCCACCGCCCATACCGGCGGTGATAAAGGCCATATCAGCTCCAGATAAAACTTCGGATATACGGTCCCGATCTTCCACCGCAGCTTGTCTACCTACTTCCGGGTTCGTCCCCGCTCCGAGACCTTTAGTGACGGTGCTACCGATCTGTAAAGTTGTCTTGGCATCCAAATTTTTTAGCGCTTGCGCATCCGTGTTAGCAGCTATAAATTCTACACCTTCGACTTTTCTCGCAAGCATGTGCTGCACAGCATTCCCGCCACCACCGCCAACACCAATTACCTTGATCACAGCGCTTTGTGGTGCACTATCAACTAACTCAAACATCGCCTTCTCCTGCTAGAAGTTGTTTTTAAACCAATCAGAGATCTTTTTCGCCCAACCATTCTTGTTAGAACTCTGGAAGAAATGATTCTCCTTTTCTAGTTCAAATCCGTAATGCAATAACCCCACCCCTGTGGCGTACACCGGATTTCGCACGATGTCCTTCAATCCTGCCAAATGCTTTGGCATCCCAATACTGACCGGCATGTGAAATATTTCTTCAGCTAGCTCGATCGCCCCTTCAATTTTTGACGCGCCTCCAGTTAATACGATACCTGAAGCAACGAGTTCTTCATAGCCACTTTTTCTTAGCTCCACTTGCACTAGTGCAAATAACTCCTCATACCTGGGCTCCACCACCTCTGCAAGCGCCTGCCGGCTGAGATCTCTAGGCAATTTATCTCCTGCGCCAGGAATCTTAATTGTTTCTTCAGGCTTTGCTAATTGAGTTAAAGCGCACGCGTACTTTATTTTTATCTCTTCCGCGCTTTGTGTCGGAGTCCTAAGCGCCATTGCTATATCATTTGTAACCTGGTCTCCGGCAATCGGAATTACAGCTGTATGTCGAATAGCGCCGCCAGTGAACACAGCTATGTCAGTTGTTCCTCCACCGATGTCAATCAAACATACACCTAGATCGCGCTCATCATTAGTCAAAACAGAGTAACTAGAAGCTAGTTGCTCTAAAATAACTTCGTTTACGGTTAAACCACACCTTTCAACGCATTTTTCTATATTTTGCGCAGCGTTAACAGCCCCAGTCACCATGTGAACCTTAGCTTCCAATCGCACCCCTGACATACCTAGTGGTTCTTTGATCCCTTCCTGATCATCTACTAGATACTCTTGAGGTAAAACATGCAGTATTTTCTGGTCGGCGGGAATCGCCATAGCCTGTGCTGCGTCAATTACGCGCTCTATATCCTGATGAAAAACTTCTCGATCCTTGATAGCAACTATACCGTGG
The DNA here is from genome assembly GCA_902568205.1 of K189A clade bacterium. GTDB lineage: Bacteria > Pseudomonadota > Gammaproteobacteria > Pseudomonadales > Azotimanducaceae > UBA4421. Next base: position 20,348 of record CACFPX010000021.1, on the reverse strand, counting down.
GAATTCAAACTACTGATATGAGAGCCTGCAATTCCAGCGTATACCGAGGTGATTTCACATCCAGCCATTAACTCGGCCTCCTCGATAGCCTTTTGAATTGAATACACGGTGGATTCAATGTCAATCACTACCCCTTTCTTCAAGCCCTTGGACATATGGGTTCCGATTCCTATTATCTCAAGCTCACCCCTTTCTGAAACCTCACCAACTATCGCCGCAACCTTGTTAGTTCCGATGTCTAATCCGACTATGTGGTGTTTTTCGATGTCCGATGGCATAACTAACGCCCCCGTAGGCTAATCAATATTTGAGAGTAAAAAACCATCACCAGAACTCCCGATGTCTGTCTGTCTCAAAGCCACACCTCCGATATATCTGGCATCAATAGATCCCAAACGTGCTTGGCTAGCAAGATCAAGGTTATTATAAACGGTTAGCGATTTAATAAGCCTTTTATCTAAATTTTCGTGGCCAAGCTGAATATTTAACCCGTTAGATAATTTGAGCGCCCACTCGCCCAACGAACTCTCAGAGATCTCCAAGATGCTTAATTTATATGGCTTTAGCTTACCAGTTAAATCCCTAAACACCTCCATGCTTTTTGTCGGAGAGCTTAAGACAACTTTGAACTCTGGCAAGCCTATACGATCGCTTTCAAGCCGAATAACCTGTCCTTGCCAACTTATATAGTGCCCATGACTCCACTTTGCGATGGGGGCAATTTTTTCGACATTAAGAACCAGGGTTGTGGGCCAATCTCGATCAATACTAATTGAATGGATCCACTGAAGCTCGTTTTTGACGCTATTGACTATCTTAAAAAGGTCAAAGTCCAAAATTCTACCTTGGAATTCTGATTCGAATCTATTCTTTAACAACATACTCTCATCTAGAGACAAATTCCCTTGAATAACGATCGTTTCGACTGGTCTATTAGACAAATGCAGAAAGCCATAACCAAGAGCAAAAACCAAACCGAAAACTAACAAAACAATTAAATAGCTACGCACTCGATTCCCTTAGCGCCCTCGATATACTGCTGATATTGCCAGCCCCCTGCACTATCAAAACGTCATCAGAATGACTATGTTGCTGCAATTCGGTTATCACGTCATCACAACATGACATTACCGCCGGGCAATTTCCATTAATTTTCCTCAAGGCAACCGACAAATCTTTGCTGGAAGCCCCGACGATAGCTGATTCTCCTGCGTCATAAACATCTAGAAGAACTAGTTCGTCTACTTTTGACAAAACATTCACAAACTCGTCAAATAGATCACGAGTTCTACTAAAACGATGGGGTTGATAAACCATTACTATCCTCTTTCCGGGCCACATCTTCCTTGCTGTATCGATTACAGCTTCGACCTCGGTGGGGTGATGACCGTAATCGTCAACCAAGGTCAACTTCTTCCCACCTAGGATTATTTCTGAGGATACTTCAAAACGACGACCCACTCCCGAAAAGCTCGCCAAAGCCTGGACAATGGCTTGGTCGGAGACTCCTTCATCCGTTGCAATAGCTATCGCTGCGAGGGCATTTCTGACATTGTGGTAACCGGGCACAGGCAAAGTAATTTCCAAAGAGTCGAAAGAAATACCTCTATCGACACGAAAAACCCAATAGCCTCTGGCATCTACCTCGACCTCTCCGGCTCTAAATTCCGCTTTCGAATTAAAGCCATAAGTAAGAACTCTCCTAGAAATCAATGGCATAATTTCAAGAACATTGGGATCGTCTGTACATAATGCCACACTGCCATAGAAAGGTAGATTATTACAAAACTCTATAAAGCTTTTCTTCAATTCGTCAAAATCGTAACCATAGGTACCCATATGATCTCTATCGATATTGGTAATAACCGAAGACAATGGTTTGAGTTTCAAGAAAGATTGGTCACTTTCGTCTGCTTCAACAACAATATGTTTTCCGCTTCCTAATACCGCACCAGATCCTGCGCTATTTAATATTCCTCCAATCACAAAAGTCGGTGAGAGATTTGCTAAGGTCAATATTTCTGCAATCATGCTCGTTGTTGTGGTTTTACCATGAGTACCGGCAACAGCTATTCCATGTCTGTATCGCATTAATTCACCTAGCATCTCAGCACGTTGAATTACTGGTATTCCATGCTTTCGAGCTGCTTTAACTTCGACATTATCTTTAGAAATAGCACTAGACATAACTACGAGATCTGCGTTTCCAACCAATTTTGAGTCGTGCTTATTACTGACTGAAGCTCCAAGAGACCTTAATCTCAGCGTAGATTCGCCATCTTTGAGGTCTGAGCCACTTACCTCATAACCTTGATTAATGAGGACTTCCGCGATCCCGCACATACCTGAGCCACCAATGCCGACAAAATGGATGGACTTAATACGCTTCATTCCAGGAACACCATACTGCTCAATTACTGTCACGAATTTCCATTTCCTTTAAGGATCTAAGAACTATTCCCAGCATAAAAAGAGAAACGACCATGCTGTTCCCACCATAACTAATGAGAGGCAGGGTTAAGCCCTTGGTCGGTAAAGCGCCAGTGCTGACGCCTACGCTAATCAATACCTGTATCGAAAACAAAATACCTACGAAGTAGCAGGACAAACCCGGAAAATCACGCCCGTCTTGTAAACAGCGCTTCCCTATGCTGAAAATCTTACTTATCAGGATCGCAAAAACCAGCAAAAGCAACGAACATCCCAAAATCCCGGTTTCTTCAGCAATCACGGCAAGTATAAAGTCATTATGAGCCTCGGGAAGATAAAACAGTTTTTGGATACTCCCACCCAAACCCACGCCAAACCATTCTCCCCGCCCAAAAGCAATTAACGCCTGGCTCAATTGCCAACCTGAGTCCCATTGATCCGCCCACGGATTCGAAAACGCAGTCACTCTCTCGACTCTTTCGGGTTTCGAAATAATCAAAAAGAAAAGTAACAAGGAAAAAGTCAGGAACAGCATCATAAAGTACCTAAGTCTTACTCCAACTAAAAACAGCAATGTAAAGCAAGTAATCGTAATTAACACGGCAGTACCCAGGTCAGGTTGCGCCACAAGTAAACAGCAGAATGAAGCGATAAAAAAAACAGGTATCAGAAATCGACTTTGATGGGCAGAGAGATTTTGATAATGCTTAGACAAATAGCCACACAAATAAATCAAGACAAATGCTTTTGCCCACTCAGAAATTTGGAAGGTGGCTCCACCTACCCTGATCCACCTCTTTGCTCCATTGATCTCCGCACCATAGAAAAAGGTAATGATTGCTAATAAAAAAGCCGCAACCAACGGCCAGCGGAAATTATCTCTTAGGAATCTAAGAGGAGTGATCAACATCAATCCTAGAACACCAAAACCTGCAGCAACAAAAACCAAGTGCCTCGTAAGGTAATCCGTTTCCGAGGCCATAGTAGACGAGAAAACCATAATGATTCCAAAACCCACTAGCACCGAAACGATGAACAGGGTGATAGCAAATTCATTACTATTACTTCTTGAAGCGCGCAGGCTAGCCAATCTGGCCACTCTCGTTAACAAGCTGCCGAACGGCATTCTCAAAGCGATGCCCACGTTCTTCATAATTCTTAAACATATCCAGACTAGCGCAAGCGGGAGAAAGTAAAACAGTGTCACCTTGGCTGGCAATTTCAAAACCTTTCTGTACCGCTTCTTCTAACGAACTAACTTGAAATGTAGCTATATTTAGACGTTCCGATATAGCAGCCAGACTCCCTCCATCTCGACCCATTACAATCAAGGACTTCAATTTCCCATCAATAATCTCAGAAAAAGTCTCAAACCTACTTCCTTTACCATCACCACCAGCTATCAACACCACAGTTTCACTCGAGAAATTCTCTAACGCTGATTTTAACGCGCCTAAATTAGTGGCTTTAGAATCGTTAATGAATTCTATCCCTTTGTGTGTCGCAACAGTCTTATATCGATGATCCAGCCCTTTAAATGACTTTAAAGACCTAATAACATTCTCAGGGTCAACAAAATTTGACGCTAGCGCGATTACGCAAAGAATATTCAACTCAGTGTGATGAGAAATTAAATCTAACCCATCTAATTCAACCATTTTACGGCCGGCCAACATAACCCATTTCTTACAGTCTTGCTCTTGGATTGCCCAATCATTTTCGTTAGAGGAGGTGCTCGAGCCAAAACTGGCAATTTTTCTTTGATGAGCGGGGAAAGTATTTTTGTCGTCCCGATTAAAGATACTGATTTCTGCTCTCGAAAAAATCTTATGTTTGTTGCGAATATACTCATCCATAGTCCGGTGATGATCCAAGTGATCCTCAGTAATATTAAGTATGGTCGCCGCCTCAAATTTTTGAAGGGCCGTCCTTTCCAATTGGAAGCTCGATAACTCAAGAATATAAACATCTGCATCCGAGTCGATTAGATCGAGAGCCGGAACCCCTAAGTTACCCCCATACTTACAATTAAACCCATTTTCCAAGAAGACATGACCAAGCATAGTCGTTACAGTGCTTTTACCATTTGTACCAGTAATACCAAATACGGGCCTATTTACTTCGGAAAAAAACAAATCAAGATCGCTCACTATTTCGACGCCATACTCTCTTACCTGCTGCAAAACTGGCAAATCCAGCCTTACACCGGGGCTCACAAAAAGAACTTCAATATCTGTTCTACTCCATTTCTCGACTTGCCAGTTATATTCTACATCATGAATTTTTAAGAAGTTTATCGGAGGCTCTCTGGTGTCAAAAACTACTACAGAACAACCAAATTTAGACAAGTATCGAAGGACTGATTGGCCAGTTATGCCATAGCCAAAAACGCCAACCACACAATTTCGTGATAGTTCCAATTTAGCGTAATTTCAGACTAGAGATGCCGATGGTCACCAAAACCACAGTAATTATCCAAAACCTAACTATTACCTTCGGCTCAGCCCAGCCTTTAAGTTCAAAGTGGTGATGAATAGGCGCCATCCGAAAAACGCGTCTTCCTGTAAAGCGGTAGGATATCACCTGAACAATAACGCTCGCTGTTTCAAGAACAAATAATCCTCCCATTATCAGCAAAACGATTTCATGCCTCGTTACAATCGCAACAATTGCCAATGCAGCCCCAAGCGCCAAGGACCCAACATCACCCATAAAAACTTGGGCTGGGTAAGTATTGAACCACAAGAATCCAAGGCCGGCTCCAATCAAAGCACCACAAAATACGCTAAGCTCCCCTGTTCCCGGGATATATGGAATTTGCAAATAAGTAGAATATTCACTATTCCCGACCAAATAGGCGATTAAACCTAACCCTCCACCAACCATCACTGTTGGTAAGATAGCTAGCCCATCTAATCCATCCGTCAAATTAACAGCATTACTCATCCCAACCAACATTAGAGAGCTAAAGACAATAAATCCAAAGCCCAGAGGCAAAGCTACTTCCTTAAAAAACGGTACTATTAAATCGGTTTGAATGGGCATATCGGCAGTAGTGTATAAATAAGATGAAGCGGATACCGCAACCATTGTTTGCCAAAATATTTTCCATCTCGCCGAGAGGCCATCGCTGTTTTGTCTGCGAATCTTTAGATAATCATCCAGCCAACCAATCAAACCAAAGGCACATGTGACGGATAAGACTAACCATATGTATCGATTACTCAAATCCCCCCAGAATAAGGTTGCTATTGTAATCACTACTATAATCAGACCACCTCCCATAGTAGGAGTCCCATCTTTGACAAGATGCGACTCAGGACCATCCAAACGCACCCTTTGACCGATCTGCTGACGAGACAATTTTTCTATAAATATAGGCCCAATAATCAGAGACAAAAGAAGCGCAGTCATCGCGCTCACCATCGAACGTAGAGTTAAGTATTGGAAAACCGAAAATGCTCTAACAAAATCCGATAAATAATCTGTCAACCACAAAAGCATCAGACCAACCCTCCGACTACTTGTTTGGCAATATCTCTATCGCTAAAAGGTAAAAAAACACCATTCACTTCCTGAGTAGACTCATCCCCTTTGCCCAGCAGCATTACAATGTCTTGATCTTCAGAGCTTGTTATCGCTTCTCTAATTGCGTCCTTTCTGTCAAGAGAAACGGAAAAGTTATCTGTGGTAAAGCCTGAAGCGACCTGTCGAATAATCTCCATGGGATCTTCCCTTCTTGGGTTATCCGATGTTAACCAGACAAAGTCTGAAAGTTCAGAAACAATCTTACCTATTTCTTTGCGTTTGCCTTGATCCCTATCACCGCCACACCCTATCACGCAAATCAACCGACCACTCGTTCTGGCCCGAATGCTTGTAAGTACCAACCTAACTGCCTCGGGCGTATGAGCAAAGTCCAATATAACGCAAGGACAGGATTGGTTCATATTACTAATGATTTCCATTCTACCGGGAATTTGCCTTAAGTTGCCTAGCGCCCCGACAAGTTGTTTAACGGAACCTCCAGAAACAAGTATCACCCCAATAGCCGCACCCAAGTTTGCAATTGAAAAATCACAAAAGAATGGAAGTTCATTTTCGAAGTCACCCCACGGCGTATTCCACTTAACTGTATAACCCGATGGAGAAGGCCTAGCTACCCAAGACACATCTCCTTTAAGCCCATAAGTCAAAACTCTAGTACCAAGATAATCTGCGATGGTTTTGCCAAATGGATCATCAATACACACAACAGCGCATTTCAGGTCAAAATCCCTAAAAAGCTTGGCTTTGCACTCAGCATAAGCTTTCATCGATTTATGATAGTCTAAATGGTCCCTAGTCAAATTAGAAAAAACCCCGATGTCAAAAATCACATCGCTTACTCTACCCTGGTCCAGAGCGTGAGAACTAACTTCAATCGCCGTTCGCGAGCAACCTTCCTTCAACAAGTGAAACAACCTTTTCTGGATTTCGACTGCATTCGGCGTCGTTAAACTCGCAGGTCTAAGACTTTCTAAAGCCCCCCAACCCAGAGTACCAGAATAGCCTGTTTTAAAACCAATCCTCGAACTCAGATCGGCAACCCAGTATGCTATTGATGTCTTACCATTAGTGCCGGTGATGCCGACACACTCCAATTCACGACTAGGATTCGAATAAAACGTGGAAGCTAATGCCCCCCTTCGCGTTGCAAGATCGCCAATATATATCAGCGGAACCCCAGAAAGATCTCCTCCCAAAGAAGTAGTTTGATCGGTAAGCACACAAACGGCACCACGACGATTAGCCTCAGCTATGTGAGTCTTTTGAAGTGCTGAATCGCCCACCGCCAAAAATAGATCTCCAGCTTGCACATCTTTAGACATTTCCGAGATTCCCGAAACTTCTAAGTTCGGAACCACCTGACCCACCAATAAATCTCGTAAATTCATCCCTGGTCCCGCGCCCGATTTTTCATTCTAGCCGACGCTAAAGGCATTTTTTTCTCGGGCTCAATCCCTAAAACCCTCAAACTATGACGAGCCACTTGAGCAAAAATGGGCGCCGCGACTGTTCCACCACCGCTCGCACCCGCCTTTGGATCATTTACGACAACCACCATAACCAATCTCGGTTTGTAGGCCGGCACAATTCCAACAAACCAAACATTGTGACTATCGGTATCAAAGCGGCCATCAGTGAATCTCTGAGCTGTTCCAGTTTTGCCTGCTACCCGATAACCTTCCACAGCCGCAGCTTTACCGGTCCCTTCAATCTCAGTGACCGTTACCATCATCTTTATTACCTCCTTACTAAGTGATTCGCCATGAATTCGAGCGGACGGGAGGTTAAATTCACTCCTAAAAATGCTGGCGCGTCTATTTTCGCCATGGGAGGCAATCTTTAAGTACGCGTTCGCCAGCTGCAAAGGAGTAACAGTCAAACCATAACCATAAGCCAATGCAGCCCTTTGGACAGGTATTTCCAGATCATTTGGTTTCAAAAAGCCTTTTGTCTCGCCCGGCAAACCTATGTCCACCTGCTCTCCAAAACCAGATCTGCGGAGGACTTCATATATTGCGCGGTTAGGTAAAGCTAAAGCGATTTTCGATATTCCCACATTACTGGAGAACTGGATTATCTCTGAAAGCGATATTGCACCATAATTCACGGGGTCCTTAATCTTATGGCCACTAAGGACATAACTTCCTGGCGAAGTGTCGACAATAGAATCAGTTCGAAAATCACCTCCCTGCAAAGCCGCCAATATCGCAAAGGGTTTGATAGTAGATCCTGGCTCGTAGGCGTCAGTTACGGCGCGATTTCTTAAAACCTCCATATTTGGTACTGATTCATTTGGGTTGTAAGAAGGTTGATTTACCATAGCCAATATATCGCCAGATCTCGCATCCAACATAATTAAGGACCCTGACCTAGCTCTGTGACTTTCGACCGCTGACTTAAGCTCCTTATACGCAATAAATTGAAGGTTCAAATCAATAGTTAATCTTATGTCTTTTCCAAACTTTGGGGGGGATTCATAATTTAGATCTCTGATCAAACCGCCTTTGCGATCTCGCAATACTAGCTTTTCTCCGTGTCGCCCTTGTAAAAGCTTATCCTGAGAGAGCTCTACGCCCTCAGAACCTAAACCATCGATATTCGTCCTGCCTACAACGTGGGCTGAAGTTTCGGCAGCAGGATAGTATCGATGGTACTCTTCATCATAATTTAGCCCTTGTATGCTGAAACTTCTTAAGAAATCTCCAGTTTCTCTGGCAACCTTTCGTTTTATAAAAAGAAACTTTTTATTGTTGTTTGATCGGATAGTTGAGCGCAAACGATCTATATCTAGCTTCAAAACTTTGGAAATGGTCTTTAACTCCTCTTCGGAGAAATGCGTGTGACTCGGATTGATAGATATCGAGTATCCCGGTGTGCTAACCGCTAAGACTTGGCCATTTCTATCTATGATGGAACCCCGAACAGCAGGAATCACTTCTAACTTTTCCGATGTTTTCCCTTTTCTTTGTAAAAAATCCTTATCAGCGGTACCTAGATATACGATTCTTCCCCAAAAAGTAACTCCAATACACAACAAAACACTATAAATAAAATAGCGACGCCACTTTAAATTCCCAACCATAGCGAATTGACCCCTCAATCAACCAATCCGTATATTTTGTCTGGAAAAGTCATATTCAGTTCTTCAACCGCAATACGCTCGATTCTAGAGAGACTAGTCAATGCGCCCAACTCCAACCTTAGGCGACTATAGTTCTCTAATTCGTCATCATATGCTTTATGCATTTGACCTAGAGAAAGGTTTGCTTTTCGGACTGTATTGGCTCCATCAACCAGCAACAACGCACTAGCGAAGACCATCAAAAGCAGAAAATTCATTAATACTAAGTATACTCTTCGGAATTGCATCAGGATTCTATACTAGGGACTTTTTCGACTACCCTCATGACTGCACTTCTGGCTCGAGGGTTTTGACTAATTTCTTTTTGGCTAGGTCTTATGGGACCCCCAATCACTTTAGCTTTTGGAACTACTTGCTCTTGCTGCACAGGCATTCTGCGCGGCAAACTATGTCCCTTTCCACATAACTCCCTGAAAAACGACTTCACTATGCGATCTTCATGAGAGTGAAAACTGACAACAACCAAACGCCCACCGACTGATAAGCATTCGAATGCCTTTTTTAATCCTTTCGACAACTCCTCTAATTCCGAATTCACAACCATCCTTAAAGCTTGAAAAGTCTTTGTCGCTGGGTGTCGTCGATTGGCCAGGGATTTCGATCCTTTGATTTCAACAATTATATTGCTCAATTCTATGGTTGTTCTTAAAGGCCTTTGTCGAACTATCTCTCTTGCTATCTGTCGACTTTGGTGTTCATCTCCTAACTTTTTTAGAGTACTTTCAATCTCCTTTTCTGAGGCGTTATTGAGCCAACTATGTGCTGTCAAATTGATAGATTGATCCATTCGCATATCTAGCGGACCTTCAGTTTGAAAACTAAATCCTCTCTCAGGGTCATCCAACTGAGGAGAAGAGACTCCCAAATCCATCAATATCCCGTCCACACGCGTTATTCCCAAACGCTCTAAAACTATTTCTAATTCAGAATATAGAGCATGAAAAGGTATTAACCTCGGGTCCTTGCTCGCAAACAACTTTGCGGAGTCTATCGCGCTAGAATCACGATCAAGAGCCACAACACAGCCCTCAGTAGACAATCGACCAAGAATCAGGCCACTGTGCCCTCCTCGACCGTAGGTTGCATCTACATAAACACCTTTTGTTGAGGTAACAAGTTTATTTACTACTTCGGTCAACAATACAGGAACATGCATATATTCCTTAGCCGACACTTTAGATAGATATCCCATGAACTTCATCTTCGTCATGACCAAGTAACCCATCTTGCTCGTCTAGCCAGGTGGCCATTTGCTCTTGCCACTGATGTTCTGCCCAAACTTCTAGCTTGTTTCCTTGTCCTAATATCGTCGCCTTGTTCTGGAGAAGCGCGTAGTTTCGATGAATATTAGGTATTAAAACTCTTCCAGCTTTATCCATTTCCACGTCAATCGCATGTCCGATCAAGAGCCTCTGCAATATTCGATTTTTCTGGCTTACGTTCGAGAGAGCCTCTAACTTTTTTTGAACAAGCTCCCACTCGCTTATCGGATATACAAGCAAACACCTATCTCTAAAATCTATGCTAATGACTAGGCTTAGGTTACTCAGACTGAGGATTTCTCTAAAACGGAGAGGCAAACTGAGTCTTCCTTTCGTGTCAATGGAAGCCTGTGATATTCCGCGGAACAAATCAGCTCAACTTTTCAGTATTTTGGGACATTCCACCACATTTTCCCAAATAATCCCATTATATAACACAAATAATTGATAACACAGATCCCTAAGCAGTTTTGCAAACACTTAAAAGGTTCGTCAGCCAAAAGAGTTGGCCTGTAAGCCGGGTTCTGTCGAGGACAGTCATTCATCTGGGATTGTTGTCACCAACAACCTCTAGCAGCCTACCCGAATCAGATGCGGACCACACCATATGATTCCTATTTGGCCTTGCTCCGAGTGGGGTTTACCTTGCCATTATTGTTACCAACAATGCGGTGCGCTCTTACCACACCATTTCACCCTTACCCCGATTCAAAAGAAAGAGGCGGTATTTTTTCTGTTGCACTTTCCGTGAACTCGCATTCCCCAGACGTTATCTGGCACTCTGTCCTGCGGAGCCCGGACTTTCCTCCGATGCTAAAAAGCTATCGGCGACTGCCCAGCCAACTCAACTGAAAGGTTATGTCTAAATACGACCAAATACAAATCGCCGAACTTGCGTTTCTTGATTTCAGCGGTTTAGTTTGATGCCCCTCCTGTATACGTCTCGCTTATTTACTCCTAGCACTTTCGCGACTATCTTAGAAGCAGTAGATAGTTCGTGATAGTCTAAGAGAACTCTCAGTAATTTCTCTTCTTCAATGTTAGGTTTGACGTCTGGGTCACTTTCCAAAATAACAAGAAATTCTCCCTTCAAGTTAACCTCGATTTGACTCCTGACATCCGAAACCTTACCCACATACATTGACTCGAAAACTTTCGTTAATTCTCTAACCACCATCAGTTGCCGACACGAGAGTTTTTCCAAGATTTCGAGTGTAGATAGTATTCTATGAGGTGAATCAAAAAAAACGATAGCGTCTGGCCTTTGCAAATACATATTGAGCAACGATTCAGCCTCAGCTACCTTTGAAGGCATAAACCCGAAGAAATTCCAACGATCAATATTTAACGGACATATACTCAGAGCAGCGATTATACTGCTCGGACCAGGTATCGGACTTATCTGTATTTGCTGCGACCAAGCTTCCCGAACTATAGAAAATCCAGGATCGCTGATCAAAGGGGTACCTGCGTCAGAAACAACAGCAACGGATTCACCGCTTCGCAATCTAGCTAGTAATTGAGGAGTCTTCTCAGCCTCATTAAATTTATGAAAACTAATGATTTCTTTCTTCTCAATACCCAAATGCTTCAATAAAATACTCGCACGCCTGGTATCTTCTGCAGCGATCAGGTCGACCATACGTAAGGTATCTGACGCTCGCTGACTGATATCTGATAAATTGCCTATCGGAGTGGCAACAACATAGAGCACTGACATATTGCGCTACCTAATTTTATTTCCGGTTCTCTCTATAATCTTAATGGCCTGTCAAGCCCAATACGCGCCCGATCAGACAAAAAAGGATCAAATTTTTTCGAACACAGACAATAGCGCAATTTACTTCCAAGTAACCAGCACGGAGCAACTCGAAAATCTTCAGAAATTTAGAGCCGCTCTGAACAACCAAGACTATGAAGCCATAACTAATCTGATAAATGATTTAGATTCCAACAAAGAAAATAATGATCAGGTTTTTAGAATTATCTCAAACTTACTATTAAGTAAGAACATATTTGATCTCGCAGTTTCCACTCTAAAAAAAATCGAAAACCACAACAAAGACGATTTTCAATTAATCGCGCAAGCCTGTGATCGACTTTCCGAGCATCAATGTGCCGCAGAAGCTCTCTTTGATTACATCCATTCCTCTGAGTCCGAGCAATTGTCTTTAACTTCCAAAATGACAAGCCGATTGTGGAATCATCTGCTAGCTTCCACAAAACAGACTTATAATCAACGATCAGATTTAAACAGCGAGCTGATTCATTTTTCGAAAGCCTTTGTCAAATCAGACTCAATAGAGAAGAAACGAGAACTATGGCTAAAATGGAAAAATCGTAATTCAGGTCATCCGTTCGCTCTAAACCCTCCACTTGCTTTGCGGCTAGTAGAAAACTCTAGAAAACCAAATATCGCAATCATCTTGCCGTTAAGTGGAGATTTTCAAGCCGCGGGGAAAGCTGTTAGAGATGGAATAGTAACAAGCAGCTTCGGCGAATCTAAAAGGCTAAGAGGGGCCTTACATTTCTACGATTCAGAAGCACAATCCATGTCATCGATCTTAAAAACGATAACGCAAACTAACGCAACCCACGTCATAGGGCCTCTTTTAAAAGAAAATTGCCGTGCCTTCACGCAAATATCAAAAGAGCTCTCTATCCCAATTCTACTGTTGAACTATCTATCTGGAGATATCGAAAAGTCCAAGCATCAATATTCTTTAGGGCTATCGATAGGACACGAGGTTGATTCTTTGTTGGAAGAAATAAACCAGCAGGATTTGAATAATATTCTGATCGTCAGTAACGCCTCATCATGGGCAGTCCGGTCAAAGAATTTATTCGAGGATCAATGGTTAAAAACGTTGACACACGCAGAATTCGAAAACCCAAGGGATATTACCGAATCAATTAGCAAAGCGGTTGGAGTTGTAGCTTCAAATTCTAGAAAAGAATCTCTTGATAACATTTTGAGGAAACCCCTCGAATTTCTTCCAAGAACAAGGAAAGACATCGATGCAATCGTCGTGTTCGTTTCTCCTAGCGAATCCGAATCCCTAGAACCGATTTTGAAATTTCACTTCCTAGAGGACACACCTGTGTTCGCATCTTCACAAAGTGAAATGCATGATCACAAATTCAGTGAACTAACCGTTAGTAGCCTAGAGTTCCCTTTTATCGGACAGAACAAGGCGCCTAATGTTTTCCTCAAAACCCAATTCCAACTGGACACTAGATTCGACCAAGAACTCTTCGCTCTAGGTATGGACGCTTATAATTTACTTCGGCTCGTCGAGATATTCAGAGTTGCGCCCGGCCTTACGGTACATGGCCAAACCGGGCTAGTTCAATTAAGTGAAGAGCAAAATTTTTTTAGAAAGCTTAAACTACTCAAAAATGAAAGTTAGTGAAATTGTTAAATATCGAATATTTAACCGAGTCCAATATTTGCAACAAATAAACAAACCAAGACAAAGAAATAAGGCAAATAATGATTAGCTTACACCAATTTCTGCTTAAGAAAAAAATTCAATGGGACTCCAAAAAGGCTACAAAAATATTTTGTATTCTAACTATTTTAGGAACACTATCTTGCTGTTCATCCATGAATGAGGCTTCTGGTAGTCGCACACCAGGAACCTATATTGATGATTTTGTACTAGACATCGCAGTCGTTGAGCGAACGATAAGAAAATCGGACAAAAGGTTCAAAGGTTCTCACATAGCTGTAGAAGTTTTTGATGGAGATATTCTGCTTGTAGGGCAAGTTCCCTCCGAAAACCTGAAAGAAAAAGCTACTATCGAGACACGAAAATTAAAGCACGCCAATCATAGCAAAGTTTACAATTATCTGCAGGTAGCTCCACCGACTACATTGCTAGCAAGAACCAACGACGCTTACATAACAACAAAAATCAAAGCTAAACTTATTGCTTCCGGGCTTACGGCCAAAAACGACACCCCCAACCGAAAAATAAAAGTTTTAACAGAAGACGGAACCGTTTATTTGATGGGGGTAATCAATGAGTCTAACTCTGACAGTATAACGTCCTTAGTAAAGTCCGTTTACGGTGTGAGGCAAATCGTCAATCTGTTTAAAGAGTTAAACTAGTCGCAGCTTAGTCTTTGATTTCTCTTTGACAACTGATTCAGGGCTATCAGGATACTCTCTCGTATCAAACTCGATGCCCTGACCTGACTCTTTGCCGTAAATTGCAAGAATACTTTGTATTGGCACATTCATGCCTGTTCGTACCCCGTTAAACCTACAATAAAAAGACATGACATCCAAATCAATACCCAAAGATTCCACCGCGATAGGAGACACATTAAGCACTAGAATGCCGTCCTTAACAGCAGACTCTGGTACTGACCCAATATCCCCTTCAGCATCTACAGATATGTAAGGCGTCTCTTTATTATCTATGAGCCACGTGTAAAAAGCCTTAAGAAGGTATGGTCTCTTCGGAGTCACTCGTTCATCTCAAGCTCGTCTTCGGTCAAACTGGCCTGAAAAGCATCTCTTTCAAACACCCTGTCCATGTATTTCTGCAACGGTTTCGTGGATTTTTCTGGCAAACTGATCCCTACGCGTTTTAAGCGCCATAGAAGAGGAGCCACACAACAGTCAACGAGTGAAAACTCATCGTTCATAAAAAATGGCTTTTCTCCAAATATCGGTGAAATAGTAATAATACTTTCTCTTAATTCTTTTTTTGCTTTTGAAATCGCTGCTTCTCTACCTTTTCCAGCCATTAAAATATCTAGCTTTGAACTCCACTCATTCTCGACCCGAGTAATCCAAAGCCGGGACAATGCTCTCTGTACAGGATAAACAGGTAATAGCGGCGGATGGGGAAAACGCTCATCAAGATATTCCATAATCACATTTGCTTCGTACAAAACTAATTCTCTATCTAATAAAGTCGGTACCGAGTGATACGGATTAACTTCAGCTAGATCTTCATTTTTCTTGTTCGCATCAATATCAATAACATCAAACGTCACTCCCTTTTCAGCTAACACCATTCTCACTCTGTGTGAGTAGTGATCCGTAGTCTTTGAAAACAAGGTCATCGATGACCTTTTTGTAACTAAACTCATTCGCTCCCCAAAACAAAAATTAATCGGAAACCTAGTGTACGTCCTTCCAATATTCGCGATTCAACAGATATGTGAATATCCCTAGAAATGCTAAAAAGGCAAGCACCCAAACACCCAAGCTCCGTCTCTGCTCTTGAGACGGATCGCCCACGTAGTGAAGAAAATTCGTCAAATCATAGATAGCGTTATCAAATTCATCTTGACTAAAGATTCCGCTGTCCGCTTCCACTATCAATTCGCGGCAATCCTCCACATCTGGCGCACAGTTAAGTCGCTGGATTCCTTGCAACTCCATCAATACATTTGGCATTCCGACATTTTCAAAAACTTTATTGTTGACTCCGAATGGTCTTGATTCGTCAACATAAAAAGTCTTTAGATAATTATATACCCAATCGGAATCTCGAGCTCTTGCCACCATAGTCAGGTCAGGAGGAGGGGCGCCAAACCAGGCTTTAGCTTTTATAGGATCCATGGCAGTGGTCATCAAATCGCCTTTCTTTTGATTGGTGAAAATCAAATGCTTTTCCAATAAATCATGTGGTATTAGCAAGTCGTCAGCTGTACGTTCGTATCGCTGATACTTAAGGCTGTGGCAACCAAGACAATAATTGGTATAGAGTTTAAACCCATTTTGAAGAGACGGAATGTTCTTCATATCAGGCTCAAACGACTCCATGTCCCATGAAACGGAAGACGCAGCGAAGCCATTGAATGTCAAAAAGAAACAAAAAAAGCCAGCCAGCAATCCAGTTCTGTATGTCGTCATGAAGTGACTCGCTCGGGTTCCGGTTTTGTTTTCTCAACCCTCGTATACCAGGGCATAAGCACAAAATACGAGAAATAAACCAAGGTGCCTATCTGGGCCATCAATGTCCTTTCATAAGTCGGGGATTTAACACCAAGGTAACCCAACACAAAAAAACTCACCACGAGTAGAACCAGCATCGCCTTCGATATTGTCCCTTTATACCTCATCGATTTAACGGGGCTCTTGTCAAGCCAAGGCAATGCCGCGGGAATAAGAATAGCCGCAAACATAACAATCAAACCCCATAATTTGGCGTCAATTCCCAGGAAAGGATAGGTGACCGCTCTCAACATTGAGTAATAGGGTGTGTAATACCAAACAGGCGCTATATGCTCGGGAGTGACCAGGGGATTGGCTTCGACAAAATTGGGTTTTTCTAGGAAGAAACCTCCCATCTCTGGCGCGAAAAACACCACCGCGCAAAAAATAAACAGGAAAATGACAATGGCATGTATGTCATGAACTGTGTAGTAAGGGTGGAAAGGCACGCTATCTAACGGAATGCCTTCCTTGTCTTTATTTTTCTTTATCTCGATGCCATCTGGATTATTTGACCCTACATGATGAAGCGCAACGATGTGAACGAAAACCAAGGCAGCTAACACCAGAGGAATCAAGATAACGTGAATTGCGAACATACGGCTAAGAGTGGCACCGGAAATTAGGTAATCGCCCCTAACCCAAATCAGGATATCTTCTCCAATTATAGGAATAGCACCTGCCAATGAGAGAATGACCTGTGCGCCCCAATAAGACATGTTACCCCAAGGCAATAAATATCCTGCAAAGCCTTCCGCCATCAACACCACAAATATCACCATGCCTATTAACCAAAGAAGCTCTCGAGGACCTCGATACGATCCATACATAAGAGCTCTATACATGTGCAAGTAGACAACAATGAAAAAAAATGATGCGCCTGTTGAATGCATGTACCTCATGAGCCACCCCCATTCAACATCTCGCATAATGAATTCGACGGAAGCAAAAGCACCTTCACCACTTGATACGTAATTCATCGTAAGCCAGATACCAGTCAGTATTTGCATAACAAACACCACCGTCGCTAGCACCCCAAAGTAGTAGAAAAAATTAAAATTCTTGGGTGCCGGATATCTCGACATATGATATTCGAACGTTTCCGTCGCGGGGAACCTTTCGTCCACCCAGCCCATGAGACTGGTAAGATTTTTCTTTAATTTACTCTCGTTCTGCACCATAGACATCAGGCGTCAGCCTCCAATTCACCAACAATAATTTCCGTGTCTGAAGAAAATCGGTAAGGGGGCACGATTAGATTAGTGGGCGCAGGGACCCCAGCTGCGACCCTTCCTGCCAAATCAAATCCGGAGCCATGGCACGGACAGAAAAACCCTCCCTGCTCTGAGTCCGGAAAAATATTCGCAACCTGATGCTTTGGTGAGCAACCTAAGTGCGTACAAATTCCCAAAAAGACACCGATCTCTGGACGGCTCGAGCGATAGGGGTTCAAAGCAAATTCTGGCTGTTCCGAACTTTCTGAATTTGGATCGGCCAACCTGCCACTGTCCTCTTCTAGAAGCGCCAAAGACTCTTCATCTCTATAAATCACGAAAACCGGTTGCCCTCGATAAGAAAGAATCGGACTCAATATCTCTCCGGGCCGAAGCTTGCTTATATCTATTTTAACTGGCGCTCCCAATGCTTTAGCCTTGGCACTAGGTTGCCAGTACTGAAGAAACGGAATGGCAGCTCCAACAACTCCAACAGAAGCCACTCCTCCTGTCGCACCAATTATGAAATACCGCCTACCTAAATTAACTTCTGCTGACAAATAAGATGCACGCTCTTCTTTTTGTTGTGGCGCATCTCCGTCCGTTGCTAACTCAGCTTTGCCCTCGCCGTCGCTCAAATTTCAACTACTCCAAAAAATCAACTGTTGTTTTTGACTCAGACACTTCTTCTGTATGTCCACTGAACGCCGTTTTCAATGTTTACAAAACGAACACCTCCAGCTTTCGCCTCGAGGCCGCAATGTTACCATAAGATTAGGGAAGTCCGAAGATATTCGTAGTTTATCTCTTCGAATATTGGGGTCTTTTTCTCGCTTTTCGTAATCCAGCTTTCTTTCTTTCAACTGCCCGGGCATCTCTAGTTAGAAATCCCGATTCCCGCATAGCTCCATGAAAATTTTCATCATAGTCAACTAAAGCTCTTGCAATGCCGTGCCTTATGGCCCCCGCCTGACCGGAGCTCCCGCCACCTTTTACGGTCACCTTAAGGTCAACACTATCAGTTAATCCAGCAACCTCGAGTGGTTGACGAACCACCATCCGAGAAGTTTCTCTTCCAAAAAAATCCTCAAGCGACTTCGCATTCACACTGATTTGCCCAGTACCCTTTGAAACAAACACTCGAGCGGCAGATGTTTTACGACGACCTGTGCCATAACTATATTCTATCATGTCAAATATCCATTTCTTTAGGAGCCTGCCCCCCATGAGGATGATCGCTGCCTGCATATACTTTAAGTTTTCTATACATAGCTCTTCCTAAAGCATTCCTCGGCAACATACCTTTTACCGCTTTCTCTACCATCCTTTCTGGATGGCTTTGCCTCATTTTTGCTGCATTTATACTTTTTATGCCGCCAGGGTATCCAGTGTGCCGCCAGTATATCTTATTCGTCTCTTTATTCCCTGTTAAACTTACCTTTTCAGCATTAACCACCACTACATAGTCTCCAGCATCCACATGCGGAGTATACTCTGGCTTGTGTTTACCTCGTAATCGAGTCGCTATCTCGGTCGCTATCCTACCTAATGTTTTTCCATCGGCATCTACTAGCCACCAAGATCTCTCAATATCTTCTTTTCGAAGACTAACGGTTTTCATTATTACCTCGATTCCATGACTCAATTCGTTGGCTAATAGGCTCGCCCCTAGACGAGCCTACTGCCATAAGGATCGCGAATCATATTAGAGCATCTCCTCATTTTCAACCTAGATTTACCGACCTCTATTCTCGATTAAAGTCAGTGATGTTCCTTTGAAAGATATTCCAAACTCTGCATTTCTATTAGTCTGCTTTCCGTTCTGAGAAACTCAAAGATTAACTGCTCTCCTTCATAGAGGTTTCCCGGCAAAGCATCTGCTTCAATTATCAACTTAACACCACGATCATAAAACTCATCCACCAGGCTTATAAAACGCCTCGCAGCACTCTCATAACCCTGATCCAATATCGGAACTCCACTTAAGAATACCGTCTGATAAATCTTCGATATCTCAATAAAGTCATTCTGAGATCTCGCCCCCTCACACAGCTCTGAAAAGTCGAACCACACCAAATCAGACGATTCTCTTACGGTCCGAATGCTTCTGCCCAATACTCTAATTTCTCGCCCTACTTTCACCTCTCTATCAGAGAGAGATCGAAAAGAGTCCGACATTAACTTTCGACTATCTTCACCTACCGGAGTGTAGTAGACGTTAGCATTGCTTAATGCTCTTAAGCGGAAGTCTCGATTACTTAGAAGTACAAGCAAGTCTGTATTTTTAGACAAAAGCTCAATTGCGGGCAAGAATTTCGCTCTCTGTAGTCCATTAGGGTACAAGTTTTTTGGCTCAGAATTAGAGGTCGCAATCAACACCACCTCTTGATCGAAAAGGCACTTGAGCAGCTCGCCCAAGATCATAGCATCAGCTATATCAGATACGTAAAATTCGTCAAAACAGAGGACTTTAGTTTCGCTCGCGAACTGCGCGGCTATATCCTTTAAAGGGTTTTTATTTCCGCGCCTACTGGTTAATTCATCATGTACCCTTTGCATAAAACGATGAAAGTGATAACGCTGACCAATACCCGGAGGTAAACAACTATAAAATAAATCCATCAGCATCGTTTTACCTCTTCCCACCCCACCACAAAGATACAATCCTCTGACATAGTTTCTTCGTTTGAATACAACGGGTACAGGTAGGTGTCGAATCAAATCCTTTAATTTCTGCTTCCAACTCATTCTGGTTAAGTCCAGATAGAGTTCGTTTAATCGTGCCATTGCTTCTT
>CACFPX010000020.1:0-39840 GCA_902568205.1 K189A clade bacterium | reverse complement strand
GATCTAAATAGAATGCTTTGGCGCGTTTGGGTGTGGAGTGATGGTTGCCTAGGAGTTCCCTCCCTTCGACTTGCATCGGACACCCGGTACGCTTCTTCTCCCGACACCTCTGACCCAAAGTAACCCCAAGTGCTCTTTCGGCGAGGCTCGCTATAAGAGCGCTCGCCCGAACTTACTCATTTACTTTTTTGTTAGAATTTAAAGGTCGCGTTGAATTGGTAATGCCTTGGCAACTCTGGGAGAACAATTGTACTACCGAAGAGATTGGGGAAATTAGCTCTGAAATATCGTTCGTCCGTTAGGTTTTTACCGTTTAAAGTAAAAGACCATTGGCCCACGTCCCATTTAGCCCCCGCGTTGACTAGCGTATAAGCCGGAAGTTTTACCGCTTGTGAGAAGCCAGAATAAACGCTAGCTACGTCCGTGATGCTCACAAATCCAGACACACCATTTTGTAGGTCATAGATTGCGCTGGCAGAGAGAATCCTGTCGGGAATTCCCGCACGGATCGCTCCGGGGTTTGACTCAGCGGTAAAGATATTGCCCACAGCCGCACCCCCGTAAAATAAGGCCGGATCAATGTGTGGTATATCCTCTGCTCCGAAGAAACTGAACCGTCCACCACCATCAAGAGTAGTAAGATTCTGGACCTCTTGGTCAGAATAGCCAAATGTAAGGGTCAAAGCATCATTTACCAAGTACCTTAGCTCGAATTCGTATCCCTCGCCGTACGAGACTTGATTCGTCACCGTGTCCTGAGAATTTACATTTGTCCTCTCCTGTTCATAGTAGTTAGCTTGAATAAACAGTTGATCCTTAAGAAAAGACCCTTTTACTCCGTATTCGGTCAACTCTGAAGATGCAACCGCATCACCGCTACCAACCGAGCTAGCATCTTGGTCCGCCATCTGACTGGTAATTACGGTAACTTGCTCTGAAATAGTTACATATGGAGACAGTCCAATAGGGGTGTCGTAGGATAATGAAGCAGTCCAGGAAAAAGCGTCATCTTTATCCGAAGCATATTCGTCACCCCCAAACAGCTTCTTTTCTCCTATCTGCTCGGCAGTCATATCTATGATGTCCTGTCTCACCCCCAGCATCAGGTTGATCCCTGTGTCTGATTTAAAATCCAGCAGCACAGCTAAACCAAGGATTCCATAATCACCGACCGCATATTCGCTGTAATCGTCGTCGATCCTGGTTGCTAAGAGTCTTCTATCTAATGCTGTGGAGGGTCCAGTCAAATCTCTACGATCGAAGTACTCGTTGATGTAATCATTCCCTCTTTCGTACTCAGTGTAACGGTAAGAAGGAGAAATGATCGCGTTGAACTCGAAGGCTTCGTATTCCTTATTGAAAGCAAACTGGCTTTGCAGTTCATAAACGGAACTTATGCCTTTCTGAGAAAACCCGTATGCGTTAGTACCATAGTTGTCATACCACTCATAGTAGGCTTTGTTCGTCATTGCCCAATCTTCGTTTATATCTAAAAAATGATCAAAGTAAACAACAATACTCTCGCTAAGAAGTTCGTCATCTGGAGCCACAAGTACTTGATTGCCTTTCAAAATTGCTGTTCCGACCGTCTCTGGCACTAGTGCCATCAGGTCACTGTATAATTCCTCCGTCGCTGCAGAGGGTCCGCCCCAGCTACCTGCGAATCCGTCTAGAGCGAAATATTCTTGATGGGATATAGATCCATCACCATCAACGTCAAGTGGTTGAGCGTCTCCAGTGAGGTATGTTCCGTTGTCGATCAGCTCCTGTGTAAGTCTATTCCAACCAGCTACCTGGTTACTCGCAAAGTCGTAATACATGGTTCCAAAAGCTATGCGGTTCTTGCTGTTTAAGTCCATATTGAACGTGGCTTGAAGTAAATTCGATTCAACTTCCGTGTTATCATAGTAGCTATCTGAATCCTCAACTTCGCCATAAACGTAAAAGCCAAACTCTTTGCCTCCGATCATGCCAGGACCTCCGGCCTCAGCGGATAAAACGGCTTTCTTGAAGCTTCCACCCGTAAAACTAATTTCACCCGTTGGTTCCTCAAGGTACTGCCCGGTTTCCGCTCTTGCTGATTTAGGTACGAAATTTAAAAAACCGCCAATCCTGCTCGGGCCTGAAACGGGAGATGCAGGTCCCCGAACTATATCCACTCGGTCCGCCGCACCAATTGGGGTAGAGTAGTTGCCTGGATTCTCCAAGCGACGAATTCCATTAAAGTAAACTTCACCCGGCGTTCCGCGCAAGTCCAACGCGCCAGCAGCTCCGAAAAACGACTGCGTAAAACTTCCAGGCGCGAGCACAACTAGGTCATCAATGTCTGTTATCCCGTATTGCTCTATTGTTTCTATTGAGATGACGCTCGCCGATCTGGGTGTCTCTAGGAGGGTCTTATCGAATCCGAATATCGATCCTATGGGCGAGGTAGGGATAATTCCGATGTCATCTTCCACCGCTTCCTCAGTGACAAACGTCTCGAGTTCTGCTACGTCATCCGTTTCTTCTGCCAAAAGTCCATGTGAAACTACTAAGCCAGTGAACACGAGAATCCAGAGTTTCGTTTTTTGCATTTTCCTACCCCACAAGAATTATCTTTAATAATGAATTGTAATTTTCTCTATCGGGCCGAGACCTGATACCAGTAGGAAAAGGCAAAAACCATACCACTCGCCCGATTCCAATAAATTTTATTTCCCTGATTCTAGATGGAAAGTTTTTTTTCGGAGAGTCAGGCTGAAAGTGCTTGTAACAAATATTTAGAATTAAATTTTGTCCGGTCTCCCTCTAACGCTCAGAAAACACCACTAGCTCAATGATTTCAGCGCACAAAGAAGCTTGCTCCGTGTTGAACCAAAGAACGAAGCTACAATAATGTCCAACCTAACCATCTTTGGAAAAGGCAAAATCCTGAACTTGCTTATCCCTTACACCAGCGCACGGATATAGATATTTGCCGAACAAACTTTGTCTTGAAGCGGTGCGTACATTTTAGCAGATCAAGTTTTTGCACCGAAATTACGCACTTAAAACCAATTTCTTCACTGCCCATGTAAACCTTGCGCTGCAGACTTCCTTAACCAGTCATACGGCTTTGCCCAATCTTGATTAACCCGCGTTCCAGCACTTAAAAAAATGCCTGTTTCGAGCCGAACATTTGCATCACCCGTTCTGTCAGAGTACTAATCTCTTGTTATATTCTCGTATCCCTTGTAACTGGCCCCATCAACTAGGCTTTAATCTGGATAGAACAGAAAAAATTAATAAAACTCCTACTCGAGTGGCCTTGTCAGCCGATAAACAGCACAGCAACGAGTCTTTGTTCAACCTTATTCCTAGTTTGTTATTAATGCGCTTTGTGGTTGAGAGTATCTAGATGAACCGTTTTGCTTCTCACAATTTTAGAAGAATCACTTTTTATAGAAAGGTTTACAGTATTCGACTCCCAGTCGATTTCGATTAACCCGTAATTTGCCTGGTAGAAAGGCTTGCCAATTCGATTTGGACCTGGCTCGTCCTGTATGTTTTTAACAAAACTAGTCAAAGGAACGTTGAGCGATGATGAGGTGACTTCCGTAACCGTGAAAGGTAGGTTTTCGTCTTCTTCGTAGATCGAAGCAGAATGTCTATCGCCAGAAAGGAAGACAGTGGCAGCCGCTTCGGAATCTGTAATTAGTTGATACAGCTTTTGCCTTTCATTAGGCAGAGTCCGCCAGGCTTCCCAGCCGTGTCCGTCCGCAATAATCTGGATCGAGGAGACTATCAGGCGTAATCGAGTGGGCACCTTCAACTGCTCTTCCAACCACTCCCACTGCCGCTGGCCCAGCATAGTTTTTTTAGGGTCATTATCCGGAACATATCTTTCCTTATACGGTGCCCCCATTTGATCGGTCTTCTTTAACGGAGACCTAAAAAAGCGCGTGTCCAGCAGTATGATATGAACATTTTTGTCAGGTGGCCCGAGTAACACAGAGTGATAAATTCCGTCTCTGGACAACCGAGGATCTTCCTCCCTAATAGACCACGCCTGGTAAAACAATTGTTGTGAATTGAACTTATATGGCCAATCCCCGCCGGCATCGTTAAGCCCGTAGTCGTGATCATCCCAAACCGTTAAGACCGGAGTTTTTGCGCGTAAGGACTTGAAGTCTGAATTGCTGGCTAATCGATTATAGGCTTCCTTGAGTTCGAAGAGATCTGGTAGGTTTTTTTCCTCTGTCTGGTAAACGTTATCGCCCAGGTACAGGAACAGATTGGGCTCTTCTTCTGCGATAGCGTTCCATATGGTCATATCTTTGTAGGGATCGCCACAAGAACCAAAGGCGATTTTTGAAATTTTTCTGCTTTCATCCAACGGCGCTGATGGCATCGCAAGCTGTTCCCCCCAAGTGTCCTCGCCTTTTACATTTTTACAATCACCTTCAACACACTCCGTGTAAACATTTACAGAAAATATGAAGGTTATTAGTAAAAACGTATTTGTAAGGTAACCCATAAGACAGCCATTCAATTTGAAATCGGTTTCAAATATAACAAAAGAACGTGAAAAGGAACTATAAGCCGATGTGACAGCCATTATTAAAGTATCTTGTGCATTTTTATTTGGGTACTGGTTTGGATACCCAGCAATTACAAACTTAGGAATTGCTCTTAACTATCTGATTTTATTAAGATATTTTCGTCGGTATGACGCATACCTCTTCCGCCAGATTCGGCTCTTTTTGCATCCATTTGTATTTTACTGTATTTATTTGGTTACCGAAATCGTGCAGCAGGTTCTAAATTTATGAAAATCTTTCTAATTCTATTGGTATTGATATTAGTTATAAGATATCCCGGTCTTGCAAATGCTTTTTCGTTCCAATCCCAATCCCATCAAGTATGAGTTCGAACAACACCCCTATTCCAGCTGAAGGCTCCATGGAGCTCGTCCCGCAGTTCAGAGCAGACGACGATGTGGTCACCATCGCATCGGCGCTGCTTGAGGAGGGTTTAGTTGTGGTCCACCGCGGAGTGGAGTTTGCCGATGCGCTGACAGCAGATGGTGCTTTCGACCAAATATTAGACACGACCAAAGCGAGTGGCGGTGGGGGCTCCTTTCTTCCTTCCAACACCAAGCGCACCACTGCGCTCGTGACGCGGATGCCAGAGCAGATCTCGGACCTAGTCTTGGACGCCCTTACGCTGGCGCTGTGCGACGCCACCATCAAGAAAAACTGCGACTCGTACCAGATACATGGGGGACCAAGCGCATTGGTGATCGGACCCGGGGCTGAGGCTCAACTGCTGCACACAGAGGACAGGGGTCTGGTACGCTACATCAGAAGAGCATTTCAGACTGAGACTGGTCAGCGCCCCGACTTGATCCTGGCGTGCATGACCGCTATCTCGGAATTCACCCCGGAGAACGGCGGCACGCACGTCGTGCCCGGCTCACATCGCTGGGATCTGCGACGTGAGGCACAACCTCACGAGGTGGTCGCTGCAGCAATGCCACGCGGATCTCAGTTGTTCTGGCTCGGCACCACATTGCATGCAGCAGGTCCAAACTTGACTACAGATGTGTGGCGCAAGGGCATCGTTACAACATACTCAGTGGGCTGGGTACGGCGTGAGACGGAGCATCTCAATGAGATTCCAAGTGAGCTCGCCAATGAGTTGGACCCCAGACTAAGATTCATGCTTGGATTTGGCACCCATGGCGCGCTCGGTGGTTATGACCCGCGACATCGCAAGGTGCCTAGGGCGATGGCAAAGATGTCGAAATTATGAGGCAGTGTGTCGTACACGTGTCACATTCGACAGAGACGGGTGTCTTAGCCTTGGATGCTCTCGGTCCTTGCTGTCACTAACTGAAACGCCTCGCACCCTTACGGCATACCATGGGGTCCGAGCTTGAAACCTCATAGCGTCGATCAAGTATGGTGGAAACAAAATGCCATTGATTGCTCATTGATCGCGGTGTTAAAGAAATCTCAGACCACCCACGCTGGCTAGTATCCACCGCTGAAAGTTCAGGGCTTGCCGCTTTCAACGCCGCGGCCAAATCAGCAGCAGGCACCGGCAAATAACTCTCCATACCAGGGCTGCTGATACCGGGCGTGCCAATTTCAACACCCAAGGGCTGTTCGTCGTGGTCGCGCAAATTGAATGCCCACGCATTGTGAGTATCCCCAGCCAGTACCACTGGATTGGTTTTATCTCTACTGAGCATGGTTTTTACACGATCGCGACATAGCGGATATCCATCCCAGGCGTCTAGGTTCAATGGCATGCCCTGTGCGCCCAATGCTTGCATGAAGGAAATATACTGACGCCGCTCTTGTGACATCTCGCTCCCCGCTAAGTCGTCAGTTGGGACCGTCGGTATGCCAACAGAGCCCATCAGTACCTGTTGCCCAAGCACTTGCCATACTGCACCCCGGTCAACGCTCTGGCGCAATGCATCATCAAGCCAATCTTCTTGATCCTTGCCGAGTAGTGATCGAGTCGGGTCATTTAGGCGCAGGTCTTTAAATGCAGCAACATCAGCAACCGGCGCTTCGCCCTCTAAGGCAGGTGCATATAGCATATCTGTCGCGTACTCCAGCCCGCGATCCCTACCTACTAAACGTGTATCTAGCATTATGAGGTCTGCCAGGGTTCCAATCTTAAAGCGACGATAAATCGGTCCCTGGACTCCCTCGTTAATTGTGCGAATGGGCATCCACTCGTGGTAGGCCTGCCGCGCCGCAGCGATACGCTGGTGAAAGTCACCTTCGCCTTCGTTGTGGTTTTCGGCACCCTCGCGCCAGGTGTTGTTAGCCAGTTCGTGATCATCCCAAACACAGATAAAGGGATGGCGCTGATGCAGTGCCTGCAGATCTGGGTCTGTGCGATAAAGGCCATAACGCATTCGGTAGTCTTCAAGAGCGATGACCTCGTGTTGCGGCAAAACATTGCGTTTAAGCACTTCCCGAGCGTAGTCATTTGCGTACCCTGCCTCGGGGTACTCATAAATGTAGTCGCCCAAATGAAGTACCAAATCCAGATCGCTTTCGGCCATATGCCGATAAGCGTTGAAGAACCCCTGGGGGAAGTTGGAGCAGGAGGCGACACCCATGGTGAATTTGGTCGCCAGACCATCGGGCAGAGTCTTCGTCGTGCCAGTAGCACTGCTAACACCACGCGCGTTAAAGCGATAGAAGTAACGTTGATCGGGCTGCAAGCCGGTCGCGTCTACCTTAACGGTGTAGTCTGAGTCTGCAGAGGCAGTCGTTTGACCTGAGGCTAACACGCGAGCGAAGCCTTGATCCGTAGCCACCTGCCAAAAAACCGTCAACGTATCATTGGTTTTCTGAGGAATAACACGAGTCCATAAAATGACGCGATCGCTAAGGGGATCACCGCTAGCCACCCCGTGAGTAAAGCGGACGGCGGCATCGGCATTAGCCGTATAGCCTCGCGTCGTGATAGCAGATAAACCTAGGGCTTGAAGAAATATTCGTCTTTTCATCTCTATCTCCTGCTGCTTGCGGCCAAGCCTGCCGCTCAGGGACTGTGAGTCCCTAGCTCAACCTTCATTCCGAAAATTACTGACCTTTTCATCAACTTCCGCATAACCGTCCTTGAGCTGAAACAAGTAATCCGCACAAGTCTGAATCATCTCGGCTCGCTGGTTCAAAAATTGAGTTCTATTATAAGCTCTACCCGTTGCATCCCGAACACGATTCGATATTTCAATGCTCTCTCCGTTATTAATGTCGCAAGCCTCAGTGTTTACTCGCTTATAATCTCGATAAGACTAGGAGGCGCTAGAATTACGAGGAAGAAAAGACTATAGACTTCTAATACGTGCCAATTGGTGCGTTCTAGTGCCCGATTGTTTGACTGGTCAGTTGGTCCGCATATCGCTACGGCCGACAGCAGTGCAGAAGACAAGCAGAATCCTGATAGGCCAATACTGACTGTCCGGCCTGTTTTTACGGGATCGCCTTCCCCTAATAGCCATCCGCATAGGGTCAGGAACGTCACACCAAGCATTGTAATGACAATTGCGTTCAGGACGCCATCGAGTTTCGGTTTAAAGTTTTGAAAGGCAAACGTGAGCCCAAGTACGCCTCCCAAAAGCAATAAAGCCTCAACTTGAAGGAAGTACCAGTACTCACCCTCAAAAAGGGCCACCAGAGCAACTAGAGTAAGGAATACTGAGGCAACTAGAATGGAGGACCATACGCGAGTAGTATCTTCTTCGTTTCCAGTGACTTCTTGGTTTTTTGCGCCGTGCGCGATACCAAGTGCTGTTATTGCTCCGCCGTAAAGCACAGCTAGCATCGCGTTGGCGATACTAGACAGAACATCATCTGGGTCGCTCATATTTGTGAAGAATTCGTAGGAAAAAACTGAACTGCAAAAAATTCCGAGAGGTATGCCTATTCGTTGAAGCGTCAAAGGCCAGCTCGTCAGGTCTTTTAAACTTCGGAAAGTAACCGCGCAAATAGCTGGCAGTAATATCAGTACTAAATATTTTCGCTGAACCAGAAATTCGATTGGGAGGCTTTTGTTAACTCCAACCGCGACAAAAATGATCGATATTAATGCCATCGTATAGGCTGAATATTTTTTAACCGCTATCTTCACTTTGATTCTCTCAGTAGTGCTTTTTGATCTAGTTGTATACGGGCATTAGCGACCTGAAGCAGTTTAATCATTTGAAGTTTCAAGTTTTTGGATTGCAGCAGATTTACGATCAGCTTGATCCTCGATCATTCGGTAGGCTGTATAGTATTTATAGATGTTTGCCACGTATTTGACAGGTTCCCGGCTAATCTTGCTAGCCGCCATATGTTCGACGTTATTGAACCAGACGTTTGGATCCAAACCGTTTCGCATAGCGGCAGCTCTAATACGACGGATATTTGCGGGTCCGGCATTGTATGCAGCCCAAGTAAACAAACGTTGATCGATGGGTGAGATAGCGTCATCTGAAAAGTATCGATCACGAAGAAAATTCATGTACTTGGCACCCGCATGGATGTTGTTTTCGACGTCATCGATGTTTGGAATTCCAACATTAGGGTCATTGGCTGTACTCTGCAATAGCTGCATCACACCAATGGCTCCCATATGGCTGGTTAGAGATTGATCTAGTCGTGATTCCTGATATCCCTGAGCTGCAAGCGCCAACGGGTCAAATTGATACTCCTCGCCAAACCGCCGAAACAAATGAATGGTCTGCTCAAACTTATCTCGTTCAGTCTTTTCTAACGGGTTATTAATCCACCGCGTTGAAGCATAATATTTCTTGAACAGTATATTGCCGAGAAAGGTGCCTTTTTTTACATCCTTAGAAAAAGTGCCCAAGGCTGCTCGAAGCAGAGGTGAACTTGGTCGAATTACCCAGCCGACGGGCTGACCTGAGGAAAGCTTTACACCCTGATTAAGCCGGATATTAGGCAGCGCCTTTGCCCATAGGTTGGCTTTAAAATCATCACAAAACGTGTAGGCAACAATACCTGCATTGACAAGTTCGAGTATGTCTTCTGTGAGCAATTGATTATCAGCATTAACGATCTTTACTGCCGGTAGATCGAGTAAGCTAAGGCTTTTATTCAATTCAGAAAGATGCAAGGCGTAGCTGCTGCCCTTTAAAACGTAGACTGTCCGTCCAGACAGGTCAGTTAGCTTTTTAATCGGTTCTGCGTTCTTATGAGCGACTAGAATCTCATCGACCAAGCGACCATACGGGCTAAAAAAATCAACTTCAGCTGTGCGTTCTGGTGTCATCGTCAAGAAGGCTGCCGCGATGTCACCTTTGCCAGCGAGCAGTGACGGAATTAACTCATCGAACGCGACCGGAACAAACTGAGGGATGATTCGGTGGGATTCGCCTGCATTGGATCCATTCGTTCTGTCTTTGTTCAGCTTTCTCAGAAATTCCTCCACATACTCTGCCTGAATGCCTCGGATTCGACCCTGATCGATAAAGAAATCTGTTTTGCTGTGAGTTACAAGAACTCGGAGCATACCTCGTTTAGCGATTTCGTCGAGATCGCCAAAGTCTGATTGCAATTCGTAGCTCACCTCAGCTTGGCCAATACTGACTGTTTTCGCGCTCAACTCTTCACTTGAGGCCAGATAAACAAACGTCGAAGCGATCGATAGAAGAACCTGGAATAGTGTTTTCATAAGCTAATAAAGACTCAGCTGCTGTGACGGTTATCGTTTTGACTTTATAGTGAATCAGATAATGATGTCCAAAAGAAGCCAAAAGCATACTTACCGATTTCACTAATTCAATCAGGTAACTCAGGGTAAGCTGGGGTGGAGTCGAGCTAAGAGAAATTAGGGTTTTACTGGATGTAATTTAGCATCTTGGTTGGGTACTCAGCAATTACGAATTGAGAAAACCCTGATAAACTATTGTTTTTAAATACATATTTTTGCGTGTGACGCATATCTCTACCGCCAAAAAACCCTATGCAGAGGCGTTTCGCTTCACATACCGTAGGCAGCACGCACTTCAGCTCCGTCCGGGTCCCGCACCACACGAGGAGTGTCATCGAAAATGAGGCACGCTGCATCATCGCCGTATTGCGGCCATTCGGGTAGGTCGGGGCCATTGGGATTTCCAGTGCGGGCAAACTGCACCATCATGGAAGACCACAGTCGCGCTAATTCCCCATTGGTTATCGACTTGTCATGAGTAAAGAGACCCGTTGCCTGATCATCGGCAAAGGCGTTAAAAGTAAAGACAATTTCGCTGCCATGGGCGACGCCGAGAGGATTGTCGGTCGGTACATTGAAATTGAATACCCAACCACCGCCTCCCCCCTGGTGGGCAGCCGCAGCATTGCGCAGAGCCGCGGCGCGAAAAACATCATACCACCATCGTTCCATCTGTTTGCCAGCAGCCACATCCGGCAATGCCGTTTTCACCCAGGTTTCATAATCACCTGGGTGATCCGCGTTCACCCAGGCCGAGAACATGGGCAACATACTCTCCACCATGGCAGCATCAATACCCGCTTCTTCGTTATATGACGAGAACATCGTCCCTTCATCTTTATTGCATCCAGCAATCAACGGCGGGCCAACAGCACCGCAGGCCAGCAGCGCTTGTGTCGCCGTCTCCGTAACCACAACACCATCGACTTGTGGCGAAGCGGGACCACCAATCTTCTGCTGTACCTCAAGAAGCTCATTAGCACTGGCATCAAGTGCAGCTGCAAGTAAATCGTCGCCTTCCAGCTCAAAATGTTCATGCAATGGCGCTATACCATCTATCGGGCCAATGTTGACGTCAGTACCGCTGAAACAAATCGAGCGATGAAAGAGACCCCTGGCACTGGGGATAGCGTGCATGGTCAGCACTGATGTGCCGCCAGCGCTCTCACCGAAAATCGTGACATTATTCGTATCGCCGCCATAATCTGCAATGTTGTCATGTACCCAACGTAATGCCGCGACCTGATCCTGCAGACCCCGGTTACCACTGCCTTGATAGACCTCGGCAAGGCCAGCGATGTTCTGAAAGCCAAAAATTCCAAGACGATAATTCAGAGCGACCACCACCACATCGTGATCGCGGGCAAGCATCGTGCCGTCATAACTGTTGGCGCTCCCCAGGATAAAGGCACCGCCATGAATCCAGAACATCACCGGCCGGTCAGCGCCCTCTCCAGCGGGGGTATAGATGTTAAGATACAGGCAGTCTTCCGACATTTCGCCCGGTGTAGCACGATCGTGGAGCACATCCGGAGCAGACGCTTGCAAGCAGCGATTGGGAAATTGCGATGCATCGAACGTACCGCGCCAAGATTCTGCCGGTTGCGGTTCACGCCACCGCAGATGACCGATGGGGGGCGCCGCGTAGGGTAGCCCAAGATAGCGTTCAACGCCCTCACGTTCGATACCCTGTACCATGCCCAGTCTGGTTTGCCTTTGGGCACTCGTCATTTGCGACAGCGGTAGCTTGAGGATACGGTTAAAGGTGGTATCAATGTGTATATGGCTTCAGACATCACATCTCCCCCGTATGTAAATGACGACAAACAATTCTTAACCTATAATTATAGTTTATCTCCGTCAACCAACCCGTTAGAGGTTCAGGCGTCCTGAGTACTTGGATCACACAACTAGAATACCCACTTCCGTGGGAATAAAGCTCCGTTCATCTTTTAGACAAATACTTGATGTAGCTAATCAGTACTGGGTTGAGAGGTGGTGATCGAGCTAAGGGAAAAAGGTTGTATCGAGTTAGGAGGCCATTTACATCCGTTCAGAATAGTCCCACGAAGTAATCCAGCTCGGAGTGATCTTGATCAGATACTCTTCCTCCGCTCTGCCGAGCAACCATCGAGCCAGATTGGAGTTGGTGCCGCCTAGAAAACGCACAATTACCTCGTGCAGCGTGTTTGAGACATTCTCTTGTGTCAGTTCAGCGTTTCCTTTTCCTCGAACGCCCTTATAGGGAGGTTCGTTTAAAGCAATCTCGAAACCGACTCTAGCGTCGGCCATAAGAGATTTCACTAGCTGGCTTTTACCATGGGAAACGCAGCTTATTACTAAAGTCTCGGCGTCCACAGAAAACCAAACAGAGCAAATTAATGGGTGCTTATCGTGGATTACGGCGAGCCTGATCGGGATAGTATTTTCGCTCAGAAATGAAAAAATTCTGCTCTGATCCCATGCGCTGCTCTTACTGATTTTCATTTAATTATCCTTTCGGAAGGAGATCCTCCCTTAAACCCATGAAAGAATTCCAAACTGCATTTGGAGTCCATATTGCCCGCACATCGCCAATAATTTCATCATGGGGCAGTTTCAATATCTCTCTTCTATATTTATAAACAAAAGCCGAAACGCGCATGTTAGCAGCGCAATGAACCCAGAGTTTTTTATTTTTGTGTTTTTGTACATTTGATACAAATTCTGCAAACTCTTCATCAGTTGGACTGGTAAAATCTACAGGAATGTGGATGTACACAACCTGTTCTAAACTTAAGATTTCTGCTTCATTTATCACCGCTCCCTCAAGAAGAGAGCTTGGCGCAAGATTAATTACAACTTCATAGCCTCTTCTAGCCAACAATTTCAGTTGTTGTTTACCGGGCTGTCCTGATGTTTCAAACAAGTTAGGAACCTTGTGGTAGTTATAGATTCTTTTTACTTCTCTTGCCTTAAAACTACCAAGAGCAACACGTTTAATTATGTTATAAAAAAACCTGATAAATTTCTGATCCAAGATTTCATTCCTTCATCACCTACCGATTTTAGGACTTTAAAAAGTTATTGTGAGTTATCCTGCAGTGGTGAGGTTCGAGCAGCACGCCAATGTTCAGCAGATCGCGCCTCAGGATGCACCACCACTCCATCATACAGCGTATCAAGCGGATCAAGCCCATCAACACCATTACCAAATGGATAGTAACCCAGCAGCCGCTGCAATCTTCGCGGTAGTTCACGAACGATCTCGCGTGGCACAGATACCAGTTGCAGATCCGAAGGACGCAGGTAACTGATCAAGTGGCTGATAAAAAGTCCCATACGCTCTTGATCGGCGGTTCGATTGGCGCCCCCGCCATGCCAAAGTCCACCTTCCCAAAAAAGCACGCTACCTGACTTCATTTCGATTTGCAGGCTATCTATGTCCTGGACCACCGGCTTCACCCAGGAATGACTTTGGGGCACAACATGGGTCGCGCCATTCTCAATAGTAAAATCATCAAATGCGATTAAGAGGTTACACAGGAAAGATGGATGTGGACGCGGGATGGGCCACAAACCATCGTCCTGATGCAGATCCTGTTTAAACTCCCCTGGCAGCGTATTGAATAGCGTCGCAATGTTAATCTGGTGATACTTGCCAATCACCCCTTCAACAATGGCACGCAATCTGGGATCCAGAAGCAGTTCATCAATAGCCCGCGTTTTGGCCAGCAGATTATGCGCGCGCCAGGTGTTACCCGTAGTTGAACCAAGAAACCGCATTTCAGTGATAGGCACCTCTGTATTGAATGCCTCGCGGATAGGCTCTATCACTTCTGCCCCCACAAACTCTTTTACGACGGTGTACCCCTGCGAGTGGATCTCAGCAACTACTTCACCAATATCCAGACCATTGAGAGTTACTCCAGACTGATCGACGGGCGCGTAGGGTGACGTGGACGCATTTTGTTGCCCCGAAGGCTGTTGTTGCATGCAGGACCTCCTAAATTCAGCGCTACCTTATATAACTATACAGGGTATCGCACTTTTGTAATCTAGAAGCATCTGAAATCGAAGCGCCTTGATTCTCAACTAATAGATGAACGTAAGCGGCTGATTCGACTCTAAGAATATGAAGCCAGTCGAAAAAACTAAATATCAAAGTCCGACATACTTCATGATAAATCGACTGAACGCGTGAGATCCTTCTTCGGTAATCTCACTATGAGTTGGGTCATACATAAATCGACCTTGATCATATCCAAGTGAGAACATCCCTCTTTGGGCTGATTCACACAAATCTTTGTCTTCTCTTCCTACCTGAACGTAATCTTGAGGAAGCGTCTCACCCATCATATCGTCAGATAAACAATAGTATCCTCCATGCCCAAAAGTGGTTTTTGTAGGGCCATCAGGAACCGCAAATTCAAAAATAGTCACGTAGGGCTGTCCGCCGGTCACAAAGCTTAAAGTCATGTTAGGAAATAGCGTGTAAAAAAGCTGCTTGCCTCCCTCGAGTCCAGTAACACTACTTTTTTGTTTAGCCCAAAGAGGATAGCCGTGGAGGGTTAGGTCATCCAGCGCGAATAGATCTCTCACGTCTGGGTGAGCTCCTCGACAGTGATAACACTCTAAAAAATTCTCCATGACGATTTTCCAGTTAGCGTTCACAGGATAAGCGACATCCAAAAATGACTCCGCATCTGGATCTAATGTAGTTGGCCTGGTTACAAGCTCCATCTTTCTTAAACCTGGCACCTCCCTTTCTAGGTCATCAATAAAATCAGTTAATTGGGGAGCAAGAGGCGGCGTTTCCGAATCCAAATTAAAAAAAACGAAAAGATCAGCAACCACATCAACACTGATTTTTTTGAGACCAATCTTGTCGACATCAACGCTCAGAGTCGTCTCGCTGCCTCTCGCGTGCGAGAGCTTCCCTTTCAGATCGTAAACCCAAGAATGATAGGGGCACCTGATACTGGTCACCGAACCAGAGCCATTCAAAAGCTTATGGCCTCGGTGCTGGCAAACGTTGTAAAACCCGGCTAACTCACCGTTGCTTCCACGGACAATAATCACATCCTGCTCAAAGAGAGAGGCGGTTATGTAATCCCCAACGTTTTTAAGTTCTCCTACCCAACCTGCGTAATGCCAGGTTTTGAACCACATTTCTTGTTTCTCTAAATCAAAAAAATCTTGGTCGAAATAGGCTTCCTTCGGTAATGTCACAGAGTTCGAAGGGTCTGCACTGGGCAAAGAATCGGAAAAACCAGTCAAAATGTTCAACGAGATACTCCTTGAAAAACCAACAAATTGATGATGATCTGCGAGTCCAATAGTACTAAAAAACCAAATCAATAAAAGCCGATGACCATTAGTTCGCACGATCGATGTTGGCCAATGACACTTGTTACCTAAATGTATAGCAACCGCTTAGGCAGGATCTCAAGGGACTCCCTTCTATCAATAAATCCATGAGAATTCTGGTCCCTTGAGCAAAGGAGTCCCTGCCTCTTTTTATAAGACCGAACTCGGACTGCTTAACCAGACTCCAAACACTAATACTCAGGCATCACAAAAAATACAAAAAACAATGTTTCAGCAGTTATGTTATCGATCAAGAGTATGTAATCTTTAAGGTTCCATAAAAAAGGAGAGAAAAATGATTAAAAAATGCACGGTGTTATTGATCCTTATAGGTCTTTTCGGATACGGAGTTGCCGACGATCACCAGAATGTGCGGGAAATTCACGTTTGTAACTTTAATGACGGCTCGGATTTAGATGATGTTTTGAAAGCTCGAGATTTTTTTGTGAAACAACTCAAAACGCTCAATATCAATTCTTTCGATACTTTTATATGGACACCCTACAGAGGTAGCTATGCGATCGATTTTTTATGGCTTAATGATTACAGAGACCTGCTTCACAACGCAGCTGTTGATGACGTCTATTACAATAGCCAGGAAGGGATTGCGGCGGAGGGAAGGTTCGCGAAGATAGCGGCATGTCAGAAATCCGGGTTTGCTTATCGAAAAAACCTGTTTCCCAACAACCAAACCAGTAGCTCAGGTGCTGATAAAGCTGTTATCGAGTCCTTTGCCTGCCATATCAAACCGGGTTGGAACGACGCGGATATTGAAGATCTTGATCGCCATTTACAGTCTACCTTTTCCAGCGTTGAGGTTTACAAGCATTTTCTCGGATTCTCAACAACTCCTTTTGTGGGACAATTCGACTACGACATTTACTACTATGGGGTTCACGACTCTCTCGAAACCTTTGCTAAGCGAGATGAATTCTCCAGAACTAGTCCGCAAGGCCAGTCATTAACGCGTCACTGGAGAAAGGTTCTAGATTGCGATCGATCCTTATGGTGGGGTCAAAACGTTAATCGCGGGGAATAGTTGGTTAATCATTTGAGAGGGGGTATTTAGGGAAGCCCCTTCTCAACTTTTTTTCTTGAGTATTTTTGCTCCATTCAATATTGGCTTCAACTGTACTTCTATCTTCTCACCGACATTAGTTTCAATGCGTATAAAAAAATATCTTCATCGGATAGCTGATAGCTCAACCTTCGGTGAGCGCCACTACTAACACCGCGAAAAGATACATAACTATCCCCTATTTCAGTTAATTCAAATTTGTGAATAGGAGAATGATTTGCACTCGTTCTGTCCGGTTCTAAAGAATTGTTAAAGATTTGTAGATTCAGTTCCAGGCTACTATCGATTTCTCTGACATGAATAATTTCGACAAACCTGGTATCCGATTCTTCTGAAGACCTCACAAGCGCAGTAACAGTTCCAGAACGAGGAGAAAGCCACGTTTGTTCCAGTAAACCATCATCGTGCGCTCCCTGCCTTTGCCCAGCAAGCCAGCTTAATGCGTCTACTGACAATTTTGGTTTTTCCTCTCCGCGAATATCGGCAATAGTTAATCCACCAATGATGGTTAATATGAATAGAAAACTTTGGAGATTTTTCATTTACTCAATTCCCACTTTCCTTTTTTAGCCAAGACTTCAATGTCATCAATCTCTAGGAACTTGCGTAAGACGTTGGGCGATTGGTCATCGGCTGAAGCAAACCACTTATAATGTTATGGATAAAAAACCACGCATCCAAATTACTAATTTCTTACAAAGCTTATTCTCGCGGTGCGGCCCCGATGTGTGCCATACCGCCGTCAACCGCGATGACCTCTCCGGTCACGTAGCGCGATGCTTCGGAAGCGAAAAACAAAACCACATCTGCGATGTCGTCTCCGAATCCCCATCGCTTTAGGGCAATGTTGTTTTCCATGCGCTCGATCAGGCCTGGTACGTTGTTTCGGTCGCCTTCCCAGATTGCTGTCGCAATCAGACCAGGACAAATGGAGTTGACTCTTATTCCCCAGTTTCCCCAATCAGTAGCAAGCGCGCGTGTCATCGCATCTACTGCCCCTTTGGTGCCTGCGTAGGCGACACGACCCAGTGGACCACGCAGGCTCGCTACAGACGAGATATTGACGATCGAACCCCCGCCCCGCTGTTTCATGGGTTCGGCAAGACCAATGGTTAGCATAAGTAACGAGCGAACATTGATGGAAAAAACTAGGTCAAAATCCTCTTCAGATAGCGCCTCGGGTGTTCTTCGCATCGGAATCCCAGCGTTGTTAACAATAATATCTACACCTTCTCCACCGGTAGCCTCCAGCACCTGTTCCGCATGTTGTGTGCCAGCTCCTGCCGGCGAAAGATCAACCTCCAACGTGATTGGTTCATTTTTAAGCTCAGCCGCGACACGCGCAAGATCACTGACAGTTCTACCGCTGAGGATTACGCGAGCACCGGCAGCGTCCAGAGCTCGAGCACTGGCTTCACCTATCCCCCGTGTCGCCCCGGTAACAAGGGCAGTCTTTCCGTCAAGCTCATACATAGTATTCTCACTCACAATTTTTTCTGTTCAGTCATAATCTTGACTTGGCTAAGGACAGTAACATCGCTTGTTGTATTTCGGAAGATTGATCTAGCAGATAACTATGGGAGACTAAACTGAGTAACTGGAGCACCCTGGGGCGCAGTCGATCCAGTAGAAATTGGAAGTTATAGTTGGTAAATGAATCGAAAGTTTTCGTATAAGCTAACGCAGAGCCCATGTATCAATAACACAAGCAATTATTTTGGACGAACATAAACATGAAGCTGCCCTACTTATCAGCTAATACAGATGCCAAAGAGATTCAAATTCAACTTGAAAAAAATGGCGCTCTAATTATAGAAGATGTAATCGACCCGCCCACGGTTGCCAAAATCAGAGAGGAAATAGACCCTTTTATCGAAAAGGCTCCAACAGGCCAGGACGATTTTTCCGGTTTCAAAACTCAAAGAATTGGCGCTTTGGTAAGTAGATCACCAACTTGCCGCTCGCTTATTACACACGACTTAATCTTAGGAGCAGCAAAAAATTATTTAGCTCCGTTCACAAAGAAAATACTCCTGAACCTTACCATGGTGAACAAAATTAACCCCGGCAGCGAAGCCCAAGCCTTGCATCGCGACAGGCTCGCTTGGGGCGACTGTTTGAGCACATCTATAGAGCCGCAGTTCAATACTATTTGGGCTCTAACCGACTTCACACACGACAATGGTACAACGTGTTGCGTTCCTGGCAGTCACAGATGGGATTGGAGTCAAGAAGCTGAAGCAACACAAATCGCCCAGGCAAAAATGACCGCAGGCTCAGTTTTTGTATATAGCGGTTCCATTCTACATGGTGGCGGCGCAAACCGATCTGATGCTTCTAGGATCGGAGTGAATTTGACCTATTGTTTAGGTTGGCTTCGTCAAGAGGAAAACCAGTACTTATGTTGTCCACCGGATGTTGCAAAGAATTTGGATACTACCTTGCAAGAACTATTAGGCTATACGCAAGGAGACTACGGCTTTGGTCACTACAGCGATCCGTATTCAAAGGATGAAGTCAAAATTTTAGAACCAGAAAAGGCCTTGCTTTAATGACGGCATACTGCGGAGCTGATTTGGGTCAAAAAATCTAAGTCAATCTCAAGAAAATCACGAAAGCTGTGAGGGGAATAGTCGTAACATAGTAATCATAACGATAAAGAAAGACTTGAGATTTGATCCTGATGCGCGCTCACCCTCTCTAGATCGTTCCACACTATGAAAAATAGAGTCATTCTGTCTTTAGACCCGCAATACCTTATGATTGTTTCTTAGCTCAAATAACACTTATTCTTTTGGCTCTAGTAATTGGAGCGATAGCATGGAGACTTTGAGTGTTTGGGGTGAATTTCTTGGCGGCGTCGGCGTACTACTCTCACTAATCTTTCTAGGGTTTCAAACACGAGCATCTAACCGGCTCGCCTTGGCAGCATCACAGCGTGAACAGCGCCATATATGGCAAGAGATGATGTTTTACATCGGAGCCAATACCTCGGAGTATCGAGAATTTCTTAACAACTTCGACGAAATGGATCCGGACCGACAGACCACAGCCGCGATGATCCTTTTTGCGATGGGCAACCAGCTAGACACTCTGCTCAAGCTCAACTCAGAAGGATTGGAGTCAGACGATAACCTGCGATATGTGATGGATGCCTTTGTCGGACACATAAGCACACCCGGCGGCTACAAGTTCTGGCAGAAAATGTCCGCGATTGATCTATACGGAGATGATGTCCTAGATGCGGTTAATGCAAAACTGGCTACCATGGAATTACCCAATGAAGACTTCATGAATCATATGCCTTGGTTAAGGACGCCCTCCTCCAGCTCCGGTTAAAAGTCGCTAATTGAAGGGAATCGGTTGCCAGGCATTGAACAAATCATAATCAGCGGCGCCACCGGTCGATCAATACTGCGAGGATAATAACTAATCCTGTCATTAGGCGTTTGAAGGGTTCGGAAACACCTAGTTGCGCAAGGCCGTTTTGGAGGACGCAAATGATCAAAACGCCTAGAAACGCGCCAAGTATAGAACCTCTTCCCCCCATCAGACTGGTACCGCCTATCACAGCCGCCGCGATAGCTGATAATTCTAGTCCTATACCGGCATTCGGATCGGAAGCACCAAGATAGGCGGTGTTCATCACGCCTCCAAGACCAGCCAAAAGCCCGGAGACAATCAGAGCACTTGCCAGGATCGGCTCAGGTCTTATACCAGAAATTCTGGCTGCCTGCTCGTTGGTACCTATCGCGATCAGATATCGACCGAAGGTGGTTCTGGTTATTACCAAGTGAGCCAACAAGACTAAGCTAATCGATATGAGGAATGAGACAGATAAGCCCAGCCCTGAAATTGGTAAAGCTAAGACCTGAACGCTTGGCCCGATATAGACAGTTTGTGAGTCGCTAACCAGATAGGCGACTCCTCTGCTGGCCTCTAACATCCCCAGCGTCACGATGAAAACAGGAAGTTTAAGATAGCTGCCCAGGATACCGTTCACTAGACCAGCCAGACATGCTCCTGTTATTGCCAGAATTCCGGCAAATAAGAGGGGGATCTCGAGTGAACTCGCGCAAAATCCTAGGATCGCACCGCTGAGAGCGGCAACCGATCCAACAGACAGATCGATCCCACCACCGATCAGAACCAGCGTCATTCCTATGGTGATGACTGTTAGCGCAGGTAGCTGCGATAAGATAGAGAATAAGGTACTCGTCGAGAGAAAATTGTCTGCCATGATGCTAAAAATGGCTATCAAAAGAAGCAGCGCCACAAAAACAAAAATCTCTTCGAATCTGTCTTTGATGCGTAGGATGAACTTAGATTGAACAGCACCCTCAGCCATTGTTTTTTACCTCCATTGGACTGTCTTCTCTCAGGTATTTGAGATTGAAGGTCGCCTCCAAAATTTTGTGCTTGCTCCAGCGATCAGGACTCAACACCGAAACTAACCTTTTCTTGGACAGGACTAAAATCCGATCGGATATCCTCATCAACTCGTCAAGGTCACTAGAGACGACGATCATAGAATCTCCTTTATCCGAGAGTTCTTCTAGCTTGTCATGAATCGCGGATTTCGAGGCGACATCCACGCCGCGGGTCGGCTCGTCTAGGAGCCACACACTGGCCTTGGCGTTTAGCCATCTCGCGACTAACATTTTCTGCTGGTTGCCACCGCTGAGCTCATCGATTTTTTGCAAGGCTCCTTGATACTTAACCATTAATTTCTGCAGAAGCCCTCTCGTTCTCTTTTGTTCCTCGGAAGGTAATATCCAGTCAAATAGGGATCCTGATCTAACTAGCCCTGAAATCAGCGTATTTGTCGTCAGGGGCTGTCCAGCGAATATCCCCTGCTGCTTTCGATCTTCCGGAATCAATGCCATGCCAGCGGTGACAGCGCCGTCAGCGTTCTCAATCGAGATATCTTGACCATTGACTTTTAATACAGCTTGCCCGGATATTCTTTTTTCAAGGCCAAATATAGTGTGTAACAACTCAGAACGACCAGAACCACCAAGTCCCGCGACCCCTAGAATCTCGCCTTCGTTTAGCTCTAAAGAGATCGGATTTGGAAATACATCACTCGATAGGGCCTTTATCTTTAGAACGGACGCACCAATTTTTCTCGGTGGTCTCTTCATTCGAACCCTCGAGTCGCTTCCCGACATAGCGGAAACTAGCTGATCTTCGGTTAGAGATTTGTTTTTTTGTGAAAGAGCAATCTTCCCGTCTCTTAGTACGGTTATCTGATCGCAAATCTTTATGACCGCTTCGAGGTCGTGCGAGACGTAAAGAATGCCAAGTCCATTTTGCGATTTTTCCTTGAGGATCTCATGCATGTGATCAATTTTTATGGGAGAGAGGGCAGAGGTAGGTTCATCCAAAATCAATAATCTTTGATGTTCATTGTTTGTCGCGAGAGCCTTGGCGAACTCGACCAACTGTTTGTCTGCCAAAGTCAATGATGACAATTTTTCGTGATCATCCAGGTGCCCTAAGCCCACCGCCTCCAAGAACAATCTCGCCTGTTTGAGCATTTGTCTTTTATTGATTCTGTGAAACTTAGATGGAAGTGAGCTAATAAGTATATTTTCTGAAATGGAAAGTGTCTCGATCAGGCTCAGTTCTTGCGAAACCAGCCCAACCCCTTCGTCAATCGCCTCCCTCCTAGATTGAGGAGAGAACCTGGCACCTGAAAGCTCGATCGTTCCCGCATCAGCTTGAAGTAATCCGCTCAAAATTCTTATCAGGGTTGTCTTACCAGCGCCATTCTCTCCGACTAGACCATGTATTGACCCTCTATCTATATCAAAGCTCACACCGTCCAAAACTTTGGCAGCGAAGCTTTTGTGGATACCTTTTATCGAGACGGACTCTGTCATCGGACTGCTGAGAGTCTAGTCGCTTTCGAGAATTTCTCTGGTGATCAATTGCAGCGGTGTCTCTTTGTCCTCTTGGGCCTTTTTTTGACTCAGAGCTTCGATAGCATATTCGATACCGAAGACTGCGAGCTTGTCGCCGAACTGATCCACGGTCCCAATGACCGTACCGTTTAAAATGAGTTCGTGGATAGCTTCAATGTTGTCGAAGCCTGCGATCAAAATTTCCTTATTTTGACCCGCCATTCCGACAGCGGAGGCAGCTCCAATAGCCATGTTATCATTTGCAGCGAGGATCGCAGCGAGCTCTGGAAATTGTGAGAGAATTCCTGCAGTAACTTGGGCCGCTTTGGTCTGGTCCCAGTCCCCGCTTTGGATGGTCACCACAGACATTCGAGCTTTCTTGGCGGCTTGCTCAAATCCAGTTCGTCTCTCAATGGAATTAAAGGCTGAGGGAATACCCTCGAGAATCGCGATCTGGCTTCCTGGCTCTAAGGCTTGAACAGCAAAGCTCCCAACCATTTCAGCGCCTTCTCGATTACTGGGTCCGATGAAGGGTATGTTCAGTTGATAATCTTCAAGGACGCTTGGCTCAAGACGATTGTCGATGTTGATAATTGTTATCCCTGCTTGTTCTGCTCGCGCAAGGGCCGGGACGAGAGCTTTTGAGTCGGCGGGAGCTATTACAATCGCATCCACGTCGGCACTGATCATTTGATCGACCAAAGCCACCTGTTGCGCCAAATCGCTTTCAGTCTTGATGCCATTGATCAACAGTTCATAAGCATCTTGATTTTTGTCGTTGTGAGCGCGAGCACCAGCGGCCATTGACACAAAAAACTCGTTGGCTAACGATTTCATGATCAGCGCTATTCTGGGTTTTTTATTAATCAAGTCGCTTGAATCGCTGACTTCTTGAGCATTTTTGTCACTACAAGCCGACAGAACAATACTCAACAGGGTTATAATGATGATGTGTCTGAATTTCACGATCAGTTCCTAAACCGATTTTTATTAAAAATACCACGTTTGAGGCTGCTGCACTTGCTCAGAACCAATAACGTCGGATTAGGCTTAAGAAATCTAAGAGCAGAAGCCAGCGCTTGTTAGATTCGAGCACATATTGCGATAGTTGAAGAGGAGTAAGGGGATGCCTATTTCATGGGATAAGAGAAAGCTTTTTTTGAGTATGATTTTGTATGGTGTGTTGTCCCTATCCGGCGTTGCATGGGCAAAGCAATCGGTGGAGATGTCGAAAGAAACTCTTCAAGATAAAATAAGGGGAGCGTGGGCGGCTCAGACTATCGGAGTGACCTACGGTTTTCCTGTCGAGTTTAAATTCAACAGCGTTAGAGTACCGGACGACCATGAACTACCATGGCACGAAGACTACCTGTATGAAATGTTCACCCAAAACCCAAATATTTATGATGACATATA
This sequence comes from K189A clade bacterium, assembly GCA_902568205.1. GTDB lineage: Bacteria > Pseudomonadota > Gammaproteobacteria > Pseudomonadales > Azotimanducaceae > UBA4421. The sequence continues at coordinate 15,882 of CACFPX010000020.1, read as the reverse complement.
CATGGATCTGTCTTTTGTACAGGTATTTGAGGATGAAGGACTAGACGCGTCGGCAGAGTCCTTGGCAAGTTCTTTCGCTAATGCGGGCTACGCTCTTTGGTTCGCCAATCAGGTCGCCAGATATAACGTGTTAAATGGGCTATCGCCACCCGAGTCTGGTCATTGGATAAACAACCCAGCAGCAGATGATATCGATTTCCAGATCGAAGCAGACTTTATCGGGCTTATGGCACCAGGTTTACCGTCGACCGCAGTTGAGGTGAGCGACCGCGTCGGCCATATCATGAATTACGGCGACGGCTGGTACGGCGGTGTATTCATCGCTGTAATGTATTCACTGGCTTTCACGACTGACGACATCGAGCAAATCGTGGAGCGCGCGATCTCCGTCATCCCGGAAAATAGCGACTTTCACAAAATCATTGCTGACGTGATCGCCCTTCATAAGCAAAATCCTGACGACTGGAAGTTTGCTTGGGAAGGAATAAATAAAAAATGGTCAAGCACTGACTTAGGTCCGATCGGTCTTCTCGCCCCTTTTAATATCGATGCAAAAATTAATGCGGCATGGGTTGTTTTGGGCTTACTCTATGGCGACGGCGACTTTGGAAAGACTATAGATATAGCAACTAGAGCTGGCGATGACGCCGACTGCAATCCGGCCTCAGCGGCAGGAATTCTCGGAACAATTTACGGTTACCAGGGGATCCCAGATTATTGGAAACAAGGACTATCGAAAATTGAGGACCTTGATTTTGCACACACGACGATCTCTCTTAATAAGGCTTACGACATGTCTTACCGGCATGCGTTGAAAAGTATAGAGCGAGCCGGCGGTTCTATTGGCAAAACAGAGGTTTCGATTCCCTCACAAAACTTGCTCGTTGTTCCTTTTGAAGAGTCTTTCCCTTTTCACCAACCAAAAGAAAAGCGCTGCGTTGGAACTGATGTTGGTCCGGAAAATTGTAATCCTTTTCAAAGTAAACCCTTGAAGGTGGATAGAGCTTATTCGTTTGAGTTTGAGGGTAATGGTTTTGCAGTGATCGGTGCGGTGGCAGCCACCGGGGAGGAGGAACAGACCGTCAAGGCGCAGCTCTACCTGGACGGCGAGCTGGTAGAGGAAGCGCTGTTACCTACCAACTATATCAAGAGGCGGTTTTATTTGTTCTGGAAATACGCTTTAGAGCAAGGCGATCACAATGTGGAGATCAAGATAGTGAACCCTTCAGATAAAGTTGATGTTTTGATCAATAGTCTCGCTATATATGAAAGACCACCTAAAGCTCAGGAAGGTAGATAAGTCTATTTAGAGCTTTCAAAAGAATTAGCACTGCCTTAAGAGCGAGCAACTATAAATTTAGATAAACCCTATCGGCGATAGTTTTTAGCATCTTAGGTTTCTTAATTCGTAGTTCTTTTTCCTGGTCGTCCTAATAGATAGTGATTGGCAGGTAAGAGAAATATTCAGTTACTCTGTTGACTCATCTCGTTCTGACAGAACCTCCCATCTCAAATAGACCGCCTCTAGTTCTTCATTTAATTCAGACAGCCGCTGACCTGCTAGCTTTATGACGTCACCATCTTGAGAATAAAAGTCTGCCGCCCCCATCTGAACGGTTAACTCTTCTAATTCCCTTTCCAAGGCTTCGATACGATCTGGAATATCGTCAAGCTCTTGGCGCTCGTTAAACCCCAGTCGCTTTGTATTTTTTTTGGATTGAGGTTTTTGCGACGGTTTTTTTTGAGGGGCGTTGTTAGATGGCTTGCTTCTATTCTCATTCTCTTTACGCAGTTGCTTTTGCCAGTCGCTATAGCCTCCTACGTATTCGTTCAAGCCTCTACCTTCTTCAAAGACCATAGTACTGGTAACGATTCCATCTAAAAAAGCTCGATCATGACTGACTAAGACAACAGTTCCACGAAAGTCAGTCAACAGCTCTTCTAAAAGTTCAAGCGTCTCTATATCCAAATCATTTGTCGGCTCATCAAGAACCAACAAGTTGGCAGGCCTCGCAAAAAGTTTTGCCAATAACAATCGATTCTTCTCGCCACCCGAGAGCCTCGAAACCTTAGCGTTCATGTAATGAGGCGGAAACAGGAAGTCCCCCAGGTAGCCCACCACGTGTCTTCGTTCTTCCCCGATTTGCACATAGTCATTGCCCTCTGCGACGCTGTCCTTGACCGTTTTCGTTGAATCCAGGCTCTCTCTTTGTTGATCAAAGTAAGCGACTTCTAGATTAGTACCCAACTTGATAGAACCAGAATCAGGACTTATCTCTCCTAACATTAATTTTAACAGCGTGCTTTTACCGCTCCCATTTCTACCGATTACCCCAACCCTGTCTCCCCGACGTACTAAGCTGGAAAAATTTTTCATGATCTCGTCTTCGTAGGAAAATCCGACCCCATCAAATTCGACCACCGTCGAGCCTGATTCTTGTCCTTCCTCGATAGCTAGCCTAACGCTTCCTTGGCGCTCCTCTCTTTGCGATCGCTCTCGCCTCATTTGTTCAAGGCGTCTGACTCTTCCCTCATTTCTCGTTCGGCGAGCCTTGATTCCTTCTCGGATCCAGCCTTCCTCTTTTGCTAGTTGTTTATCAAAAAGCTTGTTGCTCGCGAGCTCTTCTTCATTCTCTTTGTCTTTACGAACTTTATACTCAGCAAAACTCCCTGGATAGCTGGTAAGTTGACCTCTATCGATTTCGACGATGCGGGTAGATATAGCATCTATTAGCGACCGATCGTGACTCACCAACACCAGAGCCGTGTCCAAATTCATCAGCGTTTGCTGCAGTTCGTCAATCGCCTCGATATCCAAATGGTTAGTCGGTTCATCTAAAAGAAGCAATTCTGGGTTGCTGACCAGAGCCTTTGCTAGCATCGCTCGGCGCCGCATCCCACCAGAGCTGCTGTTCATGTCTTGACGACCATCCAGACTTAGGTTGGTCAGCATCTTGTCCACCCGATGCTTCAGGTCCCAGCCCTCAAGTAAATCGAGTTGTTGAGTCAACCTAGAAAACTCATCGAGATTTTTTTTGCTTGTCAGGTCAGAGTCGTTTGCCAGCAATTCGTAACGAGACAAACAATCTCCAATATCTCCCAACCCAGACAAGACCACCTCGTAAATTGACTGGTCCAACGCGGGAGGGACAGTTTGGTCCAGATAGGCGACCCTCGCCTCGTCCTTAACCCATCGAATTCCATCGTCCAGCGCGACCTCACCCGATATCACTTTAAGCAAGGTGGACTTGCCAGCTCCGTTTCTTCCAATCAGAACAACACGCTCCCCGCTGTTTATAGCCAGAGATTGAGTATCTAAAATTTTACGATCGCCAAAGGCGACCTCTACATCGGAAAGACGGATGACATTCATACGTGCTTGTTATTTTTTACTAACCAGGTTCTATGAAGCCACTAGCTTACTAGTGTCCCTGACAAAAAGTTAGCTAACTGCGGGATAATATCTCTTAGATTATTCGCTAGAGAGGAACATCGCCAGGCATAAGATTATTCCAGTAGGTATTTTTTCTCTCGAATAGCTTGCCTAATCAAAATCATCCTTTCGCTTTGCGTCCATCACTCATAGGAGCCGATCAAACAACATACTTTTCTTCAAATCAGGCTGCTTTCGATAATCGGATGAAACGCAGAAGCCACACTAATCAAGGAATTTGCGCTTAGCGCCTCGACACCGTAAACCTCAACAGGGACTTTGCAGTTCGTCTGGACGGAATCAACCAAAAGATCAAAGTCTCCATCACCTGACAATAAAATAACTCTATCCAAGGAGAGCGCAATCTGAAGAACGTCGACGGTAATACCCACATCCCAGTCACCTTTAGCTGAGCCGTCAGATCTCTGAATGTAAGGCTTTAGCTTCACCTCAAATCCGATGTATTGAAGTGCTCGCTGAAATTTTTTTTGATTTTCATCCTGAGGTTCGATCGCATAGGCGTTGGCCAAAACAATGTCTCCTCTTGAAGAGGCCTCATCCCAGAAACTACGATAGTCAAATGATCTGCCGAATTCTTCTCGGGTTGTGTAATAAATGTTTTGCACATCAACGAAGACACCAATTTTTTCGGCAGTCATGACCTAAGACTTTGAATTTCCGTGTGCATGAGACAAGGTTAGCATGCAACTTGGTGACAGTAATCAAAAGCAGCCCGAAACCACAAAAGCTAAATCTGGAAACAAATTATCGAGACTTTCCAGCAGCCCCGAACATAGAATGCTCCACACTGAATAAGGAACCAGGAGAATTGAATGGCAACAGAGGATCTAAGATACGATGGCCAAGTTGCTCTAATCACCGGTGCCGGCCGGGGAATAGGCCGAGAGCATGCTCTACTTCTCGCTTCAAGGGGTTGCAAGGTGGTAATCAACGATCCTGGTATAGCCTATGATGGCGGAGGCAGCACTCAAACTAAAATTGCCGATCAACTAGTCGAGGAAATAAGATCGGCGGGAGGCGAAGCACTCGCCAACTACGACTCGGTAGAAAACGGTGAACCCATAATTGACGCAAGTATGTCCACCTACGGAAGGATCGACATAGTAATTAACAACGCAGGAATTGTTACGCCCGAGACCTGGACAGAACTCACACTCGAATCCTGGCAGAAAACGATTAACGTGAACTTGACCGGCGTCTTCTCAGTTATGAAAGCGGTTTGGCCAACCTTTATAGAACAAAAGTACGGTAGAGCTGTATTCACGGCGTCACCCGCAATCTATGGCGCGGGGGTGGCTGCCTATGCTGCCAGTAAGGCAGGCGTTATTGGTATCGCGAATTCTCTCCAGTTTGAAGCTAAAAAACTGAAGCTAGATATCAACTGCAATACCATCATCCCTCAGGCTAACACACGAATGGTCAAGGATTTAAATTCAGACATAAACGCGAGCCGACTGGCCAAAGGAAAATCTGAATTAAAGAGTGCACCACAAGAGATTCTAGATCAGCTTGGACCTGAGAAAGTTTCGGCCATGGCAGCCTGGTTGTCTCACAAGGACTGCAAGTATCAAGCAAAAGTATTCGAGGCCGGGTCTGGGTATTTTGCTCAACTGAACTGGGCAAGATCAACACCACTATTCGCAACTGAAAAAGAGGGGGTTATCGATGCGCCTAAACCCGAAAACATCAGGGATGGACAAAAGGTGCTGGATAACTTCATGTCGGGAGACATGCCCAACTCCGGAGATGGTAAGATGGGTGCTCCAAGTGCTCTAGAGCGCCTTTTAGCTCATACACGAGACTAATGCGACTCTAGAAAGGGACTAGGTTAAAGCAACGCAGGAGTGAGAGCCTTGATGTACAAGCAAGCGAATTTAATTGAGTGCTGGTTGAGACAATAATCAATATCGAATTGAGAAACGTCTTATAAATTATTGCAGCATATTACGCCTTTAATGAAGCTCAGATCCAAACCTAAATTTACTTCATCGCAACAGTCGTCCATAACTTTGTTAATTAAAAAATTACTCTAGAGTTGAGAGGCCATAAAAAATTGACTAACGCATATCAGGATCAAATAAATTGATGTCATTATTGTTCTAGAGCTTAAACCAAATTCATTACCGTGCCTGGACACTTGTTTTCCAGCATAATGAAGAAAAACCGATGGGAGAGGACTATGAAAAGGGCACAAATCCTTCTACTGATCGCCGCACTAACGCAATCGATAACGGCTGTTGCAGACGAGAAATGTCACAATCTTTACAAAATGACCGACATTTCCTGGGCAGTCGAGCCCGGTTTTTCAGTACTTGCTGAAGCTGGCAGTCCCCAACACTGCCGTTTGCGCGGTGTTGTAAATCGAGCGATTCGTGTCGAAGTTCGTATGCCAACCCAGGATTGGAATGGACGCATCATGTTTTCAGCCGTTGGAGGTGGTGCAGGCTCCATTGGTGACACTACATCACTGCTAAGTCGGGGTTTTGCTATGGCTTCGACTGACACCGGACATGAAGGACAAACAATGGAGTTCATGTCCCAGCCGGAAGCCACCATTGACTACGCCTACCGAGGGGTTCATCTCGCGACCTTGTTCACTAAGGCCGTTGTCGAGCAATATTATGGCAAGCCGATCAACTACAGTTATCTCAATGGCTGCTCCAATGGCGGTCGAGCAGCGTTAATGGAGGCAATTCGATTTCCCAATGACTACGACGGTATCATCGCAGGCGCGCCTGCCTTTCAGTTCGCGGAATTCGCTTCTTGGATGGTCGGCGGCGCGAGGCAGCAGAAGAAATACCCTCTAACAAGAGAAGCAATAAGCGTGCTTGATGACAATTCTCGCCAAGCCTGTGATTCTCTGGACGGCGTAACGGACGGGGTAATTAATGACCCACGCTTGTGCACTGAAGAGCAACTTGAGCTAGACAAGCTCGTTTGCAAATCTGGACAGACCAGCAATTGTCTGACACCAGGCCAAGTGGACACTGCAAAGTATATGTATGCCGACCAGTTTGATGCGAACGGCCAAATGGTTTCCCCTGGCGTGCTACCCGGAGCCGAGGCCGCGGGCGACTGGGAGTTCTGGATGCTTAAGAACAGTCTTTTGGGTTCTGAATCTCTGATCGGGGGTATGGCCGGCACTCTTGCCCTTTTGATGCGGCACGAAACCGGATTCGACATCAATAAGTTCGATCCCAATAATGATCGAGCTCAGCTTGCGCCCGCGATGGCTATTACCGACGTACAAACCGCGGACCTAACAAACTTTGCTAAGAACGGAGGGAAGCTAATAATGTATCAGGGGTGGAACGATTATCCCTTGCGACCACAGCGTGCTATTGACTATCTAAAGAAGGCTGAAGAACAGAACGGCGGAGAGATACAGACAGGAGAATTTTTTCGTCTATTCATGGTTCCTGGCATGGTGCATTGTGTTGCCGGCCCGGGCGCTTGGGTAGCAGATTATGTCGAACCACTTGTTAAGTGGCGTGAGTCTGGCGAAGTGCCCGACCGAATAGAAGCGAAAACTGGCATGAAAAGATTCTCGCTTGATCTCTCTGAACCAACAGACGCATCCGAGAATGACTTTACCCGTCCGCTATGCGCCTACCCCGCTCTGTCACAATACGACGGCAAAGGTGATCCAAGCCAGTCAGAAAATTTTACATGTCGATAAGCCGCGCGATAATCAAGAAGCTACGGTCGGTCACAAGAATAAGGAAAAAGAGGAGCAAAAAGATATGAGCGAGTATTCAACAGTTTTATATGAAGTCGAGGGAAACATTGCCCGGATCACAATGAATCGTCCGAATAATTTAAATGGCATCACGAATACCATGATGCGTGAACTCTACGAAACGACCGGACGGGCTGCGGAAGATCCAGATGTGCGCGTCGTTGTACTTACTGGTGCTGGCAGAGGCTTTTGTCCAGGCGCGGACCTTAAAGCCTACAGTTCAGACGAACCTCAGGAACCCAACAGACAGGCGTACTTCCACATTACTTCACGTCTACACGAGATGCCGAAAGTGACAATCGCCGCTATCAATGGCGCCTGTGCGGGCGCTGGCTTTGGTTGGGCTTGCGCCTGTGATCTCCGCTACGCATCCTCCGCCGCGACTTTCAACAGCGCTTTTTTAGGAGTTGCGATCTCAGGTGACATGGCCGGACCGTGGTTGCTGCCGCGCATCGTAGGCGCGGGCAAAGCGAGAGAGCTTTTTTTCCGTCCAGGAAAATTTGATGCGGCGAAGGCGCTCGAGATAGGTCTAGTTGAAGACGTATTCGAAGACACCGATTTCCGAGCAGAAGTTGATCGCATAGTTGACGAGGTAGCCGGACAAGCACCTCTGGCCATCGCGGAGATGAAACGCAACTTCGTGAATGCTGAAACCATGAGCCTGAAGGAGTACATAGACCTAGAAACGGACCGCCATGGCCGAACAGGTGCTAGTGAAGACTCACGGGAAGCTTTTAAAGCTTTTGTAGAGAAGCGCAAGCCCGTATTCAAAGGCAGATAGTCCGGAGACCCAAACATCAAAACCCTATAGAATCTCTCCGCCTGCACTTCGTATAAACTCTTGCGCTTGAGAAATTTAAGCGGCTACCAATTGTGCCCGCCAGAAATAAAACCGGCTAATAAGAAGCATATCTCTTTTGAACAACCGCTCTCTACTCTTCCGTTTCATCTGCCCGCCAAGGCGCCCTCGGGAAGGAACTGCCTCCAGACTTATTATATCCCTCCGGGATCAAAAAACCTCTCGTCATCAAGGATTTCGTATCGCCTGCCTCTGTAAGGTGTCCCGCTATTAAGTGAATAGCATCTCCAAGCGCGGTAGTGTCGAACAGCCAGCGGCTTAGCTCATCATGACTCGGCACACCAGCGCCAGGCTGTGAAGCTACTGCCTCGTGGTAAAATGTTCGCAGGTCGTCCGCTAAATGACGGATTAGCAGAGGCATGGGGAATTTCCACTCTACGTCCCCTTCCGGCAAGTCAATTAAGTTGCCCTGCTCCGCGATCGATCCTAAAGCTCGCGCCACAGACTCAACTTGATCAGGTAAAGCTCCAGTTACGCCAAAGAGCGTGCGTCCGCGGACCGAACGAGTTTCAGCGGACCACGGGGCCAACAAATTAATCTCTCCGATCAGTCTGACAGTTACCGACTCATCGTTTTTTACAGGAAAACTGACCGGACACACCCAATCATCAGATTGTGCTTCGACGGGAGACTCGACAGGGTAATCTTCGATCGTCGGTTCGGTCGCAGTTTCAAGCATGCTGAGGGCCGCGCGGACCACTTTCTTTTGAAAGCCAGCGTCACCCGCAGCGCCGAGGGGCCTTCCGAGTGGGAATGGAACCCAGAGAGCTCTTGGTGGCCTGACCGCCTCACTCTGTTCGCGAATCAGGCTAATTGATGCAGTAGCAACCCCTGATCGTTCTATAAAGTTTGAAAGAGCGCCCACGGCACCCGTACAAATCGGTCAGACTGGCACCAACAGAGCCACATCAACACCGTCGGCCGCCAACAGCCTCCCTACTTCCTCTCCCGCAATAGAGAGCGACTCGTGAATCGGTTGGGCACCCATAAAAGAGTAGTGCCAATTAGACAGGCCGCCTATCTCTCCATCATCGGCCATCTCGCGCAGTCTTTCGAGGGGGAACCATATGTTGGGATCTTGTTGATAGGCGCTACGATCAAAATTCGTGCTCACGTGTGAAACCACCAAATCACCAAAATCGACGTCCGCAGGAATCAAGCGGTAGTCGACGGCACCCACTTTAAAAGGCTCGTCTGACCTTCTATGCAACCCGGCAGTAGAAATGATCGCCACCTTCGACTCAGAGAGGGTCTTCGGCGTAATCCAAGGCCCAGCGTCTACCGGTCTCATCTCCGCCGCCAGCACCCTCATGTTCTCCGCTTCTACCTCGTGAAGATCCGTAAGTCTAACCATTACCTTCAGCACTCTTTATGTTAGTGCGTTTATTAGGCCATATGGTTTATTAACTGGTCAATTGACGCTCCTAGAATCTGTAGTGGTAAAGAGAGCTACCTGGTGAACAGCTCAACTCGAACAACAAAAAGGTATCACCATGGGATATATAACCGAAGAGCCTCAGCAAAAAAAACAAACAAGAAACAATTGATAGTCCGGCTCACGACTGTAATCTTACCTCTGTAATGAGGATAGTCTTTCCAAATGGGCCGCAAATATGCAACTTCAATACTTAAGCGCCACCGCAGACTCTCAAGAAATTCAAAATCAACTCGAGAGACATGGAGCGCTTGTTATAGAAAATGTCATCGATCAGACAACTATCGAAGCGCTTAATAAAGAATTAGAACCTTTTATCCTAAAAACCCCGACAGGGCATGACGACTTTACGGGGTTCAAGACTCAAAGAATGGGAGCAATGGTAAGTCGATCCCCAACCTGTCGATCTTTGATCACAAACGACTTAATTCTGGGAGCAGCGAATAAGTATCTGGCTCCGTTCACACGAAAAATACTCCTGAATCTAGCGGCGGTAATTAAGATTAATCCTGCTAGCGAGGCTCAGGCTTTACATCGAGACAGACTATCTTGGGGCAACTACTTACCCCCGTCTATCGAACCTCAGTTTAATACGATATGGGCTATGACCGAATTCACTACGGAGAACGGGGCAACCCGCTGTGCGCCGGGAAGCCACAAATGGGATTGGGATCAAAAACCCCAGACCGACCAAATAGCATATTCCGAAATGAGCGCAGGCTCGGTGTTTATATACAGCGGGTCTGTTCTCCATGGCGGCGGCGCAAATAAGTCCAACAGTTCTCGGGTCGGACTGAACTTGACCTATTGTTTAGGTTGGCTTCGCCAAGAAGAAAATCAGTATTTAAGTTGTCCGCCGGACATTGCTAAGGATTTTGATGGCGAACTGCAGAACCTACTGGGGTATACCCAAGGAGAATATGCCCTAGGTTACTACAGCAATCCTTATTCAGAGGATGATGCTGTGATTCTAGAGCCAGAGAAGGTCTTAAAATAATGGTAGCTAAACTGTTTCAGCTGTTTTTATTCAACTAATCATTTCCAACTGTATAGATGCGTTGAAAATACCTATAGTTAAGTAAATCAACCGTTAAGACACATATGAACACATGGTCTGCAACTGCACTGAATACCGCTCCGGACTCGGAAAACAGAATCCATAGTGACGAGCTTGCAAAAGAATATGGCTTTGAAGGAGGCCTGGTTCCGGGAGTTACTATATCTGCCTACCTTGTCCATCCTATGGTGGAGCGCTGGGGAAAGGATTGGCTCGATAATGGGTACGCCAACTGTCGAATAGTTTCCCCGTTATATGACGAAGAATTATTCGAGGTTCAAACTGACCAAATTAATACTACGAGAGCCAACACAACTTTGGTAAGAGGAAATGGAACGGTCAGCGCACATGCCGAAGTGGCATTAACAGAGGATTTACCACCACCACCACAATTAAAAAAAGACCAAATATATGACCCTGACTACAAAGCGCCCCCTGCCACCAAATTGGTCTGGGAGAAACTCCAATCCCACGGATGTCGGTCGTTTAAATACTCTTGGTCTGATAATAACCCACTCATTTATTTAGCTAACGAGGACCGTCTACCCGAATTACTCCAGCCCAAAAGCGGCGGGTATGCAAATTTATCATTTTTATTGGGCTGCTCTAACTGGATTTTAGCTGGAAACGCTTTTATGAATCCGTGGGTCCATCTGCAAACTGTTTCTCAAAACTATAGAGCAGTCGGTTTAAATAGCTCTCTTATCGCTCAGATGGAAGTTAACAAAATTTACGAGAAGAAAGGACACGAATTCATTGACGTATTTGTTAACTTATTTGATCAAGATGATGAGATGTGCGTCATGACGATTAATTTAACGGCTATCTATAAACTCCGAGGCTCATAAGCTGAAACTTACTGAGAGAAAACAACAGGCTTTGCAGGGTTAAAAGCTTCTTTGGAGTCGCTCTATATCGCAGGCTTAAAAGCGTTAAAAGAGATCCTTGAAAATTGGGAAAAATATGACGAAACTATCCCTAAGAGATGATGAGGCTTCGGACACAAACCAAGAGGCTAGAAAAAGGGACATCGATGAGCGTATTCAAAGATCTTGCCGATTCAAAAGAGAAACGAAAGGCTAAAGCCTTTTACGATCAGGTCGTCACATTAAGTAAGACCTCTAAAGATTCACGAAAACTCCGAGCACTTATCGGAAACCGAACCAAAGCTTTTTTTGATCAAACCTTTGTAGAAGGCGCAAAAAAAACAGAGACACACCAAAATGCAAAAGAGTCAGGGAACAAAGCTGCAGTTTTACCAGCTTCACTAAAAATCTCTTCCCCTTACAAGCAAGTAAAGACAGTAAGCGGAACGGTCTGGGTTTATCTTCCCGAAAAAATCACGGATGAGATCTTTGAGCTGGGGTGCAGGTACCAGTCTGGTCTCGTATCAAAAGAGCAGGCCATCGAAGTCGCAGAATCCATCGCAGACAAAATTGCCGACACTCTGGACCTCGATAACAAAATAATACCACTGGCCTTTTTATCCGAAGAAACTTCACTCGAAGACAAAAATACTTAGCTTACATTCTTAAAAAGAAACCAAAAAATGGTTTTTTGAATTTGCTTACCTATAGTTGAGTAAACGTTCGCATATTGCCATCTATCGCACTGGTGATTATCTTGGTGCCGAGCGACACACCAAAATAATAAGGAATAAATATGATTAAACAGATTTCATTAGCTCTTCTACTTTCCACATCGATCGCAGTCTCGGCGGACGATCACTCAAACGCAACCCCGGGGCCTGTCGAGACATGGAATTGTATCTTAAATGAGGGCAAGACCATCGATGATGTCCGTAAAGTCGGCGCAATGGTGGCCGACGTTGCAAAGGCTGCAAACGACCCTGTCGCCCAATGGATTTTCACACCCTTCACAGGAGATATGGAAGCTGGGCGTTTTGTTTTGATGACCGGATGGGCGAATTTTCCATCAATGGGCTCGTCATTTGGCAACTTTTTTACAGACGGTGCTGGTGACAAAGTCATGGTCGAGTGGGCTGCCACTGCAACCTGTGATACCCGAAATCTTTACACTGTCGAAGAGCTGCACAACTCTATACCTGAATAAGCAGAGCTCTTAATCGCTCAGAGAAGGCCACCAATGAAACTTCTTTTTTTGGTGGCTTTTTTCCTGCGACCACTTAGATTGAGACAGAACAAGTTTCGCGATATTTCCTCTTTTACAAGGAGGTAAAGCACGCTAAACAAGAACCAGAGAGCTTGTCTTTTTTCTTCTTAGTCGACAACCTCTCCTCCATCAACAACATGCGTTGAACCAGTAACAAAGCTAGCTAAATCCGACGCAAGATAAAGCACCGGCCCGGCAATTTCACTGGCATCGGCGATCCTGTGCTGAGCCGCGGTATCCTTTGATAGGATCTCGTAGCCCGACTCAACATCTTTCGCGATTTTCTTCGCAAGGCCCCGAAGCATATCAGTGTCGACGCCGCCAGGAACCACCGAGTTGACACGAATAGCAGAACCAAATTCCAAGGCATGCGAACGAGTTAGGCTCATGACCGCGGCCTTCGAAGCCCCGTAGACCGACCCATATGGTGCTCCGACAATCCCCATAACAGAAGCGACATTGACAATGTTACCCCCCGACTCTCTTAGATGCGGGGCAGCATATTTAGTCATAAAATAAACACCCTTCAAGTTGATATTCATGACTTGGTCAAAAGCCTCCTCTTTGGTCTCCTCTACCGGGCCTCCTCCCCCTACACCTGCGTTGTTAACAAGAACATCAAGACCCCCAAGACCTTCAACAGCAGCAGTAACTATCGATTCACAAGCAGCAACGGACCCTACTGACCCGGGCGCAGCCACAGCCAGGTCTCCCGCCCTGAGCTCAGAAATCGCGCTATCGGTAGTTTCACCCGTACTACCATTAACGGCGACGCGCGCGCCAGCTTCAAGAAAGGCTTCTACGATTGCACGACCGATTCCTCGGGTACCACCGGTCACAAGTATGCGTTTGTTAGTGAAATCAATTTGCATCAATCCTCCTTAGAATTTGTATTTCAAGCGCTTATCAACAAAGTAACTGAGTTGTAAACCATCTTCCAATCTACTAACTGTAAAATACCACAGCCCAGGAAAGCCCGGCTTTAAATCTCTTCCTCTTCAACGATTGCGAAGTTGATACAGATCCGATTCATGTTCTGCTCGATCAATCCTAAAGCGCGATAAACAAAATAGCGCCAACGGATAAAAGATCAAAAACACACAGATCGCCACTATTACGAGACTGCGAGCGGTCTCCGGAGTCACTTCGATCGCATCCACCGCAGTCGGGAAATCGACAAACTCTAAAATCAAACCTGAAATCCAAATTCCAAGAGAGCCGCTGATCTTGCTGATGAGCATCTGAGCAGAATAAAGCGTTCCCTCTTCACGATCTCCGCTAGCAAGTTCTCTTTTCTCGGCGACATCGGCCATCATAGACGCAAGCATCGCCATCAGCACAAGATAGACAGTCATCTGAAAGATCGAAATGACGAAGATAAGAGGATAGTAAAGCGCACTCTCCGCCGACGGGAAAAGCCCTATCACGCGAAGGCCTGGAAAACAGATCTCTTCGAACGCCAAAGCCCCAAGCATCCATAACGCGACACTTCGTTTGTCACGCCCTCGGCTTAGAAAAGAGGTCGTAAAGAATCCAAATAGAACACCTAAACCCCAAGCCACCATCAACCCTGAAATCGAAGCAGTGCTCAATTCCCAAAAGTAGGAATAAAAATAGGCTTGCAGCGACCCTTGGATAGCAAACCCTACGGCTATTAAAATCCCGGCGAGAAGTAATGGGGTAAGCGCAGGTTCTGAGTAAGCGCTCTTCAATCCACGCAGCGTTCCGCCCACAGTCCAAGTGTGCTTTTGAACAGGCCGTTTGAAATCAGGAATCTTAGAGTGCAGCCCAATAGCGCATGCAAGCATCGCCACCAGCACGGCGATCGCACTCACGAGGCCCATCTGTTGATAGCCTGCGATATTTAAAAGACCGTCTGGATACTCCGGTGTATCACTAAGCCAGTAACCGTAAAGCAAAAAACTAAGAATCGTCATCGCAATCCAAGACGCGCAAACTCGATAGTTCGCCAAATGAGTACGCTCATCGTAGTCGTCGGTTAGTTCCGGATTTAATGCAATACTCGGTACTTCAAAACACGTAAGAAGGAGCCTTAAAGTTATGGTGACGCAAATTAAATAGATGAAAAGACTCTGATCGTTTAGAGATTCCAGAGGGGGATTCCACAGAAAATACACAAGTACCGATATAGGCAAGCACGCAAAGTACATAAAAGGATGCCGCCTACCCCAGCGCGAGCGAAACTTGTCCGAAGCATAACCAACGAGAGGGTCTGAAATCGCATCGAAGATAAGCGCTATGGCGAGCGCTGTTCCTACAAGACCCGCGGACAAACCAAGAACGCGACTATAGTAAACCAGAACAAACATACCGAGTCCCACCGATACCATCCCAGCAGTTACGCCGCCCATACCATAGAAAATTCTTGTGATGCGTCGCGACTGAGACGAATCTGGGAATTTACTTACCCCGGAATCAGGTTTCGATATCTCGTTCATTGCATTCCTTAGAGTACGCGACTTTTTACCTAGCGGTCCTTGGCGCATGCTCTCAAGTGGTGACAGACTCCCCAGCAAAACAACCGCACCAAAACGTTTCTGGTCACACTCGACCAAAAGATCCTTAAAACCAGTCGGTAAGTCAATGGCTGTATTGGTATCGTGACCAAATCTGGACCGAGGATTTCTCTACTACAAGAGAAGCTCAACGAACATCAGGACAACCATGATGACGGCCAGCGTAGCACTGACCATTGTCATCGCGTTTAACTCAAAGCTCAAAACTCAACGTAATGCCATAGGTTCGAGGCCTTGTTACAGTGTGGCCGCTTGTCCCAAGAGAGGCTCCGTTGTCCGGATAAATCGTCCTAGTAAACTGCACATCATCGGAAATATTATTAACAAATGCACTGACACCCAGTCGACCACTGCTATTCAGATAATTCAAACTTAAGTTTGTCGTCCAGTAGCCTTCAATCACAGGAATATCATTGGCAGTGGTCGGATAAAGATCACCCATGTAACCAGCTTCAAATTGAGGCGAGAGGCTACCCCCATTGCCGAGCAAAAAGTCATAAACTATGATCGCGCTAAAATCTTTGTCGTTGATATTGAGTATCGTATTCCCGGTAAAGTCGATAGGTGCGTCGTCGAAATATTCTTCGATCTCACTATTGACAAAACCATAAGCCATACGAATGAGCAGGTTGTCGACCGGACGAGCCATCAATTCAACCTCGGCGCCC
>CACFPX010000019.1:0-42486 GCA_902568205.1 K189A clade bacterium | reverse complement strand
CCTTCGATTAGTCTCGCGATGAGCATTCCTGCTACTGATAACCAGAAGGTCCAGGCGTATTGTTTTATGTAAACTATGAGTCTCACAAGAGACGTCATGACAAACCCTTAACTCTATTACGACTACTCGGCCCGAAAGAAGACAGCGGAAATACAGTCACCTTGTTTCGATAGCTAGTTTCGAAACGACTCTTGTGTTCGCTCAGCTTTCTGAAGTCACGGCTAGTACTGCTGCAACCGCGAGTTTCCACTGTAATTAACACCTCCCCAGGTTGACATAGCATAACGAGGGCTTTTGCTTTTGCAAGTTAGGCCCCCTTGGTCCTGGGTTTTTAAACTGGTCTTTGACGGCTAGGGCGAAAACGGGGTTTTGTTCATGTAAAGACTTTCGATTTTGTCGACGATCGGTCCTTCAACCAAAGAGACTGTGCGCGCTTCTTTCCATTCCGGGTCGGACACGAAGCTCTTCCAGGACTGTTTTGCGCTATCCCGGCTTTCGTGGGCAACGATGTAGATCAAGGTATTGTCCTGATCCTCGGGTATCCAATAGCCGACATTTCGGATTCCGTGTTTTTCAAATAGAGACATGGTGTGATTTTCGAATCGGCTTAAGACGCTCTCCAGTTTGCCTTCGTGGCTGGTATAGGTCCTTAGTTCGTAAATTTCTGCGAAGGAGTTTGGAACCAAAAAAGCGGCCATGGTCAGGAGTACGATAAGAGAGAGTTTAGTCTTTTTCATTCCAGGTTCCGCCTTAACTTTTTAGTCATCATTAAAAAGAGAAGTCAGTATACTTCGCTTGTGATGTCAAAGGCTGAAAAAAACAAAACTAAGTCGATATTGAGTTACCGGAAATTCTGGGCTCACCGGTTGACTCCTGCCCCGTTCCTACCTATGTCGCTAGAAGAGATGGACCTTCTTGGATGGGATAGCTGCGACATCATCATCGTTACCGGGGACGCTTACGTTGACCACGCCAGTTTTGGAATGGCGATCGTCGGACGATTTTTGGAATCCCAGGGATTTCGGGTAGGAATTATCGCGCAACCAGACTGGTCCAAGTTAGATGACTTTAAAAAGCTGGGTCGTCCAAATTTATTTTTTGGTGTGACAGGCGGCAACATGGACTCCATGGTCAACCGGTACACGGCAGATCGCAAAAGAAGATCGGATGACGCATATACGCCGGGTGGTGTTGGCGGTAAAAGACCCGATAGAAGTGTCATTGTTTACTGCAACAAGCTAAGGGAAAGCTTTAAGCAGGTGCCAATAATTGTAGGGGGCATAGAGGCAAGCTTGAGGCGCATTGCGCACTTCGATTACTGGTCTGAAAAAGTCCGAAAAAGTATCTTATTTGACTCAAAAGCAGATATGCTGGTGTTTGGCAATGCCGAACGACAAATAGCTGAGATTGCTCATCGGATGGCATTAGGCGAGTCCTTGAGTGAAATGAGTGACATTCGGGGGACAGCGATTAAGGTTAAGTGCGCACCCCCCGATTGGATCGAAGTTGATTCCACTCACATCGACAAGCCGGGGCGTCTGAACGCGCCAGAAAACCCATATGCTATGGGTCCCGAAACGAATGAAAACGCCCCTAGTGAAAATGCTTTGGAGAATGTCCAGGTGGTGCGTTTTGTTCGAGATCTTCCTTCGAAGGATCGGGATAGATCGTATATCAGACTCCCAAGTTTCGAGACGGTTGAGAAAGACCCTGTCTACTATGCTCACGCCTCGAGAATCCTGCACGTCGAATCCAACCCAGGTAATGCTCGACCTCTGGTTCAGCGCCATGGAGAGATGGAGCTTTGGGTTAATCCGCCGCCCCATCCATTAGAAACAAAAGAATTGGATGCAGTATACGAATTGCCTTATGCCCGGATGCCTCATCCGGAGTATGGCGATCAAAAGATTCCTGCCTATGAGATGATCAGATTTTCGGTCTCTATCCAGCGAGGTTGTTTCGGAGGTTGCACATTTTGTTCAATCACGGAACACGAGGGGCGGATCATACAGAATCGCTCAGAGGCCTCGATCATAAGAGAAGTCGAAGAAATTCGAGATAATGTCCCCGGATTCACAGGTGTAATCTCCGATCTTGGTGGCCCTACAGCGAACATGTATCGTTTGGCTTGTAAATCCAAAGCAATCGAGAGCGCATGTAGAAAACCGTCCTGCGTTTATCCTGGGATTTGTCCCAACCTGAAAACCGACCACAAGCCGTTGATTGATCTCTACCAAAAAACCCGAGCCTTGCCCGGTATTAAGAAAATTCTGATTGCATCGGGCATTCGCTACGATCTTGCTGTTGAATCGCCCGAATATGTAAAGGAGTTAACCTCGCACCACGTTGGCGGGTATCTCAAGATTGCTCCAGAAGCACTCAGCGAGGGACCGCTCTCAAAGATGATGAAACCCGGGATGGGGTCGTATTACCGATTCAAAGAGATGTTTGATCGCTTTTCTAAAGAGGCCGGCAAGGAGCAATATCTGATTCCTTATTTTATTGCTGCCCATCCAGGCACCACCGATGCAGATATGCTGGAGCTGGCCTTATGGCTAAAGCAGAATGGTTTTAGGGCCGATCAGGTTCAGGCCTTTTTGCCCGGACCAATGGCAACTGCAACGGCTATGTATTACAGCGGCTTGAACCCCTTAAAGCGGATAAGTGAAGACTCAGAGAGTGTTTTTATTCCCAGAGGAATGAAACAGAGACGATTGCATAAGGCTTTTCTGAGATACCATGATCCCGAGAATTGGCCTGTCTTACGAGACGCGCTTAAAAACATGGGTAGAGGGGATCTAATTGGCCCTGGCAAAAGTCGATTAGTGCCTGCAGAACCAGAGGGCCGAAGCTTTGGCGCTAGGAGAAAAAATCGCAGGGGTGAGTTTAGAACGCAACACACCCGGAAATGACTGTGGTTCTCTAGCGTTGATATGCTTGTTGGAAATACATTTTGCTGGTTTACGAGCACTTGGCGAATGTGCAGAATAAGAATCGTTTGTTCGATCTTAGTGATGGGGGTGTTTTTATGATGAGGAATCTGTTTTTTATAGTTATTGGACTGTTTTGTTCAGGCACATTGTGGGCGGAGATCGCCAGGACTGCGTCTGGCAAACCCGATCTCTCAGGATTCTACAACACCAATATGCTTATCCCTTTGCAGCGACCCTCGGATTATGGTGAAGAAAAGTATATGTCCGAGGAACAATCAAAAAATACTCTTGGTTTCTTATCTAACTTTCTAGCAAGCTCTGATGAAAAGAGCGATCCAAATAGAGGAGCTCCTGCTAAAGGAGGCGATGGAAACAATACCGCAGGGGCAGGTGGCGTGGGTGGCTACAACGCGTTTTATATCGATCCTGGTACTGAAGTGCACGCCATTGATGGGAAAATTCGCAATTCAATCATCTACGAGCCGGCTGATGGAAGGCAGCCATTGCCGACGCCAAGTGGCGCAATGAAAATGCTCAAAGTCTACGCGTCTTTTATGCATGATAACGACGGCACAGCATCGTGGCTTTCAAGCAGAGGAGACGGACCGTTTGATGGTCCTGAGACCCTGGCTCTGTCTGAGCGTTGTCTACTTGGTTTTGACGGAGCCGCGCCAGCGCTGCCGAGTCTTTATAATAATTATAAGAGAATCATCCAAACTGAAGATCATGTGATGATTCTTTTCGAAATGGTCCACGATGCTCGAATAATTAAAATGAATGGCGAGCATAACGATGAGTCTGTACGAGACTGGCAAGGTGACTCGGTAGGCCGTTGGGAAGGTGACACGCTAGTAGTAAAGACAAAAAATTTCACAGAGTATAATGGACTCCCGGGAGCCGATCGTAATTTAAAACTAACAGAGCGATTTACGCTGAGAGAAGATGGGGACATCCTATATGACTTTACTGTCGACGATCCCACCGCTTGGATGGACTCTTGGAGTGGTGATTATCTTTGGAAAGCGACTGACGGAAAGGTCTATGAGTACGCATGTCACGAAGGCAATTACTCGATGGGTAACATACTTCGAGGCGCCAGGATTTTGGAGGAGGAATATAAGGGCATGAGACCGGACGCCAATGAGGAGTGGTATCAGGCGCTCCAGGCGAGGTAGCCACGAGCTCTGAGCGAAAAGAGGGCATCGTTATCGTGAAGGAGGAAAGATGATTAGTCGATTTTTTGTGTTAGTGCTTCTTTTTGGAGGCATCTACCCGACATTGGGATTGAGTAATTCTCAGGATAAGAAAGTCGATTTGTCCGGATTTTATGACAGCGGTACGTTGACACCACTTTCCAGGCCCCAGCAATTCGGGGACAAGCAATTCATGACACGGCAAGAGGCTGACGAGATAACACGAAATATGCGTGGCTTGTTAGCCACGAGTAATAGTAAAAGTGATCCTAATCGTAGCGCTCCTAAATTAGGTGGCGATGGTAACAACAGTCTTGGTGCTGGTGGGGTCGGCGGTTATAACGCCTTTTGGGTTGACCCTGGGAGCGACGTCTACGAGATTGATGGAAAAATCAGGACCTCGATTATTTATGATCCTCCGAACGGTCGCCAGCCACCAATGACGGCTAAAGGTAGGCAGAAAATGGCGCGGAATTTTGCGTCCTTTGCCTACAACAACGATGGGACGGCATCATGGCTGTCGAAGCAGGGCCCCGGTCCTTTTGATGGGCCTGAAACTCTGGCGTTAGCAGAGCGCTGTCTCTTAGGATTCAGTGCGGGCCCTCCGAGCCTTCCGGGCCTTTATAATAATTTCAAACGGATTATTCAGACTGATGATCACGTCATGATCCTACTAGAGATGGTCCATGATGCTCGGGTCATTAAACTTAACGCCGAGCATTCTTCATCAGCTAATCGCCAGTGGTTAGGTGATTCCGTTGGGCGCTGGGAAGGAGATACCCTTGTCGTGGAGACCATTAACTTTAAAACCAGCACCGGACTGTACGGTGGGGATGAAAATCTTCACCTTATGGAGTGGTTCAGTTTGTTGGAAGATGGCAACCTGCTATATCGATTTACCGTCGATGACCCAACAATTTGGACCGAGTCCTGGAGTGGTGAATACGTTTGGAAGAAGAGCTCAGGGAAAGTATATGAATACGCTTGCCACGAAGGTAATTACGCCATGGGCAATATACTGAGGGGCGCAAGAATTTTAGAAGGTGAGTACACCGGTCCCATCGCGGCTCAAGCAGAAGAGTAAGGAGCCCTTCATTTTTTGACCGGATGTTCAGCAATGACCTCTTCGTTGGGCTCCGTGCCCCAGCCCGGTCTATCTGGAATCACTAATTCTCCATTTTCGATTTCCGGTGGGTGCGTTACGAGGTCATCTTTCCATGCCACATCGTCTATGTCGATTTCCATGATCCTGAAATTAGGGATAGCTGCGCAGAAGTGAGCACTCATCATTGTGCATAAATGACCATAGAAGTTGTGGGGCGCTACGTTCACTTCATGGGCGTCTGCCATTGCTGCAATCTTGTATGACTGCCAGGCTCCATTCCACGGTATATCGATGATAGCGACGTCCACCGACTTCGCTTCGAAATACCTACGAAAATCTCGATGGCCATATAGTGACTCGCACGACGCTATTGTTTCGTTGCTTTGTTGTCTAATGTACGCCAGAGCTTCTGGATTAAAGACATCGAGTTCGTACCAGAATAAGTCAAATTCTCTCAGCACTCTGATTACACGCAGATAGCCCTCGGTTTTAAAGTTGAAATTCATGTCGAGCAGAATGTCGACATCCTCTCCCGCGCCCTGACGAAGGGCCGACATCTGCTTTTCCAGATCTTTCAGTAGAGATCGATCTGCGTTCAGCTCAGGTGCTCCGGGCACATTTGCCCGGTTTGCGAATCCGGGGCTATGCACGTAGCTGTTCGTGCCGAATCGGTACATGTTGCATTTGAGTGCTTTGAACCCGGCATCTTTTACCTCACGGCCAAGACCTATGAGATCTTCCACCGATTTCAAGACGGGCTTGCCTAAAAACTTGGACGTGAATTCGTTCATGCGATAGGTCCCGCAGTGAGACCAGTACAAAGGCAGTCGATCTCTTAATTTCCCTCCAAAGAGTTCGTAACAGGGCACTCCAAGGGCCTTACCTTTGATATCGAGTAGTGCATTTTCTATCGCCGCTAACGCCTGAGAGTTAATGCCACCAGGTGCTTGTCTTGTCATCGCATACAGACGCGTAAAGGCGGTTTCGTGACTCAGCGCACTGGTGCCGATGATGGTTGGCGCCAGCTGTTCTATGACTGCCGAAACACCCTTGCTTCCATAGGACTCGTTGTACTCGCTATATCCTGTGATGCCTTCACTCGTGGATATTTTCAAAAACGAAAAGTTTCGCCAACCGGCGTCGCAGTGAAGCGATTCTATATTTGTGATTAGCAAGGCGGCAGCTTCCAGTTTCATTAATCAGAGGTGATTTAACATAAAAATTCGAGCCTGTCAGCCAATGCAGGATTAAAGATAAAAAGTCGTTTGAACATAAGGGTGATTGATGGTTATCTATTGATGAGGGATACAAAGGGGAGGCCAGATGAATCCTCGTACACCAGTTGTCGTGGGTGTTGGACAAGTTTTAAATCGTTCTAAAGATCTAGGTGATGCCATAGAACCTATCCAGATGATGCTGAAGGCTCTGTACCGGGCCGAAGAGGATTCTGGAGCAAGATTATTGGGCCAGGTTGGGTCTGTCCGGGTGATTCGAGGAGTCTGGGACTACGGTAACCCTGCCGGATTCATTGCTGAAATAATCGGTAGTTCCAATTCTGAAACCATGGGAACTCTGTTTGGAGGTAACCAGGTTCAGGCAGTGCTGAATCGTTCGTGTTTGGACATCCTGTCGGGAGACCGTGATTTGATTGTCCTGACCGGAGCTGAAAATGGTAGCAGCAGCAATCGAGCAAGGAAGCAAGGCATACAAATGCACTCGACGAGTATCTCTGGATCGCCTGATGAAATAGTTGGATCGCAGAAGCCGGAGCACCATCAATTTGAGGTTGCGAAAGGGATAAAGCAAGCGATACAGGTTTATCCCATGTATGAAAATGCCATCCGCTATGCTCGGGGTGAAACAATTGATGAGCATTTGGTTAGAGTTTCAGAGCTATGGTCTAGGTTCAACGAAGCAGGCCTAGAAAACCCCAATGCCTGGATACAGACACGCCACTCTGCTGAGGAGATAAGAACCCCGAGTTCCTCTAATCGGGCGGTGAGCTATCCTTACACCAAAATGATGAACGCTAACATGGTTGTGGATATGGGAGCGGCTTTGATTCTGTGTTCGGTCGAAAAAGCCAAACAATTAGGTATTGAAGAGGGGAAGTGGGTTTACCCTTACGCTGGCGTCCAGGGCTATGATCATTTTTCTGCCTCGGTGAGGGACAATTTTGTCGAGTCGCCGGGCGTGCGTATTACGGGCCGCAGAGTGATGGATTTGGCTTGTACGACCGCAGAAGAGTTAGAGTACGTCGACCTTTATAGTTGTTTCCCCTCAGCGGTTCAGGTAGCTGCGAAGGAGTTGGGTCTTTCGGAAGATCGTCCTTTGACAGTGACCGGCGGTTTGACCTTTGGAGGAGGACCTCTTAACAATTACGTGATGCATTCAGTCGCTCGTACAGTCGAATTGCTGAGAGCGAACCCAGGAAAGAAGGGCCTGGTTACTGCCAACGGAGGGAATCTCTATAAGCACGTGCACTGTATCTACGGCTCTGAGCCTCCTTCACAGGATTTCCAATTTGAGAGCGTGCAACAAGAGATTGATGCGCTCCCTGCAAGAAAGTGCTTGGCTCACTATAAGGGTAAGGTTGAGATCGAATCTTATTCGGTCATGTACGGTGGGGAGAAACCAACGGTGGCTCACTGCGCTTGTCTGACACAAGAAGGAGATCGTGTTTGGGCGAACAATCAGGATATCGATGTGATGCTCGCTATGACGCAGGAAGAATTTTGCGGTCGATCGGCGATTATTTCGTCCGACGGTTCGGTTAATTCGTTCTCTTAGAGTTTTTGATGAGCAGTAACTAGAAGTAGCTAACAACTATAAACAAAGGACAAGCAATGGGGATAGAGATAAGGCCTGCAGCTAGCGATGAAATGGACCAGTTCGGTTTAATGGGCGCTTACTCTTATGGCGGATCATTTGGTGATGGGCCAGACAATATTACTTCTTCCTCTAATAGACCTGAGTGGACCTTATGCGCTTTCGATGGATCGACAATGGCTACGGCATTCAGTGCATTCCCATTTACGATGAGAGCTAACGGAAAGGCCATGTCGTATGCCGGGATTTCTGGGGTCGGAACGAGGCCTGAATACAGGCGCCAAGGGCTGTTGAGAAGGATAATGACCCAAGCTTTTTCTGACATGCGAGATCGTCAGCAGTCAGTTGCTGGCCTTTGGGCTTCTCAAGCAGCGATCTACCAGCGTTACGGATTTTCCATCAATAATTTCAAACGAAAGTATCAGGTTGATTCGGTGAATGTGCGTTTTAATGAAAGTGACACTGAATTGCTTAAGGTTAGTCGTCATCTGCCGGGAGAGGTCATGGATTTGGTGAAGGGCTTGTATCGAGAGTTTGTTCTGGATCGTATGAGTTATCTGCATCGTTCGTCGGCGCTTTGGATGAACAACGTGTTTGAAGAAGGCGAAGATGGTCCTGTTTATGTCGCCGTTGCCTATGATTCAGATGAACCGAAGGCATACGTTGCCTATACGCTAAGGGCTGGCAAAGTGAACGACAGGGCGCGCCCTCAAGAAATAAAAATATTGGATTTCGCATGGCTAACGAGCCAGGCCTATCGTTCAATTTGGCAATACTTGGGCCTTCACGATCTCGTCGGACGCATCACCTGGGAAACTGCTCCAATCGACGACCCGGCTTACGAAATGTTTCAGGAACCTCGTCTTCTGCATACAGAAGATCAAGAGGGCGCCTGGTTCAGAGTGATTGATGTTCCGGCGGCCCTAGAAAATCGGGGATATTTCGAAGAGGGGGAGATCGTCATAGAGGTCCTTGGTGATGACATCGCTGATTGGAATAACGGCAAATGGAAATTAGAGGTCAGTCAAAAACAAGCAGTTGCCCAATCGACCAAGGAGAGCCCTGACTTAAAGATAGGAATCAAATCGCTGGGTTCATTATTTACTGGAATGCGAAGGGCGAGAGAGCTAGCGGCTTGGGGTCTAATCGAGGGAAACAGAAATTCTATATCAGTAGCTGATAATCTCTTCGTGACTCATCACGCCCCGCACTGTCCGGATCATTATTAAGGGTGTGATCACGTAGTTTATTTGTTTAGCTAAATTTGTTTTATCAATTATGAAGTGGTTTTTGCTGATTTTAGGTTTGTTGATTTCTCAGGTTGGAATTTCCCAACCCGATTATCAGCACGGGTATGCGTTTTTAGCGAAACAAAAATATGACCGAGGGTTTGAGCATTTTGACTATGTAAATCCGGAAGCGCCCAAGGGAGGAACCCTCAGGATTCCAGATATGGGCGCTTGGGATAGTTTTAATCCCATTCCGCTGAGAGGTCGTGTGGTGAGCGGAGTAGATATCTGGTCACCTGTTGATAATTTCATTTATGACTCGCTTTTAGCGGGCTCGCTGGATGAACCCGCTTCTTTCTATGCGAAATTGGCTAAAGGTGTCCGAGTCGCCGAAGATGGTACCTATGTAGACTTTATGATTCGAAGGAGTGCTCGTTGGCATGATGGCAAAGCGATTACCGTTGAAGACGTGTTATTTACCTTTGATGTTTACATGACTAAAGCCAACCCCTCTATTCGTACGCCTTTGGAAATCATTGACCGATTAGAGGTTCTTAGTGAGGATCAAATACGATTTTGGATAAGCAAAGAATCGGTGGGCGATCCAATTGTACCAATAAGAATTGGCGTTCTAGCGATCCTACCGAAACACTATTGGGCAGACAAAGATATTACTCTGACAACGATGATTCCTCCTCTGGGGTCAGGCCCATATAAGATTGGCGATTTTGATCCTGGCCGATGGATTGAATATGAGCGGGTTCCAGATTACTGGGGCTCTGAGTTACCGGTGAATCGCGGCAAGAACAATTTCGATATCGTGAAGTTTGACTATTTTCGTGATGACCAGGTGAGAACTGAATCCGTAAAGGGACACGTTGTCGATATTCTGGAAGAAAATCTACCCCGACGGTGGGCTACAACCTATGATTTTCCTGCGATAAAACATGGGCTGTTCAAAGCTGAAACCTCCCAGCTACTGAATCCTGCTGGTTTGTGGTGGCCGATGTTTTTTAATTTAGATCAACCTCGTTTTCAAGACATACGGGTGAGAGAGGCTCTTTGGCTGTGTGCGGATTTTGTTTGGTACAACAGGCGAGATTACGATTTTTGGGATACAGCGACCAGCTTCTTTCATGGTTCGGAACTGGCTCAGAGAGGTTTACCTAGCGAGCAAGAACTGAAACTGCTTGAACCGATTCGAGAGCTTGTGCCGCCCAGGGTGTTTACGGAAGAGTACAAACCACAGCCCTATGGAGGGACAGGCTGGCACCGGGACAAGCTGGTTAAAGCGGCTCAGCTTTTAAAAGAGGCGGGTTGGCAGGTTGAGGATGGCGATCTGATACATGAAAAAACTCGCGAAAAGTTCAATGTGAGGTTGCTCGCCGTTTCACCGGCGCTCGGCGGCGGGTTTATACCGTTCACACGGGTTATTAAACGTTTGGGTATTACTTCTTCTATAAAATCGCCTGAGATTTCAAACTGGCTATACCGTATGCGTTCTGGCGACTTTGATATAGGTGCGATCTGGTTTCTGCCCTCCATGACGCCTACTCGCGATGTGACGAACATGTTCTCTTCCGCAACTGCCGATCAAGAATACAGTTCTAACTACCCGAACATGCGAGATCCAGCGGTAGATCATTTGATCAACGCAATGTACGCCGCACGGAGTTGGGAGGAGTTCGTGGCTGCTACGCGCGCACTGGACAGAGTCTTACTTTGGAATTTCTATTTTATTCCCGGCATGTCCAAGGTGGATTTTGCATTTGGCTGGTGGGATAAGTTTGGTATTCCGGCGCATGGTAAGTTGAATCATCCCTGGGCTTCGAAACGAATCTGGTGGTGGGATGAAAAAAAAGCCGCCGCGATAGACGAATTTCACGGTATTAGATAATGGGCCGTTACATCATCAAGCGCCTCTTGTTGATAGTGCCCACGCTCATAGGGATAGTCTCCATTAACTTTCTTTTGGTCCAGCTGGCTCCCGGAGGGCCTGTCGACCAGGCGATCGCGCAGGTGACTGGGCTAGCGACTTCTTCAACCATGGCCGTATCCTCTGGTGGTGCTTTGGGTCCTCCGGCGGATTCCGGTTACTCAGCGAGCTCTGGACTGGATCCCGAAATAATCAAGGAGATAGAGAAACAATTTGGGTTTGATAAGCCCCCTTTAGAACGTTTTCTTCTAATGATGAAGAATTATCTGCGGTTCGATTTTGGAAATAGCTATTTCCAGGATCGGCCGGTTGTTGAGATTGTATTGGAGCGACTGCCCGTAACGATATCTTTGGGGTTATGGACCATTTTGATTGTTTATATCGTCTCAATTCCCCTTGGAGTTCGAAAAGCGCTTTCGGATGGGCAGAAATTTGATATCTGGTCCAGTGGTTTGATTTTTTTTGCAAACGCAGTGCCAGCCTTTTTGTTCGCCATTATTTTGCTGGTTGGTTTTGCGGGAGGGTCCTACTTGAATTGGTTTCCGATGAGAGGCTTATCTTCAGAGGGCGCCGATCAACTTGGCTTTTTTAGTTACACGCTTGATTATCTGTGGCACCTAGTGTTGCCTGTCACGGCTTTGACGTTGGGCGGGTTTGCGACGCTGACCATGTTGACCAAAAACAGTTTTCTAGAGGAATTGAGTAAACAATTTGTACTGACTGCGCGAGCTAAGGGGCTCGCTGAGGCGAGAGTCTTGTACGGGCATGTTTTCAGAAATGCGATGTTAATTGTAATAGCTGGATTTCCTGGGGCTTTCATAGCAGTTTTGTACACCGGCTCGATGCTAATCGAAGTCATTTTTTCTCTCGAGGGAATGGGCCTGTTGGGATACGACGCGATAATAAAGAGGGATTACCCAGTCTTGTTCGCGACGCTTTACGTTTTTACTTTGGTTGGTTTGTTGATGCAGCTGATTGGTGATTTGATATACGTTCTAGTAGATCCAAGAATTGATTTTGAGACGCGATAATGATGAGCCCGATTAACCACAGACGTATAGAGAATTTTAAGGCAAATCGGAGAGGCTACTGGTCCCTTTGGATATTCCTTGTTCTTTTTATTGTCTCCATGTTTTCCGAGTTTATTGCCAACGATAAGCCTATTGTTTTTACAAAGGATGGCGAATTGTTCTTTCCAGTCTTTGTGACCTACACTGAAAAAGATTTGGGCGGTGTATTAGATACGGAAGCCGCTTACAAAGACTCATATGTACGTGGGCTTTATGAGCCATACGGTTGGGCTATTTGGCCACCGATTCCCTTTTCATATGACACGATTCATTGGGAATTGGACGTCGCGCCAACCCCGCCCGACAGCACACATTTGTTGGGAACACAGGGGTGGGGGAGTGATGTGCTCGCAAGATTGCTCTATGGATTTCGTTTATCTGTTCTTTTTGGTCTTTCTCTAACCTTAGTCAGTACTGTGATAGGCGTCACAGTAGGTGCATTACAAGGGTTTTTTGGCGGAGCAGTCGACCTGTTAGGTCAGCGCCTAGTCGAGATTTGGTCTGGGCTTCCAGTGCTCTTCATTCTGATTATCCTTGCGAGTATGTTCGAGCCCAATGTGTTTTTATTGCTCGTGATATTGGCTTGTTTTAATTGGATGGTCATGGTCGGTTTGGTGCGGGCCGAATTTTTGCGCGCCAGAAACTTTGAATTTGTCAGAGCGGCTAGAGCGCTGGGTGTAAATGATTTCACGATTATGTTTCGTCATGTTCTGCCCAATGCCCTTGTAGCGACCTTGACGTTCTTTCCTTTCCTGTTGAATGGGTCCGTAACCATGCTGACCGCACTGGATTTTTTGGGTTTTGGGTTGCCTCTCGATTCGCCATCTTTAGGAAGACTTCTATCTGAAGCAAAATCTAATCTGCAGGCGCCATGGCTAGGTATCAGTGTCGTGGTTACTTTGGCTACCATGCTGACCCTGCTAATTTTTGTAGGAGAGGCTGTTCGAGATGCTCTAGACCCTAGAAGAACCCTGATGCAACGAAGTTAACAGGCATTGCATGGATAAGGTTCTTGAAATAGGTCATTTTTCCTCCGGGTTTTGCGGTAGGTTATTTGCTCAAAATGGGGCGGACGTTGTCCGTATTAAACAAGATCCTCTGCCCTCGTGGGTTACCAGCGAGGCGATGGATCTGTATCTACACAGTGATAAAAAAATGGTTGACTGCCAGGATCGTGATCGAATCAGGGACTTGGCGAGTAAAGCAGACCTGTTAGTGTTTGAGGGAACCTCGGCCGATTCGGTTGAGAGCTGGGGAATTGACCAATGGGATGTGCCTTTAAAGTCGATTATTACACCGTTTGGTTTGACTGGTCCCAAGAAAAACTGGAGGTCGAGTTCAAACGTCCTACTAGCGATGGGGGGATATACGAATTGTTCGGGAGACCCTGATAAAGCACCTTTGTCCATACCCGGACATTACGTGGAATTCCAGGCTGGCCAATTCGCATACATCGCTGCCAATGCAGCAAGTTTTGCGGAGGAGTCGGCGACTATTGACGTGAGTATGCTGGAGTGTGTCATGGCACTAAGCCAGTTCACTACGGTCCAATGGTCTTGCGCGGATCACATTCGTTCTCGCCATGGAAATGATTTTTGGTGGGTTGTGCCTACAAACATGTTTACCTGTAGAGATGGTTGGGTTTTTATAAACATAACCCCCAACTTTTGGGATGCGTGCGTTGCTTTTCTCCAACTCCCGGAGCTGATTATTGATTCCAGATTTGAGACGAACGCATCGCGTATGGCTAATCGCGATGAGCTACATCACATTATTCAAGAGGCCATCGCAAAGGTGACGAAGGAAGAGCTTAGGTCCCGAGCGACCGAGTGTCGGATTCCCTTAGGAGTGGTCATGACCTTCGAAGAAGTGTTGGAGGATCCACACCTGCTTGCCCGAGACTTTTGGCAAGAGCCCATTGGCAAACAAGGGTTACGAATGCCCGATATACCTTTCCGCTTTGACGAAATAAAACGCAATCCACCAAGCGCCGCGCAGTTAGTGGATGTTGATGAGGTCTGGAATGGCTAGAGGACCACTATCCGATATTCGTATACTGGATTTGAGTCATGTCTGGGCTGGCCCCCTCTGTACCCGTATTCTCTCTGATTTAGGCGCTGACGTGATCAAAATAGAAAGATCCTATGCTCGTGGTCTCAGGGAGCCTGTAGGCGATCCGATAGGTGGCTGGATTGGTAAAGACCCTGGGAAAGAGCCCTGGAACCGAAATGCAGCCTTCGTCAAACTCGCTAGAAACAGCCGCAGTGTTTGCGTAGATCTAAAACATAAAAAAGGCCGAGAAATATTTTTGGAGTTAGTCGGCCATGCAGATGTCGTTATCGAAAATTTTAGTGCGAGCACCATGTCTAACCTAAATCTTGATTACGAGACTTTGGTCGAAGCGAATCCAAATATCATATATCTAAGCATGCCGGGCTTTGGTAAGACTGGTCCTTACAAGGACTGGGTTGCTTTTGGTCCTATCATAGAGCCTATGAGCGGACTGACGGCTGCGATGGGGTATTCTTTGGAAGAACCAAGAAATTCAGGTGTGGCCTTGGTCGACCCAACGTCGGCCACAAGCGCCGCCGCGGCTATTGTTACGGCAATCCGAAGTAGGAAAAAGAAGGTAGGTGGCAGTATTAAAATTGAAATGAGTCTTCATGAGGCTGGCGTTTCATTTAATGGGCCTTGGTTGATCGACAGTCAGCTGGGCGCGCCTTCTCCTGTATTGAATAATGGACATCCTAATATGTGTCCTCACGGTGTGTATCCTTGTAAGGGAGAAGATGAATGGTTGGCTTTGGCATGCGAGGACCAAAAAGATTGGGAAACTTTGGCGAAGATAGACGAAAGTTTGGATCCAAGTTGGACCATAAAAGAACGCCAGGAATGGGCCGACTTAATTAATTTGAGTATCGCCGTTTGGTGCGAAACCAGGACTAAAGAGAGTGCGGCTGAAGAGCTCCAGAATATGGGAATTGCAGCAGGCCCAGTAAATACGGTACCGGATATGTTCAAGGATCCTCAAGTAGAGGAGAGGAAATTTTTTGTGCCCTTTGAGAGAGCTGAGACGCCGATGCCAGGCAACCCAATTAAGATGGAGGGCATTGATTCTTCCGATTGGACTCGTTGTCCCGATCTGGGAGAGCATAATTTTGAATTATTAGAAGACTGGCTTGGTTATACCCCAGACGAGTTGAACCAGTTTCTAGAAGAGGGTGTCATCGCTAATAGGCCGCCAAGTTAAATTAGGAGAACTGTATGCTTGATGATATTTCACCAGTAGAGGCGGGACTGTCTGAAAAGAGGCTCGGTAGAGTTTCTGATTGGCTTTTAGATCAGACAAAGAAGGACCGGCTTGCGGGATGTAGTGTTCTGGTAGGCCGAAGAGGTGGCGTGGCGTACTTTGACTGCACGGGAATGGCAGACAAAGAGCTCGGCAAGTCATTTCAAAGAGATACGATAGTCCGAATATTTTCCATGACTAAACCGGTAACGACTGTTGCGGCGATGATGCTTTACGAGCGAGGTGCATTCCAATTGGATGATCGAGTGAGTAAGTATCTTCCTGAATTTGCCGAAACCCCGGTCTGGAAAGGAGGCAAGATTGAAAATACGGAAGCGCAAAGCACGCCGATGCTTGTGCGCCACCTGATGACTCATACATCAGGTTTAACTTATGGGTTCATGCAGAGTAACGCGGTCGACGAGAGTTACCGTAAAGAACGGATCGAGTTTCAAGGAGATCATGAGACGCTTGAAGAAGCCGTCAAACGATTGGCTCGAGTTCCTTTGATTTGCCAGCCAGGTTCTCAGTGGAATTACAGTGTCTCAACTGACGTGTTGGGCCGATTGGTTGAAGTTTGGTCTGGATTGACGCTCGAAGAGTTCATGAAAAAGGAGATTTTTGATCCTTTGCAGATGGCTGATACAGGATTCAGTGTCCATGAACAAAATATTGATCGGTTTTCCGCTCTGTATAGTCCACTGCATGGCGGCGGCGGGATGAGTTCTATTGGCTCGACGTCCGATGAAAATTCTCCGGAGAGAAAGGGCCTCAAATTAGAAGAAAGTTATACGGAGAGTCGCTACTTGAAACCAGCTCGAATGTTCTCTGGTGGCGGCGGTCTAGTCTCTTCAATCGACGATTACAGTAACTTCTGCCAAATGCTTATGAATGGGGGAGAGTTAAAAGGCCAACGGTTGTTAGGTCGTAAAACTGTGGAACATATGCGCTTGAATCATCTTCCAGAAAATAGAGACATGGCGGCAATGGGACAACCGGTTTGGAGTGAGACTAGCTATGACGGTATCGGTTTTGGACTGGGATTTGCGGTTGTTTTGGATCCTGCTAAGGCGAGTATCGTTGCGTCTGTCGGTGAACATCATTGGGGTGGAGCTGCGAGTACTTTTTTTTGGTTGGACCCCGTAGAAGACCTCTTTGTTGTTTTTTTTACTCAGTTGATACCCTCGTCAACCTATCCGATTAGAAGGGAGCTTAGAACCCGGGTTTATCAGACATTGGTGGAATAATTAAGAAAAGACCGGAGAAATAATATGGATCTAGAGACTTACAAAGGGCATGGATTACATCTCGTATTTAATGATGAGTACCCAAACAAAACGGTTAACGGGAGAACTAATTCAGAAATTCTCGATGCGCTGAATACCTCTGGAGATGCCCACTACCATCCTTGTCCAGAGGCTTACCCAGGTGAGGAAGTTCCTACAGGGGATGTTCAACGATACAAAAAGTGGTCGAAGAGCGCTATTTACCCGGGCACTGAGCGTACTGTTTCTATCTACGTGCCAAATCTGGAAGATTCAGGCTATTCCGATGAATATAAATTGATGGTGTTTCAAGATGGTGACGGTTACTTGAATAGAGAAGGCCCCATCAGAGCAACGAAAGTACTTGATACGTTGATTCACAATCGAGAAATTGCCCCTACGATTGGATTGTTCGTCAATCCAGGGGTACCTGTAGGTGCTTTGGCGGGCGCCGATGATCGGCAGATCTTGGGCCAAAGAAGCATAGAGTACGATACCTGCAACGGACAATACGCAAGATTCCTTGTCGACGAGGTTATCCCTTTTATGGAGTCAGAGACTGGACTGCCAGTATCTGAAAACCCGAAAGACAGAATAATTTGTGGTATTTCGAGCGGTGGAATTTGTGCGTTCAATGCGGCGTGGCACGAACCTGATTATTTTGGCAACGTAATAAGTCATTGCGGTTCTTTTACCAATATCCGTGGTGGTAATCAGTTTCAGTATCTTGTCCGAAGTACAGAACGAAAGGACCTCAAGGTGTTTTTGCAAAGTGGCGAAATGGACGCCGATATCATCCTGGGCAGCTGGCCTCTGGCGAACCAGACACTTGCTTCCGCGCTTGAGTATGCGGGCTACGATTTTCGATTTGAGTTTGGGACGGGCGGTCACAACCTAAGACACGGAGGTTCATTATTCGCGGAGACATTGAGATGGTTGTGGGGTTAAAGTTTCGAGTATGCCATTAACGCCTAGTGTGAAAGAAAGAAACGATCATGTTGCGTGACCGTTTAGGCGCAAGAGTCCCTATATAAATGATGCTTATTGCTCAATTTTGTTTTTCTCTTCCGGTAATCTGGAGCCCGACCAATTCTCGATATTGATTTGGATTGATCCCGAGCTCCTTAGAAAATACCTCTTCGCTATGCTCTCCAAAACAAGGAGCAGGCTTGTGTCTCGTCTTTCGGGTGAAAGAGAGTCGCCAGGGCATAGTTGGAAGTAGGTGAGACCCCGCTTCAGCATGATAAATTTCTTGCATGAACCTTCGACTGGTGAATTGAGGATTCGGATGTCGATAAATCTCGAGGAAGTCCAGGTTGATTGCGGCGTGCACACCTGCCGCCTGTAGTTTGTTCAATTCAGACGAATGGAATTCGGAGCTAAAGCCTGACTGAAGTAATTGATTTAATTCGGACTCGTTCGCTTTTCTGCTCGCAGAGGAATTGAATCTATCGTCGCTTGATAATTCTTCTAGGTTGAGTAGCTTACAGAGCTTTTGGAAAGCTTGGTCGGTTTCGGTAGCGATTGCGATCCATTCATCATCTCTGGTTTTGAAAAGACCATGGGGCGCTATATCCGCGTGTTTGTTTCCCTTAGGTTTTCGAATATCACCGTTAGCGCTGTACTCTAGGAGTGCATCGCCAAATTGGATTGCCACAGATTCCATCATTGAGGAGTCGATGCGTTGTCCCCGATTCGTTTTCTTTCGATGATGTATTGCCGTTAGTATCGAAGCGGCTAGATAATAGCCCGAGACAGGGTCTGGAATCAGTCCTCCTGTATTCATCCCGATATCGCCTTCGTAACCGTGCATAGAAGAGAACCCAGACATGGGTTCGGTGGTCGCACCATTGGCAGGGTATTCCGCTAACGGGCCCTGGCGACCATAACCTGAGACTGAAGCAAAGATGATGTCGGGCCGAATGGCCTGAAGACTGTCAAGCGAAACACCCCAATTGCTCATGACGTGTGGACTGAAGTTATCAACCAAGACATCGAAATTCCTGATTAGTGACCAGAACATCTCCTTGCCCTTTGGTTTCGTAACATCCAAATTGATCGCGCGTTTATTCAAATTGACTGAGTTGTACATTCCATTGGTATTGAGTGGACTTTGTCGGATCGATGGATTCTTGATCCCGCTAGGCACAGGGGACCCGGCACCTCGCCAGACGTCCGGGCGAGTCACCGTCTCTATTTGGACTACGTCCGCGCCGAGGCACGCAAGGATTTCTGTTGCAAAAGTGCCAGCCCAAGCCTGAGTAAAACAGAGTACTCGAGTCCCTTTCAAAGGGGCCTCTGCATTTTCCTTTTCAGAGTATGGGGTTTTGCTTGTTGAAAATTGAGCTGGTGTTTGTTGTTGCTCTGGTGCTTGGTTTCGCAGTTGCCAGGGCGTTTCTGATAATTTACTGGGAGCACCACAGGTCTTAAATTTTTCTCCGTTTACGTCGATGTCTACGAGAAAATCTCGGATTGCTAGCTGCTCGTTTTGGACGAGCTCCCGAGCATTCTGGACGACCCCAGATATGCATCGAAAATTAGCCAAACCATGAAAAATTGACCATTTTTCTCGAGTCTTGGAGCTATGAGTCAACGCTTCGATGACAGGAATAGGATCTTTCTGGTGCCTGCCCCAACTGGGTATGTATTCAGGGTTTTCCGCTAATTCTTTATTACCTAGGAACGTGAGAGCATTTTCCCATTGCTGCCAATCCCCGTAACCATAATTGATAAGTCCATCTTTGGTCTCCCAAAGTGGGCCGGCACTGCCTCGCGCTTTTAATCTGTTAGGGCCATGCCTCAATCGGTCTCCGCCAACAAATATGCCCATGATCGCCCATGGGACACAGGTGAGCGCTGTTGCCTCTAATTCGCTTACGTCCACGGTTTCTTTGCTGCCTCTGATCAGGGCTGCGCTTGCAGCAATGAAACCTGCGACCCCGGCGATAAAACTGGGTTGGTGCGTAGGAAGCTGCAAAGGCTCCTCATTTTCATACTTGTTTATCTGAGCCCAGCCGCTATTGACACAGTGCGTGAGATCGTTGCCAGGCACTTCAGACCAAGGCCCCTCTAAACCATGTGGTGTGATGGAAAGGTGAATCGAATTTATATCAAGTTGCCGGACGAACTCTATATCTTGGGTGGTGATGACAATGTCGGCTTGAGTGACCAATTCCTTGAGAGTCTCTTGATCTCTGGAACAGGATTGTTTGTTCCAGTTTACGAATTCGTGTAAGAGCGATGCTTGGTTGCTGCCCACCCGCATCTTGGGCCCCAGATGCCGAGCGGCATGTCCTTCTTTAGGTTCTGATAAAATAACTTCAGCGCCAAAATCACCAAACAATCTAGCTGCCCAAGCACCGGATAGACGACCTGATAGGTCTAATACTTTTACCCCTTCAAATGCTTGAGTCATAGAAACTCTCTTTTCTGTTGGACTAATTTCTAATTTAGTTACGGGTTGGGACCGATAGTTAACGGTCGAGATTCTGATTGAACCCACTCGCTCATAGAGCCGTCGTAAACTGAAATATGGCTGTATCCGAGTAATTTATAGGCGAAAGCGTCGATGGTGGCCGCGATACCGCCTCCACAGTAAGTGATGATAGGTTTGTTTGCATCAAGACCTTTTTCCTCCAGTACTACCTTCAGCTCGTCTGCTGGCAGGAAAAAATCATCTTTAACTAGGTCCCCATAAAACAACAGGTGACTCTCTGGTATGTGCCCCCTTCGAGCGTAATAAAAGTCTCCCGTTCCCTCATAGAGAGAGCGAGATAGGGCGTTGATGACACAGACACTGTTTTTTTCTGCGGATTCCACTTGCGCCGTATCTGAAAAAACATTTTCATTTGGCTCACCAACGAAAATTTCTGGTGAGTAAGTCCTGGGCCCCGTTTCTATGGGGAGGTTTTGGTTAATCCAATTAGATAGGCTGCCGTTTAGCACGCGAATATTCCTGTGGCCGGCAAAATGAAGGCACCACCATGCTCTGGTAGCCCACATGAGATTGCCGGAAGAGTATAAGATCACTTCATGGTCTTTATTTATCCCGCTTTGGCCAATGGCTTCAGATAATTTATCTGATTGTGGAATCGTGAAGTTTAGTGATCCGCTTGTGTCGGACCATTCGATAGTCAGATCAATAAATCCGGCATTGGGAATGTGTCCTTTTTCATAGAGGGCTCTTCCACTCTCTGCTGAGTACCCGTTTTCTGAGGCCTCCAAAAATACAGAAGTATCGAAAACCCTTAGATTCGGGTCGTTTATTTTCTCCATCAGCTCCGAACTTTCGATCAGATAATGAGGATTTTTATAGCTCATAATCTCTCCTTATGATTATTGAGACACCAAAGAATAATTATTCTCTCTTGCCGACTTCAGGGTCTTTGTTCAGAATTTACCAAATCAGAAGTAATGAGTGTATCTCTTATGCTCGCATTCAAATTTGCCCCCTTGGTGAACCGCTTGTTATTGATAACGTTTTTCCTACAGCTCTTGGGAAGTCATCAGGTCTGGGCGGAAACAGTGTTCAGCGAAAATGGGGTTATAGCATCTAGGTCGAGTTTAGCATCGGCAGTTGGCGCAGAAATCATGGAGCAAGGAGGCAATGCGATAGATGCCGCCGTCGCGAGTGGGTTTGCCCTGGCTGTTACTTACCCTTCAGCAGGAAATTTAGGTGGGGGTGGCTTCATGGTCATTCGACTGGCCAATGGAAAGGTGGTGACTAATGACCACAGAGAAAAAGCGCCAACATTGGCGACGAAAGACATGTACTTGGATGCCAATGCAGAAGTTATTTCAGGTCTTTCAACTCGCTCTCACCTTGCCGCTGGTGTTCCTGGGACGGTTGCAGGATTGATAGATGTTTTAGAAGAGTTTGGAACAATGCCTCTGGCTGATGTCATACAGCCTGCAATTGATCTGGCGAGCGAGGGGTTTCTTATTCCTGAGGATCTTGCCCGCCAGTTCGAGTCTCGCATCAAAGATTTTTTCCCCTATAAGGCTTCGATGGGAGTATTCACTAAAGACGGTGTGCCGTATCAGGCGGGTGAGCTGTTTATTCAGTCTGACTTATCCCGCACTCTGTCTCGTATCAAGCAGCTCGGCAAGAAGGGATTTTACGACGGTGAAACCGCCGAGCAGATAGTTCAAGAAATGGAGCGAGGGGGAGGTCTGATCAGCAAAGAGGATTTACAGACCTATGAATCTGTTTGGAGAGATCCGATCAGAGGAACCTACCGGGGTTATGAAATCGTCTCCATGCCGCCTCCCTCTTCTGGCGGAGTCCTCTTGGTGCAAATGTTGAACATGTTGGAGCCTTATGATCTCGGCACGATGGGTTTCGGTGTTTCTGAAACAGTGCATCTCATGATAGAAGCCCAAAGGAGAGCTTATGCTGATAGGTCCGAGTACCTTGGTGACCCAGATTTCTATCCTGTCCCTGTTGAAAAGCTGATAAACAAGGATTACGCAGAAGAGCGGTTCAGAGATTTTAAACCAGACAAAGCCGGGTCCTCCGAAAGGACCGGTCCGGGTCTGTTTTCAAAAGAGAGCCTTGAGACCGCACACCTGTCAGTCATTGATGATTTGGGTAATGCCGTGGCGTACACCACTACCCTGAACTTATCTTATGGCTCAAAGATTGTTGTGGATGGCGCCGGCTTTTTACTGAATAACGAGATGGACGATTTTTCAGCAAAAGAAAACGAACCTAATTTTTACGGACTACTTGGACGAAAAGCTAACTCAATAGAGCCGGGTAAACGTATGCTCAGTTCGATGACGCCCACAATCGTGCTCAAAGACGGTGAACCTCTCCTGGTGACGGGGTCTCCTGGCGGAAGCACTATTATCACGACCACACTACAGGTCATTCTGAATGTCATCGATCATGGAATGAATCTCGATGAAGCGGTGGCAAGCCCTAGATTTCATCACCAGTGGCGTCCTGATCGCGTTATACACGAAGAATCAGCGTTTTCTGAGGAGACCACAGAAAAGTTGTTAGAAATAGGTCACCGAAATTTGAATACGATCCCTACATATTATGGGCGAGGTATAGGGGATGCTAACTCGGTGATGAAACTTTCCGATGGATTTATTGGTGTTTCCGATCCCCGCAATGCGGGAGGAGCTAAAGGCGTTGGGGCGAGGTGAATTTCTGATAAAAATTGAGTTCGACTGGGGATTATTTTTCTCTTTTCAAGTCTTGTGATTCTTGTGGGTGAAACCATGTTAGAGACGTGGTTGTTGCTTTTAAAACTTGAAGGAGAACGTAATGAATGTCGCAAGATGGAGACCATTTTCAGATTTTGAATCCGTATTAAGAGATTATAATCGGACAGGACAAGGTTTAAGACGTGCAGATTGGGTGCCTTTGGTTGATGTTAGAGAGAGCGAAAGCGCTTATTTGATAGACGTAGAAGTCCCTGCAGTCGCCTCTGAGGATCTCACAGTCAACGTTGCGGAGAACATGCTTACGGTAACAGGGAAATCTCAGATTGCAGAGAATGATCACGCTGAAAGCTATTACAGATCGGAAAGACGTCGCGGAAGCTTTTCGCGGAGTTTTCGATTGCCCAGGGATGCGGATGCCGAGTTAATTTCTGCTGAAACCAAAGACGGGGTCCTCTATCTGCAGGTGCCAAAAAAGGCGGAAACGATCGCAAGAAATATAGAAATCAAAACGGGCGATTAGTCCCTATGAAAACTCCAGAGGTTCGCTGGCCTAACCCTGATAGAATAAACACTCTTTTATGGGGCGGGCTGGGTGAGCGAGCTAAAGGGGAGAGTCAGATCAGTAATTTTTGAAGCCAACACCTCGGCTGGGAAGGTGTTCGATGTAGTTTTGATAATCTGCATCCTATTGAGTATTGCTGCCGTCTTACTGGCTTCGGTGACCAGTATGAACGAACGATATGGGCGCCTGCTGTTAGCAGCCGAATGGACTTTCACGATCATTTTCACGATTGAATATCTATTAAGATTATGGAGTATTCAAAATAGGTGGCTTTACGCCCGAAGTTTCTACGGCGTAATTGATTTGCTAGGTTCCTTGCCCACATATCTGAGCATCTGGTTTGCGGACGCTCATTACTTTCTTGTCCTTCGTATAGTCAGGGTGCTGCGCGTTTTTCGGATATTTCGGATGGTCCGTTACGTAGGAGAAGGAGAGCTGATCGCTCAAGCCTTGGTCGCGAGTCGACGTAAAATCACCGTTTTTCTCTGTTCAGTATTCGCCTTGGTGTTGGTGTTTGGCTCTTTGATGTACTTGGTGGAAGGTGGAACCAACCCCCAGTTTTCGAGTATTCCCCAGAGTGTTTACTGGGCGGTCACGACGATGACGACTGTCGGTTACGGAGATGTTGCTCCGGTCACGGGCTTGGGTAGAGCCTTGGCCGCGATCATTATGATTATGGGTTACGGGATAATCGCAGTACCAACTGGAATAGTCACGCTAGAACTAAACGAAGCTCACCGGAAGCAAGCGAACACCAAAATCTGTCCGAATTGCTCCGCAGAGGGACATTCTTATGAAGCAAGTTTTTGTTGGAGGTGCGGGTCCGCCTTGTTTGGAAAAACAGAATCCGTTGATAGCTGAAGAGATGTCCCAGATTTTTTTGGGGGTTTCATCACTTTCAGGCAAAATATACGAAAGAAGAAGTTAGGTGTTTAAGGAAAGCTGGTATGCCAATTATCGTGGGACAGGATAGTGTCGGATCAAGGAAAACGTTAGATATAAATGGGAAGTCCATAGCCTATTACTCAATTCCCGAGGCTCAAGAAAAAGGCCTTGGGGATTTCTCTCGTATTCCTGCAGCATTGAAGGTTGTACTTGAGAACATGCTGCGTTTTGAGGATGGCAATACAGTTACGGTGGATGACATCAAAGCCTTCGCCGACTGGGCTCA
The DNA here is from genome assembly GCA_902568205.1 of K189A clade bacterium. Taxonomy (GTDB): domain Bacteria; phylum Pseudomonadota; class Gammaproteobacteria; order Pseudomonadales; family Azotimanducaceae; genus UBA4421. The sequence goes on along the minus strand of CACFPX010000019.1, from coordinate 17,727 downwards.
GCAGGGTGGAAAAAACCCGAGAGAGATCGCGTATCGGCCTGCTCGCGTACTGATGCAGGATTTTACTGGAGTTCCAGCTGTCGTGGATTTGGCGGCTATGCGTGATGGGATAGTGGGCCTAGGAGGAGATGCGCAAAAAATAAATCCTTTAAACCCCGTTGATTTGGTGATTGACCATTCAGTAATGATTGATGAATTTGGAAACCCTCAAGCTTTCCAAATGAACGTTGATCGAGAATATGAGAGGAACATGGAGCGCTACACCTTCCTCAAGTGGGGTCAAAGTGCATTCGATAATTTTCGTGTAGTACCTCCAGGGACAGGTATCTGTCATCAGGTGAATCTGGAGTATCTCGCGCAGACCGTTTGGAGCGATATCGATCAGGACGGAGAGCAGGTGGCTTATCCAGATACTCTGGTAGGTACTGACAGTCATACGACCATGGTTAACGGGATGGCCGTGCTTGGTTGGGGAGTGGGAGGTATTGAGGCAGAAGCAGCTATGCTTGGTCAACCCGTGTCGATGTTGATCCCGGAAGTGGTTGGCTTTGAGTTAACTGGAGCGATGTCGGAGGGAACAACCGGAACCGATCTCGTGTTAAAGGTCGTTGAGATGCTCAGAGAAAAGGGGGTGGTTGGGAAGTTTGTTGAGTTTTATGGTTCCGGCTTGGATTCTCTTCCTTTGGCTGATCGGGCAACAATTGCGAATATGGCGCCCGAATACGGGGCCACTTGTGGTTTCTTCCCGATAGACGATGAAACACTTCGATATCTTCGAAATACAGGACGAGATGAAGATCGCGTTGCCTTGGTGGAAGCTTATGCGAAGGAGAACGGATTCTGGAGGTCGAAAGATTATTCGCCCGTCTACACAGATACCCTTCATCTCAATATGGATTCTATTGTTCCGGCGATATCCGGGCCTAAAAGACCTCAAGATTATGTCGCGTTGAATGAGGCGCAAGGTGCCTTCAGAGCTGAAATGAAAGATACCTTCGATCGACCATTGGGAAAGAAGGTCCCCGTAGAAAATGAAGAGTATGAAATGGAGTCAGGCAAGGTAGTCATAGCGTCAATTACCTCGTGCACTAACACATCGAATCCTTACGTGATGATTTCGGCTGGCTTGGTCGCCAGAAAGGCAGCAGCGCTAGGTCTTCAAAGACAGCCATGGGTTAAGACTTCGCTTGCTCCGGGATCTCAAGTGGTGAGTGCGTATCTCGAAGCATCTGGTCTCCAGGAAGATCTGGATAAAGTTGGGTTTAATTTAGTCGGCTATGGGTGTACTACCTGTATCGGGAACTCGGGACCGATACAAAGTGAAATCAGTCAAGCGATCGCAGACGGTGACCTTGTGGCAACCGCGGTTTTGTCTGGTAATAGAAATTTTGAGGGAAGAATATCTCCCGATGTTCGGGCGAACTACCTGGCTTCGCCGCCGCTTGTAGTGGCCTACGCGCTGGCTGGAACGATGGACATCGATTTGATTAATGATCCGATAGGGTCAGACAGTTCAGGTTCTCCAGTTTTTCTGAAAGACATTTGGCCAAGCTCCAAGGAGGTTGCTGAATTGGTGGAAAGCACTGTGACGAGAGAAGCGTTTAATTCCAAGTATGCGGATGTTTTTAAAGGAGATGAAAAGTGGCAATCGGTAAAGACTACAGCGAGTCAAACTTATGATTGGCCTATTTCTTCCACTTATGTCCAGAACCCTCCGTATTTCCAGAATATGGGGAAAGAACCTGGCGTAATTAATAATATTGAAAATGCCAGGGTACTTGCTGTTCTGGGCGACATGATTACAACTGATCACATCAGCCCTGCGGGTTCCTTTCAATCAACAACTCCTGCCGGGCAATACTTAACAGACCGCCAAGTGCCGATTCAAGAATTTAACAGTTACGGGTCTCGACGAGGAAATCACGAAGTAATGATGCGCGGTACTTTTGCGAATATTCGTATTAAGAATGAAATGCTCGATGAGGTTGAGGGAGGCTACACCAAGGGACCGGATGGAAGGCAAACGTCTATCTTCGAAGCAGCGATGGCGTATCAGAAAGAAGAAGTTCCTTTGGTGATATTTGGTGGCGAGCAGTATGGCGCTGGATCCAGCCGGGATTGGGCGGCGAAAGGAACCGCGCTTCTGGGAGTGAAAGCCGTTATTGCTGAGAGTTTTGAACGTATTCACCGCTCTAATCTGGTGGGAATGGGGGTTATTCCCTTTGAGTTCACTGGTGGCGATACAAGAAAGACGCTCGGTCTTACTGGCGATGAATCAATATCGATTTTTGGTTTGGACGAAATCCAGCCTTTACAAGAGGTGAGGTGTGAGATTGGTTACCCTGATGGATCGAGAAAAGACATTACAATAAAATGTCGAATTGATACCGCCATTGAAATCGAGTACATAGAGCATGGCGGCGTCCTCCACTATGTCCTACGAAATCTTGCGAAGGCTTCCTAGGTGGAATAGGAGAGCGCCGAACTGTTTGGTGTAAACAAGATCCCAGAAGGGGTCGTTTTTGATCTTGATGGTACGCTTCTCGATACGGAGACGATCGCAAGAGAGCTCTTCATCTCAGCATGTCGTGAGATTGGCTGTAGTTGTGAAATGGAAGTTTACGAAGAAACGGTTGGTTTAAACGTCAGACAGGCTCACGACGTGTTTTTCGAACGTCTTGGTCCGGAGTTCCCTTACCCTGAACTTAGAAAGCTTAGTTCGAGATGGTTTTCAGAACGTCTTGATCAAGGTCCCGTGGATCTTAAACAAGGGGCAATCGAACTTCTCGCGTTGTTAGAGAAGCTAGAGGTGCCAGTGGGCCTTTGCACGTCTACAGGACGCAAAACAGTAGAAAAGTCTTTAGCTCATTTGAATTTTGAGAAATATTTTATAGAAATGGTTTGCGGTGGCGAGAGTGAACAGGGCAAGCCTCATCCCGCCCCTTATCTAAATATCGCTAATAAGCTGGGTGTTGTCCCGCAAAACTCCTGGGCGATAGAAGATTCAAAAAATGGCGTTCAGTCTGCGTATCAGGCTGGGTATAAAGTTATGCATGTTCCTGACAACAAATCTCCGAGACTGACGATTAGCGAATATGATGTATCGCGATTTAACTCTCTGATTGAGATCGCGAACTGCTTAGAGACGCTATCTCTTTGAAGACCCTATTTGAATAGATCGTTCAAAGCTCTCTTGGCCTCCTCTTCCTTTGATTCGATGACTTCATCATGAGAAGAGATGCTGTCTTCTTCACTGCTGCCGAAAAGAGACTCGAGTTTTACTTTGGAGTCTGCGCTTTTAATTGCGCCTCCAGCATTGAAGGCTTTCGAGTTCGGGCTGAAATAGTCACAAAAGTTGGCGTTTTCTTTCTGGATGGGTGGGTCTGCCCGATCTTCGAGACAATAGACCGTACGCTCCGGGTCATGATATTTACAGAGGCGACAGCAGTGGAGGTCATTGAAGCAACTAGAGCACTGACTGTGTCTGCTTATCGGTAAAGGTATATCGCTTAGCGGTGAGCCGCAATTCCAACAGGCTAAACTATTCAAAATTGAACCTCTCCTTCGGCCCAAGACTTAATTAAATGATGGGCTATTGCCATTCTGCCAGGAACCGTTAATTCGGGGTGTTGGTTGTTGAGTGAGGCAATGACTTCCTCTTTGGAGAACCAAGAAACGTTGGCCATTTCTGACGAATTAACAACAATTTCTGTTGATACAGCCAAGGCATGACATCCAATCATCAGTGAGGAGGGGAATGGCCAGGGCTGAGAGGAGTGATACTGAACTCGTCCTACGTTGACTTGAGATTCTTCTTGAACTTCGCGTCTGACGGCCTCTTCTATTGATTCCCCTTGATCGATAAACCCTGCAAGCGCCGAGTAGAAGTTGCTCTGTACCATTCTTCCTTTTCCCTGTCCCAACAGGCACCTTTCTTCATTCGACGCGTCAATAATAAGCATGATGACGACAGGATCTGTTCGTGGAAAAATATGCCTTTCACAGGTTTCGCAACGCAGAACCTGTCCTCCTCTTTCTTTGCGGTTTTTTGAGCCACACACTGCGCAGAAACGGTTCTTTCTGTGCCAATCCAATTGCGAACGGGCCTGAGCGAGTATTCCTGTCTCGGGACCGCTTATGTGCATGGCTGTGGTCCGGCAATCAGCGAATTGTTTATCTCCAACCCAAGGCGTATCTGAAAGATCTAGGGCGAAATGTGGTTTATCGTCATCGATTCCCAGTAAAGCCGGCTGGTGGGTAAGCGACGGTAGATCGCTTGGGTTGAGCCATTTCAGTTGACCTTCTTCGTCCACGTGCACCTTTAAACGATCAAAGACCAGATATTTGCCTTCTTTGGATTTGATTAATTCTTGGATCGCTTCTTCGTCTCTGCGGATATGTTCCGCTCGATCTAGAGGATTACCTGCAAACGTATGATCTTCAGAAAACACTGTTAGAATAAGTGGAATTAAAAGAAGTAGTGTAACCAAGTTTAAGTTCAAGGCATATCGCATGATAGAAAAACAATTGTTTGGCAAGACTGGGCACCTGAGTTCAAGGGTGATTTTCGGTGCCGCGGCTCTCGGAGCGATGTCTCAAGATCGAGCGGAGTCTACTTTTGAGGTACTTGATAAATTTGGAATCAATCATATTGACGTGGCGGCAAGTTATGGAGATGCAGAACTACGACTTGGTCCGATATTGGAAAGTAGACGATCCGATTTCTTTTTGGCAACAAAGACGGGGTTGCGAACAAAAAATGAAGCTAAAGATCAGTTGAAACGATCTCTGGAGCGAATGCAGGTGGACAATGTTGACTTAATCCAACTGCATAATTTGACCAAGCAGAACGAATGGGACGTGGCAATGGGGTCCGATGGGGCTCTAGAGGGCTTAATTGAGGCTAAGGAAGAGGGGTTGGTCAAGAATATTGGTGTTACGGGGCATGGTACCTTTGCTGCTAGCATGCACCTACAGAGTTTGCAGACCTATGATTTTGACTCGGTACTATTACCTCACAACTTTTCGATGATGAGTCAGGAACAGTATAAAAGTGATTTTGAAGACCTTTATTCGCTCGCCAGAAGCAAGGAGGTGGCTATTCAAACGATCAAGTCGATCGCTTTGAGGCGCTGGACTGAGGAAGACGAAGAAAAGCGATACAGTTGGTATAGGCCCATCACAGATAAGCATCCGCTAAAAAGAGCGGTAGATTATACCTTGAGTGTTGACGGGTTATTTTTGAATTCGTCCAGTGATGCGACGTTGTTGGAGGTTTTGTTAAGCGCGGCGGCTGAACCCGTGCTTGAGCCGAGTAATGAACAGATGCAAGATGATTTTAGGGAGCTGCAGATGGAGCCCTTGTTTGTTCGCGGGGTGTCGGATGATGTATAGAGGAATGTGAATTAGGGGGATTATTTTGAGTCGAACTGAATCTTGGCAAGTTAGAAAAGTTGCGGCATCACTGGGCGCTGAGGTATTAAATGCTGATCTGTCTGAAATAAGCACTGATGAATCGGATTGTATTAAGGAATTATTGTCGAAACACAAAGTTCTTTTTTTTCCGGGTCAGTCAATCACAGTGGACCAGCATGTTGAGTTGGGTAGCCATTTTGGAGTAATCGAGTCACATCCAAATTTAAAAAACCCCTATATGGAACATGACAAAGTATTTGAGTTAGCGGCTTCCAAGGGTGGAATCGCCGACGAATGGCACACAGACCTTACCTTTATGGAAGAACCTTCGATTATGTCGGTCCTTCATATGGTAACCTGCCCTGAGGTCGGTGGGGATACAATGTGGACCAACCTATGCCAGGCTTACGAAGAGCTATCAGAACCAATGAAGGACCTTTGTGAGTCCATTACCGCTTTACATGATGCCTTGCCCCATAACCGAACTGATAAAATGATGGTGCATCCCGTAATCAGGGTTCACCCGGTAACAGGTCAGAAAGCTTTGTATGTGAATGAGCACTTTACTCGTCGTATTGTTGAGATGAACGCATCCGAAAGTGAAATGCTTTTAAGCTACCTAACCCGTTGGGTCCAAAACCCCCGATTTACGGTTAGATACGGCTGGACCGGAGGCACGATAGGGATTTGGGATAACCGATGCACTCAACACATGGTTTTAAATGACTTCGAAGGCGAGCGAATCATACATAGGGTGACCATAATGGGAGATAGGCCGGAGGGGGCAAAATCGCCGAAGTACAAGCCATGGGCCAGAGCCGGAAATAAGTCCGATACGAGTAGACAGGACCGTCAGCTAAAAGCCTACTACCGTCAGTAGGCTCGATTTTCTGGCAGGACATAATTTAGTCGCTATTTCTCGGGGTTGTGGATATTGACCACTTGTATCTGCTCTTTTTGAAGTCCTTCATTGAGAGAACCGGAACGAAAGCCGGTCATATCCAAGGTAACATATCGATAACCCAGATCAGTCAAAGCTTTGTTGATTTGCGAACGATGATCCATTGCCTTTTCAAGCTCGGTTTCGATTACCTCTATTCGAGCGAGATCTCCGTGATGCCGAACACGGAATTGGGTAAAACCTAGAGATTCGAGCACTGTTTCTGCTTGTTCTACTTGTGCTAGAAGTTGTTCGTCGATTGATGTGCCATAAGGAAAACGGCTGGATAAACAAGCGGATTGGGGTTTATCGGCATTTTTTAAGCCTAGCTCATTAGCTAACAATCTTACGTCTGCTTTATGGAAGCCAGCCTCCACTAAAGGCGAGCAGACTTGATAATTGTCTGCCGCGACAAGCCCTGGTCGGTGATCTCCCAGATCATCCAGGTTTGTACCATTGAAAATAACCTCTATGCCTCTTTCTTTACAAATCGTATCAAGAGAGGTGTAAAGCGAGGTCTTACAGTGAAAACAGCGGTCCACAGGGTTGCGCCTGTAATCGGCTTTGCTCAGCTCATCGGTGACTATGATTTCGTGAGATAGTTCCCAATCCTTACCGAGTGTCTCTGCGAGATGAAGGTCAGACCTTTTTAAGCTCGCCGATCCGGAAGTGACAGCCAATGCATTACTACCTAGGATCTCTCCCGCTACATACGCGACCAGGGAGCTATCGATTCCTCCTGAAAAAGCTACCACCGCGCTCTCATAATTATTGATAACCGATTTGAGAGATTGATATTTTTCTAATATTTGTTCGTTCACTTAGCTAGTCTAAATTTGGTTGATCATGTTTGCTAAATAGCCCGCACCGAACCCATTATCGATATTCACGACTGAAATGCCAGAAGCACAGCTAGTCAGCATGCCCAGTAACGCTGCTACCCCATCAAATGAGGCTCCATAACCGACGCTGGTAGGGACTGCTATCACGGGGCTTTTGACTAGTCCCCCCACCACACTGGGTAGTGCTCCCTCCATGCCAGCGACTACGACGATAACCTTTGCCTTTCTTATTTCGTCTATTCTTGCGAGTAGCCTGTGTAACCCAGCGACGCCAACATCGTTGATTTGGGCTGTCTTGCTCCCAAAAAATTCCGCTGTAAGGGCAGCCTCTTCCGCAATGTTGTGGTCGGACGTCCCCGCGGAAACGACTGCTACAGAGGACTTTGTGAGCTCAATTTCTTTTACTTTAATGCTTAATAGCTGAGAGTTCGGAGTGTAGGTCGCGCACTCAGGAAGTGATGCCGAGAGGGCTGAGTACTTTTCTTCATCGAGTCTTGTGACCAGTGTATTAACATTTTTTTCCAGCAAAACTTCTACGATTTCCATAACTTGTTTGGCTGTTTTACCTGATCCAAAGACGACTTCTGGTGCTCCTGTTCTGCTCTCTCTATCAAGGTCCAACGTAGTATGGCCCACGTTATGATAATAGCTCTGGTCTATTTGAGAGAGAGTTTCTTCTAAATCGATACGCCCGTCTTTGAACGCGCTGAGTATTTCTTCTCGGTTCACTTATGCAATCTGTCTGCTAAGCATTCTGTGCGTTGGCGCACACCACTTGCTGATCTCGATGCCTTTTGGGCAAGCATTTTGACACGGCTCGCCAGAACAAGTTAGACAACTGCTTGCGGCATCACCTAGCAAAGCGTATTCATCCCTCGCGAACTCTAGATCTTTGTAGTCTATTGCGTACATGCGGGTTCGCATGATGTCTGCTATGGGGACTTGAGCTGGGCAAGCGCCTTCACAGCTATTGCAGACCTGTTTGCAATAACTCATGCCATTTAGTTTCGCGTACTGCTTGAGAAGATGATTATCAATTGCTGTTATCTCTTGCTTGCCAGAAGCGTCCAGAAATTCATTTATCTCTTCAATGGATTTCATGGTGATGACTAGCGCATCTACCTCTGGATTTGAGAGAACCCACTTGAATGCAGCCTGCGCATAGGTTGATCCGCCTTTTTCGTAGGGACGCATATCGTTAAGGCGCGCTCCCATAAGTGTTTTCATTGCGACTACGCCCACATCCATGTTTTTGGCGCGGCTTATCGCCTTGGGAAGCTCTTCTTGCGTAGCTATCCAGTCTAGTCTTCGAGTCAGCCCTTCGTAGAACTTCGGATCTTGTCCAAAGTTGTAAGCGGTCAGCATAAGATCGATCATGTCATGATCCAGCGCGTAATTTACGCAGTCAACCAGATAGCCACCGTGCCCTGATATTCCAGTGAACCTGACTTTCCCTTGTCTTTTCGCAGTTTCAATAAAAGACTGCCATTCAGGATTGGCAACGACAGCGACATCGTTAACGGCATGGTTCATGTAAATGTCGACGTAGTCAGTTTGCAGACTCCTGAGAGAACCCTCTAGCCTTCGCATGAGTTCCGATTCGCTAGTATCAGCATCGATCATCGTTTTGGAAACCAAGAAAACCTTGTCTCGTTTCCCTTTAAGAGCGTTGCCCAAGACCTTTTCTGCTTGACCCCGTGTGTATCCCTCCGCGGAATCAAAATAGTTAACACCACGATCGATGGCATGCTCAATCAAATGCTCTTCTCCGGTTCGCAGGCGGCTGGTACCAAAACTGATGTCTGAAATCTCAAGGTTGGTGCGTCCTAGGCGTCGATAGGACTTAACCTCACCTTGAAAAGTCTTAGCCTGCGATTGACCCGTCGGCAGGCTCACCGCAGCTGTTGCTAGCATGCCGGCCTTGAGGAAATTCCTTCTATTGTTCATTGTCAGCCCCCTTTAATCGTGATGCATGGGTTCTCTTCGTTGAAGCGGTTACACCGCTTCAAATAGTCCTGCGGCGCCCATGCCCTTGCCGATGCACATGGAGACTATTCCGTAACGCTGGTTCTTGCGCTTTAGTTCCCTGAGTACTGAACCGGTTAATCTTGCTCCAGTCATTCCAAAGGGATGACCTATAGCGATAGAGCCTCCATTGACGTTATAAATCTCATTATCAATGCCCAATCGGTCTCTACAATAGAGGCACTGGCTCGCAAAGGCTTCATTAAGTTCGACAAGGTCTATATCGTTTAGGGTGAGCCCGAGGTAATCCAAGAGTTTGGGTATCGCGAAAACTGGTCCGATACCCATTTCGTCGGGCTCGCAGCCTGCCACGGTAAACCCTCTGAAATAACCCATAATGTCCAGCCCCAGCTTCTCCGCTTTCTTCTCTGTCATAAGTAGAGCGAGCGCAGCTCCATCCGATAATTGTGATGCATTCCCTGCCGTTACTGAGCCATCTTCTTCGAATGCTGGGCCTAGTTTAGTGAGGCCTTCCAAGGTCGTATCGGGTCTATTGCATTCGTCTCGATCGACTGTGCCTTCGACTATTTGCGTTTCTTTGGTCTGTTTATCAACGATTTTGCTCCAGGAAACAGTCATAGGTACGATTTCATCCTGAATAAACCCTTTTTCTTCGGCCGCTGCGTAACGTTGCTGACTCTGCAACGCATACAAATCTTGAGCTTCGCGACTCACCTGGTAACGGCGCGCTACGACTTCTGCAGTATTACCCATCGCCATGAAGATATCTGGCTTTTGCTCCATTAGTATTGGATTCTCTGAGTGCTCACCTGGGCTTCCTCGATCCAAACCCGTGATCGATTCGACCCCGCCAGCGAGAATCATCTCAGCGCAGCCACTTGCAATCTGTGTCGCCGCAAAGGCAATGGAATTTAGACCGGAGGAGCATGCGCGACTGATGGTAGTAGCTGGAACAGTGATAGGAAGCTTTGACAGAGCGACGGCGTGTCTAGCGACATTGGCTGATTGTTCTCCAACCTGTCGACCGCAACCTAAAATCACATCCTCTATCTCGCCAGGATCTATTGCAGGATTGCGCTCGAGTAGAGCGTTAATGCAGTGAGCCACAAGGTCATCAGAACGGGTAAGATTAAAAGTGCCTCTATGGGCTTTGGCCAGCCCCGTTCTAACGCAATCAACGATAACTATGTTTTCCATTCGATGTCCCCCTTTGATTACTGGGAGCTTAGAACAATTCCATTTTTTTTCAAAGAATCTAGTTGTGTTTTGTCTAAGCCTAAAGACTTAAGAATAGAATCTGTATGCTCTCCTAGTTGGGGAGCCGGTCCTCTAGGTCTGACGTCTGATGTTGCGAATCTCATTGGAATATTAACCGTCGTGTAATTGCCCATTGAGGGGTGCTCGATTTCTGGAAACATACCGAGTTCCAGTGCATGGGGGTCTTGAGGCACTTCATCCAGGGATAATACTGGCCCCCATATAAGACCCGCTTGATCAAAAATTTCGCCCCATTCGTCTCTAGATTTTCGAGAAAGAGCCTCATCGAATAGGGCAATCAGCTCTGGCATTAATTTGTATCTGGCACTCGAATCAATAAATCGTTCGTCTTCAATCAGGTGCTCAAGGTTTATAGCGGAACATAGTTTTGGCCAATAAGCTGCGTCCGGCATCATATTGAAGACTATCCACTTTCCGTCTCCACAAGGGAAACGGTTGGCGCTAATAGCCAACATGTGCTCTCGGTCACGCTTCCTGACAGGCGCTTTGTCAATCGCGGTGACCGCATAGTCGGATGCTTGTGTCCAGACTGCGGTTTCATACAAAGAGGTTTCAACGATCTGACCTGTTTGGGTTTTTTCGGCTTGTCTTAAGGCTGCTAAAATCGACGCGACGAAGGCGAGCCCCGTGGTGTGGTCTCCCTGAGCTGGACGGGCCATAGGAACAATGCCGTCTTCGCCCTCACGTTGAGCATCGTATAAACCAGACCTACCAAAAAAAGCGGTCACATCATAACCCGGACGCATAGCATCGGGACCAGAGGTGCCATAGCCAGTTAACGTGGCATGGACTAACGAAGAGTTCTCTTTGAATAAACTTCTTGGATCCAGACTGTATTTTTCTTGTCTTGCGATCAAAAGATTACACATAAAGACTTGAGCATTTGAAACCAGCTGTCTAACAAGTTTAGCTCCCTCTTCAGTGTCGATAGCAATGGCTATAGAGTTTTTGCCTCGATTGTCCACGTCAAATTGAAAGTCGTAGTTTTTTATCTCATCAGAAAAATTATCGCCTTTTATAGGTCTGCTCATGTCCCTCATGGGATCGCCTGTCAAAGGCTCTACTTTGATTACTCTTGCACCCAGATCTGCTAACACAGCTCCCGCACTTGGTGCTGCCATCCAGTTATCTATTTCAACTACGGTTATGTCATCTAAAGGAGCATTCATTAAATTCCCTCTAGCCTCAATCTATAAGGCGGTTTAGTTTGTTCAAACTGTTTTTAGCTTAGTATAGATTCTTTAGCCACTTTAATTCTCTGATTTTTGGAAGAAGATATGGCAGCAGTGGGCGGCTAATGGTCAGAGCATTAACTATCTAAAGAGTTTATTTTTTTAAACGGATTTGGCGCTATTAACGTTCTAGCTTTTGATGCTCCTAGGGAACAGACAAAGGATAAATGAAGTTCGGTATTTGTTATGCCATAGCGTTAGCTATATTCGCTGCGTACTAGTTGCAATGAAGCTGAGCCTTTGGTTTCACACTTAAGATTGATCAGTTCCAGTAGGACCTGTTCCGAGAGATAGGGTTCAAAACTGGCTTTCGAAAAAGGTTCTATGTCGTAGAACTCGAGGTCTAATGAGAATCCCTCGACCACCGGCATCAAATTCACTGAACTGACGTTTGGAAGCGCATCTACTATTTCCTGATGCAAGTTGGACTTGTCCTCGCGCTCAGCGTTGACGCCCTTCACTAGATATTGGATACGACATGAGGTTGGCATGTTACAGGTTAGTTTCGTCTTAGTGATCGATCAAATTATGCGCCACATAGTCGCTGCGGTCAGATATTTTTATTTCGACTAGCACAATAGTTTAGATGTTGCGGAGTGACAAATCATCTTAGCGCTGATTGTTGAGGCGATTCGCATAGCCAGAAACACAGAGCTCCGACGAGAGAAGCAGAAGCCATAATTGTGAAAGCTAATTGATAGTTGCCGTAATAGTCGTAAAGGATGCCACAGATAATTGGCCCAAAAGTCATGCCTATCATCACGATGAGCGATGAAAATCCCATAATGGTTCCGAAGAACCTTGAGCCGAAATAATCCGCTCTCAAGGCCACCATTAGAGGGCCTCTGATTCCCCAGGCTATTCCATGGAGAATGGCAAAGATGACGACCCAAAAGAAATCGCTCGCAAAGGCGATAGCCAACAGCCCAAGAAAATGTCCTAGCATGCAGAATACAACCAACTTCTGTTTATTGTATTTGTCCCCAAGATAGCCACCCAAAAATATCCCAATCAACTGCAAACCTGTCATAAGTGAGAAAGCGATACTCGCATCTCGAAGTGAATAATTTAGGGAATTAGTGAGGTGAGGAATCAGGTGTGCCAGCATGGAGCTAACAGCTAGCAAAGAAAGACTGTGTCCCGTGGATAACAACCAGAATGAACGCTCTTTTATGGCTTCGCGCCAGGTAAAGCTGCGGATTGGGGCTTTATCTTCTGTTGTTGTTTGGCCAGTCTCTTTTTGACCGTAACCGTCGACGGTTAACCCTTTGTCAGAGGGTCGGTGGTGGATGAGTGACACCAAAGGAAGGCCTGCCGCCAGAATGACTACACCCGAAAGAATAGCCATATAACGCCAACCGAAACTTTCCAACCCAATTGCCATAAGTGGCACGCACAGCCCTCCGAGGGAAAAACCGAGCTGAGACCAAGCGATAGCTTTTGCTCTGTGTTGATCAAACCAATGGACGATAGGAACCATGAGAGTAGCCCAACCACCGAGACTGCTTCCCAATGCAATTAGTATGAATGCTAAGAAATAGACCGGGATAGTATTAACTTGGCTGAAGAGAAAAAAGCCGATTGCGAAAATAATCAGGCCGATTGTCAGTATCTTGCGAGGCCCAAAACGATCGACAAGCCATCCTTGAATAGGTCCAAGTAGGCCACTCTCAAGGCGAGTCATCGCAAAGGCAAGGGATAAAATTGTCATGCTCCAGCCAAACTCGGCTTGTAGGAGTACCGTATAGGCTCCGTAGGAGTGCATCCACGTGACAGCAGACAGCCATTGTATAGCCGCGCAGGCTAAGACCATCACCCATCCATAGAAGAGCACGCCACCCGGTCTGAAAACTTCATTGACCCGTGGCTTTAGAGTAGAAAACCATTGGAACATTTTCTTATTCTAAGCCATCTCGATGGTTTGCTGATATATTTGTTGAGTTTGATTTTGGGGCAACGAAAGTTGAAGGTCGAAACGTTACTTCCTTTAGGCAAATTAGATCCAGGGTTGAAAGCCCCAGACGCGGGCCTCGAATACGGTTCTATCGCTTCGGACGCTCAGCTGGTCGATCGCCTTGGTTACCATTCGTTGTTAATGGAGGAAACAAAGGATGACCCTTTTCAAATCTTATCGCTTGCTGCGAGCCAAACAAGCAAAGTCAAGCTAGGCACTTCTGTTGCCATTGCATTTGCCAGGAGTCCGTTTACTTTAGCGCAGTCAGCTTGGACAGCCCATAAAATCAGTGGCGGCCGTTTTGAGCTTGGTGTTGGATCTCAAGTAAAGGGCCATATCCGCAGGCGCCATGGTATGCAGTGGCATCCCCCTGGCCCATGGATGAAAGATTATGTGGGAGCGCTGAGGGCGATATGGCGAAGTTGGCAAAATGAGGAGCCGCTCGAATATGAGTCGAAGCATTACAAACTGAATCTAAACGTTCCCTTGTTCACCCCATCTCCAATGGATCATGCTCCAATACCGATCCATCTTGCTGCGGTTAATCCTGGGATGTTCGAGGTGGCGTGCGAAATTGCGGAAGGAGTCCGGTTGCATCCCGTTTGCGGTGTAAAATACATTTCCGAAGTGTTGATGCCTCGCATAAAAAGCAGAGGAACCGGCGAATTTGAGGTCTGCTTGAAACCCTTAGTTGCGACAGCTCAAGACGAGGAGGGGCTGGTCGCTCGAAAGGAAATCGCGAGGGAGAGACTTGCTTTTTATTTATCGACTCCCGCTTATGCTAGAGCTTTTGAGGTGTATCAGTTGCAGGATTTGTGTCAGCAAATGAACCAATTGTCCCGCACAAATCAATGGTCAGAGATGTCAAAGCTGGTAAGCGATGAACTATTGGAAGAGATTGTCATTGTGGCTTTATACGATGAGCTAGCGTCAAAGATTAAGGATCGTTTTAGATCAGTCCTGGATCGTATCGAAGTAAGCATCCCAATAAACAATAGGCAGGATGAGGAAGTACTTTCTCAGATCATTGTTGATTTAAGGACTACTAAGTGAATGCCGTTGACCGCAATGCGTTGGTACTTTCTGGGGGAGGTGCGCGCGCTGCTTATCAGGTGGGATGCCTGAGGCAAATCGCTAGAGAAATTCCCGAGTATCGTCCAAAAATCATAACAGGGGTATCCGCAGGCGCAATCAACGCTGTCTATTTGGCGTCTTTCCAGGGACAGTGGTCTAATGCAGTTGACTCTTTGATGGAGACATGGCTCCAGCTCGAAACGAAAAAGGTATACCACACTGACTTGGGTAGGATTTTGCAAAGAATTCTTTTCGTATTGGGCCGATTTTTAACAGGAGGCCGTTTAGGAGCGAATAATTTAAGAGGTATGGTTGATAACCAGCCTCTAGAAGACTTTTTAAAAGACGTGCTTAAGCATAAAAATACGGTCTTGCAAGGAATTGATGAGAATATTAAATCCCAAGTCTTAGAATCGATAGCCATCATTGGTACTGAGTATTCTTCAGGTCATTCGGTGGCTTGGGTTCAGGGCGCTGGACAAAATATTTGGAATCGGAGTCAAGTCAAAGCGAAAGCGACTAAATTATCTGTTGATCATGTCATGGCTTCGTCAGCCCTGCCTTTTTTCTTTCCTGCGGTGAGTATTGGTGATGTTTGGTATGGTGATGGTGGTATTCGTCTTAACGCGCCGCTTTCACCCGCTATGCATCTTGGAGCTAGTAAAATATTAGCTGTCTCTCCCAGAGTAATACCTGGCAAAGAGGATTCGGAATTGGTTGAAGAGTATCCATCACCAGGACAGGTTGCAGGAGTTCTTTTAAATTCTATATTTTTAGACTTATTGGATCATGACGCGTTACAGATGAATCGAATTAATCGTTTGCTGGATAAGATAAATCAGGATGAAGCAGATGAGTTTAGACGCGTTGAGGTGATGGTTTTGAGGCCGAAAAAAGATCTGGGAAAATTGGCATCGGAACACGAGCTAAGCCTTCCAAAGCTTTTTAGATATATGGAGCGGGGGCTTGCAGGAAAAGATAGCCGTAGCGCTGATGCGCTCTCTATGGTTATTTTTGAAAAAGACTATATCGACCTACTTATTCGCTTTGGTGAGGAAGACACAGAGGAGCGAATGACAGAAATTCGGGAATTTTTGACCTGATCTGACGGGCTTAGGATTCAGCAAGAGCTTGATATCGGTTCGGACGTTAACTAGGGTTATGTATTTAGTAATTACAGAGAGTGATCAATGAGTGAAGCAGCGTTAGACAATGCGATGAATATGCTAAATGAAAAAATCGACATAGCGGGCCAGCCTACTGAATGGTTCGAGATGACTCAGGATCGGGTAAATAACTTTGCTGATGCGACTTTGGATCAGCAATGGATTCATGTAGACCCAGATCGTGCCGCAGAGGGGCCCTTCGGCGGTCCAATTGCGCATGGCCAACTAACAATGTCTATTATGAGTTTTCTGCCTGGTGGAGAGGGCGTAGGCTTGCCGGAAATAGAAGGAATGAAGATGGGCATAAATTTGGGCTGGAATAAAGTCCGATTCATGCACCCCGTTGCAGTGGGTTCTAAAATTCGAACAGTTGGGAAATTGAAAAGCGTTACCCAAAAAGGCGAGATGTTAGAGCTAATAAACGAGATGACCGTGGAAATTGATGGAATAGATAAGCCAGCATGTGTGGCAGAGAGTGTATTGCGTATAGCTTTTTAAGGATTATTTTATGGACATCGGCATCTGTGTAGCCTCGCATATAAATGATATCGACTATGTCGTAAGAGCGGAGGAGCTAGGCTACAGTCATGCTTGGCTCGCTGATTCGCAGATGCTTTGGTCTGACTGCTACGCAACGCTTGCTTTGGCGGCTTATAGGACTAATTCAATCAATCTGGGGACTGGAGTTGCTATCACCGGTACACGTCCGGCTCCGGTTAATGCGGCGAGCATTGCTTCAATCAACGCTCTCGCGCCAGGCCGAACTTTTTTTGGGGTCGGCTCTGGGAACACGGCAAGAAGAGTCATGGGTCTTCCCCCTCAGAAAATTAAAGAATTTGAAATTTACATCAAAACCCTTGTCCCGCTTTTAAAGGGGGAAGAGGTCGAATTTGAATTTGAAGCGCAGGAAAATCTGATTAAACATATCATGCCAGAAAAGGGTTTCGTTAACTTTGAAGATCAGATACCCCTTTATATTTCTGGGTTTGGACCTAAAAGTCTGGCAATTGCTGGTAAATACGGAGATGGAGCTGTAATCGGAGCTACTAGATCTACCTCGATGGGTAGTATGTGGCATATGGTCCAGGCTGGTGCGAGAGATTCTGGGCGTGAATTAGATCCCGGCGCAAATTACTATACGACCGCATTGACCACCATGGTAGTGCTTGATGAAGGAGAGGCTATCGATTCGCCGAGAGTAAAAGCTGAGTGTGGAGCTATGGCCATGGCGGCGGTTCATTATACCTACGACCAATATCGTAATTTTGGTCACCAGCCACCGAATGAACTTGCTGGCATATGGGATGATTACACGGCCTTGCTGGAAAGTTTTCCTGAAGAACGCAGGCACCAGAGAATTCATGCAGGTCATAATTGCTGGGTTATCCCGGAAGAGGAAAAATTTCTGACCCCCGAAGTGTTAACTAGTTCAAGTATGATAGGTACACAAGAAGAGCTACTTGAAAGGCTTCACGATTTATCTGCTTCAGGACTGAATCAGGTCATGATCCTACCCAACTTTGATACAAGGTACGATGTCATAGAGCGAGTAGCTAAAGACATCATACCAAACGTCGTCTAGCTTGAACGCATATCAGTTCATCGTTAACCGATTAAGTTACCAGCGTTGTCACGGATCTCAGGCCCGAAGACTCTAGCTCTGCCATCACCGAATTTGTCGTCTCTTGCTCTTAGGGTGGCTTTTAGGCCCTTCTCAGTTACTGATTTCCTGTAGTCCGCTGCCGCCCTTGTATTATGGCCTCGGACGTCGTTTTCGGCCGCCATTCTTTGAAGGGTCCTTGCACCCATTAGCTCCAGACCTGTATTGATTATCCTCTTG
>CACFPX010000018.1:0-46588 GCA_902568205.1 K189A clade bacterium | reverse complement strand
TAATGGTGCTCGTTTTAGGATCAACGTGAATGGGGTTTCTACTGGGAATTTTGTTTTGTCGGAAAAGTCTGTAGATGAGGCCGTATGGGCTATCAATCAGATATCGGGGCAGACTGGAGTTATTGCAACGCAAAGTGATCAGAAGGTTATCTTGACTGATCCAAATGGGGGCGACATTACAATTGATAATTTGTCGCAATCGAAAGGGATGTCGATTCACAAGGTAGCGGATGATGGTTTTTCATTAATCGGTGGTTCTTCTGCTCTAGATGTTTTTGGGAAGAACGATTCCGTGAGAGTTTCGGGAACAATAAAATTGTCTTCTTCCGAAAAATTTACTGTTTTGCAAAAAGGAGACAAGGCTGTTTCTGGGGTTAAAGTCACATTAGGCAGGGCTGATAGCTATGCGCCCGGTGATTACTATCTGATGAACGCGAACGGGACGCGAACTGAGTTTACTATCGATAATTCGACGGCAAGTGAGTTCCAAGAAAAAATCCGCGCGGCGACCGGTGAGGAAGGTTTTAAGATTGTGGGCGTCGATGGGGGTTTTGACAACGGTTTGGGTTTTCAGATAACAGGCCCGAAAGAGTATGGTGATTTTGATATATTCCAGGCTAACGGTACGAAAATAAACGGGGGCGCGGCCGCCGCGGTCAAAATATCAAATGAAGTCGCCAAGTCCTACGGCGCGGGCGATTATTACATCGTTAATTCTGCTGGCGATCGGTCCTATTTCACCACGACGGCAGCCACGACTTCAAATTTCCAGGCAAGAATTCGTGCAGCTACCGGGGATAATGGATTCACGGTTGTCGAGGTGGACGGCGGTACAAATAATAAATATGACGACGAGATGAAAATCACAGGTTCATTGGCTTATGGGGATTTTGACATATTTAGGGCGGATGGCACTCGCGTCACTGGTAACAATAACGCTTCGATCAAGAAGAGCTTGGGTACGGTGAACGAGTATCCGGCGGGAGACTATTACTTACTAAAAGACGACGGTACGCAGATCAATTTCACAACTACTGCGTCAACTGCGGCTGAGTTCCAGATAAAAATAAGAGCCGCGACAGGTGACGATAAATTCAACATTTTTGAAGCAGATGGAAGCTCCAACGGTGACGACGAAATAATAATCCGGCCTCCGGTTTCCTATGGTGGTTTTAACATATTCAAGGCCGATGGGACTCAGATCACTCAAGACCAAAAGGTCTTAGAGGTGACAGGTGTGCCTGAAGAAATCAAAGGCATTGCTCAGCCCGGTTACTTTGCGATTTCCCAAGACCTTCATGTGCAGCGAGATACAACGACAAGTACGGTCATGGGTAAGCTATCATTAGTCGGTGATATCTTGTACGAGGGAGATGGCACGCAGGCGGTAGTAGTGGGACGGATAGATTCTGAGAACAACGGGCTCGATGGAAAACCGTTCAAGTTTAACCTTGGGTATGAATTTAAAAATGGAGATTTTGAACAAGGCGAGATCGGCGACACGTCCATTCCGGGTTGGGATATCATTAAAAGTCAGGTTCGACTGAATGGAGTCGATTCCATAGTTGGTCATGCCACACCCCAAGACATAGTATTTCCTGCGACCGTGGATAACAACCAGTCCGCTCCTTATGACGGGAATGTTAATGCGGCTACCTACCATGGTGCTCTAGATGGAGAGACGCCCCCTGGTTCGGATAAGTCTATTATGCTGTCTTCCACCAATGTCAACGTGCCTGGTTTTGGGATTTTGCATGGGCCTTATTTAGCAAGTCAAACCAGTGTAAAGCTTGAAGAAGGTGATGAGATCGCTTTTGATTGGAGAGCTTTAGGTGGAAGTGATGCTTACGATGTGATGGGATATCTGGTTGATGAAGATACGGGCCATATAGAGGAAATCCTTAATGAGACAGGGGCTGACGCGGATGCGGAAACGATCTGGAGCACTGAAACCAAGAGGGTAAGTAAAGATGGACAGTACAAATTCGTTTTTATTGCGGGAACCTGGGATGCGAGCGGCGGTTCTGCTGCGGGAGCGAAACTTTATATAGATAACGTTAAAGTTACCACTATGCCGGATCTTAGTATGGGAGCTATTCAGGAATTAGGGCGGCGATTGGTGACAACTGCTGATGGGAAGCCTCAGGACTTTGAGGCTGTTATACCTCATGCGGCGGCGTTTGAGTTTAGGGTCGACGATTCTGGGAAATCCACTCTTTACCATGTAGATGATGTTGATGTGTCGAATGCCATGGATGCGGGAAAATCGATCAACATAATCGATAATGCCTTAGATAAGCTTTCTTTAATGCGTTCTGAAATGGGCGCGGTTGAGGCAAGGCTAGATCAAGTTATCTCGAAGCAAATAGGAATAAAAGAACAAACAACTGTGTCTCGATCTCGCATAGAAGATGCCGATTACGCATTGGAAGCGGCTAGATTGTCAAAAAATCAAGTGTTGCAGCAGGCCGGTTCATCAGTCTTGGTTCAGGCAAATGAAATTACTCGTATGGCGATTGAATTGCTGAAACGCTAAGAGCTACATTTGAGGGATGTCGCATTGGTCTAGTGACTTAACTGAGGCACAATAAAGCCAAATTATTGGTTAAACGCGTTCGTGTATTATTGAGATGCCTCTTTTATCGGAAGAACACTTATCTTGGATCGGACATGAAGACGCCCCTGTTGAGATAGAGGTTAGTCGTAGGGACATTATCAAATATTCGATGGCGACCGAGCAGAAGCTAGCAAAATATCTCGAGGGTGATGAAGCTCCTTTGATGTTTATCTTCAATCTGTTTGCGCAGCCCGTTCCTATGGATCAACTGAGGGTTGATGGTTTAGCCAGGGGTAATCAAAAAGGGCCGTCTCTCCCCTTAAAGAGAGTTATGGCCGGAGGTAAAGAAGTGGAGGTGTTTCGACCGATAAAACCTGGAGATAAACTAGTTGGAGTCAATCGAATTAAGAATATCTATGAGAAATCGGGTAAACAGGGTCCCTTGATATTTACTGAGCGGGAGTTTGAGGTTAAGGACAAAAATGGGCTTCCAGTTTTTACTGAAACTGAAACGAGCATTGCGCGTTAACAATGAATATCGGTGATTTAAACTTGGGTGACGCATTGCCAGAGAGAGAGCATTGCCCCTCTAACGTTTCATTATTTCTATACAATGCAGCGGTTTGGAATCCTCATCGGATTCATTACGATGAAACTTACACCAAGGACCAGGAGGGTCACCCAGAGATTGTGATCGATGGTCCTTTGCAGGGGGACTGGTTGGCTCAATGTGTTGCCAATTGGGTTGGCGATTTTGGCGAGATAAAGAGATTTAGTTACAGCAATCGCCGTGCGACTTATTTGGGAGAAACCCTCTGCTCTGGAGGGGCAATAACTGCTATTGATGAGGGCAGTAAGACGATTCGGGTCGAGCTGTGGGTGAAGAACTCTGAAGGAGAAGTAACTACCCCCGGGGAAGCAGAGGTGTTGCTGTTTTAGTAACTTAGCCGATTGCTTTTTCGTGCTTCACGGATCGGGAACGCCTTGCTAAAACTAAGTCCCTCTACAGCTATCGCCCGAACCACCAGACCCAGAATAATCTAAACCAGACGTATTAATGATATATCCAAGTTTAGAGATGTTTTCCATGTGGCTCTCTCGGCTGATGGAATACTGAGTAATCAACAAAGTAGAGCAAAGCGGTAAAAAGAAACCCACTCCAACGTGAATCCACGAGAAAGTGTTGATAGCAGTCGTGTATTTTTCGCTGGGATCAAGTGTAGGATCGTCGAACCCCGAAAGAGTTATTATTACTCCGGCTATGACGACTCCGCCAGCACCGACTAACTTTTGAATCATCGAATTGACTGTACCTAATAATCCTTCCTCTCTTCGCCCAGTTTTTGCCTGCTGGTCTTCGACTATTTCCATTCCCATGGATGCCACAAATATAAAACCTAACATCCCCAATCCTGCACCTGTACACGCATGAAGGAGTAGGACCCACCAAAGAAGATCGGAGCCGTTTGCAGGGAAAGTTGTGATCGCGACGTAGGGATCTATCAGTCTTAGAAAAACCGGTAGGGGACCTAGAAACACTGCACACAAAAACACTTTGATTGCGATTTGCTTTTTGTCCCGCCCCCGGGCGATGAGCGGCGCAGAAAACGATACTGCTATAACGGTTAACGCTGCGCACACCGAAAAAATGGCGATGGCCTGTGGTTCCCATTTCCAGAGAAATGTGTTGTAGTAAGTTCCGACTCCTGTGTCGATACCGGTTGCGACCGCATACACAGTCCCCGCAAGAAATAGGACTATCCATGACTTGTTCGCGAGAGTCTGTTTCATTTCGATAAAAAACTTTTTGAATTCAAGATTACGTTGCGGCGGTTTGTACAGTTCAGGAATATGATGGTGTGTGCCAAGTGCCGAGTACAGTGTGCTGAGGAAGATTCCCAGCCCGCCCCAGAATGCTAGCGTTTGATATCCCTCAGCATTTAGAAAACTATCGCCCAGAAAGAAATATTGATGTATCGCTCCTATTCCAGCGCCTCCCACCCAGCCTAGAGCCATGCTAACACCTTGGATTTTATTTCTTTGATCATAGTCTTTCGTCAACTCGGCAGCCAAAGCGCCTCTTGGTACCTCATAAAATGTCATTGAGAGTCTTAAGATGAGCATTAAAAAAAGCAATCGATAAAAGAGATCTGAATCTTCAATGTCGCCTGGATCTGCTAGCAAGAAATAATAAGAAAGCGCAAAAGGAATTACTGCAACGTACATAAATGGGTGTCTTCGCCCCCAGCGAGTCCTGACTCGGTCCGACCAGATTCCGACAAGAGGGTCGGATATCGCGTCAAAGATGAGTGCTATTGCCAGGGCAATCGTAACTAAATAAGCGTCTAGCCCAAGCACCTGGTTGTAGTAAATAAGAGCCCATGTGCCCAAGAGATTATTTTTAATGCCAACGCCAATACCACCTATACCGTATGTATAGATAGTCGAATTTGACGCACCTTGTACCGAGATTGTTTTTTCGGCCACTACAGTTCCTTAATGATTAGGCTAACTGACCTGATAAAGCGATTTATAACTAGCTTCTTATGAGATTCCGCTTTGTATTATGGCAACGAATCACCTTGGGTCCAATCGGATAAAATGTCTGGGCGGAAAACCAGTTAGAAACCTGAAAAAGGTGGGGAGTGGATTGTCCGAATCAACTCGATTGTATTCGTCGCCGGTAATCGGTACCGCTAAATAATTATTTGTCGTACCTGCTGACTCAACGGTTATCTCAGGGTTGGCTAGCGCTTGGTCGTACCATCTTTTGGGCCAATGATTTCGCGCGATATAAAGGTTATCGTTGCTTTTAAGCAGAGAGACCACTCGCCCGCTGGTAGCACCTTCATCACTTGTTGTGTTGATGGTTACCATGCCGTCTCCTTGAGGCTGTGAATAACCCAGCCAAGATTCAAAGAGCACCACAATACCAATATAGATTGCCAAAACGATTAACAGAATTTTTTTAACAAGGCTCATAACAAATGATCTCTCATCTAGTAGACGATGTTTTGAGTATGCCAAATATTAACGTAATGAAAAGTATTCTTGTTGCTAAAACTATTGCCTCACTGCAAGATCTCGTTCACTAACTTTAACGGTGAACACAAAATTCGAACGGAATTGTTAGAAGGTTCAACCCTAACTCTATTCTGGTATCAACCTTTTTTCTATTAATCTCGTTTCTTTGCTGTTATAGGTAAATCATCGGGAATTGGAGAGAAGGGGGTCAGTATGAATCGTGTAAAGGATATTTTAAGAGAGGGTGGTGCAGTCGTAGGTGCAGCAGCTTTCCCCAGCGATGACTTGGCTTTTTTAGCAGGCTCAGGTTTCGATTTTTTGCTCTTTGATACTCAGCATGCTCCGGTCGATATAAAGCAACTAGGACCTTGTATAAGGTCAATGCGAGGTGCAGAGGGAGTACCAATTGTTCGGGTGGGGGAGAATCGAGCAGATCAAATTTGCTATGCCCTGGATCAAGGCGCTAAAGGCATCGTTGTTCCAATGGTTAATAGTGCGAAAGAAGCCGAGGATATGGTGCGATGGTGCAAATACCCGTTTGATGGTGTTCGCAGTTCTGCGGGCATGAGCGGAGATTGGGGTGACTTCGCGAGTTATCGTGAATATATGGATGCGGTAAATGAGCAACTCCTCGTGGTGCCAATGATTGAGACTGTCGAGGCCTTGGATGGGATCGAAGAAATACTTGCGGTCAAAGGAATTGATGTGCTCCTTATAGGGCCCTCCGATCTATCAATCAATTTGGATGTAGCTCTTGATTACACAAATTCGAAATATCAAGAGGCCCTAGACCGAATAGCTGAAGCATCAATGAACGCGGGGGTAGTTCCTGGACTTTACTTTGTGCCTCCCGGGCTGGAGCCTAAGGAGTTAATCGAGAGAGGTTTTCGATTTTTCACATTACCCTGGCGAGGGTGGGCAAAAGAAGGTATCAAGGCTGGTCTTGAGCTAACCAAATAACCAAGAGTTATTAGTATGCGGACCTACGAGTACTCTAAGATATTTTCATGAGAACTTGTACTTGGGCGCCAACCACTTTTCAGGGTACTCGGATAATTGAGAAAGATGCTAAACATCTCTCAGTTCCGCGTGGAGAAGGACTCATTGAGCTAACCACAAAACTAGTTAAGCAGTATGAAAATCTTGGTGTAAGTGACCTTCTTATAGCTCAACGATGGTGGGGAACTGGTCAGGAAATTGAAGGGTCATCCTTAGATTGTCTTGCGATGACCGCGCTCTTTGCGGCATGCACTAAAAACATGAACTTGATTACTGCGATTCATCCTGGTTTTTTCAGCCCTACGAGCATTGCTAAATGGGCCGCTACCATAGATAACCTTACCGAAGGCAGATGGGGCATTAATGTGACCAGCGGCTGGAACATGCAAGAGTTTGACATGTACGGCGTTGACAAATTAGAACACGGTGAGCGTTATCAACGTTCGGCAGAATTTATTGAATTGCTCAGAGGTGCCTGGTCAAACGAAGTGTTTAATTATGAAGGTCAGTATTATCGGGCAGACGATTTGCAGTTAGAACCTAGGCCCACAAGTAACCTTGAAGTATTTCAGGGGGGTCAGAGTGATGCTGCAATTGAATTGGGAGCTAAGCATTCAGATTGGATGTTCTTAAATGGTGGATCTTTAGAGAGAATTTCAAGTGTTATCGAGAGAGTGGAAGCGGCAACTCGTCTGACGGGTCGAAAGGTCCGTTTTGCTATGTACGCTGCGCCGCTATGCCGCAAAACGGATGAGGAAGCCTGGGCAGCAATTGAAGATATGCTTGGTCGAGTTGATAAGGATCTTGTGGAAAAACGTAAAACCAGAACTTCTGGCGCTAAAGGAATGTGGGGTGACGAAGAGGATCCTCTGAGTGTCTTAGATACTAATGAAGGCTATGCAAGCCGTCTGATAGGATCGCCAAAAACAATTTTGAGTAGGATTCATGAATACCGCGAATTGGGTGTTGAGATGCTCCACCTGAGTTTGCAGGATGAGGTTTTTAATCAGTCGATTTTGCCCGAACTCATAGAAATTTAAGCTTAACTTTATGGGTTACTAAACAGATTTAATCAGTAGGTTCATCGTCCGATAATCAAGAGACAGACACTTTTACTTCATACTGTTGAATTTCTTTTTTGAACTTATCTGCTGTAAAGAAGTAGTGTTCTGAATTTTTGTATGGAGTTGTCTTCGTACCTATTCCTAGTCTTTCGTGTGTTCCCCCAGTTACTAAATATAATTGCTAGGAAATTTAGAACGCAATATTTGACGCAAGTTAATCTATAGTGAACAGTAACCACGAGAGGATTGGCTAGAGAGGAATTTAAGTTGGGCTCCAATAACGAATTTAATGGGTTTCGAACTCGCTCTGTACACGCCGGGGCAAGACCAGATGCTAATACAGGTTCCAGAGCGCAACCGATTCATCAAACTACGAGTTATGTCTTCGAGAGTCCGGATTCGGCAGCCGCGTACTTCAACTTGCAAGAGTATGGTAATACTTATTCAAGAATCATGAATCCAACCGTGGCCGCCCTGGAAGAGCGAATTGCGAATCTAGAGGGGGCCGTCGGGGGTGTCGCATTTGCTAGTGGTCTAGCTGCTCAGGGCGCCGCTCTGTTTACTCTATTGCAGCCTGGCGATCATATTGTGGCTTCGAAATCCCTATATGGCGGAAGCGTGACCCAGTTGAAGCATTTAATGAGAAAACTTTCCGTTGACTTGGATTTTGTCGACGCGATAGAGCTTGATCAATGGAAAGATGCGATAAAAGGAAACACCAAACTGTTATTTGGAGAAACCATAGGCAATCCTTCAGGCGTTATACTCGACATAGAAGCGATTTCCAAAATAGCGAAGGAAAATGAAGTTCCTCTAATGGTCGATAACACCTTTGCTACTCCTTATTTGTGTCGGCCTATGGAGTGGGGCGCCGATATTGTTGTCCACTCTGTCACAAAGTTTTTGGGCGGTCACGGCACGTCAATTGGAGGTATCGTGCTCGAGTCAGGAGAATTTGATTGGTCTAATGGACGCTTTCCGATTGTCGCCGAGCCTTCTCCCGCGTATCACGATCTAGAGTTTCACGAAACCTTTGGTACCTTTGGTTATTTGATGAAGTTGCGAGCTGAGACTTTGCGCGATCTGGGTGCTTGTATGAGTCCTTTCAACGCATTTTTGATTGGTCTGGGTGTTGAAACATTACCTTTGAGAATGCAACAGCATATTGATAACGCTTCGACTGTAGCGGAGTTTTTGCATGGGTCTAATAGAGTAGAGAACGTTTATTACGTAGACTATTCAACGCCGGCGCAACAAGAACTTGCTGATAAATATCTGAAAGGAAGCGGGGGAGCAGTGTTTTGCTTTGATTTAGTAGGGGGACGAAAGGAAGGAATAAGGTTTATTGAAAATCTACAGCTCTTCAGCCATCTGGCTAATGTGGGAGATGCAAAGAGTCTGGTCATCCACCCTGCTTCAACAACGCATCGACAACTGTCTGATTCAGAACTGCTTGATGCAGGTATTGGTCCAGGGACAATTAGATTATCGATCGGGATTGAGGATTCTGATGACTTGATATCAGATTTGAAGTCTGGCTTGGATAATTTAGATTAATGTTGCGAGATAAGAGGGGGTTAGAAAGGTGCCTGAGTTGAACTTGGAAGACTGGCAAGATCCTGGTGTGATAAGAGCTGCACTGGCTAGAAAAAGAGTTGCTGTGGTGGGAATGTCTTCAAAGGAGCTAAGGGCTAGTTACTTCGTTGGCTTCTACCTTTTACGTAATGGTTATGATGTGGTGCCGGTCAACCCGAGAGAGACAGAAATACTGGGGTTGACTTGTTATCCCAATTTGACGGAGATTCCAGGGTCAGTCGACGTTGTCGATGTTTTTAGGGATCCAGGGGCAGTTCCAGAGATTGCTGAGGAGGCCGTTGCGATAGGCGCGGAGTTTCTTTGGTTGCAGTTCGGTGTCATAAGTCCTGAAGGGGTGGCCATTGCAACGAATGGGGGCATGCAGAGTGTCGTCGACCGTTGCATTAAAATTGAGCACGCACGATACCTAGGTCGAATGCACTGGTTGGGTTTTAATACTCAACAAATAAAGGCGACCAGAGACCAGGTTTAGATTGATATTGGAAAAATTGCTAACTTAAGCGGTTTTGCCAGGGACTGCCTTCTTTGGGGTAAGGGTATTGAAGATAATACTCAGACCGCATCTTAACGAACTCGGCTGCACGTTCAAATGCCTCGACAACCGAATCTGGTAGAGGCCCGTTATCCGAGGCGTCCATGATAGGCGAGAGCTGTTCGATTCTTGAGACGCCAATTAACACTGCATCACCTAGGCTTCCATCTGCTGCTGAGTGATATTGAGTCCATCTGACCGCAGACTCAAGAATGGTGTTGATGCCGGCTTCCATAGAAGCCGTCGCTATTTCATCCAGCGCAAGAAACATCTCATCACGCTTTAGATAACGCTCTTCGTATTGTTTGATTCGGCGTTTTTGCGCGAACCGGTCAACTCCAGGGACAGGGTCTACGCCCTTTTGGTATTTGCCTGTGAGAAAGCCGCTTGCCAGGGAGCCGTGCGTATAATATTTGATCCCGTAGTTTCGCAGAACTGGGACGAGCTCATACTCGGAGGTTCTGTTTAGAGCGTTATAGACGCCCTGATAAACGGTGGGCAGGACAATCCCCTTTCGCTGGCAGTATTGTGATATCTCGACCACCTGCCAGGCAGGGAAGTTTGAGAGCCCAAACTCTTCAAACTTGCCCGCGGCGTAAGCAGACTGAACGGAAGCCAGAGTATCTTCCAGATTGATCTCGGTTGCGGGCATGTGCAAATAGAAGATGGGCACTGAGCTCTGCTTAAGGGCTGTCAGAGATTCATCTAACTGTTGTTCAGGAGATCCTGGTAGGTTTGGATTGTATTTGGTAGCGATTTTGATTTGTTTTGAAATCTCCAAACGACCAAGCACTCCCTCACAATTGCCATTCTGATAAACGCGCGCAGTGTCCAACTCTCTACCGCCACGCTCATAAAATAACTTCAAAAGATTGTCGCAAGACTCATCTGATGACAGAGGGTGATCGCGAGTGGTTGGTTTGGGCTTTCCGAAGGCGACGGCTCCTAAAACAATTGGAGCAGCTTTGGCTCGCCGAGTTATGGTTTGTCCTTCTTGAGTCATTCTCCAATCTCCATGTGATTAAACGGTTTTTTGGCTTAACCGAATATTTCTTTGCCCTTTGCCCTTTGCTTTTTGCTTTTTGGTCCGAGAATATCTCCTAGGCCATTTGGAGGTCTGGCTGTCCAGACATTACAGTTCCAGCGCGGTCTTTCGCCAACACTCTTTTTAAACTCTATCAGAAATTCATGATTTACGAAGAGGCTCTTTAAAAGGCTTATCCATAGCTAAGACCAAAGATCACAAATTTGAAGTCCTAATTTGGGAGAGTTTAGTGGAGTAGTATCAGAATTGATTTGGGTGCTAATATGAGTTTTGCGAAGAGGGTTAGAGTCAGGGAAAGCCAATGACCAATCAAGCACAACACGCAGAAGATCAGTCTGAAATCATGGACCGTTATGTAGAGCAGGGCGAATCGCGCGCTGCAAAGCTAGGTAACCGCGGTCCAATTGCGTTCGACCGATCAGGAAAACTTTCTAAACATATTTTAGACGCTTATTGGGAAACAGGCTTTTATGTTTTTGAAGGTCTTGTTGAGATAGAAGAGATAAAGCTGCTCAGGGCGGAAATGGCAGACCTTCTTGATCGAGCGCCAATTGACAATGGCTCGAAAGTGGATGGCAAGGGAAGAGCGGCCTTTGGACAAGAGTTTGCGCGACCGGTCTATCAATTGGTAAAGCCTCTATCTGATCCGTGGGGTGGGACTGAGTTGTTAAATGGGCGCCACCCGATTCAAATGTCTCAACCTAGGCCGAGAGGAGGTTTGCCGGAGAAAGTGGTCTTTATCATGTCCGGGATGTGTCAGACGATGGAGTCTGGTTTGCGCCTCTACGGGCATCCTGATTTGTTAGCGATAGCTGCGTCGATAAATGGTGATGATTTTGTTCCGTATAACGATGCGACTTTTGTAAAACAGCCGGGAGTGGGTGGCTCGGTGTCATGGCATCAGGATGGAGTGACCCACTGGGATTCGGAACAATGGGATCAGGGCATCCACGGTTTTAACTTTCAGGTGCAATTGTATCCAACTAGCCCCAAGAGTTGTTTATGGGTAGTGCCTGGTACACACAAGTTGGGCAGAATCGACATCAAAAAAAGAGTGGAAGAAAATCCCGATAGGGAACGATTGCCTGATGCTGTCCCGCTGCACTGTAAGCCAGGTGATGTAACCATAGTAAATCGTCAGGCGTTGCACTGTTCGTTTGCAAATACTTCCTCGGAAACTCGAATTTCTTTGACTTTTGGTTTTCACCGCAGATCGTCAATTTTGGGCGCAAAGGGGGCTTTAGCTGAGAGCGCCGATATCATTTACGATGAGCGCAGAATTCATGAGCGGTCAGAAGTGATTGGGGTAGCTATTGATGCACGTTCGAAGTTTTATCCCAACGAAGCTCGTTACGCCTACAAGCCCCTGATAGGTGAGGAGGAATCGCTCGTCTTCAACTCTGAAAATTGGCATAGGGTCATTAAGGATTACAACCTAAAGGACTTGTCAATCTAACCTCCCACCAGACTATCGAGAACTGCGGCAACCCAGTTGTAGCCGCATCGGATTTCGAAGCCAAAACTGATTGGCGATAAGGAAAAGTTGTTATGAGTAAATCGACCGACGCGT
Source organism: K189A clade bacterium (assembly GCA_902568205.1). Classification (GTDB taxonomy): domain Bacteria; phylum Pseudomonadota; class Gammaproteobacteria; order Pseudomonadales; family Azotimanducaceae; genus UBA4421. The sequence continues at coordinate 34,201 of CACFPX010000018.1, read as the reverse complement.
TTAGGGTTGGCCAGCAGGGAGTCGGGTCCAATGGGCAGATTGCCCATCCCCAGCTGTTAGACCATTCTGAAAGATTAAAGGAAAAATTCTATAAAGTCGGAGAGCACGCATGGTGCTTAGTCGGTAACGGATTATCAAATCAGACATTTGTGGAGGGTCCAGAGGGCATCATAGCTATTGATACTGGTGAGTGTCATGAAGAAATGAAGCAGGCGATAGAGTGGCTGCGAGAAGAAACGGATTTGCCTATAGTGGCATGCATTTATACACATTTTCATTATGTCGCCGGCACTACCGCCATTGTTGAAGAGCGCGGAGACGATGATTTTCCGATTTATGGGCATGCGGGTATCGAATCAAATTTGGACCGATTTGGTGGTGAGGTAGGACCTCGTGGTTCAAGAGGTATGGTTCATCAGTTTGCCATGCTTCTTCCGGAAACAGGACCAGATGGTCTGGTAAATATAGGATTGGGGCGCTTTTATAGGAACCCATCACATTCGCCCTTCACCCCAGGACATTTACCTGCGACTCAAACTTTCAGCGAGCAGTATCGTACCCAGATTGCCGGACTTGATGTTGAATTTTACCCGGCGCCTTCGGATGCAACTGATTCAGTCAATATCTGGTTTCCTGAACTTGATCTAGCGATCAATAACATCCTTTGGCCCACTTTTTTTAATATTTTTGCGATTCGAGGCGAGGAATACCGGGATCCCCGAATATTGGTTGATGGACTGGAGGGGTTGATGACCTTTGATGCAGAACACCAGATCTGTGCGCATGGGCCTCCGATGTCTGGAAAAGAAAAAATCAGAAAATCGATACTTCGCTATCGTGATTCGATTCAGTTTGTATGGGATCAGACGGTAAGAGCTGCAAATCAAGGTCTTAGTCTAGATGAGGCGATTGCTCGAATTAAGTTGCCCGAGATTCATGAAGAAGATTTCCGTACTCAACAATTGTATGGGGTCGTTGAACATCATGTTAGACAGGTCTACACGGGATTATTCGGTTGGTTTGATGAGGATTCCAGCAAGTTGTTCCCAACTCCTCAGCCGGAACGAGCAAACAAGATGATCAAAGCGTTCGGTGGTCGCGAAGCTGCGAGGAGCATGTTTGATCAAGCGATGTGTGAAGAAGACTTTCGTTGGGCTTTAGAGATAGGCACCTATCTTGTGCTCGATGACCAGTTAGACCCAGAGGAAGATAGGCCCCGTCTCGCGTCGGCGCTGCGAGCTGTCGCATACTGCTCGAGCGCTTCGAATATCAGAAATTGGTGTTTGACTAGAGCGTTAGAGCTCGAAGGGAAGATCGATTTATCTCGTTTCCGTAAACATCGCTTTCGTGAACAAGAAATCCTGTCTGGCGATTCTGCACGATGGGTTCCCATTCTAAGGGTGCTGCTTGATCCGAAGAGATTAGGTGAGCAAGTCGGCAGTATCGGTTTTTACTTTGATGATGGTTCATCTGCTGGGCTGACTATTCGTAGTCAAGTTGCCGTGAGCGTTGCGCCTGAGGAATGTGAAATAAGATTGAATTTGACTAAATCCACCTGGGCAAAACTTCTTGGGTCGAAAGTGTTTCTAAGTGATGTGCTTCGGGAGGTGAATGAGTTGACGGAAAAAGAACGCGAGAAAGTCATTAGCTTGTTGTCGTCATTCGATTTAGTAAGTTTGCAGAGTTAGCCAAAGAGTCAGATATGGATGAAATTCCCAAAGGTTCAGAACCATTCGAGGGTGATATCAAGCGCCTTTTCGAGGATTCCTCCGGAGTTCGAATGCGGCTTCCTGGTCAAGCATCAGGCAAACCTAATGTGCTATTAGTCATGCTTGATGACGTGGGATTTGGGAGTTGCGAAACTTTTGGCGGCGTTATCCCGAGTCCTGGCGTAGATCGAATTGCTTCCGATGGTCTAGTCTTCAATCAGTTTCACACTACCGCTCTTTGTTCACCCACTAGAGCTTCACTGTTAACAGGCAGAAATCATCACAGTGTTCATATGGGAGGTATTACTGAAATTGCCAATAGCTTCCCGGCCTACGATAGCGCAATACCAAAAGAGAGTGCGACGATGGCTGAAATCCTGAAACTCAACGGATATTCAACCGGTTGTTTTGGAAAATGGCATTTAACACCGAGCTGGGAGCAAAGTCCGGCGGGTCCTTTTGACCGTTGGCCGACGGGTCTTGGATTTGAACGTTTTTATGGGATTCTCGGAGCGGAGGCCAGCCACTGGGAACCACCTGTTTATGATCAGACGACGCCAATTGAACCGCATTTAAAGAATCCTGACTATCATCTGACCGAAGATCTGGCGGATCAGGCAATCCTCTGGATAGAGCGTCAGAAGGCTTCAGCTCCAGACAAACCCTTCTTTTGCTATTTTGCACCAGCTGCGGTTCATGCGCCTCATCATGTTTCCGAAGAATGGATCAGCTCTTTTCGCGGTCAGTTTGACGATGGTTGGGACCAACTTAGATCCAAGATTTACGAGCGACAACTAAAAATGGGGATTGTTCCTCCGACTACCAAACTCACGCCTAGGCCTGAACAAGTACCGAGTTGGTCGTCGTACCCGGATCGTTATAAGCCGGTTGCTAGCCGATTGATGGAGGTTTTTTCTGGCTTTCTTGCGCACACGGATGCTCAAGTCAATCGGCTGTTTGAGACGCTAGATCGAATGGGGCAATTCGATAACACCTTGGTTATTTATTTGACCGGCGACAATGGAGCTTCTGCAGAGGGCACTATACATGGTGCTTGGAGTGCTCCTTCTTTCCAGAATGGAATACACGAAGATCCTGAATGGTTACTGGAGCATATGGATGACTTTGGTAGCGATCGATGCGAAAACCATTTTAACGTCGGCTGGGCCTGGGCGTTAGATTCGCCCTTTCAGTGGATGAAGCAGGTAGCATCTCATTTTGGAGGAACCCGTAATGCCCTCGCTATTTCTTGGCCTAAAGGCATCGACTGTGGAAAAGATAATCTCCGTTCGCAGTTTCATCATGTAATCGATGTATTGCCGACTGTCCTAGATGTTCTAGAGATTGAAGCACCTGAAAAAGTAAATGGTATTAACCAAATGCCGTTACATGGTGTAAGTATGCATTACTGTTTTTCAGAACCGAATGTGGCGAGTAAAAGGACGACTCAATACTTTGAGATTCTGGGTAATCGAGCGATTTACCATGACGGCTGGATTGCTTCTTGTTTTCACGGACGCTTGCCGTGGATTCGATTTGCCGGATTTGAGTTTGATGGTCCGGATGAGGTTTGGGAGCTCTACAATATCGCAGAAGATTTCTCTCAATCGGAAAATCTCGCTGCCTCGGAACCTGGGCGACTTTCGGTTCTTAAAGAACTCTTCGATCAAGAAGCGGAGAAAATGTCTGTTTATCCTTTACGTGATGCCTCTGCGCGTAGAGGAGGGGAATACGCTGTGCCTCATTCTCTAGAGGGCCACGAGGCGATCACTTACAACCGATCGCATGTTCGAATGCCAGAGCATTCGGTTATCAACCTGAAGAACGTATCGCACAGCATTACAGCGGAGCTTGTGTTAGAAAAAAAGCTAACGACTGGTGTTGTTGCCTGTCAGGGTGGCAACATGGGCGGGTGGAGCTTGTACTTCGATGAGGCGGGTCGAGTAACCTACCTCTATAACTGGTTTGGTCACGAGCTGACTTTCTTATCGAGCGCGCGTGCGCTAGCTTCCGGATCTTGCAAGATCTCGCTTCTCTATAAACACGACGGTGGTTTTGGGGCAGGTGGGGTTGCCCATTTATCCGTCGATGGACAAGTGGTCGCTCAAAAGGTAATTCCTGCGACCGTCCCGGTGATTTATTCCATGAGCGGAGAGACCTTTGATGTTGGTAGAGACACGGGCTCTCCGGTAGGGCCATATCCGCATAATTTTGAATTCAATGGTCGGATTCTTGGTGTTACGCTTGAGAGATTGAATGAGGCTGACAAATCCACGAAAGCAGCTGAACGAAAAGGTAGATTTAGGGCAAGCCTTAGCAGCCAGTAAGATTTGGATTACCTATTATTATGGAAAAATTAGCATTTTTGACTCTGTTATTTATAAGTTTCGCATGCCTTGGAAGTCAATATTCAGATACATGGGGTCTCCCGGTAGGGGCAGAATCTCCTGAAATCCAAGCTTTAGATCAGGACGGGCGAGCAAGGGATTTTGAATCCTTATCTGGAAGACAAGGTCTTTTGTTTGTGTTGAGTCGTTCTGCTGATTAGTGAGGCTATTGTAAAGGCCAGTTAGTTCAACTGGCAGGATGGCGAGAAAGATTCGAAGGTTTGGGATTGAAACTTGCAGCGATGACTTACGACGAATTACCTGAGCTGAAGAGTTTTCATCAAGCAGAGTCTATAGGGTTTCCTATATTACGTGATGAACAAGCAAGACACGTTAACCTTTTTCAGGTCCGTGATTTGGGCTACCAAAAAGATAGCAGTGCATACGGTATTCCGTACCCCGGTATTTTTTGGATTGCCCCAGACGGTAGGATCAAAGCAAAGTTCGCGGTTCCAGGTTTTCGCGATCGGCCCCCTTTGAATGAGGTCTACGATGAGATTAAGAGATTGCTCCCTAACCAGACAAAAAACCATTCTAATTAAGGAGCATGAAGTTTTTTTAACCTCTTTATTCTGGTCTCTCTAAGGCTGTCAACGGGACCATCATATGGACGTAGTCGGTACCATCAAACATAACGTAAGGACCTCTCGCATAGGGATCTCTGGGAAAATCTTTCATCATACTTTTAGGGAGCAAAATCATTAGATGTGGTCCTTCCTGAACCCAGGTTCCTTTTGAACGATCGGTGTTATAGGGGTCGTCGTTGTCGACAGGCACGTCGCCAACCAACAGATAGGAAGTTTCCAACAGACGCTGACTCTGAGTCATACGGCTTCTTGTTCACAAAGGTGTCGAGCCATTTTTGCCAGGCCTTGTCGGTGCACATTGGATTTACGTTCTCGTTGGGTGGAGTGCCTGGCATAGAGGTCCAGCCATTGCTGCCTTTCCGCAGAATTTCGCCATTTGCTCCCATGCATGATTGTCGCTTCAGAGCTGACATTAAAAGGCGCCGCCGGCATGGCTATTTCCGTGATGCTTTTAAGATAGGCTTCTTCGCTCTTGTAGTCCGCTCTTTCTAATTCGTGATGCTCCGCGTAGCCACTGAAAGACAAGATTAAAGTCGACAGTAAGACATGAAATTTGATTAAGATTGAGTGCATGGATTCCTCGAGTTAGATACTTATTTAGTCCATCATATATTCTGATCGCCTTTTTGATGTAGGTGTTTAGCTATTTAGTTATTTAGTTATTTAGTTATTTAGTTATTTTGCTTCTTTGGTTTGAAGTTATTGCAGACCCTTTAGGACGAGTCAGATCGATATAAGAGTGTGAATTTTTTTAAGGAAGGTGAATAGATTAATGTCCGATTATGATTTGATAATTCGTGGTGGACGTATCGTCGATGGTTCAGGCGCGGAGCCGTTCGTAGGTGATGTAGCGGTTAAGGACGGGACTATTTGTGAGGTCAGACCGACGGTTAAGGGTTCTGCAGATCATGAGGTTGATGCCTCTGGGAAAACCGTTACACCTGGTTTTGTGGACGTACATACTCACTACGACGGACAAGCGACTTGGGACAATCATCTCAGCCCATCTTCTGCTCTGGGTACCACAACAGTAGTTGCCGGGAACTGTGGTGTGGGGTTTGCCCCATGCAAACCCGAAGACAGAGATGTATTGGTTCAGCTGATGGAGGGCGTCGAGGAAATTCCCGGGAGCGCTCTTGCCGCCGGTATCCCTTGGAATTGGGAGAGCTTTCCAGAGTATATGGACGCACTTGATGAAAAGCCTCGGGATATTGATTTGGCAGTTTTCTTGCCGCACGGTCCCTTGCGTGTCTATGTGATGGGTCAGAGGGGGGTTGATCGTGAAGAGGCGTCTCAGGAAGACATAGAATCCATGAAGCGGGTCGCTAGAGAAGGGCTTGCCGCTGGAGCGGTTGGTATTTCGAGTTCGCGAACTTTGCTTCATCTTAGCAGTACAGGAGATAACGTCCCGACTTACGAGGCTGCAACCCACGAGATGAAAGAGCTTGGAAGTTGTCTCTCTGGCGAGCAGGGCCAGGTTTTACAGTTTATCTCTGACTTTACAGATGCAGACCAGGAATTCGACATTTTACGAGAGACCAGTTTTCAAACAGGCGCAAAGGGTACCTTTACGTTGATCGCAACTGATAGTCCTCTTGGAGAGGTGACCGAAAGTTCTGAGGTCTGGCGTCAACACCTTGTTCGCATTGAAGAAGCGCAAAGCAAGGGACTAGATATTAGAGGGCAAGTTATTTCGCGACCAATCGGTATCTTAATGGGTCACCCGGCGACGATGAGTCCTTTTTACCGCAGACCTACTTATATGGCCTGTCAGGAGTTGTCGCACCGGGAGAGAATGGCAAAACTTAAAGACCCTCAGATCAAGACTAAAATATTAGCGGAAGACAACGAGAACCCTCATATCTTTGTGCAATTGCTCTCGGATAATTTCAGTAACATGTATCCGATGGAAGACCCCATTGATTATCTTCCGGATTCAGAACGTAACGTGGCAGAGCAAGCAAAACGAGCAAACCAATCACCCATTGACTGGTTGTACGATTTCTTGTTAGGAAACGATGGTTCGAATTTGATATATATCCCGGCGACCAGTAAGTCGAAATCAGTGATCTCCGAATTGCTCAGACACCCTCATACCATCGAAGCATTAGGAGATGGTGGGGCACATGTAGGCTCGATTTGTGATACCAGTGCCAACCTTTTTCTCCTGACGAAGTGGGTCAAGGATGAAGGTGTTTTTAGTCTGGCAGAAGGTATTCGAATGCTGACTTCCGAGCCTGCAAAGTTTTTCTCATTGAATGATCGCGGGCTTCTAAAAAATGGCATGAAGGCGGACTTCAACATTATCGACATCGATAATCTGAACTTGAAGACCCCTCGTATCGTACATGACCTTCCAGGTGGCGGTAGCCGATTTTTGCAGGATGCGATTGGAATCGAGGCTACATTTGTAAGAGGCCAACAGATTTACTCTATGGGGGAGCCAACCGGATTACTTCCTGGAAAGCTATTGAGAGGAGCGCAGCAAAGTCCCCTCTAAGCTAGATTTTGGGTGAGTATTGATTACCAGTCGTGGGTTTCACCATTCCATTTCCAGAATCCCCCGGTGTTTTCAAGATTCAGAGCATCGGTGACTTCAATGCACCCTGCTGCGCTCTCTTCCGGCGACAAATGAGCTCGCGGTCCCCCCATGTCGGTACGAACCCAGCCAGGATGAACCAAGCCTACCGCGATACCCTCGGGTTTTAGATCGATGGAGGCTAGCCTCATGAACTTGTTCAGTGCCGCTTTGCTTGAGCAATAGGCATGGGACGAAGTCATATCCAAAGACAAAGCGCCCATTTGGCTTGTCACCGTCATAACTTTTGGCGATCCAGTCATTTTTAAGTTAGGAAGAAGTGCCTGCATAACCCGGACAGGACCTATGGCGTTTATATTGAAAGTATCCGCCCAGCCGCTGAAATCCATATCTATCGCCGACTGGTGTTTGGTTTCCGGGCCCATGGTGCCCGCGTTATTTATTATTGTGTTGATAGGAGTGTCCTTTAAGCGATTAGCTAATTGGCCAACAGATTCATCTTGGCCAACTGAGACCTCTTGGATGTCTATGTCGCCCTCTAGCTTGGCTAGAGCGGTGGCTTCAACGGGCCGTCTACAGCAGGCTATTACTCGATCACCTCGGACGCTTAACAGTCTAGTGATCTCTAACCCCACCCCTTTATTCGTTCCTGTCACCAAAATCGTATTCATGTGGTTACTTTCCTTTGTTTTTTGCTGATGAAAGAAGAGTCAGTTTAATCATCAAACCGGACTGCTGAAAAAACCTTGCTATCAAGACTCTCAAGAACTTCTCTTCCATGGAGCTCGGCGAGTTCGATTAGGAACCCCAAACCTATAATGTCTGCGCCGCATCGTTGCAGTAACTGATGAGCGGCTTTGGCTGTGCCGCCGGTGGCGAGTAAATCATCGACTATGACAACCTTCGTTCCCTTTTCTATCGCATCTTCATGTACTTCAAGACAGTCTGTGCCGTACTCTAGTTCGTATCGTTCCGCGATTGTTCGGTGCGGTAATTTGCCTTCTTTTCTAATTGGTACAAAACCTAAATTAAGCTTAATGGCGACAGCGGAACCGAAAATAAAGCCTCTCGCGTCGATTCCAGCTATTAAATCAAGCTCGAATTGGCTGCACCAGTCTGCGATCTGCTCGACGCTTTCACGAAAGCCTTCAGCGCTTTTAAGTAACGTTGTTATATCCCTATATTGAATGCCCGGTTGGGGATAATCCGGTACTGTTCTGATTAAGTCTTTAGTGGTTTTCACTTGCCTTCCTATTCATTTAATAAACGACCGGCAATGGCGGTAAATTTCTCTAATTCTTCTGTCGCTAAGGATTGCAGGCTTGACATGATAGCGCCATCCAGTGCTGTATCGGCTCCAGAAGAACAAGCCTCTCGATGTTGCGGGAACTTGATTGCAAACCCGGCAATAATTTCTTTAGCGACTAAAGTATTTTGTGCCATGATTTTCGAGACTTGTTCAACGGTTACCGCATCATGGTCCGGATGCCAGCAATCGTAATCGGTAACCATAGCTAAAGTCGCATAGGGTATTTCGGCCTCCCGAGCTAATTGGACCTCAGGTAAGTTAGTCATACCAATGACGTCGCAGCCCCACGACCGATAAAGTTGGCTTTCCGCTTTGGTTGAAAATTGGGGTCCTTCGATGCAAACGTAAGTACCTTTTGCTTGATATTGAACTTTTTTTGAAGTCATGACAGCGCTTAACTGATCCACCAAACGCTGGGAGACAGGTTCGGCAAATGAGACATGAGCTACGATCCCATTACCAAAAAAACTTTTGTTTCGGGACTTCGTCATATCAATGAACTGATCGACCAGCAAAAACGCCCCTGGAGGGAGGTCTTCTCTCAACGAACCGCAGGCGGAGACCGAGATGATGTCTGTGACGCCGACCTGTTTTAGTGCGTCTATGTTGGCTCGGTAATTGATATAAGAGGGTGACAGACGGTGTTTTCGTCCGTGTCTGGGCAAAAAAACCACCTCCAAATCGTCTATCTTTCCAAAAAGAAGGTCATCAGAAACTTCTCCCCAGGCTGACTGAACGTTAATCCACTCGGCGTTTTGTAGTTGTGGAAATTGATAGAGACCCGATCCTCCAATAATGCCCAATTTGGTTTTAATCATGCTTAAATTTTCCAGCTGCTCCTTTATAGAGTCATGGCGAGTGGTATAAGAACTTTAGGTGAAAGTTAACACAGACCACGCTTGCGATCCTGAATACTGAAAGAATTTGTTTCTTGATTAACGCTTTTCTGAATTTTGAGAGAAATATTACTGATCGTATAAATATTCGATTTCATCATTTACGAAGGTGTAGCGTGGGTGTTTGTACCATCCGTAAATCAGAGAATTCCTGGGTTCTTTATGGATCTTAGTTTGAAAGACTTTAAGGTAGCCGTTTTCTTCTCTTAGCCAAAAGTCAATGTCATATACTTTTTCTTCGTTATTTTTTACTCTGAAATCGGTGCAAGCAAAATAGACATCCTCACCGATCTGGCGGACTGGGTCGTGGATCTGTAAAAAGACTAGTTCGAGGTCTTCTTCGGTTATCTCATCGTATATGTCAAAAATACCTTCGTGGCTGACCGTTTCTGCTAGGTGCTTACTCATAGCTTCTTTTATGTCTTCGGCATAGAAGACAGTTTGGCTGGTCTGCTCTTCACTAGCTTGTAACAACGATCCTGACAGAAAGATTGTGATCAGAACCGTTGTTAGTTGTGCAATAATCAGAGTCTGATTGCGCATTCGACAATCGCTGATTTTACCTAGTCGTGTTTAGATTGGGCCTTTTTGCCACCGTGTTCTTTGGATTTGGCTTCTTTTCCACCGTGTTCTTTGGATTTAGCTTCTTTTCCACCGTGTTCTTTGGATTTGGCTTCTTTGCCACCGTGTTCTTTGGATTTGGCTTCTTTTCCACCGTGTTCTTTGCCCTCTTCGTGGCCTCCTGAATAGAGAGATAGGGGAGTTACAAGTAAAAAAAGAACGAGTATCAGTTTATGCATTTGGGGTCTCCGGTATTGAATGGATCAAGTGTGACAATAAGTTCAGAGAGAATACTCCACTAATTTCTTACTGACTGATATGTCTCTTCGCTAAAAAGAGGTTACGGGGTTTTATAGGTTCGAGCAACCAATGTGAGACAGATAAAGTTAAGTCACGGCCCTCGGGTAGACCGATTTGTTGAGTTGCAATCTCAGAATTAGAAAGTGATTGTGCTCTGGTTCCAAAGAGGGCGTCCCAGCAGCTCAAGATCGTCGAAAAATTCTTATCTCCGTAGGATCGGTCGACTAAATGATGAAGCGTGTGGAATTTTGGTGTAACCAAAAAAGACGACAAACGCTTATCTACATGATCGGGCAGTTGGATATTCGAGTGATGAAATTGGGCAGACAGGCTTACTAGGGCTTCAAATAAAAACCAGGCGATGGCTGAAGGGCCCCAGATAACCACCCAGCTTGCTTTAACGAGTGACGAGATCAACAGTTCGCCCGGGTGAAATCTTAAAGCGGTAAAGATGTCCATGTCATTATCTGAGTGGTGCGCCTTGTGAAAACGCCAAAGGAAAGTGATTCTGTGATTTGCGAGATGCCAGAAATAATCGAAGAGGTCCAGGATGATTATGGTAACCAGAAATTCAGTCCAACCTGACATACCAAGCCAACGAGAAATACCCCAGCCCATTTGTTCAACGTATACGATCCAGAGCAGAAGCGGGACATAGGACAGGGTTCGAATTACCACTGTGTTCAAGGTTGCTATCGCTGAATGTAAAATAATCCTCGGCGCAAGCGGCATAGTCGCTCCTCTACCGCTCCACAACCGTTCCATAAGAAAGAAGCAGGTAAGTCCAGCGATAAACACGCCCAGCTTGCCGGTATCTAAATCGATGTTCATCGGAGACTATAAATATAGAAAAGCGACCTCATTTGCTAGTTTTTTTGGTATTTCGAAGAAACAATACTACATAAGTTGTCTTTAACGCTTTGTTAGCGATTATTAGTTGTGATCGAGCATTGCCTTTGCGTCGATTAAACCAGAAGATGGCTTTTTATGATCATTGTTGGGGTTTTGTCGTGGGAAGAGTTCAGGATCGAGTTGCTATTGTTACAGGAGGGGCTTCTGGAATAGGAAAGGCTGTCAGCAAGCGTCTGGCAGAAGAGGGAGCCAAGGTGGTTGTCACTGATATTCAGGAGGAGATGGGTCTAATCACTATTTCGGAGATCAAGGAAGCGGGAGGAACTGCTGAGTTTTTTCGCCACGATGTGACTCAAGAGGAGGATTGGCAGAGAGTCGTAGCCAAAACTGTTGAAGCCTATGGTGGCTTACATATTCTGGCGAATAATGCTGGGATTGCTATTGGAGGGAGTATCGTCACGCTTGCTCTGGAGGATTGGCAAAGACAGCAAGCGATCAATTTGGATGGAGTCTTCCTGGGAATTAAACATTGTATACCTCCCATGATCGAGTCGGAGGTAGGCTCGATTGTCAATTTATCCTCTGTCGCAGGAATCAAAGGGGCTGCTTCTTTGTCGGCTTATAATGCGACAAAGGGAGGCGTCAGACTGTTAACGAAAGGAGTGGCTCTAGAATGTGCTAATAATCGCTGGCCAATACGCGTTAACTCGGTTCATCCTGGCATTATTGAGACTCCGATTTGGGATAAAATGAATCCGGAAGTATTCCAAGGTGGAGCAAATATAATCGATCGCGAGGAGATGGCAGAACTCAGTGTGCCGACCGGGCAACTAGGTTACCCATTGGATATTGCAAACGGGGTGCTATTCCTTGCCAGCGATGAATCGAGATATATGACTGGTACAGAGTTGATTATTGACGGAGGCCTTTGCGCTTAATTGTCTTAAAGAAGCTAAGGCGACTAGCTTTGGCATGTAAGCGTTTCCTAGAAACTGTTTGGAATTTTTGTTGGTTGGTTTTACTGTTAACGTAACTAAAGTATTAGGAAGAAATTAGAGGGGCTTATGAGTAATGCGGACGTAATCATCGAAATCTTGGCAGAAGAAGGCGTAGAGTATTTGGCGGGGTTTCCTAACAACCGTTTATTTAACTCGGCTGCAGCTCATTCCATTCGACCGATAATCGCGAGGACAGAAAGAGTCGCGATCAATATGGCAGATGCCTACACCAGAATGAACAACGGAAAGAAAATAGGGGTGATTGCTGTTCAGGATGGTCCCGGTATTGAAGCCAGCTTTTCTGCGGTGGCTCAAGCCTATGGTGATAACACCCCAATTCTGATGCTTCCTGGTGCGCATTCGCTTGCGATGCAGGATTATGATCCTCAATTCATGGCTTCTCGTTCCTTCAAAGACATCACAAAGATGGCGGGATTAATAAATGACGCTGGGTCCATATCAAGAAAGTTTGAAATGGCCTTTTCCGCACTGAAAAATGGCAAGAGCGGACCGGTATTGCTTGAAACGACAGTGAATGTGCTCTGGGGCCAAAGCGACGAAGAATCTAAGAAAGAGTACCGGTCGCCGACAGGGCACCGGTCAATGGCGGACCCTGATGATGTGGAAAGAATTTTGGATATTTTGTTGGATTCTAAAAGGCCGATAATTATTGCTGGCCATGGCGTGTTGTACGCGGAGGCTTGCGAAGAGCTTATGCAGCTGGCTGAATTGCTTCAGATTCCAGTGACGACTTCGCTTTTGGGGAAGAGTGCGTTTCCAGAAAACCATGAATTATCACTTGGAGTTTCTGGTCGAACGATTACCAAGGCTGCTGGTCATTTTGCAAATGAATCTGATTTCATTCTAGGAATTGGAACGAGCTTTACCATTAATGATTTCACCGCGAGGATGCCAAAGGATGTAAATCTGGGTCAGATTACAAATGCTCCGTCAGATATCGCGAAGTGTAGGCCGGTATCTTGTGCCGCTGTTGGGGATGCAAAGTTGGTGCTTAATCAGTTAATCGAAGCAGCTAGAAAACGTTTAGACGAGAACGGACGACAAGCTGCTGTTGAAACTATTGAAGAAATTAAAAAGCTCAAACAGGAATTTTTTGACGAATGGTCTGACCGATTGCTTTGCGATGACCCTGGTCCAATCTCGCCTTATCGGGTGATCCACGAGATGAACACGCTTTTCGATAAGAAAAAGACGGTGGTCACACACGACGCAGGTAATCCTCGCGATCAAATTGTACCTTTCTATGAGACCCATACACCCAGGGGTTATCTAGGGTGGGGTAAATCGACACATCTAGGCTCCTCGTTGGGAATGGCCTTGGGGGGTAAATTGGCGAAGCCAGATTGGTTGTCAGTCAACTTCATTGGTGACGCAGGGTTTGGCCAGACCGCTAACGATTTTGAAACGGCAGTACGATCTAACTTGCCCATTCTTACTGTGTTGGTAAACAATGGAGTGATGGGTGGTTATGGGGCTTATATGCCTGAAGCGGTAGAGAAATATCAGTCAAGTTCATTGGGTGGTGACTACACAGGTATGGCGATCGCAATGGGCGGTCACGCGGAACGAATAGAAAAAGCGTCTGACGTTCGAGCGGCGCTCGAACGAGGTATCAAAAAGACCGAGGAAGGAGTGCCGACTCTTCTGGAATTTATTACCAAGGAAGAACCTGTGCTGGCCATGGCAAACAAATGGGGAATGTGACCCACCTGCCTGGGGCACGACGCGACATTTGCTTGGGTTGGTGACTATTGGGCATAGATCTTCACTGCCATAGCACTCATTCAGATGGGAGTCTTTCTCCAACCGATTTGATTCGGCTTGCTTTAACGAACCAGACCACAATGATGTCGATTACCGATCACGATACTGTGTCGGCATACAGGGATTTACCCAGTGAAATTGGTTTGCATCTTGTTCCTGGTGTTGAGTTTTCCAGTGCGTGGCGAAATATAGATGTTCACGTCGTCGGTTTGAATGTTGATCCATACTCGAGGGATATGGCTTTGGTTTGTGGTGAACAAGCGGAGCGACGATTGAGAAGAGCTGAAAAAATAGCTAAAAAATTATTTACAAAAAAATTGATTGGGTCTGTAGATGACGCTTTAGAGAGGGTAAAGAAAATTGCCAAGGGCAGCACGATAGGTCGTCCACACTTTGCTCGGTATCTCGTTGAAATTGGTTCTTGTTCCGATACAAGGGCTGCGTTTAAGTCCTATTTGTCTTCTGGAAAGATAGGAGATGTTAAGGATGAATGGCCTCCTATGTGTGAGGTGGTTGGGTGGATCAAAGCGGTTGGAGGAACGCCGGTGCTAGCCCATCCGGCGAAATATAAAGTCAGTCACTCAAAACTGGTGTCCATGATCGATGATTTTAAATCCTATGGTGGTCGATCGATTGAAGTCACCTCTGGTTATCAAAATCCTGATAAAACTAAACTGCTTGCCGACATATGCGTACGTCTTAATCTAAGAGCATCATGCGGATCTGATTTTCATTCTTTGGAAAAGAGCTGGTCTCAGCTGGGTAAAATTCAACCTCTTCCTACAGGGTGTAAACCCGTTTGGGAGGAGTGGTCTTGAGCCAGCATGTTGTGGATGAAAGCTCCCTGGCTGTTTGAGTTCTTGGAGCAGTTTTATCTGACTCTCTTTCGTGACGCAGATAAAGTCAGATTTATGCTAGAGGAGTTTCTTATGACACTTCTTAGGGATACCTCAACAACATATTCTATTCGGTCTTTGATATCTCCAACCCCTCGAAAAACACCTGAGATGATTAGGTTAAGGATAGTCTCTCTTGCCAAGTCGACTGGAATATCTCTGAATTCTCCGTTGTTTACGCCTTCTTCAACAAGTTCATCGAGATACTGACTGATTTTGGTGTACTTTGTCTTTGCGGCTGTGAATTGGGATGCTTCATAGGGCCAACTGATCCAGAACTGAGCACTGTAGGGTGATTGGACAAGTTGATAACAAACTCGGAATATGAAGGAGGTTATTGCGACTGCTCTCGTTGAACTCTGTTTCCTTTCTTCTGAAATGATATCAACGAGTGGATTTAGTATGGCATCTCCTAGCGCCAGAATTATTTCCTCTTTCGAACTGAAATGTCGATATAGCCCCGGTTGGCTTATGCCCACCGCTTCTGTGATCTCGCGTGTTGATGTGCCGACATAGCCTTGCCTTGCAAAGAGTTTTGCAGATTCAAAAAGAATCTTCTCCCTCGTTCCAGACGGTTCGATTTGTTCTACTTGTAGTTTAATCGGTTGCATACTTGTTCAGGTAGAATTTTATACGTGTGTTATCGCAGTGCTCTCGAAAGCATAACAAAGTCTGATCTCAAGGTCTGGTTAGAGTAGTTGGAAAAAATGATCAAAATGTGTCACAGAGTCGAGCTAGCAAAACAAGTATTGCGCTTTCTTTGAAGTAAAGAATTCAATTAATATCCATTGAAGAGGAAAATGATTCGAGATTTCAGAGAGTGTGACCAGGGTTTAGGTTAATCCTTAGGGAATCTCAATTTTGGGGCGGTTCAGATGAAGAAGGAAAAAGTGGTTGGCACTGGTGGTGAGTTGTTGATGCATCAGCTGGTAGCGCAGGGAGTAGAATACGCATTTACCAATACGGGGAGCGCCGAAGCGGGTTTTTTTGATGCGTTTCTGACGGTGCCTGGTGTCCAACCGATCCTGTTGCTGAATGAATCTCTAGTACTATCTGCGGCAGATGGCTATGCCAGGGTCAGCCGCAATCCTGCCTTTGTTAATGTTCATTTAGCTGCAGGAACCAGACAGGGGTCAGGCCAACTATTTAACTCGCATTTTGATGGTGTTCCGATGGTCGTAACGGCGGCTTTGCGTGACAACGGGTCCTTTGGAGACCACGGCACGTTGGCCGTAAGCAGCGGGTATTCTCAGATGAGCATGGTGCAGGATGTCACTAAGAAACGCTGGGAGGTTCGAGATGCTAAAGGGATTCCCATGGCTACCAGAAGAGCATTCAGCGAGGCATTGACCATGCCTTCAGGACCAGTTTATCTGGCTTTTTCAGGCGAGGCGCTGGACGAGAAAGGTATCGAAGCGACTATCGAAACTGGCCGCGCGTTAAATACGGTGGTTGCTCCAGACGATGGGACGCTTGACCAGATTCATGATGCGCTACTGAACTCTGAAAATCCGTTGTTGGTGGTTGGTCCGGATGTTCAACAAGCAAGTGCCCAGCAAGAGATTGTTGAGCTGGCTGAAAATTATGGGCTGCCCGTCGCAGTGGGCTTCTTTGATTACGGTTCTTTTCCTAGGAGTCACCCAAATTTTCAAGGGATGGTCGATGCTTTGCCTCCGGATGACTATGATGTCGTTTGCTGTGTTGGGTATCGGCCTAATACTCGAGCTAACGCTACTGATGAAAGATTTCCGAGTGCTTTCAAAATTGGTATTGGACATGACTCAGCGATGTTGAACGGCTCTTTTGCCCTAGACGTTAGTCTTTGGTCGAATGTGAAATCTGGACTTTCAGCCATCAACAATAAATGGAATCCAGCGGACAGTAATCTTCATCACCTGTCCAGTCGAAAGGCGAAATTGGTTTCGAGTGCACAAGAGCGCATTGATACTCAAAATGCCCGAGCAGCAAGTGAGTCAGGCGCCAACCCGATCCACCCTGATTTTTTGGGTTATAGAATGGGAGAGGTGTTAGCAAAAAATACGACGGTGGTGTCAGAGAATTTTATGGCTGCAGACCACTTGATGCCCTTTGGTTTTGCGCAGGATGAATGGCGTCTGGTTCGTGCGTATGGTGGCAGTTTGGGATATGGAGTGGGTGCCGCTGTCGGTGCTCAATTAGCTAATCCAGATCGGCCAGTGGTGCTAAGCATTGGTGATGGTTCGGTAATGTATAGCTCATCTGGTTTTTGGACGATGGCGAGATATGGCTTACCCATTTTGACGGTCGTTTGGAATAACATGAATTATCAAACGGTGAGAACTAACTTCGCCCGCTGGGGCGGTAATATGGCCGAGATGAATAAATATCCCGAGACATTTTTGGGAGATCCTGAGATTGACTTCGTTTTGTTAGCCAAAGCACAAGGTATCGAAGGCCAGCATGTGAACGAGCCCGGTGATCTTGATAAGGCGCTTAAACGTGCAAAAGAGGTACAAGCATCTGGGGAACCTTATTTGCTGGACGTGCACATAACCAATGTTGGCGCCGGCGCAGATCAATCGTGGTATAAAGCGTTTAAATTGAATACTATTTGAAGAGAAGAGTTAACAATCGGAGTCAATTATGCAGCATGCGCTTCAGGTAGAGATTTTAAAAGAGTTGATGACTCAGCTCGATGAAGGAAAAAACATCGATGCTGGTGTTCAATATAAAATGCCCACGACATCCTATGTCTGCCCGGAAATGGCTTCGCTCGAGAAGAAAGAGTTTTTCCAGAATCATCCCCAATTAATTGGGTTGACGAGCGATCTTCCTGAACCTGGTTCTTTCTTTACGCTCGATGATTTTGGAACTCCGATTTTAGCTACCCGAGATAAAGAAGGTAATTTCCACGCTTTTTTGAACGCTTGCAGGCATCGCTCGGTTAAAGTGGCCTCTGAGGAAAGAGGTAAAAAATCCGTGTTTATGTGTCCGTTCCATCACTGGAGTTACTCAAACAAAGGCTCTCTACTGTCGATTCCGGATGAGGATCACTTTGGTTCTATTGATAAGTCATGTCATGGGTTAATCGAATTACCTGCGGTTGAGCATGGTGGATTACTTTGGGTGCATCCAAAGGCGGACGGTGAAATTAATTTAGACACGCTGCTCGGGGAATTAGGCCCTGAGCTTGATTCTTTTGGTATGGAAAATCACCTCTACCAGGGGAGTTCCACAATTGATAAACGGCTCAACTGGAAGTTTGCGAACGACACCTTTGGTGAAACCTACCACTTCGCGAAATTGCACAAGGACACGCTCGGCAGGATATTCTATGGAAATAATCTGCACTTTAAGGAATTCGGCCGCCATCATCGTTTTGTGACCGCAAGTCGAGGTATTGATAAGTTGAGGCAAATGCCAGAGTCAGAATGGGAGATTAATCATGGTACTTTTGTGTTGTATCACCTATTCCCAAATATTCAGTTGGTCGTTGGCCCTCATACTACGACGTTGATTCGCATTTATCCTCATGAGGAAGGACCTAGCCGATCAGTTACAAAGATTAGTTTCTATTATTCGCAAGCTGCTATGGATTATGCGGCCGAACAGAAAGTAAATTCTGATGAGATCGATGTTTATGATCCAGATGGTCGTGACGCGGGCCCAACGCTAGAGGGTTCACGCGAAGTCTTTCGTAGTACGATTGAACAAGAGGACTACGATATGGGAGAGATGCAGCAACGAGCAGCTGAAAATGGTCAGCTTAAAGAGATAATGTTCGGCCGCAATGAACCCGCACTCCACCATTTTCATAACAATTACAGAGAAGCTTTAGGTCAGCCTGCTTTAGAGAAGGTTGGTTAAACTCTAATGCCTTAGTCTGGTTTCGCTATCTTGCGGGAATTGATAGATTTTGGGTTGTCAGATTATGCGGGGCTAAGATATAGACTCGGTAATTTGGACAGGCCACTTAATGCGTAGGACGAAATTTTAGAATGGATTTTTGGGGTTGGTTTCAAGACAACGAAGCTATGTTGAGTGGGATGGCCGCGGCGTTAGTCATATTAGGGGCTTTAGCAACTGTAGGTCGAAATTTTTTGTTGCGCATTTTGGGCTTTTCTCAAGAGCATAAAACGCTATCTCTGACAGAACTTAGCGCTCCTTCTCCTTACCCAATTGAGTTTGCGCGGTCTGATGGCGTGAATATCGCGTATAACGTTCAAGGGAAAGATCAACCTACTTTGCTGGTTTCTCCAGGGATAATTTCAAATTTGCATGTTTCCTCTAACCTCCCGCCTATAAAGAACACCATGGAGTCGTTGGCTAAGTTCTCGCGAATCATTAATTTTGATAAACGAGGCCAGGGGTTATCTGATCCAGTCTCGAAGGTGGCGACTATCTCGGAGAGGGTGCGCGATATTGAATCTGTTGCGAATGCTACGGATAGTGAGAAATTTTATCTAATGGGGATCTCAGAGGGCGGCCCAATGAGTGTTCAGTTTGCTGTTGAGAATCCAGATAGAGTTATGGGTTTGATCTTGTTTGGCACCACGCCCCGATTCAGTCGCTCAGAAGATTATGCGATTGGCTTGTCTGAAAGAGCACTAGATTCTGTGGGAACCAATTGGGGTGAGGCGGTTGCAAGAGACATACTCTTTCCAAGTATCTCGCGACAAGTTATGGATGATGAGACATATCGTGGATTTGAAAGGTTATTAGCCGATAGAAGGTCGATAATTCAGATAGTTGAATACATGAAGACATTAGACGTAAGAGACTTGCTCACTGATATCAAATGCCCGACTTTGGTGATCCATTTTTCCGGAGATTTGGCGGTTCCTTTGCGCATGGGCCGTTATCTCGCAGATCACATTCCCAACGCGGAGTTTTTAGAGATTGCAGGAGTGGATCATTGCGACTTGGGAAATGCGCCAAAGGCGATCGACGCGATTCGAGCATTCATGGGCAGATAACCCATGTTAATTCAAGTCAACAAAACACGACTTTATGTAAATGTTGTGGGGTTAGGATCAGTATCAAGTGACGCGCAGATGCTTAGTCTTCATTTTCGCGATGGTAGTCTAAAGAATTGCTACTGTGAGTCAGTATCTGAGTAGCTCGCTGGGAGGTTATCAATGGTAACATTATTTCGATTTGGTCCCGCATGGGAAAATTTTGGTTGCATCAGTCAGTTCGTACTTAAAGTGGAAACCTATCTGAGGATGGCGGAGATAGAGTTCGAAACTAGGAGCCTCGGAATGGGTTTTGCTGAAACCGCACCGAAAGGTAAACTACCCTATATCGAGCACGATGGTAACATAGTGGCGGATTCGAGTTTTATTATTGATTACCTGAAGGAAAACTTCGGTGATTCATTGGATTCGTATCTCACTCCGGGTAAGAAAGCGACTGGCCACGTAATTAAGCGAATGGTAGAGGAACATATCTGGTGGGTCATGGCTCGAGAACGTTGGTGGTCTCCAGAAAATCCCTATTGGGACACTCCAGGGATGCTCAAGGACCTAGATCAGACGAGTTATGAAGGTGCTAGAGATGAGAGTCGACGCAAATGCGTAGAGCATGGAGTGGGTGCTTTTACTGACGAAGAACTTGATTCGCGGGCCAAAGAGGATATAGATGCTCTTTCTGTATTATTGGGCGATCAGTCATACTTTCTTGGTGAGGAAGCGACGTCTGTAGATGCTACGACCTATGCTTTTTTGTGGCAGATTATGAATGCTCCGTATACTTCTCTTCTAAAGGATGCTGCGTTGAATCAAAATAATCTTGTAACTTACGTGGATCGGATCAATGCGCTTTGGTTTTCGGATGATCCAATGTCCTTAAACAGAGAGCAAAGTTCCCAATGACCGTTGCAGAAAGTATGGCTGGAATGACGGGTGTTTTCCATTTTCTAACAAGTGACACTGAATCGTCTCTGTATAGAAATGATTTGGTGCGAATGACTCGGGACGATCGAGGTAATTTTGTGGAAAGTGAGGGCGTTTCAACGGAGCCCTTTGAGCTCTCGGTAAACAACGCCAGGGAGCTTCCCCGATCGGAATCGATGACGCTTCATAAAAATGGGTTTGAACTTATCGAATCCCCTGTAAAGGATTATGACTTTTTGGATCATCAGGACGTAATAGGAGGCTACTATCAAGACTGCGAAAGAATAGTAGGAGAAGCGACGGGAGCGGAAGTTTGGGCGTTTGATCATAACATTCGATCTGCTGGGGGGTTGAGAGAGAAGCGCCAGGTCAAAGGTGGACAGGACGTGCAAGGACCGGCCCACATTGTTCATGGTGATTACACATTGCGTTCTTCTCGGGAAAGGCTCCTGCAACTCACTCAGCGGCCTAGCGTTAATGATACTTTAAGAGATCATATTCCGAAGGGGCAGAGTTTGATTCCGGAAGAGGTCGCTGAGCGCGCTTTGTCCAAAGACGGTCGGTTTGCGATCATCAACCTATGGAGGAATATAGAATCCACCCCAGTCTCGACTCATCCGCTGGCACTTTGTGACGGCCAGAGTGTTGAGCCCGAGGATCTTGTTGTATTTGAGATCCACATGCCTGATAGGGTGGGAGAAAATTATTGGGCTAAACACGCCGAGCGACATACGTTTTATAGTTATCCGGCCATGATGCGAAGTGAAGCGCTGTTAATAAAGCAATGGGATTCTGCTGGTCTTCTGGCTACCAGTAATGGCGAGCAATCGGATCGTCAAGGAGACGGTCCCTGTACCTTTAGCTTTCATAGCGCCTTCGATGATCCCGAAACACCGGAAGACGCGGCAGACCGATGGAGCATAGAAGTTCGCTGCATGGTTGTTTATTAGCTATTTTTAGACCAACTTTTTCGGAGCACATCGCATGTCTGCGTCATCATTTTGGAAGGGCTTCATTCAGAGTGCTGGTCGATGAAATTTGGCGTTCATTATGATTTGAGAAACCCTATAAATTCGGGCAGGCGCACACCGGAACTCTATAGGCAGACTCTCGAGCAAATCAGATTAGCCGAACAACTAGGACTAGATGATGTCTGGCTGTCCGAGCACCACTTCGTAGATGACGGTTATTTGCCATCGCTACTTCCATTTGCTGGCGCCGTTGCCGCGCAAACAGACCGGATTAATGTGGGAACCAATATCTTGCTGATGCCCTTTCATCACCCAATAAGAATTGCTGAAGATTGTGCTGTGGTAGACAACATATCAGATGGCAGGTTTATGTTCGGGGCGGCTGTCGGGTATAGACGAGAGGAATTCGAGACTTTTGGCGTTAATCGCCGATTGAGAGGTAGCATTACGGAGGAGGCATTCGAAATAATACGACTGTGTTGGAGCGAGACCGAATTCGACTACATCGGGAAACACTTTAATTTTAAGGGGGTTCGGTGCACGCCAAAACCTGCTAACGAAACAGGAATTCCTTTTTGGATTGGTGCTCACTTAGGTGAGGCCATAAAGCGCGCCGCGCGAATCGGTGATGGTCTGCTTGGAGGAGGTCCGGAAGGTAGGGCGGCCTACGTAGAAGCGCTAAAAGAATATGGTAAAGACTTTGAGAATCCGAGAATCGCTTCGGCTGGACGTTTTATTTTTTGTTCCCGAGAACCTGCAAAGGATTGGGCTAAATTGTCTGAACATGCGCTTTATCAGATAAGGTTATACGCCAGTTGGTTCTCTGAGGCAGGCGAGTCGATTTTTGGGGAACCACCTAAAGATATACCGGATCTGGAGGCCCGAGGTATTTATCGCGTGGGTACCCCTGAAGAGATTGCGCAGCTAATAAAAAATGAATTTCTGGCCGCGCCTTACGAGCGATATTTCTTTTTCCCGATTTGGCCTGGCGTTGATGTCGATATGGCGAATAGTAGCCTGAGTTTGTTTGCCGAAGAGGTCGTTCCATTGCTAAGAGATTTATAGCGCCTGCTTTTGAACGTTCAATTGATCCTTGGTAAAAACGGTAGCGAGTGCTTACCCGGCTCAGCGTTTTGCTGAGCCGGGTAAGGCCAGCGGTTTACATTGGATAGAATGTCATCTCAAACTCTCCGCTAGAGAGGTTGAGCTCAGATTTACAGAGATTTTGAGTGCCGTCTGTCAAATCGTCGAGTGAATGAAGGGTTAGCAGAGTGCCCTCTCTCGTCCATACTCCTCGTCGTTGAGCAAACTCTCTGTTTCCTGTGTCGTCAATGCCCATGCCACGACCGGTGAAAGTGCCTTGTGTTTTAGAATTAGGATTTGTACTCATGTTATAGGTGATGAACACGAGCCCATATTTTCCAGCGATTGCCTTTACAGAGATGACACCACCCGTATCTGTGAGTTCTAAATTGGTTACCTCGCCCTTCACTGAAAGAGATTCAGAGGGAATGGTGATTGTGGGGTGATCATCTCCAGTCGCGAATTGGGTGAATGAGATGAGAAAAAGTGCTGTGATCAGGATCGCGTAGCGCATTGAAAACTCCTTTTGTTAGTTGTTGAGAACAAGGATCAAGAGCCTGTTAGGGCGTTTTTGATTCGAGATGTCGCTTTGATCGGTGAGAGCCTCGAAAGTGTGATCATAGTTCAAGGCTAGGCTAGTTTACCCTTTTGATTTGAGCAATGTTGTCCGTTAGCTCGCCGTCAATCATGACCGTATTTTCGAAAGTCATAGTTGCAGGATTGGAAGGGTTCGTTGTCCACTTCATACCAGTGACGAAGCTATGGTGTTCGGAATGCAAATTAACGCGAGATTGGTCCAGTGTTAGTTGTACGACGCTATCTGAGGCCTGCGACACTTTAAAAACTGGTTGAGTACCCAGCGCGCAATAATGTTTTACCACTAGCTGACTATCGTCATCGCTATAGGTCGTGAGCATTTCGACTCCGTCTTCAACGATAGTTTCGGTTATTGTGTTTCCCCCCGAGGTCAGTTTCCATTCATACGAGACGTCGATGACCTCCCCAGTTAAACTTTGTGTCATCTTTCCTTCCCACTTGCCTAACTTTTTCTTAATTTGTTTGAAGGCGTCGCTGTTTTGCACTTCAGGCATTTCAACAGCACCGATTACTGTTTTTTCGGTGTCCGCTGAGAGTGTCGTGAAGGGTAGTGCGATAAAGAAGAGTGAAACTATGGTGATTTTTATTTTTGACATTGTTTAAAGCCTCAATATATTTTGTGTTTGCTATAAGTAGATCAAATACTTTCTGTTTTAGTCAAACACCTAAAGTTGATCTAACCATGAAAAGAAACAGTCTTAATAAGTAAGAGTTTTATTTCAAATTCGGCACTAAGTTGGATTCTGAAGATCCTGGTGTGTGGTTTTCTTGTAAGATCAGAGTAGGTTAAGGAAAGAAGTAAAAAATTGTCTCTTAAAGAAAAGTACAAAAAGATTTTAGAAAAACTAAAGCGACTACCGGTCGAATACTCTGACGACTTTGACCCTGATCAGGATTTCGATACGCGGGTTAAATTACCCGCTTGGCAAACAGAACGCTTGAGAAAGAGAGCTGCTGGAAAGGACTGGCGGAATTGAAGCCAAGCATTGGAAATCGGGTTATTTAGGTAAGCTTTTGCAGTTAGTGAGAAGGGCGGTTAGCGGCAATGAGTTCGACCTTGCGGAGCAGCTTAGAGGGATGACGGACCAGAGATTATGTTCTCACTGGAGAGAACGTACTTCAGGTCTCTTCCTTTGCCTACTTTTGACTTCAGTGAAATCCAAGAACCTTCTTCTGAGTATTGGACTTCGATGTTGAGGTTTTCTCCCTCCAGTGAATATTTCGCTCCAGACTCGATTGCCGGTAGCTCGCGCACTGCGATCTTTATCTCTTTGCCCGTCTGCGCGTTGAGCAAGGAGGTTTGTTCAAGGATTTCGGGGTTCCAATAGGCGAAAGACATGACACAATTTTTGTCTAATTGCTCCTCGTTTGGTCCCTTGATTAAAAACCCGTTGTCTTTCCTTTCACCTGCTATTTTTTGTTTGACTGAACCCCGAATCTTAGTTTCAGTTAGAGTTGAACTGTTTATTTTTTCGAGACAGTTTTCTGAGTCATAGTACTCTTCAGAAAAGTGTTCATAGTTATAGAGTGAGATGTTAAATAAACGATAGTCAAATGAAGCTCTCGATTGAACTTTTATACCGTTAGAACTGGGAGCAAACAGAAATGAATGTTCTCCAATTCTCTTTTTTCCAAGAAACACGTCAAAGAGGATCTCTTTGCTGCTGTTTTTGTCGGAATTGGACCTGGAGTCTATCTCTGTTGCAGCTACAAGGCCTAACCAGAAGAACAAAATCACAAAAACCAATACGATGGCAAAGGCTTTTCGAATTTCTGTCATGGTTTATTTGACCTTGGTTGTTATAAAGGTTGGGAAACCTCACGTCCTGACTAGATATGCGTCCTTTTTGCTTTTTTTAAAGTCTTGTAATAACGGTTAGACGTCCTAATCATTCAAGAAACTTCAAAAGAGATCTGAAGTGCCAGAGGGACCGGAAATTAAAAGGCTAGCGACTAGGCTAGATAAAGTGCTGACCAACCAACCGCTTGAGGAGCTCCGATTTAGTTACAGGGATCTAGATCGGTTTAACGATCAACTTAGAGTTCAGAACATCACGAAAATCGATAGTAAAGGTAAAGCGCTTCTCATTTTTTTTGAATCTGGCTTGACGCTTTATTCTCACAATCAACTGTATGGGAAGTGACTCATTGTGCGAAAAGGCAAGACACCTAAGACTAATCGCACTCAGAGGTTAGTTATTTCAACCTTAAGGCACAGCGCATTCTTGTATAGCGCATCCAGTATTGAACTCCTTCAACCTGAAGAGTTGGAGGATCACCCTTACCTGATCAAGCTAGGACCAGATGCGCTTGCCGAGGAAACTAATTGGGAACATGTTTATCAGCAATTAACCTCTTCGAGATTCGAAGGGCGCTCGTTGGGTTCGTTACTTTTAGATCAACATTTCGTTGCCGGTATCGGTAATTATCTTCGATCAGAGATATTACATGTGTCTCGGCTTAGCCCCTTTGACAGGCCTAAGGATCTGCCTGCAAACAAAAAGCGATCCCTTTCAAAGGACATTCTTCGTGTAACTGGACAGGCTTTTTTGACGGCCGGGGTGACCAATGATCTTTCGCGGGTGTCGATACTAAAAGAGCAAGGCTTAAGTCGGTCAAAGTATCGGTTCGCTATTTTCGCAAGGGCGGGATTGCCTTGCTACGAGTGCGGTGAAAAAATCGTCCGATCGGAAACAAATGGCCGACGGTTTTATTCTTGTCCGGCGTGTCAACCCTCAGTGCGAATGCTTTAAGGTTGTGGACGTACTCTGACGTGGAGATCTGTGGTTGCTAAATTAGATTGCTTTGGGTCTTTTAAAAAAGCCTGCTAAACCGATCAGTGCGCACCAGAAAGTGATCCATAAAAGATATATGAAAATGTCTTCTACGGGATTATTCACTAAGGAGAGAAAAGTAGTCCGCGCCAAAATCCAACATGTCCAAAAGGTAATAAGTTGGGGCATGTGTTGTATACCTAAAAACCAGGCTGCCGTGCCCGACAAAGCCAGCGCCATAACCTGTGCGAGCGGGACCGTGAAAATCCAGAATAAATCCCCAGTAAGATCAAGGCTCGCGGGCATATTCGGCACGAGAACTGAGATAAACAGAAGATCTTCAAGGATTCCATTTATTAATCCTAGAAGGATAATCAGGGCCCAGCTTATTCTTTTTCGAGCTTTACTCATCTCTAGAGCTGCAAAATAAACGCCTACTCTGCGCCAACGATTGACTCGACTGATGATAAGACGCTCGACCAGTCAGGTCTTCCTCGGTAACCGGGCTCTGCAAACTTCGCTAGAATCTTTCCCTCGGAAGAGAGGAGGGCAACACCCGGGTTAGGTATTCCTGCAAAATTTCCATCAGGATATTCTTGGTTTCGAATTCCCCACGCATCGACGTGTTGCGCGTCAACATCGCGCAGGAGAGGATATTTAATGCCCCATCTTTTATGAAATTTCTGAATGGCTTCAGGCGCGTCATAGGTCATCCCGGCGACGGCGATCCCAAGCTCTTCGAATTTGTTTTGAATGTCATTCAGTTTCACGAACTGACGCATGCAGAATGGTCACCAGTCGACTGATCTGTTGAAAACAACCAACAGGCCCTTTGGGCCTTTCAAGCTAGTTAGTGTCTGAGTTTTTCCCGCTTGATCTTCAGCTTCTAGCATCGGAGCAGTGGTGCCTACTTTTGGTCCCCAGTTGGCGGCATGCTCTTCATTTGCCGCGGCTAAATGATTAAGGCTCAGCGCAAAAATGGCGAGAAGGATGCGCGCGTTAAGCTGGAAATAGTTCACTATGTGATAATTTTTTTTCACTGTTATCTCCTTAGTATTCCCTGAGCACCACGTCAGTTTTATAAAAGTCATGGACTCGTAACAAGAATAGAAACCAAAAGTTTAACTCTCCTATTTTTTTCGCCGAGAGAAGAAGGTCTACCTACTCTATAGAATATGGTCATGACCCTCAATCAAGGAGGTGAACAGAAATGCTCGACTCACGATGAGATGGCTCTACTGGTTTGTTGAAGCTGTTATTGGTCTGGTGAAAGTTTTTGTTTGTAAAGACGAGTTTCTACCATCAAGTCGCTCGTATATTCTCTCAAGGAGATGATCTTTCCTTCCTTAAATTTGAAAATAAATACGTAATTGTTGTTGTATCTTCCGTTGATACCATCGGCATCTCCCTCAACCATGAGAGCGACACCTTTTTTATCGCCAATCGCATCTACGACTTCCACTTTTTTAAAACCATCGGGTACCAAGGGTGCTATCACCTCGTCCATCCAGATTGACCAGTAGGTTTCCTTGTTGTAAGGAACATTCGAGAGGTGAGGGGAAATTCCCATAAATAAGAAATCAAAATCTGGATGTAACAGCGAGTCGGCAGTCTCTCTGTCGGTCAGAAGTGTTTCCATGAATTTGGAGGCAGCTGCGATATTCTGGGAGGCTGAGTTTTGTTCATGATGGGCCGCGTTTGTAGAAAGGCAAACAGCCAACAAGCTGGTTATAAGGATAATGTTTATTTTCATTGGTTTTCCAAATTCGACTTAATGAGCTTAACTTTAAGTTAAATTAGGACCTTCACCAATATATCTCGTAAAGACTTATAACCTCATTTTTTCGAATAGTCTTTAATTGAGGTTCTTTGATCGGTTTTTTAAAAGGGTCTAGACTAAATCGATGCG
The DNA here is from genome assembly GCA_902568205.1 of K189A clade bacterium. Classification (GTDB taxonomy): domain Bacteria; phylum Pseudomonadota; class Gammaproteobacteria; order Pseudomonadales; family Azotimanducaceae; genus UBA4421. The sequence goes on along the minus strand of CACFPX010000018.1, from coordinate 6,175 downwards.
CGAAAGATTCTATGATGACGGTGTGATTTATTGGCCTGGAGCATTGACGAATGAGTCTTTGCAGCTTGCAAGAGAAGCATACCAGTGGAGCCTGGACTATCCCGGTCCCGGGGCAGGGAACATACCGAGCAAAAATCCGGGCACCTTTTATCAAGATCTTGCCAATCCAGAAGCCTTTCCCGTCTATGAGACCCTAATAAGACACCCGGATATTGTGGCTATTATTCGGAAGTTGTTTTCGGGTGATCATGCTTGGTTTATGTATGAGCAGGTGTTCAAAAAATATGGAGGAGATACTAGAAGAACTCCTTGGCATCAGGATACTCCCTACCTGCCAGTACGAGGTAATGATCTCGCTGTGCTGTGGATTTCCTTTGATTCACTCGATGAACAGAGATCATTAGAATTCGTCAGAAAATCGCACCGTGGCGTTCTTTATGATGGCTCCGCTTTCGATCCTAATGACGACACTCGCGGGTTATACAATGATCCTGCTTACCCTCTGCTGCCAGACATAGAGTCTAGGAGGGATGATTTTGATCTGGTTACCTTTCCTGTTGAGCCAGGCGACGTGGTCGTATTTCATCCGAGCACTTTGCATGGAGGCGGTCCTACTCATCAGAGCGAAACCAGGCGCACACTCTCTCTCCGTTTTTTTGGCGATGATGCGGTAGTAACCTCGCGCCCTGGCGCTAAACGAACTGGTAAAAATGGTCATCCTCTGAATCAAGTCAGTGTCCAGCAGGACGGCAGTCCATTTAGGCACGAGGGTTTTCCACAAATCTACTAGTGAAGCCCAGCTGATTGTTGGCGGTTTTTTTACAAGCGTCGAAATGCCAGAAACTGATTGTTCGCGGGCATCGAACGGTCTTCCATAAATGTTAAACCTGAGTCTTGGGCGAGTCTCATTACCCATTCAAAATCTCGGATACCGCTGCTTGAGTTTCTGTCTTTTAACCAGTCATCAAATTCGGCGTTCGAGGTGGTCGTGAAGTCTCCTTGATATTTAAATGGTCCGTACAAGGCAAGCAATCCGCCGGCTCTAAGGCTTTCGGCAGCAGTCTCAATGAGTCTTCTTCCTAAAGTTTCGTCAATTATATGAATAACGTTGGCAGAATAGACGCAATCTACTGACTCGGTGGGCCATTCTACTGCAGTGAGATCAAGGCTTTCGGGTGCTAGGATGTTTGAGCTGCCGAAACTAGAAATATTGTTCATAAGGGGTTGCAGCGCGCTAGGGTGCTCAGTGGGCTGCCATCGGATTTTCTGAAGGGCTTTCGCGATGTGGATCGCATGTTGGCCTGAGCCGCTACCTATCTCAAGCACGAGTTCATCATTTGAAAGCCATTCACTAAAAGTATTAAGAATCGGCGTCTTGTTATTGTCTGCTGCTTGCGAAAAGCCTTCCATTCCTAAGTCCTACTCAATGAAATTACCTGTCCGGTGCAAAGAGTACATTAAAGTTGCTACGAAATAGGAATCTTTTGCAATGCTCTTTTGGAAATTGAGAAATTAAGCAGCAACAAGATCTCCAGAGGTCTCAACGCCGATTTTCAGGTGGTAATGCTTCGACAAGAAGGTTAGGCAATCCCTCTCTTTTTCTTAAAGTAAAAGTATCGTAAAGATCTCCTGTCGCCTCGTAAGCCTCGTACCTCAAATTAAGATCATCAATGTGTATGATTTGATAAAGCTGTGTATTTTCGGCAACTCTCTTGGCGTAGCCTCCCTTGGTGATGGGGTACATTTTTGGGCCACTCACGGAAACAACATAGACGGTCCCAATTTCAGGATCATAAGCCTGCTGATAGCCTTCAGGGACATTAGTTAATGCTAGAGTATCTATCTTTCCAGTACGCGCGTAAGTGTGATCGTGACCGCTGAGAACTAAGTCGACTTTGAACTCATCCAGGATCGGCTTCCATAGCTCTCTGAGGTCTTTGTTGTCGCGATCTGATCCTGGCGAAAAAATTGGATGGTGGAAAGTTAATATTGTCCACCGGTTGGGATTTTCTTCGAGTGCCTTTAGAAGCCAAGGTACCTGCAACTCGGTTTCAGCGTTTGAATCAAGCGAGATAAAGCGCACGCCCTGATAGTCGATGAAATAGACTGTCTCTCTGAGATTGTCGCTCGGTACATTCTGAATTGGGAAAGCAAATTGTGGCCGCCAGTGTGTGCTGAGGGCTGGCTTTCCAGGTTCGCGCTGTTTGTCATAGAGCGGGGCCGCATAGAAGCTAGTTCCTAACAGTTCGTCTCTTTTGTGACCGGTTATTTTTTCTACTCCTTCATCGACGGTGATGATGTTGCCTCCGTCGTTTATTTCTAGGTAGGTGTCATTACCCTTTGGGCCGACGAAAGAAATCTTATAGGTTGTGCCGTTCTCTTTTGATACTGGCTTGAACGAGGTCATGTCGACTTCAATAGTCTGACCATCACTGGTCTTCCAAAAGCGTTCCGATCGAGAGCCAGCGTCAACACGACGATATTCGTGATTTCCGGGAGTTGCCATTACCGGGAGAGTTCCATTAACCCAATCCGGCCCTTGGTGCCATTCGCCCCATTCGGAGTCCCAATCATTGTTGTCTACAAGGTCTCCAGCATGCAGTGTAAACGCTGCCCTAGGAGCATCCCTAAAGGCTTCTCTAAAGACCCTTGACCAGTGAGTCCGTACTTCGTTTTGTGCGTCTCCAAAGTAAATGAAGCTGAAAGGTCGAGCGCGGTCGCTCGCGGTCTTAAAATGATAGTACTCAGTCCAGTTAACGCCGTCTCCTACGCGATAAGTGTAAAGCGTATCGGGTGTCAGTTTCGTAAATGTGGCGGTGTGGTAGTGAGCTTCATTGATATCGCTTTTAAAATACGAGGTGTTTGCTTCGAAAGCCTCAGTTTCCAACGTTCTACCGTTTGAGTTGGCGATTGCCAGCTGTGCGATCCCTTTTTTGACAGATACATCTGTGCGCCAGGTGACTGACTGAGTTGTTGAGGGGGCGCCCTCCCAGGTTAGGACGACGCGGTCTGGCAAAGGAGTCGGGGCATGTGCGGCTTCCCGCGAATACTCTACAGCCTCCCATTTATCGTGTGCATTCAGTTGTGAAAAAAGAAGAAGAGCGATCGCTAAGGTGATTCTTGATAGATAATTCATGACTATGACTGTGTTTACTTGTTCCGAAATTTTGGTTGCGGTGTTTAAGAGATTGGTTGTTGCCGATTATACGTGGGTTCCTACTCTTGGGTTTAATAAATTACTCGAAAATCGGATCTAGAGAGAGGAGAAGCCTTTCCGAGTAATCATGAGGTGATCGGTGAACTAAACCCTGATAACCCCTGGCCCAAGCGCCCCCCTTTAAAATAGACCAGTTTCCTGTTTCTAATTGTTGAATCTTTCCTGAATCGTTTAGAGGTGCTTTATCATTTGAAAGATCGGAAAAATCTGACCAATTGACTCCCTTATTAGGGATCCACTCGGTACCAGTACCAATCATCGTAATAATCATACGACAGGGAATCTGGTCCACGTGGAATCGAGGGCACATAGGGGATCTCAAGGTTGCTAACCTAACTCCGATTTGAGAGCACCCCATCAGTTCGCCGAATATCTCGCAACTCTCTCCTATCAGATCAACCAGCATCCTGCGAAGCTCAATGTCTATGGATTCTGGCAGTTGGGAATCCGCTGTTTCGCGATCTTTGAGAGTCTGTTTCCATTGTAATTTTAATGGGGTTCTTAGCTCTAGCAATCGTTGTGATAGTTCTTGAACGATTGTGGAATTTGTTCTGGCGATGCTGACAAGTTCTACGTCATCTGAATAGATCATCTTAAGGTCACTAAGTTGATTGCTCTCCACTAGTTGCATCAGACCGCCTTTTTTTTGAGAAGCCGTGGGTCGGCAAGTATGGTTTGACGACATAGAGCCTCAGCTCTAGCAATCAGCCACGAACTCAAAACGCTCATGCCTGGTTCCAAGCTGGGAACGGATCTGACAGTGTCGACCAATAGGATTTGCCCTTGAGTACCTCTTCTTCGCTCAAAAGGCATTCATCGAGTGCCTCGATCATTTTGCTTTGATCTAAACCCTGACCGATAAAGACCAGTTCTTGTCGCATGTCGCCGAAAGGTTCCACCCATTGCTTTTTGATAGAAGCAAGATAATCCTCATCGTCGGGCCAATCTTTCTCGGGGATGGCTTTCCAGAACATGCCTGCGAATCCATAAGAAGCAATGCCGCCAGCCTGACTCCATTGACCTGCAAGTTGCGGGCGTGTCGCCAGCCAGAAGTAGCCTTTGGATCGCAATAGTTTTCCAAATTTTTCCGTGGTGTGGAGAAATTGATAAAATTTTTCAGGATTAAAAGGTCTTCGTGCCTCGTAACTAAAACTGCCGATTCCGTATTCTTCGGTTTCGGGAACGTGTTCGCCTCGCATTTCCTTGAGCCATCCAGGTGCTTGCTGCGCTTTTTCAAAATCGAATAGCCCAGTGTTCAGCACTTCATCTATATCGACCTTACCGTGCTCGATTGGAATTATTTTTGCGTCAGTATTAAGCGCTTTTAGGATTGCGGTGAGCCGTTCTTTGTCAGAGGGACTTACTAAATCAGTTTTGCTGAGAAGAATAAGGTCGGCAAACTCTATCTGATCAACGAGTAGGTCTGCGACACTGCGGTCGTCATCTTCGCCTAGCGATTCACCTGTTTCTTGAAGATACTTTGCTTCTTCGTAATCCTTTAGAAAATTAACCGCGTCCACTACGGTGACCATTGTATCCAGTTTTGCAACATCAGACAGTGAAACACCATCTTCGTCAGCAAAAGTAAATGTTTCAGCTACTGGTAGGGGTTCTGAAATGCCGGTAGACTCGATTACCAAGTAGTCAAAACGTCCCTCTTTAGCAAGTTTGGTAACTTCTTCTAAGAGATCTTCTCGAAGTGTGCAGCAAATGCACCCGTTACTCATTTCGACAAGCTTTTCTTCGCTGCGATTTAAAGAAACCTCGTTCTGCACAATTGCCGAGTCGATATTAATCTCGCTCATGTCATTAACAATGACAGCTACCTTTTTGTTGTCTCGGTTGTTTAAGATATTACTTAGAACTGTTGTTTTTCCTGCCCCAAGAAAACCCGAGAGAACAGTTACAGGAAGCTTAGCTACTTCTGCACTTTCCACTTTAAATCACCTTCTACTCAATTATGTTACAACATAACATTTTCATATTTGATTGTTCAAACTTTCGGAAAAGGAGTATTTATTTGGTAGAAAATAAAAGTAATTTTGGTGCTGGTAAGAGTTTTGTCCACTAACGCAGCTGAGATTCTTGGATTACTTCCTAGTAGTTAGTCTGGGACGACTCTACAAGATTTTGGTATTTACTCCCCCTGCGGTTGTTTTTTGGTGGGCAGGCAGTGGTCTTCAGCTGTTGTGTAAGTCCCTACTTTTGCTCGCAACTAAGAGACTGTTGTCTTTGGTTCCAAGCTAAAAATTATTGGCTGGTCATGCGCCAGACGCTTTCTAGAAAATGAAAATGAGCCTCAAGGTTGTGTACTCTGATGACGTCGACCCCTTTCCCCTCCAGTTGTTGGGAGATAGCGATGGTGTGTACGTCTCTGTCTTCAGGCTCAGCGGCGGTGATCTCTTTTAAGAAAGATTTTCTGCTGTGTCCCACCATGAGTCTGACACCCAGGTGGTTCAGTTGATCTATATTTTGGAGTAATTGCCAGGAATGATTAGCAGTCTTCCCGAAGCCGATACCCGGGTCAATTAGAACTCGCGCTTTGCTGATACCTTCCTTGTCTAGCGTTTCTAACTTTTCGCTAAAAAAGCGTGTAACGGCTTCAACAGGATTTTCTTTATCCGGGATTGTCTGTTTTGGGTTCGCAGGGATGCCTAGATTGTGCATTACAACAACGTCTACGTCTCCCGATTTTATTACCTCTAGCATCTCAGGATCTCCTAGGCCGCTAACATCGTTAATAAGATCAATACCAAGATCTATTGCTCTTGCGGCTGTCTGTGCATTACGAGTGTCGAGACTTACTTTTGGACGGAACCAAGATTGAGTGTCGAATGAGAGAAGGATTTTCTCAAGTCGAGCCCACTCTTCGCTGGTCGTGAGCGTTTTTGCGCCAGGACGAGTGGACTCGCCGCCGATATCGAAATAATTTGGGATGTGCGACGGCGATATTGAATC